>NZ_JBSGDV010000011.1:208035-292342 GCF_053602555.1 Nonomuraea sp. NPDC004354 | reverse complement strand
ACCACCCGCACCCGCTCCACCCGCTCCAGCAGCCCGTCGGCGCGCAGCCCCCGGGCGAAGCGGTGCGCGGCCGCCATCGGCCCGCCGGTGTGCGAGCTCGACGGCCCGATACCGATCTTGAAGAGGTCGAAGACGCTGATCGCCATTGATGCATCCCAACTCTCGGGGGGTGAATGCCGGGGCCCGGACGGACCCCGGCGGGTGTGTCAGTTGTCGCCTGACGTGAGCGCGGTGTACTCCTCCGCGCTCAGCAGGTCCTCGGGGTCGCCGGACACGCGCACCCTGAACATCCAGCCCTCGCCGTACGGCTCGCTGTTGACCAGGTCGGGCTTGTCCACGACGGCCTGGTTGACCTCGACGACCTCGCCGGAGACAGGGGCGTAGATCTCGCTCACGGACTTGGTCGACTCGACCTCGCCGATCGAGTCACCGGCCTCGAACGTCGCACCGACCTCGGGCAGCTGCACATAGACCACGTCGCCCAGCGCCTCGGCGGCATAGGCCGTGATGCCCACCGTCAGGGTCAGGCCGTCGTCGAGTCCGGCGACCCACTCGTGCTCCTTGGTGTAGCTCAGATCGTCGGGAATGCTGCTCACTTGTTCCTCCTGTAGAAAGGCAGCTCAACCAGGTCCACGCCCTCTTGGCTGCCCCGGATGTCAACGGCCAGACCTTCTTCTATCCCAGTGTCCACGTACGCCATCGCGATGGGCTTGCCGAGGGTCTGCGACGGCGCGCCGCTGGTCACCTCGCCCACGACGGCCCCGTCACTGGTGACAGGGAACCCATGGCGAGGGACCCTGCGACCCGTCGCGACCAGGCCGACGAGGCGGCGGCGCGGCGGGACGTCCTTGACCTGCTCGAGCGCGGCCCTGCCGACGAAGTCGCCGGGCTTGTCGAACTTCACCACGCGGCCGAGGCCGGCGTCGAAGGGCGTGAGCGAGACGCCGAGCTCGTTGCCGTACAGCGGCATGCCGGCCTCGAGGCGGAGCGTGTCACGGCTGGACAGGCCGGCGGGCATGATCTCGTACGGCTCGCCCGCCTTGGCCAGCGCGTGCCACAGCGCGACGGCGTCGGCGTTGGCGACGAAGAGTTCGAAGCCGTCCTCGCCGGTGTAGCCGGTGCGGGCGATGAGCGCCTCGGCGCCGGCGACCGTGCCGGGCAGGCCGGCGTAGTACTTCAGGCCCGCGAGGTCGGCGTCGGTGAGCGTGGCGAGGATCTCCTGGGCGCGCGGGCCCTGGATCGCGATGAGCGCGTACTGGTCGGAGCGGTCGTCGACGACCGCGTCGAAGCCCTCGGCGCGCTCGGTGAGGCGCTCGGCGACCATGGGGTAGTTGGAGGCGTTGGCGACGACCATGTACTCGTCGTCGGCCAGGCGGTAGACGATGAGGTCGTCGAGGACCCCGCCCTGCTCGTTGACGATCATCGTGTAGCGGGCGCGGCCGGGCGCGAGCACGGACAGGTGGCCGACCAGCGCGTAGTCGAGCGCCTCGCCGGCCTGCGGGCCGGTCACGAAGATCTCCCCCATGTGGGACAGGTCGAACAGCCCGGCCCGCTCGCGTACGGCCTTGTGCTCGGCGGACTCGCTCCCGTAGCGCAGCGGCATCAACCAGCCGGCGAAGTCGGTCAGCGTCGCGCCGAGGCTCTCGTGTACGTCTCGTAGCGGTGTCGGTCGGGACATTGTTCGCACCTCAGGATGGGTTGGATGCCAGGATCCTCCCCCTCTGTCATCGGTGCCTGAGAGCTTCACCCGGTTTTGCCGGACTTTCACCTTCGGCGAGGCCCCGCAGGCCTGCTTTCCAGAGGTCACCTTGCCCGCGCGGTCCTTTGCCTTGAGAGGTTCGCGGGGAGTGCTTGCTCCTTCAGGGGTCCTGGCCGGGTGCCAGGACGCTCTCCCGCGTGGGTTCATCGGTGTCCGTAGGCAAGACTAGTACGGATCCGGCCATCAAGGGAAAGGTGCGGGCGGGGGGACTCGAACCCCCACAGTGTCACCACCAACAGGACCTAAACCTGCCGCGTATGCCGATTTCGCCACGCCCGCGCAACCGCCATCAGCTTAGCGCCCGGGCCGGGGCCGAGATACTCGTTTGCGATCAAGCCCGCGGACTTGATCGCAAACCTCAGACCAGGCCGAGCTTCTTCTTCAGGCCGGCCACGTGGCCCGTCGCCTTCACGTTGTAGAGCGCCTGCTCGATCTTCCCGTCGGGGCCGATGACGAAGGTCGAGCGGATCACGCCGACGATCTCCTTGCCGTACAGCTTCTTGGCGCCGTACGCGCCGTAGGCCTTGTGGATCTCCAGGTCGACGTCGGACAGCAGCGGGAAGGTCAGCGCGTCGCGCTCGACGAACTTCACCAGCTTGTCGGTCTTGTCCTTGGAGACCCCGAGAACGACGAAACCCTCGTCGGTCAGCTGACCAAGGTTGTCGCGGAAGTCGCACGCCTGCTTGGTGCATCCGGGCGTCATGGCGGCGGGGTAGAAGTACAGGATGACGCGCTTGCCGCGGTAGGCGTCGAGGGAGACGGCGCCGCCGTCGGCCGCGGGGAGCGTGAAGTCCGGAGCGGCGTCTCCTGGCTGGAGCTTGGTTTCGGTCACGGGCTCAACCTAACCCCAATCGAAGGGACACGTTTCGCCCGCCGTGCGGTACGGCGGCGCGACCTGACAGACTGATCACCCTGAGAAAGGAGAGCCATGGCCGAGACCGACCCTGAAGAGCTGGAGCGCAGGATCACCCGGACGCGCGCCGAGCTCGCGCGGACCGTTGACGCCATCGCCGACCGGGTGAGCCCCAAGCGGGTGGCCCAGCGCAGCATGGACGAGGTCAAGTCGAGGGCCGAGCACTTCGTGGCGTCGGTCGGCGATCTCGTGGGGGTGACGCCGCGGCCGGTGCGCTACGACGACGACGCCGGGGACCTGTGGGAGGACGAGCGGCCTGTCGGCTCGGCGCTGATCGCCGTGGGCGCGGTGCTGGTCGTGGGCGCGGCGATCGTCCTGTGGCGCCGGCGCCGCAGGCGCTGACGGGCAGGCGTCACCGGCCCGCCGGGCGCCCCGCGAGGGGCCGAAGGACGGGCGCCACGCACCCTCGCGGGCGCCGAGCCTCGCGGACGCCGAGCCTCGCGGACGCCGAGCCTCGCGGGCGCCGAGCCGGAGGGTGCGGGTCAGAGGGTGGCGGGTCAGAGGAAGGTCCTGCCCTCACCCCGGTAGGTCGGGACCTCCTCGACGACCTTGTCGCCCTCGACCAGCAGCAGGCTCGCGAACCGCTCGCACAGCTCGCCCGACTTGGCGTGGCGGAACCACACCCTGTCGCCGACGCGCAGGTCCTCGGCGGGCTGGCCGAGCAGCGGGGTCTGCACCTCGCCCGCGCCCTCGTCGGAGGAGTAGCGCAGCCCCGGCGGCAGGTACGGCTGGGGCAGCCGCGACGGCCCCGGCGCCCCTGAGGCCAGGTAGCCGCCGCCGAGCACGGTCACCACGCCGAGCCCTGGACGCCGGACGACCGGAAGGGCGAACAGCGCGGCAGGACGGCCGCTGAAGCCCCGGTAGAAGTCGAAGAGCCTGGGGTGGAAGAAGCCCGAGCCGGCCGCGCACTCGGTGACGGCCTTCTCCCTGACCGTGCGGTCGACGCTGCCGGTGCCGCCGCCGTTGACGAACTCGAGGTCGGCGACCTGCCTGACGGCGTTGACGATGCGGCCGCGCCGTACGATCAGCTCGCGGGCCGAGCGGGCCTGCATCAGCCTGATGGCGCGGGCGAAGGCCGCGTTGCCGGGCGGGTCGTCGCCGACGCCCGCGATCTGTGCCTCGTAGGCCATGAGGCCGACCAGGCGGAAGGCCGGCCGCTTGGCGATCTCGGCGGCCAGGTCGGCGGCGTGGGCGGGTTCGCGGACCGGGGAGCGCAGGGCGCCGGCGCGGAAGCGCCCGCCGAGGGCGACGTATCCGGCGTCGATGTCGAGGCAGAGCCGCAGGACCGGGCCGCCTGCCGGCACCGCCGACTCGATGAAGTCGAGGTGCTCGGCGGAGTCGACCATGAGCGTGATCTCCCGCACGGCCCGCTCGGTGGCGGCCAGCGCCGCCAGCGCCGTCCTGTCGGCGGTGGGATAGGCGACCAGCACGTCGCTGAACCCCTGCTCGACCAGCCACAGCGCCTCGGGCAGGGTGAAGGCCATGACGCCGCTGAAGCCGTCCATGGCGAGGATGCGTTCGAGGACGGGGCGCGAGCGGACCGACTTGCTCGCCACCCTGATCGGCTTGCCGCCGGCTCTGCGGACCAGGCCCGCCGCGTTGGCCCGCAACGCCTCCAGATCGAGGATGGCGAAGGGCGGCTCGAACGCGGCGGTGGCCCTGTCGTAGCGCTGGCGGTCGTCCATAGAAGCAGGGTAATACCGATGTTCGCCGGCAAAGATCCGGCAAACCGGCGGCGGGGAAGGGCTTTGTGGCGCGGCGGCCCCCTGTACCTCTGTCGGTGTGATGACAACACTCCAGGACCGCCTGCCTGGTGGAGCCGCTCCGAGCGAGCACGAGACGCCCCGCCGCAGGGCGTCCAGGGTGCTCAGACCGGCACGAACCCCCGCCGGTGTCGCGGTGGCCTTCACGACGTCGGCCGGGCTGACGCTGCTCGCCGCCGAGGTCCTCGCCGGACTGATGGGCGGCGGGCTCGGCCTGCTGCCCGTCGACCAGGTGCTCGCCCTGGCCGCCCGCACCGCGTGGTCGGACCCGGAGCTGATGCTGGGCGCGGTCGGCGTGGCGGGCACCGGCCTGGTGCTAATGGGGCTCGCCCTGGTGCCGGGCCGGTCCAGGCTGGTGCCGCTGGAGACCGCCGACCCGCGGATCGTCATGGGCGTCACCAGGTCGGGCCTGCGCAGGACGCTCAGGGCCGTCGCCGAGGACGTCGACGGGGTGCGCAGCGTGCGGGTACGGCTGCGCCGCCGGCAGATCGAGGTCACGGTCGTCTCCGACGCCGAGCGCACGGGCGAGATGCTGCGCAGGACCGGGGCCGCCGTCGGCGAGCGGCTGAACGGGCTCGGCGCCATGTGCGCGGGCGAGGTCGTGGTACGGCTGCGCCGGAAGGGGCTGTGATGCGGCAGTACGGCGGCAACAGGATCGGGCTCGGTGTCGTCGGTGGTGTCCTGCTCGGCCTGGGCGGCTACGCCTACCTGCGGGGTGGTGGCGAGCTCGGGACCCGCAGGAACGCCAGGGTCCTGGAGGACGACGTCGCCGGCTACGTCGCCGCGCATCCGTGGGTCTCGTGGCTGCTCGCGCTCGTGCTGGTCTTCGCCGCCCTGCTGGCCTTGCGGTGGCTGCTCATCGCGCTCGGCTGGGGCAGGCTCGGCAACCGCTCGGGCACGGGGACGGCGCTGCTGTGCGTGGGTCTGAAGGACGTGGACGGCATCAGCCGTACGGCGGTGCGGGTCGTGGGCCAGGACCGGCTGCGGATCGCGGTGACCTGCCCCGCCCTCGCCGACGTGGGCGCCGTGGTGACCAAGCTGAACCGCGAGGTCGTCGGCAGGGTGCGCCGCGACGTGGGTGTCGACGACATGGGCGCGATCGTCCGCGTCCACGTCCGCCGCTGACCCGATTGGGTCTTACTGGAAAGCTTCTTTACTTTTAAGCTCGCGGTGTGGACCTTGAGGTTCGTCACCTGAGGGTGCTGTGCGCCATCGCGGACACGGGAAGCATCTCGAAGGCCGCCGCGACCATGGGTATGTCGCAACCCGGCATCGCCGCCCAGCTGCGCAGGATCGAGCGGATGGTGGGCGGGCCGCTGTTCGACCGCTCGCACGACGGCGTCCGGCCGACCCCGCGGGGCGAGTGGTTGCTGACGCGGTCACGGTCCCTGCTCCCGGCCTTCGACGAGCTCCAGCGTGACGCCGCCCGCTACGCCTCGCCGCCGGGCGGCCCGCTGCGCATCAGGGTGGGGTGCGCCCCGACCCGGCTGGCCATCTACCTGGCGCGCAGCCTGGACGGGCTGCTTCCGGGAGCGGAGATCAGCCTGCGCACCGAGGCCACCCTGGACCCGTTGCCGGGACTGCTCGAGAGCGAGCGGATCGAGCTGGCCACGCTCGACGACTACCCGGGACACGAGCTCGTCCCGCCGCGGGGCACCCGCTACGCGGTGATCGCCACCGAGCCGCTGTTCGTCGGCCTGTCCTCCCGGCATCCTCTCGCGGGCGCGGAGGAGGTGGAGCTGGGCGACCTCGCGCAGGAGGACTGGGCGCAGCCGGCGCTGCTGGAGTCGGGGCCGCGCGAGCACATGGCGGCGACCTGCGCCGAGCACGGCTTCACGCAGCGCGTCACCTTCGCGGTGAACCTGGAGGTGGCGCTCGACCTGATCGGCGAGGGCAGGTGCGTCGGGCTGTTCCAGGCCACCGCGCCCGCCAGGGACGGCATCGTGATCAGGCCGCTGCGTGGTGCCCCGCTGCGCTTCCGCCACCTGCTCGGGTGGCACGAGAAGGGCCCGCTGGCGGCGCTGGCCGGCGATCTGGTGCAGACGGTGACCAAGACGTACTGGAGCGAGGCCCGGCGGGCGCCCGTGTATCAGGCCTGGTTGAAGCGCCACGGCCGCATATAACGTCAAATTATAGGAAAATGTTGGCTTACTAAGCCTTTTACTCTCGCGGTCAACTTGGGACGACTCCTCGCCCGACACCCCCAAGGAGCACGAGAGTGAAACCCACCCTCCGGCTGGGTGCTGCCGCCATGCTCGCGCTGGCACTGGTCGTGACCACGACCGCGGCGGCGGACCCGCCCACCCCTGCCGAACGCCGCACCGCCGCGTCGGCCGCCAAGAGCGCCCTCCTGGCCCACTCCGAGGCCCTGTTCGCCACCGCCGACGACGAGTTCGCGCTCGTCTCCTCGGTCGGCGGCGTGCGCGGACAGCAGTACCTGACCTACGCCCGCACGCACGCGGGCCTGCCCGTCTACGGCGGCGACGTCGTCATCGTCACCGACGAGTCGGGCCAGGTCGTCCACCAGGTGACCACGGGCCAGCGCGCCGAAGCGGCCGCTCCCGCCACCCCCACCGTGACCGCCGAGCAGGCCGCGCTCGCCGCCCGCAAGCGGGTGCCCACGGTCTCCGGCGTCGGCACCCCCACCCTCGCGATCCACGCCGCCGGCGAGCGGCCCCGGCTGGCCTGGGAGGTGGTCGTCGAGGGGAGGACCGCCAAGGCGCCCAGCAAGCTGCACGTCTACGTCGACGCGTCGTCCGGCCAGATCGTCGACGAGTGGGACGAGGTGCGCGCTGGCACCGGCAACAGCTACTACAACGGCAACCCCGTCCAGATCGCCACCTCGCCGTCGTACTCGATGGTCGACCCGACCCGGCGCGGCCTCCAGTGCGGCGGCCAGAACGGCCAGGCCTACACCGGCACCGACGACACCTGGGGCAACGGCACCGGCACCAACCTGGAGACCGCTTGCGTCGACACGCTGTTCGCGGTCCAGAAGGAATGGGACATGCTGCGCGACTGGCTCAGCCGCGACGGCATCGACGGCCGCGGCGGCGGCTTCCCCGCGCGAGTCGGCCTGGCCGAGGTCAACGCCTACTGGACGGGCTCCTACACCAGCTTCGGCCGCAACTCCGCAGGCACGCAGCAGCTCACCGCGATGGACGTGGTCGGCCACGAGTACGGCCACGGCATCTTCCACACCACCCCCGGCGGCCCCGGCAGCGGCAACGAGACGGGCGGCCTGAACGAGTCGACCGGCGACATCTTCGGCGCGCTGACCGAGCACTACGTCAACGAGCCCGCCACCCTCGACCCGCCCGACTACCTGGTGGGCGAGGAGGTCAACCTGAGCGGCTCGGGGCCGATCCGCAACATGTACAACCCGTCGGCGCTCGGCGACCCCAACTGCTTCCGGCTGCCCGCCCCCGAGGTGCACGCGGGCGCGGGGCCGCAGAACCACTGGTTCTACCTGGTGGCGGAGGGCACCAACCCGCAGGGCAAGCCGGCCAGCTCGCGGTGCGACAACGGCCCGGCGATCACCGGTATCGGCATCCGCAAGGCCGGTGAGATCTTCATGAGCGCGCTGAACACCAAGACGCTCCCGTGGACCCACGCCAAGGCCCGCGTCGCCACGCTCAACGCGGCCAAGACCCTGTACCCGGGCAGCTGTGTGGAGTTCAACGTCGTCAAGGAGGCCTGGTCCGGCGTCAGCGTGCCGGCGCAGGCGGGCGAGCCGACCTGCCAGCAGGGCAGCGACTTCACCGTGGCGCTCGACCCCGCCTCGCGCACGGTCCAGCCGGGCCAGCAGGCGACCACGACCGTGCGGACGACCGCGATCGGCACCGCCCAGTCGATCACCCTGGGCACCGGCACGCTGCCGTCCGGCGTGACGGCGGCCTTCTCCCCCGCCACCATCACGGCGGGGCAGACCTCCACGCTGACCCTGTCCACCTCCTCGGGCACCCCGGTCGGCGCCCACTCCGTCACCGTCATGGCCGACGGCACGGACGTCGACAGGCAGGCGGCCTTCACGCTGACCGTCGGCACGCCACCCGGCCCCGGCACGCCCGACATCCCGGTGGCCAACCTCACCGCGCACCTGAGCCAGCTGCAGAGCATCGGCCCGCGCCCCTCGCCGAGCACCGGCTACACCTCGGCGCTCACCTACATCAGGGGCAAGCTCGACGCGGCCGGATACGCCACCCAGGTGCAGAACTTCACCTACGGCGGCAGGACCCACCAGAACCTGATCGCCGACTGGCCCGGCGGCCCGGCCGGCCAGGTGGTCATGCTGGGCAGCCACCTCGACAGCGTCTCCGCGGGGCCCGGCGTCAACGACAACGGCACCGGCTCCTCCTCGCTGCTGGAGCTGGCCCTCACGCTGGCCGGCCGTAACCCCACCCTGACCAAGCACGTGCGCTTCGCCTGGTGGGGCGCCGAGGAGCTGGGGCTGCGCGGCTCGCAGTACTACGTGCAGACCAGCGGCGTGTCCGGCATCGAGGCCTACCTGAACTTCGACATGACCGGCTCGCCCAATCCGGGCTACTTCGTCTACGACGACGACGCGCAGCTGCAGCGGCTGTTCAACGACTACTACGCGGGCATCGGCGTGCAGACCGAGATCGAGACCGCGGGCGACGGGCGCAGCGACCACGCCCCGTTCAAGGACGCGGGCGTCAGGGTCGGCGGGGTCTTCACCGGCGCCGAGGCGGTCAAGACGACGGCCCAGGCGGCCAAGTGGGGCGGCACCGCCGGGCAAGCGTTCGACCGCTGCTACCACTCCGCGTGCGACACCTACCCGGCCAACGTCAGCACCACGGCGCTCGACCGCAACGCCGACGCCGCGGCCTACGTGCTGTGGAAGCTGGCCGTCGGCGGCGGCGCGGCCGACGACTACACGGTGACGCTGAACCCGTCGTCGGCCACCGTCCAGCCGGGGCAGACGGCCACGGCCACGCTGTCCACCCAGGTCACCTCGGGCAATCCGCAGAGCGTCACGCTGTCGGCGGCCGACGTGCCCAGCGGGGTCACCGTCACCGTCGACCCGCAGACGATCACCTCGGGCCAGACGGCGACGGTGACGATCGCCACGGCCTCGGGTACGGCGCCGGGGGCGTACCCGATCACCGTCAACGCCGACGGCACCGCGGCCGACCACTCGGCCCGCTTCACGCTGACGGTCGGCGGCGGGGAGACCACGTGGGCGGCGTGGACGCCGTACGCGGTGGGTGACGTGGTCAGCTACCAGGGCGTCCGGTACCGCTGCCGGATCGCCCACACCTCGCTGCCGGGCTGGGAGCCGCCCAACGTGCCGGCTCTCTGGCAGCCCGTCTGATCCGTTCCTAGGCGAGCGCGTCCGTACGGCAAGCGGGCCGGCGGCGACCGGGTAGCCGGTGGCTGTACGGCAAGCGGGCGGGCGGCCACCGGGGTAGCCGGTGACCGCCCGCCCATCCCGCGTACTCCAGCAGAAGAACCGGCATAATCCCCCATATGCCCCGAAGGCCCCTCCTGGCGCTCCTGTACCTGGCCCCCGCCTTCGTCCTGGCCGCCACGGTCGTCGTCACCAGGACCGTCACCACCGAGCTCGTCCTGCTCAACGACACGCTGAACCACCCGCTGCTGTTCGGCCTGACCGCCCTGGTCCTCGGCGGGCTGGGCGTGCGCGAGCTGGTCAGGCCGACACCGTGGGCCAGGGCAGTCGTCGTGATCGCGACGATCGCCGGGATGCTCGGCTGGTCGGCCTACGGGCTGCGCTGGTCGATCTTCGACTCCGTCGAGGTGGCCGCGGTGAAGGGGCCGGGCCCGCTCATCCTGATCGTGCGGGAGCAGCACGGCATCTTCGAGACCACGATGACGCTCAGCATCCGCGAGGACGCCGGCCTGCTCAGCCGCGAGTGGTCGCTGTCCTGTCCCGACCTCGATCTCGAGAGGGAGGACCTCCGGTGGGTCGGGTCGACCAGGGTCGAGGCGCGCGTCCCGGGCGAGGACGCGCCCATCGGCGTCGACCTCGACGCGAAGGGCCGTCCGCTCGGGGCGTGCGGGTAGTCGGTCAGCCGGTAGGCGTGGGCTTGACCGTGGGCACAACGCTCGGGGCGTGCGGGTAGCCGGTCAGCCGGTAGGCGTGGGCTTGACCGTGGGCACAACGGTCGGCGGCGGCACCACGGTGACGGAGGTGGTCGGCATGGGCGACGGCAGCGGCGGGCGGGCGTACGGGTAGGTGCAGGTCCGGCCGCGCGGGGTGGACCAGCACTCGGCGGGCGGCTCCCCCCGGTACCCTTCGGGGCCACCCCAGCGATACACCTCGGGGCCGCCTAAGCGGTGCCCTTCCGGGCCGTCCAACCGGTAGCTTTCGGGCCCGCCGAAGCGGTGCCTGCCATGGTCTTCCCAGCGGGCCGTCCGGGGACGGTCGCCGTGGTCGGCGACGCGGAACAGGATCGCCACGGCGGCGCCGCCGAGAACGCCGCCGGCCAACAGGCCGATGAGCCCGGCGCCGATGATCTGGGCGTGCTTCTGCCGGACGAACCCGGCGAAGGTCTCCCGCGGCGGAGGCGGCGGAGGCGGCGGGGACGGCGGAGTCGGCGGAGGCGGTGATGGCGGCGGAGGCGGTGATGGCGGCGGAGGCGGTGGTCCTGCCTGCGACGCACCGGAAGCGGGTGGTGGGGCGCTCTCGGGGTCCGGGCCGCGCGGTGCTTCCTCTTCACCGCGCGGCCCTGCGGCGCGATCATGATCCGCCATCACGATCTCCCTTTACTCGCCCAGAGGGCGCTCCCACCGATGACAATGCCGGATGCCCCATAAATACCGCGTAAATCCGGCATGCGACCAGGGTCGTACATCAGCCTCCGACTCCAGACGGAAGGGCGGCCCCGTGGCGATACGTACAGTGATGGAGTGTTCGGCAAGATTCGAGCCTGGTCGCAGCATCGCCGCATGCTCACGGACGTCCTGTGGGTCACCCCCCTCATCGCGCTGTGCGCCGCCCTGGCGGTCTCCTACACCCAGCCCACGGTCCGTCCACCGATCGACCTGGTGGGTTACCTGGTCCTGACGGCGACGCTCGTGGTGCCGCTGTTCTGGCGCAACAGCCATCCCCGCACCGTGTTCGCCCTCGTCGCGCTGATCAGCTTCGCGCAGTGGCTGACCGAGGTCCCCGCCTTCCCCGCCAACAGCGCGGTGCTGGTCGCGATGTACGCCATGGCCAGCCAGTGCACGTTCAAGTGGGCGCTGGCGGCGGGCCTGGTCTCCGAGCTCGGCATCTTCCTGGCCCTGTCCCAGTGGGACACCGTCAGCCTCGGCATGTTCCTGAGCTGCTCGTTCTTCGTGGTCATGATCTGGCTGACCGGCATCTACGCCAACACGCGCCGCCGCTACCTGGAGGGTCTGGAGGAGCGGGCCGAGCGGGCCGAACGCGAACGCGACCAGCAGGCCAGGATGGCGGCGGCGGCCGAGCGGGCCAGGATCGCCAGGGAACTGCACGACGTGGTCGCGCACAACGTCAGCGTGATCATCGTGCAGGCCGACGGGGCGAGCTACGCCATCGACACCGATCCCGAGCAGGCCAGGCAGGCCGTCCACGCGATCTCGAAGACCGGTCGCGAGGCGCTGGCGGAGATGCGGCGCCTGGTGGGCGTGCTGCGCGAGAACGCCGCCGACCCGGCGGGCGAGGCCGCCGACTACACCCCGCAGCCCGGTCTGGCCCAGCTGGAGGAGCTGGTGCGCGGCTCCGGCCTGCCGGTGGACCTGCGCGTGAGCGGCACCCCGCAGGACCTGCCGGAGGGCGAGCAGCTGGCGATCTACCGGCTGGTCCAGGAGGCGCTGACCAACACCCTCAAGCACGGCGGACCCGGCGCGAGGGCCACGGTGGAGATGGAGTACGGCAGGGGCGAACTCGTGGTCCGTATCACCGACAACGGCAGGGGCGCCGCCGCTCCACGCGGCGTGGGCGGCCACGGCCTGCTCGGCATGCGGGAGCGGGTCTCCATGTACGGCGGAGCCGTCCGGGCCGCCCCCCGGCCGGGCGGCGGCTTCGAGGTGCTGGCCAGGCTGCCGGTGGCCGCATGATCCGGGTCATGCTGGTCGACGACCAGGAGCTGCTGCGCGCCGGTTTCCGGATGGTGCTCGGCGCCCAGCCCGATATCGAGGTGGTGGCCGAGGCCGGCGACGGCGTCTCGGCGCTGGAGCTGCTGAAGGAGGTCGAGGTCGACGTCGTCCTCATGGACGTGCGCATGCCGAGGATGGACGGCGTCGAGGCGACCAGGCTGATCGACGGCCCGAAGGTGCTCATCCTGACCACGTTCGACCTGGACGAGTACGCCTACTCGGCGATCAAGGCGGGCGCCTCCGGCTTCCTGCTGAAAGACGTGCCGCCGTCCGACCTGGTCAGCGCGATCCGCTCGGTGCACAACGGCGACGCGGTGATGGCGCCCAGCGCCACCCGCCGGCTGCTCGACAGGTTCGCCGGGCAGCTGACCGCCGAGCGGCTGCCCGACGGCAGCCTGCTGACGGCCAGGGAGCACGAGGTCATGATGCTGGTGGCGCGCGGCCTGTCCAACACCGAGATCGCCGAGCGGCTGGCGCTGGCGGAGGCGACGGTGAAGACGCACCTGGGCAGGGTGCTGGCCAAGCTGGGGGTGCGCGACCGAGCGCAGGTCGTGGTCTACGCCTACGAGGCGGGGCTGATCGTGCCGTCCGACCGGTCGCCGGAGCGGAGCCCCGACCGGCTCGCACCGCGCATCCCGGATCGGCCGAAAGGCTGATACGGGTCATCTCAGGTGTGACGGGAAGTCCCTCCTCGGGTCCCAGGGAATGCGGTTGTTCCGCCCATAGCGTCTTGTGCGTGACAGCGACACAGATATCTCTACGGCCCGCCGTGGTGGCCACCGGACTGACCAAGACCTACGGGGAGGGCGACACGCGGGTCCACGCGCTGCGCGGCGTGGACGTCTCCTTCGCCACCGGCGCCTTCACCGCGATCATGGGCCCGTCGGGCTCGGGCAAGTCGACGTTGATGCACTGCCTGGCCGGGCTCGACACGGTCACCGCCGGCCACGTCCACATCGGTGACGTCGAGCTGACCGGGCTCGGCGACAAGCAGCTCACCCTGCTGCGCAGGGACCGGATCGGCTTCATCTTCCAGGCGTTCAACCTGCTGCCGACGCTG
Source organism: Nonomuraea sp. NPDC004354 (assembly GCF_053602555.1). Taxonomy (NCBI): domain Bacteria; kingdom Bacillati; phylum Actinomycetota; class Actinomycetes; order Streptosporangiales; family Streptosporangiaceae; genus Nonomuraea; species Nonomuraea sp. NPDC004354. The sequence continues at coordinate 278,747 of NZ_JBSGDV010000011.1, read as the reverse complement.
ACCGCCGAGGAGAACATCCGGCTGCCGCTGGAGATCGCCGGACGCCAGGCCGACACCGTGCTGTTCGACCGGGTCATCGAGACCGTCGGCCTGAAGGACAGGCTCGGCCACCGGCCGACCGAGCTGTCCGGCGGCCAGCAGCAGCGCGTCGCCGTCGCCAGGGCGCTGATCAGCAAACCGCAGGTGATCTTCGCCGACGAGCCGACGGGCAACCTCGACTCGCGCAGCGGCGCGGAGGTGCTGTCGTTCCTGCGCACCAGTGTCCGCGAGCTCAACCAGACCATCGTGATGGTCACCCACGACCCCGTCGCCGCCTCCTACGCCGACCGTGTCGTCTTCCTGCGCGACGGCCAGCTGGTCAGCGAACTGGCCCAGCCCACGCCCCAGTCGGTTCTCGACACGCTGATGAGGCTGGAAGCCAAGTGATCAAGACGACCCTCGCAAGCCTGCGGGCGCACAGGCTGCGCCTGCTGCTCACCTCGCTGGCGATCACCCTGGGCGTGGGCTTCATCGCGGGCACGTTCGTTCTCACCGACACCATCGAGGCCGGGTTCGCGCAGAAGGTGACGTCGGACGCCGAGAAGGTGGCGGTCGCCGTCCTGCCGAAGCCGGAGAAGTCGCTCCCCGGGCCGCTCCTCGACCGGCTGCGCGACCTGGACGGCGTGACCGACGCCCAGGGCCAGGTGCGCGGCAACGCCCCGCTGCTGGGCAGGAACGGCAAGACGATCGGGGACCTGCCGACCACCGCGATCTCGGTCACCGACCGGACCACGATCACGGACGGCACCGCCCCTGCGGGCGCCGACCAGGCGGTCGTCGACGAGAACACCGCGCGCAAGCAGGGGTTCAAGGTCGGCGACACGGTCACGGCGCTCGACCGCAAGGGCGCCAAGCAGTCCTTCAAGCTCGTCGGCCTGTTCGACGTCGGCCTGGACCAGGAGCTCGGCTACACCGGCGCCATCGGCTTCACCACGGAGACCGCCCAGCGCATGACGGGCGAGAAGGGCTTTCGCGAGATCGACCTGACCGGTGACGACCCCGCCGCGCTCAAGAAAGCCGTCACGGCGGCCGTCGGCCAGGACTACGAGGTCGCGACCGGCTACGAGCTGGCCGCGGCGATGGCGAAGCGCAACGGCGTGCAGATCGAGTTCATCAAGCTCGGCCTGCTGATCTTCGGACTGATCGCGATGATGGTGGCCGCTCTGGTCATCTACAACACCTTCAACATCCTGGTCGCGCAGCGGACGCGGGAGATGGCGCTGCTGCGCTGCATCGGCGCGACGCGCGGCCAGGTGTTCGGCTCGGTGCTGCTGGAGTCGGTGGCGGTCGGCCTGGTCTCCTCCGTGCTCGGCCTGGCCGTCGGCTACGGCCTGGGCGCGGGCGCGATGGCCGTGCTGCGCAGTTTGGACGCGCCGCTGCCCACCGGGCTCGGCCCGTCGCTGGCCCCCATGACGATCGGCATCGGGCTCGCGGTGGGCCTCGTGGTGACCGTGGGCGCGGCCCTGCTGCCGGCCCGCTCGGCCACCGGCGTCGCGCCGATCGCGGCGCTGCGCAGCCAGAGCGAGGAGCAGACCTTCCGCGCGGGCGTGGTCCGTGTGGTCGTCGCGGCGCTCCTCCTGCTGGCGGGGGCGGGCGCGACCGGCGCCGCGGTGTTCATGGCGCCCGGGGAGCAGGTCTCGCTGTTCGTCGCGATGGGCGGCTGCTCGCTGATCTTCCTGGGGGTCCTCGTCCTGGGTCCCGTGCTGGTCAGGCCGCTGAGCAGGCTGGTCGGCCAGATACCCAAGGTGCTCTTCGGCGTGCCGGGACGGCTGGCCGTCGACAACTCGGGCCGCAACCCCAAGCGGGCGGCCACCACCACGATCGCGCTGACCATCGGCGTGACGCTGATGACGGTCATCTCGGTGATGACCGCCTCGACCAGGGTGACGATGGCGGCCAAGCTCGACTCGCAGTTCCCCGCCGACTACCTGGTCTCCACCCAGGAGCGCGAGGCGGCGATCCCCCGCTCGGTCGCCGAGACGCTGCGGGCCAGGCCCGAGTTCGACTCCGTCCTGCAGATCCGCGACACGACCGCGAAGGTGGGCAAGAACGACAGCGTGGTCGGCACGTTCGCGGGCCCCGCCAAGCTGCAGCCGCTCGGCCCCGGCGAGGTCGCCCTCTCCGGGAGTCTCGCCAAGGAGTGGGGGCTCAGGAAGGGCTCCCCCCTCCAGCTCACCACCGAACGCGAGGGCACGGTGACGCTCAAGGTCGGCCAGTTGATCGACGACGAGAGCCTGCTGCCCGCCGTCACCCTCGCCGCGGACTCCTACGACCAGTACTTCGGCAAGAGCGCCGACTCCAAGCTCTACCTCAAGATCAAGGACGGCGTCGATCCCGACCGGACGCGCGACCTGGTCGAGGCGGCCACCGCCGACTATCCCACCGTGCAGGTGATCAGCTCGACCGACGTGCGCGGGGAGTACGACGACGCGCTCGACATGACGCTGATGATCGTCACCGGACTGCTCGGGCTGGCGATCCTCATCTCGCTGCTCGGCATCGCCAACACGCTGTCGCTGTCGGTCCACGAACGCACCCGCGAGTCGGCGCTGCTGCGGGCGCTCGGCCTGACCAGACCGCAGCTGCGCCGGATGCTGTCGGTCGAGGCGCTGGTGCTCGGCCTGATCGGGGCGCTGGTCGGGGTGACGCTCGGCATCGCCTTCGGCTGGGCGGCCGTCAGGACCATGCTGGAGGGCGCGACACTGTCGGTGCCGTTCGGGCAGATCGCGCTGTTCGTGGCGCTGTCGGGGCTGGCGGGCGTGCTCGCGGCCGTGCTGCCGGCGCGCAAGGCGGCCCGCGCGTCGATCGTGTCGTCGCTGGCCGGCGGCTGACACCTCGCCGGCGGCGGCCCCGGCCCACCGGCGGGTACGGCCGGCGGTGGCCGCCGGCCGCCGGCGCCGGGGGTCAGCGCGGGTGGCGGCCCGGCCACTGCTCGGCGACCGTCTCGGGGTCGAGCAACGGCCTGATCGCCACCTCGCCGGTGCGCCTGTCGATCACGATGCACCCGCCGCCGACCGTCTCGGGCAGCACCGACGGGTCGTCGGGCTCGGACGCCTTGACCCACACCACATAGCCCTCGCCGAAGGCGTAGAGGCCCAGCTCCAGCGGCTCGGACCGGCCGCCGTTGAAGTACTCCTCCGCCACCGCGCGCGCCTGGTCCAGGTTCACCCCTGCTCACCCCGCCGGTCGACGATCGCGCAGAACACGCCGGTCACCGTCTCGTAGGGCGGCTCGACCGCCATGTGCCCGCGCTGCGCGTCGATCCAGATCACCTCGCCGTCGGCGTTGACGGCGTTCCACGCATGGGAGCCGCCGCCGGGCCAGCGCACCACGATGACCGCCGACGCGCCGTGGCCCGCCTCCGCCAGCCGCCCGGCGATCACCGGGTAGGCCGGTCTGCCCTGGCCCACGAACTCCAGCCGCTGCCCCATCCAGCGTTCGATCCTGGCCGTGCCGCCCGACTCGCCCATGAGCAGGGGGCGGCCCACCGTGTCGTACTCGGGCTGCCTCGGCGCCGCGACCACCGGCTCGCCGTGCCAGCTGGACACCACCGCGAGCGCGCAGTCGGCCGCGTTACCCGCCCTGAACGGGTCCTCCGCGGCGCCCATGCCGTTGACCAGCCGCACCCACGTGCCGCGCGGGTCGGCGAACCTGGTGCCCGGCGGCAGCGCCTGCGCCAGGTCGGACTCGGCCTGCGGGTCGGCGCGGGCCAGCCCGCCCGGCACGCCGTACGGCCGGCACTCGGCCAGCCGCGGCGGGCGGTGCGGCAGGTCGAACCAGTCGGGATCCTGCGCGACGGGCTCCGGCACGTCGGCGGCCGCCCGCTCGTAGTCGCGCCACCGGACCCCGTCGGCGATCAGCGGGTCGTAGCGGCCCTCGGGAAGGCTCTCGCGAAACATCTCGCCGCCTCCTTCCGTCATCGACGACTGATCGTAGGGGGAGGATCGCTCACCGTCACGGGGTTCCGCCGATTTGGCTGGAGACCGACTGAACACTTGGACGGCGAGCACTCCGCAATCCCGCGATGATCCGGCGCGGTTGTCGGCCGCCGCGCATATCCTCGATCGGTCGGCCCGATGCGGCGACTGTCCGAGGCTCGTCGGCCCGGTGCGTGCCCACGCCGCTCGACTGATCAAGGCACAGGAGGGCGCTGGAGTGTTGCTGACCCGGCTGACAGCCCGCAGCCTGCCTTCGGGCTGGCCCGCGACACTGGCTCCGGTCCGCTACCTGGCCGAGCATGGTCTGACGCTTACGGCGCCCGTCACCTTCCTGGTCGGGGAGAACGGCTCGGGTAAGTCCACGATCGTCGAAGCCATCGCTGATGCGTGCGGCATCAACTCCGAAGGCGGCAAGGCCGGTACGAAGTACGCCAGCACGGGCCCGGCCACTCCCTTGGGTGAGGTTCTCGATGCCGAGCTGACCACTCTGGGATGGCGTCTGCTGCACGGCCCCCGGCTCAAGCGGCGGGCGTTCTTCTTCAGGGCGGAAACCCTCTTCAACCTCGGGCGCAACGTCTCCGGCAGATACGGGTTCTGGGAAGAGGACCTGACGGAGCAATCCCACGGCGAGGGGTTCTTCACCGTGCTCGAGCGCATGGTGTCGGGACCGGGGCTGTACCTGATGGACGAACCCGAGGCCGCTCTGTCGTTCCACTCATGCGTGCGACTGGTCGGGCTCATGCACCGAGTAGCCCAAGACGGCGGCCAGATCATCTGCGCCACTCATTCACCGATCCTCGCGAGCCTGCCCGGAGCGCAGATCACCGAACTCGGCGACCACGGCATCGTCACCGCCACCTGGGAGAAACTCGACGTGGTGGACCACTGGCGACGCTTCTTGGCCAAGCCGGACTTCTACCTCCGCCATGCCTTGGAGCCGGATTAGCACGAGCTCCCATGGCGGCGACCCGGTAGTCGATCTTGCTGGGTCTCGGAAGCCATACGGTGTCCGGCGGTTGCGGGCGGCCTGGCCGCTCCCGGCCGGGCAACATCGATCATGCGGCGACCGGAACCGGCCAGCCACCCCCCCTCACAGGAACGACCAGAACCGGCCAGCCAACCCCTCACATGAGCCGGCCAGCCAACCCCTCACAGGAACGACCAGAGCCGGTCAGCCGACCCCTCATCGGACAACAGGGCCGGTCAGTCGACCCGGACCGAGATGGTGTGCCAGCCGGTCGCCCCGTCGGGCGCCACCGGCGCCTGCCGTCCGGTCTGGGTACGGCCCGCGGCGTCTGTCGCCCGCACCTCGATCGTGTGGCCGCCCGCCGTCGCGTCCCAGTCCAGGGCCCACTGCCGCCAGGTGTCCGGCCCCGGCACCTCCGCCAGCCTGGCCCGCTGCCAGGCGCCTCCGTCGATCCGCACCTCCACGGCCGCGACGCCGGTGTGCTGCGCCCACGCCACCCCCGCGATCGTCGTACGGCCGCGCCTCAGCCTCGCGCCGGGCTTGGGCACGTCGATCCGCGACTGGGTCTTGATCGGCGCCTTGGCCGCCCACCCGCGCGGCGTCCAGTACGCCTCGTCGACGTCGAACCGTGTCACCTTGATGTCGACCACCCACTTGGTGGCCGACACGTACCCGTAGAGCCCCGGCACCACCTGCCTGACCGGGAAGCCGTGGTCGACGGGCAGCACCTCCCCGTTCATCGCGACGGCGAACAGCGCGTCCCTGCCGTCCAGCACGACGTCCACCGGCGTGCCACAGGTGAACCCGTCCGCCGACGTGGACAGCAGCATGTCGGCGTCGCGCTGGATGCCCGCCGCGCGCAGGACGTCCGCCATCCGCACTCCCAGCCACCGGGCGTTGCCCACGTACTGCCCGCCGACCTCGTTGGACACGCAGGTGAGCGTGATGTCGGCCTCGGTCAGCGGTCGCCTGAGCAGGTCGTCGAACGTGAGCTCGATCGGCCGGTCCACCATGCCGTGGATGCGCAGCGTCCAGGTGTTCGGGTTCACCTGGGGGACGATGATGGCGGTGTCGACACGGTAGAAGTCCCTGTTCGGCGTGACGAACGGCGACAGCCCGCCGATCCTGAAGTCGGCCCCGCGGGGCAGCGGCCCGGCGGGCGTGGCGGGTCTCGGCAGCGCCACGCCGACCCTGGCCGTGTCACCCACCCGGCGGCCGGACAGGACCTGCCCCGCGACCGCGGCCGCCCCCGCGACGGCGATCCCACCGGCCACGCCGAGCACGAACCGCCGCCGGTCAAGGCCGGGTAGCGGCTCTCCTGCCCGACTGGCCGCAGAAGAGCTGGGGATCGAAGAAGACGCCGGCGCAAGGGAAGAGGCGGGTGTCGAGGCAGATCCGGGGGTCAGGGAAGACGCCGGTCCAGGAGACGAACCAGGAGCCGAGGAAGACTCGGGAGCCAAGGAAGACCCCGGTCCAGAAGACGAACCAGGAGCCGAGGAAGACCTCGGTGCCGGAGCAGACTCCGGGATCGGAGAAGACGCCGGTGTGGCAGAAGGCCCCGGCGCCGAAGAAGATTTCGGGACTGCAGAAGATCCGGGTGCCGAAGGAGATTCCGGAATCGGAGAAGATCCCGGTGCCGGAGGAGATTCCGGGATCGGAGAAGACGCTGGTGCCGCGGGATACTCAGCTGTCGAAGGGGAGGCAGGTGGAGAAGAGGCCGGGGGCCGAGTGAAGGTGGAGGGTGCCGGTCCGGCCGGAAGGGGCTGCACGGCGTGCCGGAACAGCAGCGTCAACGCCCACGACCCCGCCAACGCCCCCACAACCGTCGCGAGCCCGTCAGCGGCGCCCGCGCCCGGCCTGGTGAGCACCGCCAGCAGCCCCACCACCCCGAACACCGCGAAACCCGCCTGACCGAGGCCCACACCCCGCCGTGACAGCACCCCGAGCGCGGCGGCGACGAGCGCGAGCACGACCACCACCCCGGCCACGAGGACCGTCTTGTCGCTCTCCCCGAACGTCGCGATCGCCCACTCCTTGGCGGGCGCGGGCGCCAGGTCCACCAACGCGTCGCCCACCGCGACGACGGGGAACGACCCCGGCCCCACCAGCGCCGCGACCAGGTACCCGACGCCCAGCGCCACCGCTCCGGCGACCAGCCCGACGACCGCTGCCGCCCACGCGGGCACGGCCTTGCCACTCTCCACGCTCTCCACGGGAAAACGCTACGCCCGCCCCGGAGCGGGAGATCTTACGTAGCGGTGACGAAACTAGGCGACGTCACGGCGGGTGCGTGTCGCCGCTGGAGTGGCGTGACGGACGGGCGGTCAGCGGCGACCGCGGTGGCCTTGACCCGGCTTGCCGTACGGGAAGGATGACCGCGCGGCGCACGGCTCACCGCGAAGGCGAAGCGCGGCGCACGGCTCACCGCGAAGCGCGGACTCGGAGCGCCGCAAAAGCGCGGCACCCGGCGCGCCGTACGGGAAGGATGGCCGGCGCGGGCGGGGTCAGGAGAGTACGGCGGCGACGATCGGGGCGAGGGCGCGGAAGGCGCGGCCGCGGTGGCTGATCGCGTCCTTCTCGGCCGGGTCCATCTGCGCGGTCGTGCGCGACTCCCCGTCCGGCACGAAGATCGGGTCGTAGCCGAACCCGTTGCTCCCCCGCCGTTCCCTCAGCAGCCGTCCCGTCAGCTCGCCCTCGACGACCCGTTCCTCGCCGGACGGCAGCGCCAGCGCGGCCGCGCACACGAACCGGCCGGTGCGCCGCGCGTCGGGCACGTCGGACACCTGGGCGAGCAGCAGGTCGAGGTTTGCGTCGTCGTCGCCGTGCTTGCCCGACCAGCGTGCCGAGAACACGCCGGGCATGCCGTTGAGGGCGTCGACGCACAGCCCCGAGTCGTCGGCGACGGCGGGCAGGCCGGAGCCCTGGGCGACGGCGTGCGCCTTGAGCAGGGCGTTCTCGGCGAACGTCAGGCCCGTCTCGGCCACCTCGCCGATCTCGGGGAACTCCTCGAGGCCCACGACCTCGAACCCGTCGAGGATCCGGCGCAGCTCGACGATCTTGCCGGTGTTGCGGGTCGCCAGCACGATTCTCATCGGCCCAGTGCCTCCTGCTGGTGCAGCGTCAGTTCTTCACAGCCCGTGGCGGCGAGGTCGAGCAGCTGGTTGAGCGCCCGCCGGTCGAACGGCGCGCCCTCCGCGGTGCCCTGGACCTCGACGAACGCCCCGGAGCCTGTCATCACGACGTTCATGTCGGTCTCGGCGGCGACGTCCTCGACGTAGCAGAGGTCGAGCATCGGCGTGGACTTCACCACGCCGACCGACACCGCCGCCACCGAGTCGACGAGCGGGTCGCCGGGGCACATCTTCCGCTCGCGCATCCACGCCACCGCGTCGGCCAGCGCGACGTAGGCGCCGGTGATCGCGGCGGTGCGGGTGCCGCCGTCGGCCTGCAGGACGTCGCAGTCGAGCAGGACGGAGTTCTCGCCGAGCGCCTTGTAGTCGACGCACGCGCGCAGCGAGCGGCCGATCAGCCGGGAGATCTCGTGGGTGCGCCCGCCGATCTTGCCCTTCACCGACTCGCGGTCGTTGCGGGTGTTGGTGGCCCGCGGCAGCATCGCGTACTCGGCGGTCACCCAGCCCTGCCCGCTGCCCCTGCGCCAGCGCGGCACGCTGTCCTGGACGGAGGCGGCGCACAGCACGCGCGTGTTGCCGAATTCCACCAGCACGGAACCTTCGGCGTGCGCGAGCCACCCCCTGGTGATCTTCACCGGGCGAAGCTGGTCAGGGGCACGTCCATCCTGTCGAGACATGCAGATCACCCTATCCCCGTGTAAGAACGCCCTTGACCGTTCAGGTCAGGTCGTAGACGGCGCCGCTGCGGGCCAGCTCGATCGGTCCGCCGAAGCCGCCGTGCGCGGCCTCCTCGAGCACGGTGGCGCTGTCGTTCCATGGAACCAGGTGGGTCAGGACGAGCCTGCCCGCCTTCGCCTTGGCCGCGTGCTCGGCCGCCTGGCGCCCCGTCATGTGCAGGTCGGGCGTGAGGCCGGGGCGTTCGACGAAGGACGCCTCGCACAGCAGCAGGTCGGCGCCGTCAGCCAGCTTCACCAGTTCGGCGCACTCGCCGGTGTCGCCGGAGTAGGCCAGCGTCCTGCCCGCGTGCGCGACGCGGAAGCCGTAGGCCTCGACGGGGTGGTTGACCAGGCCCGCCGTGACTTCGAAGGGGCCGATCGCGAACCGTCCCGGCGCCAGCGGCCTGAACTCGAAGGCGGTCTCCAGGCCCGGCTCCTCCGGCATGCCGTAGGCGGCGGCGAGCCTTCGGGGCGCGTCGCGCGGCGCGTAGACCGGGATGCGCGGGTACGGCGCGCCCGGCCCGTAGGTGCGGACCACGTGGTAGCCGCAGATGTCCAGGCAGTGGTCGGCGTGCAGGTGCGACAGGCAGATGGCGTCGATGTCGTAGAGGCCGATGTGGCGCTGGAGCGGGCCCAGGGAGCCGCTGCCGAAGTCGAGCAGCAGGCGGAAGCCCTCGGCCTCGACCAGGTAGCAGGACGCTGGGCTGTCGGGTCCGGGAAAGCTCCCCGAGCATCCGACGATCGTCACCTTCATGCGGACCTCCCGTTCGAGGTGGTGCTACCCCCGACAGCGGCCAGCTCGACCGCCTGGATCTCGGGCCCGAGGAAGCGCCTGCCCAGTTCGGCGAAGAGCGCGGAGTCACCGGTCACGCGGAAGCGGTGCTGGGGGGAGGTGACACCGTTGGCGAGACCGCGGTCGTGGAGGATCCGGTAGACGTCCTTGGCCGTCTCCTCCGCGCTGGAGACGAGCGTGACGTCGTCGCCCGCGACGTAGGAGATGGCGCCGGTCAGCAGCGGGTAGTGGGTGCAGCCCAGGATGAGGGTGTCGCACCCCGCCTCCTGGACGGGTGCCAGGTAGCCGCGGACGACCTCGATGAGCTCGTCGCTCATCGTCTCGCCGCGCTCCACGTACTCGACCAGGCGCGGGGCGGCCACGCTGGTGAGGGTGACGTCGGGGGCGGCGGCGAAGGCGTCCTGGTAGGCCATCGACCCGATGGTCGCGGTCGTCGCGATCACGCCGACCTTGCCGTTGCGGGTGGCCTTGACGGCACGCCTGGTGGCCGGCTGGATCACCTCGACCACGGGAACGTCGTAGCGCTCACGCGCGTCGCGCAGCACGGCGGCGCTGGCGCTGTTGCAGGCGATGACGAGCATCTTGACGTCGTTCTCGACGAGGTGGTCCATCACCTCCAACGCGTAGCCGCGTAGTTCGGCGATCTTTTTCGGCCCGTACGGCTGGCGGGCCGTGTCGGCCACGTAGGTGATGGACTCGTGGGGCAGCTGATCGATGATCGCCCTGGCGACGGTCAGGCCGCCTACCCCGCTGTCGAAGATTCCAATGCTCGCGTCCGGCACGTTTCAGAGGGTAGGCGACCTGCGGGATCACCACAGCGTAAGAATCCTCACAAGGGCGCCCGGCGGGTCGCGTCAGCCGCGTCCCACCCGGGCCAGCTGGCGTGACTGGGCCACCAGCCGTCCGGCCGAGTCCCACACCTCGACCTCCTCGTCGAACCACCCGTCGGCGACGAGCCGTCCGCTGCCCAGCAGGGTGAGCCAGCCGGGAGCGGGCAGCGCGCGCAGGTGCCAGGTGAGGTCGACGGTCGGCGCCCAGCCTCGCTGCCCGGCCGAGAACACCACGGGCGGCAGCGCGTCCACGGCCAGCGCGAGCACGAAGGGGTCGGGGTCCTGCGGCTCGGCCATCCTGAAGTAGGCGCGCGCCTCGGGACGCCCTGTGGGCCGGCCGTGCAGCCATCCGATCGTGGGCGGGTCGAAGCGCATCTCCAGCTGCGCGTTCAACGTCATCCCCGACTCGGGCTTCGGATCGGGCAGCGTGCCGCATTCCGCGATGTCCGGCATCCCAATTACCGACTTATCCGCGTATATCGGCTCGACGTCGGTCAAGGTGGCCGTCGTCACCAGTGATTCCAGCTGCGCGACGTCGTCCTGGACCAACCTCACCCGCGCGAACGCCGCCGTCCCTCCTGCTTTCAGCGGCTCCACCACCACCTTGGCGGGCCCGGGACGCGGCGCGCGCAGGAACTGCACGGCCGTACTGACCGGGTGCGCGTGCGGCGAGGCGTCCACCGCGGCCCGCAGGAGCACCGCCATCAGGTATCCGCCGTTGAGCGGGCCGCCGATGGAGTAGCCGGGATCGAGGCACACGTCGTAGACGCCCTCGTCGATCCTGATCGCCTGCGTCGCCTCGTCGAACTTGGTCATACCTTCTCCCGAACTAAGTTCTAGTGGCTCCATACTCTACGACATTGCGATCACAGCGCGCCTACCTGCGAAAACGCCCTCTCGATGGAAGAGTTGGATCATGGTGGGTTTGACAGCACTCATGGGCCAGTCCGTCTGGGACGCCCGGGGCGTGTGGGTCGGCTACGTGGTCGACGTCCGCGTGGTGAGGAACAGGGACGAGTCCATGCACAGCCATACCGTGATGGGGCTCGTGGTCTCCGCGCATCGCGCTCCCGTCATGCTCGGGCTGACCAGGGACCGGGAGGGCAGTCTCGGCTGGCTGTCGGAGCTGCTGGCCCGCGTCGTCTACGCGGGTTGCACGTTCGTGCCCTGGGACGCCGTCGACTCCAGCGACACCGGCGAAGTACACCTCACGGCGCTGCGCAAGGAACTGAGCAGGGTCTAGGCAGCGCGGCAAATCTTCCGGTTTCAGTACTTTGCAACCAGCTCTCTAGTCACATGCACTAACTTCTCTGTGGTCAATAAGTCCACATTGTGAGTTGAGTGATGTCGGCGAATACTCCCCCTGGCGGCCAGGATCCGGACCGGACCACGGCCTACCGATGGAACGAAGGACAACCGCAGGGCGGCCAGCCGTACCCGCAGCAGCCCTACCCGCCCCAGCAGCACTACCAGCAGCAGCAGCCATACCAGCAGCAGCCCCAGCAGCCCCAGCAACCGCAGTACGGCCAGGGACAGCAGGGCTACGGGCAGCCCGGCTACGGCCAGCAGGGTCCTGGACAGCAGGGCTATGGACAGCAGGGCTATGGCCAGCAGCAGCCGGGCCATGGCCAGCAGCAGCAGCCGTACCAGCAGACGCAGCAGTTCTCCTACGGCGAGCAGGCGCCGCAGGAGTCGGCGGGATGGCAGCAGCAGGGCCCTGAAGGGTGGGGTCCGCCGCAGCCGCAGCCGGGCAAGAAGGGTGGCAGGGGCTGGCTGATCGCGGGCATCGCGGCCCTTCTGGTCGTGCTCGTCGGCGGTGGCGGCGTCTGGGCCGCCGCCTCCTTCCTCGGCGGTGGCGGCACGCAGCCGCACGAGGTGCTTCCCGGCGGCGCGATGGCCTATGTCCGCATCGACCTCGACCCGGCCGCCAACCAGAAGATCGCGCTGTTCAACCTGGCCAGGAAGTTCACCGTCACCAAGGACACGTTCACCGGTGACGACCCGCGGAAGGCGCTGTTCGAGGCGATCAAGTCCGACAGCGACGACCTGAAGGACGTCGACTTCGCCAAGGACGTGGACCCGTGGCTCGGCAGCAGGCTCGGCCTCGCCGTCCTCCCGCCGCCCGCCAAGGACGAGGATCCCGGCATCGCCTTCGCCGTCCAGGTCAAGGACGCGGAAGCGGCCAAGGCCGGCATCGCCAAGCTGATGGGTGACGAGAAGTACGGCATCGCCTTCCGCGAGGACTACGCGATCCTCAGCGAGGACCAGGCGGCGGCCGACAAGTACGCCGCGGCTCCCACGCTCGCCGAGAGCGACGACTTCAGCTCCGACCTCGACGCGCTCGGCGAGCCCGGCGTGCTGTCGACGTGGATGAGCTTCGGGAAGATGGTCGAGTTCGCCGAGGCGGACATGGCCGGGCTGCCCGAGCAGTCGAAGCAGATGCTGGAGAAGATGAAGAACGCCCGGTTCGCCGCGGCCCTGCGCTTCGACTCCGCCTACGCCGAGTTCGCCGGCATCGTCCGTGGCGCCGAGGCGATGGCGATCGGCGACCCGCAGGCCGCCGACCTGTCCACGCTGCCCGCCTCCACCGTGGGCGCGCTGTCCATCTCCGGCTTGGACGAGGCGATCACCAAGCAGTGGGGCGAGCTGCAGACGAGCCTGGCCGCGACCGAGGAGGGCGCCGGCTTCCAGCAGTTCGTGGACATGGCCCAGCAGAAGTACGGCCTGACGCTGCCCGCCGACCTGGCGACGCTGCTCGGCAAGAACCTGACCGTCGCGCTCGACGGCGACGGCCTGGCCAACCTCGACCAGGGCGGCATGCCCAAGGCAGGCGTCAAGATCGTCACTGACCCGGCCAAGGCGCAGGAGGTCATCGGGAAGATCGAGAAGGCCTTCACCGACCAGGGCCAGCCCGCGCCGCAGATCGCCAAGGTCCCCGGCGACGGCACGTTCACCCTCGCGACCACGCCCGAGTACGCGAAGCTGCTGTCGGAGGACGGCGCGCTGGGCGACAGCGAGAACTTCAAGAACGCGATCCCCGACGCCTCCAGCGCGACCTTCGCCCTGTTCGTCGACGTGGACAAGATCGAGCCGCTGTACCTGAACAGCCTCTCCGGCGACGACCAGGCCAACGCCAAGGTCTTCAGCGCGGTGGGCTTCAGCGGCAAGCAGAGCGGCGGCGAGGCCGACTTCTCGCTCCGCGTCCTGTTCAACTGAGCCGACGATCGAAAGGGCCGCGCCCCGGGGACTCCCGGGGCGCGGCCCTTCTCGTTCCATCCGTCCGCGGCGGCCCCACGTGGCGCCCGGTCACCAGGGCAGCGGCCGGCCGTCCCTGAAGAAGCCTCCCGTCGGGCCGTCGTCGGGCAGCGTGGCCGCCCAGACGATGCCCGCCGCGCCCGCCACGACCGGACGACCACCGGGCCCGCCCATGTCGGTGGCCACCCACCCCGGGCAGATCGCGTTGACCAGGATCCCCTCGGGCCGCAACTCACCGGCAAGCATCCTGGTGAGGCCGTTGAGCGCGACCTTCGAGGCGGTGTAGGCGGGGGTGCCGCCGCCCATGCCGGCCAGCGACCCCGCCTCGCTGGAGACGTTCACGATCCGGGGATGCCTGCTCTTGCGCAGCAGCGGCAGCAGGACCTGGACCAGCCGCCACGGGCCGTACAGGTTGGTCTCGGCCGCCTCCCTGACGACGTCCAGGTCGGCGTCGACGGCTCGCTGCCACGTGTCGTAGGTGATGGCGGCGTTGTTGATGAGCGCGTCCAGGCGGCCGAACCGGTCGGCGATCTCAGCCGCCACCCGCTCGGTGTCCTCCTGCGAGGTGACGTCGAGCCGCAGCGGATGCGCCGCGGGCCCCAACCGGCTCGCCGCGGCGGTGGCCGCCTGCAGGGAACGGGCGGTGAGCAGGACGGTGTGCCCCAGGTCGGCGAGCTGCCTGCCGACCTCCAGCCCGATCCCGCGATTCCCGCCGGTCACCAGTGCGATCACGACATCGCCTCCACTCCTGCCGATGCTACATCTGCGAAGAAGAGGCGACGCCGGCCGGGGACCGTACCGGCACGCCCTGCCCGACGTCCCCCGACCTGCGGTGACGCACCGGCACCGAGCGGCGCCGGGTGCCGTGGTCGCGACGTCTCCGCCCGGCGGGCGCGCGTCCTCTCACGACCGGTGTCCCGGAAAATGCGTTGCGCGCCGGCCGACCGGCTCGATAGGTGTGTGGCCGCCGAACCCCTAGGGAGGGAGACACATCCCCATGCTGACCGGAGAGCGCGTACGCCTGCGAGCCCTGGAGCCTGCCGACAGCGAACTCATGTGGCGCTGGTACCACGACCCGGAGGTCGGCCGCTGGATGGACGGCTCGCCGCCCATCTCGCTCGCGCAGAGCGAGGAGAAGGGCGAGAACCGGCCGCGCAACACCTTCGAGGAGATGTTGCTGGGCATCGAGACGCTCGCCGAGCAGAAGCTGATCGGGTACCTGGCGCTCGGCGACACCGACTTCGTGCACGGCGAGGCCACCCTGCAGAGCATCGCGATCGGCGACCGCGACCACTGGGGCGGCGGCCACGCCACCGACGCGCTGCGGGTGATCTGCCGGTACGCCTTCGAGGAGATCGGCCTGCACCGCATCATGCTCTGGGTCGTCGCCGACAACGCCGCCGCCGTCCACGTGTACAAGAAGGTGGGCTTCGTCGAGGAGGGCAGGCGCAGGCAGGCCTTCCGCAGCAGGGGCAGGCGTCACGACTTCCTCATGATGGGACTGCTGGAGTCCGAGCTGCGCTAGACACCCAGGGTCTGCGACCAGTACGGAGCTGTCCTGCCCCCTCGCCACCGCCGAGCCCAGCGGGGCTTGGCGGAGTGACCCGGTGCTGTGAGGGCACCGCGGCCAGGGCCGAGCCCCCTGGCCGGGATCAGGCCCAGAGCTGGCCTTCGAGCCTGCTCTCCGCCTCGTCGAGGGTTCCCTCGTAGGCACCGGTCGACAGGTACTTCCACCCGCCGTCGGCCACCACGAACACGATGTCGGCCCGCGTCCCCGCCTTGACCGCCTTGGCCGCCATCCCCAGCGCCGCGTGCAGGGCCGCGCCGGTCGAGACCCCGGCGAAGATGCCCTCCGAGGCCAGCAGTTCCCTGGTACGGCGCAGCGCGTCACCGGAGCCGACGGAGAACCGCGTGGTGAGCACCGACTCGTCGTACAGCTCGGGGATGAAGCCCTCGTCGACGTTGCGCAGGCCGTACACGAGCTCGCCGTAGCGCGGCTCGGCGGCCACGATCTGGATGCCGGGCACGTGCTCGCGCAGGTAGCGGCCGACGCCCATGAGCGTGCCCGTGGTGCCGAGTCCCGCGACGAAGTGCGTCACGGTGGGCAGGTCCTCGAGGATCTCGGGGCCCGTCGACTCGTAGTGGGAGCGCCAGTTGGCCGGGTTGCCGTACTGGTAGAGCATGATCCACGAGGGGTTCTCGGCAGCGAGCTGCTTGGCTCTCCTGACCGCCTCGTTGGAGCCGCCCGCCGCGGGTGAGGAGATGATCTCCGCTCCCCACATCCGGAGGAGCTGGCGGCGCTCCTCGGAGGTGTTCTCGGGCATGACGCAGATCAGCCTGTAGCCCTTCAGCTTGGCCGACATGGCCAGCGAGATGCCGGTGTTGCCGCTGGTGGGCTCCAGGATCGTGCAGCCGGGGGTGAGCAGGCCGTCCTTCTCCGCCTGCTCGATCATCCACAGGGCGGGACGGTCCTTGATCGAGCCCGTGGGGTTGCGATCCTCCAGCTTGGCCCAGATCCGGACGTCGTCGGAAGGCGAGAGCCTGGGCAGGCCCACGAGCGGCGTGCGACCGACCGAGTCGATCAGGGAGTCAAAGCGCATGGTGTACAGCTTCCGCTTCGGCGTTCACAGGGATCTGGATGTGACATGACGAATCGTGCCACGAGGCTTCTGACGTCCGCCCGCCGGGCGGCGACCCGGCCGTCGTCCGGGACCGCACGGACCGCGCCGACCAACCAGGATCGGACGGCCGGCCCGCACCGATCTGACGTGGCCGGAAGGCTCGGTGGCCGGCGGCACCGATCTGACGGGGTCGGACGGCTCGGTGGCCGGGCCGGCTCGGGAGACTGATCGGCGTGCCGGCTCCGGGAGTGGGCGGCACGGCCTGACGGCCTGACCCGGCCGCCGCCCGAGCGCTTCCCCCGGAGGGAACGGGCCTCAGCAGGGTGCGCCGTTCCGTCAGGTGTGCCTACCGGTCGTTCCACCGGGTCGGCCGGGCGGAGCCCTCCGGCCCGGATCGGGAGGAACGGAGCCGGTTCGGCCCGGACCAGGCCGGACGAGACCGTTCGGCGCGAGCGAGAGGCGACCGGGCTGGCGCGGAGCGTTAGCGCGAGCCGCCCGCGACGGCCGGGAGCACGGTCACGGTGTCGCCGTCCGAGACGGGCGTCTCGAGCCCGCCGAGGAAGCGGACGTCCTCGTCGTTCAGGTACACGTTCACGAAACGGCGCAGCGCGCCCTGGTCGACCAGGCGCTCCTTGATGCCCGGGTGCCGGGCCTCCAGGTTGCTGATCAGCTCGTCGAGCGTGGCGCCCTCGGCGTCGACGGCCTTGGCGCCGTCGGTGTAGTTGCGCAGGATGGTCGGGATGCGAACCTCGATGGCCATCGCGGGTCAGTCTCCTCGTTCAAGTCGTCGTCCACCGGGCAAACACCGGTGCGGGATCTGGGATTCCGTGAAACCGCCGGTCAGCGACAGTCGTAGACGACGACGGACGGAGTGTGCGCGAAGAGGAAGCTCTGCACAGGCCGGACCGTCATGGACAGCAGTGTACCCACGGCGCGGATCGCCACGGTTCGCCGTCTCACGTGATGGTCACCTCTTCCTCGGTGATCACCCCGTCGACGATGCGGTACGAGCGGAGCTCGGGCTGGTCGCCGAGTTCCTCCCTGGTCGAGACGAGGACGTAGTGCGCGTTCGGCTCGGAGGCGTAGGACACGTCGGTGCGCGAGGGATAGGCCTCGGTGGAGGTGTGGGAGTGGTAGATCACGACGGGCTCCTCGTCGCGGTCGTCCATCTCCCGCCACACCTTCAGCTGCTCGATCGAGTCGAAGCGGTAGAAGGTGGGTGAGCGCTCGGCGTTCTCCATCGGGACGAACCGCTCAGGAACGCCGTCACGACCGGCGATCACCCCGCACGCCTCGTCGGGGTGATCGGCACGGGCGTGCGCAATGATCTTGTCGACAAGATCCTGCGAGATCGTCAGCATGCTGCAGAGATTACCCGGGCCGTCACGAGCCGCTCGACCCCGGAGGGGCGCTCCGGCGCGCGGTCCCGCCAGACGGGAAACAGGGGAGACGGGGTCAGCAGGAAGGCGGGAGGCGGACGGGAGTCACCAGAGCGCGCGGACGAGGGTGTCCTGGAGGTAGGTCAGCCAGTCGTAGGTCACGAACGCCGGGTACCGGGGATCGTCCTCCGACATCGCGGCGATCTCCTCGTGCACCTCCTCCGTCACCTCCAGCCGCGTGCCCAGCGCCAGCCGTAGGTCGTTGAGGGAGCGCAGCCACGCCTGCGCCTGCTCGGCCGTGAGCTCCGTGCGCCCGGGGCGGGCGGTGTCGAGCATGGTCTGCGCGTCGGCCCGCTTGCCCTCCCGCAACGTCGCCTCGGTGTAGCGGCGGAACTCCCCCGCCGCGGCGTCGTCGGCGTACGCCGAGGGGAACAGCCGGGCCAGCACCGGATCGGTGGGCTTCTCGGCCGCGCCGATGCCCAGCGCGCGCTCCAGCGGGTCGTCGCCGGTCTGACCGGGCGTGACCAGGCCGAGCACCTGCGTCACCATCGAGCGCAGGATCGAGACCTCGGCGGCCTCGAACTGCGCGATGACGCCGCCGCCGTGGCGGGATCTGAAACCCGAACTCACCCGTACCACCTCACGAGAGCGAGTCCGACTGGAGTGTCGCCCACAGGCCGTAGGAGTGAAGAATCTGCACATCGCGTTCCATCTCTTCACGCGTGCCACTCGACACGACGGCCTTGCCCTTGTGGTGGACGTCCATCATGAGCTTCTCGGCCTTCGTCTTGGAGTAGCCGAACACGGTCTGGAACACGTAGGTCACATAGGACATCAGGTTGACCGGGTCGTTCCAGACGATCGTGACCCATGGCAGATCGGGCCGGACGTCCGTTGAAGGACGCTCGACGGCGATTGGAGCGGTGCTACCCACATCCCCGAGTCTGCCCTATCTGGGCCGTAGTCTCGAACTCGTGAGTATGACCATGAGCACTGCGTTGCTTACAGATCACTATGAGCTGACGATGTTGCAGGCGGCCCTGCGGAGCGGGGCGGCGGGCCGGCGGGCGGTCTTCGAAGTGTTCGCCCGCCATTTGCCCGGAGGACGGCGGTATGGGGTGGTCGCCGGCACCGGCCGGGTGCTGGATGAGCTCGAGCACTTCCGTTTCGGTGAGGATGAACTCACCTTTCTCCGGGAGCACGGCATCGTGGACGAGCCGACTCTGGAGTTTCTCGCCGATTACCGATTTTCCGGGAGCGTGTACGGCTACCGCGAGGGCGACCTCTACTTCCCCGGCTCGCCGATCATGGTCGTGGAGGGCACCTTCGCCGAGGCCGTCGTGCTCGAGACGCTCATCCTGTCCGTCCTGAACCACGACTGCGCGATCGCCTCCGCGGCCTCCCGCATGGCCAACGCGGCGGGCACCAGGCCTCTCATCGAGATGGGCTCCCGCCGTACGCACGAGCGGGCCGCGGTCGCCGCCGCGCGCGCGGCCTACATCGCCGGGTTCTCCTCGACGTCGAACCTGATGGCGGGGCGCGAGTACGGCATCCCGACCAGGGGCACGGCCGCGCACGCCTTCACCCTGCTGCACGACAGCGAGCGGGCCGCCTTCGCGGCCCAGATCGCCTCGCTCGGCAAGGGCACGACGCTGCTGGTCGACACCTATGACGTCGCCGAGGCCGTGCGGACGGCGGTGGAGCTGGCGGGCACCGACCTCGGCGCGGTCCGCATCGACTCCGGCGACCTGGCGGCGGCCGCGCAGGAGGTGCGCGAGCAGCTCGACGCGCTCGGCGCCTTCAAGACCCGCATCCTGGTCACCTCCGACCTCGACGAGTACGCCATCGCGGCGCTCGCCGCGGCGCCCGTCGACGGCTACGGCGTGGGCACTTCGCTCGTGACGGGCTCGGGCGTGCCCACGGCCGCGCTCGTCTACAAGATGGTGTCCAGGGAGACGGCCGAGGGGACGCTGGAGCCCGTCGCCAAGCGGTCGGTCGGCAAGCCGTCGCGCGGCGGGCGCAAGCATGCCTTCCGCCTGCTCGACGAGCGCGGGCACTACGAGACCGAGCTGGTGACCACCTCCGGCTCGGTACCGGAGGACGGCGTCGCGCTGTTGCACCAGCTGGTGCGCGACGGCGAGATCGTCGGCAGGGAGCCGTTGGACGCGGCGCGCGACCGGCACCGCGGGGCCGTCGCGCGGCTGCCGCTGGAGGCGCTGCACCTCGGCAGGGGGTACGCGGCGATCCCGACCGAGTTCGCCTGAGCCCCCCTGATCTGGACAGGCCCCCGCCGCCCGGGCAGAAGCGGCACGTCGTGAGTAGGCTCGATAGTGTGAGCACCGCATTGATCATCGTGGACGTGCAGAACGACTTCTGCGAGGGCGGCAGCCTTCCGGTGCAGGGTGGCGCCGCAGTCGCCAAGGCGATCAGCGAGCACGTCGCAGCGCATCGTTACGACCACGTGGTGGCCACGCGCGACTACCACGTCGACCCCGGGGTCCACTTCGCGGACGAGCCCAACTACGCCACCACCTGGCCCCCGCACTGCGTCGCGGGCACGAGCGGCGCCGACTTCCACCCCAGCTTCGACACCTCGAAGGTGGAGGAGGTCTTCAGCAAGGGCGCGGGCGCGGCGGCCTACAGCGGTTTCGAGGGCGCCTCCGAGTCGGGTGTCCCGCTGGCCACGTGGCTGGCCGAGCGCGGCGTGCACGCGGTCGACGTCGTCGGCATCGCCACCGACCACTGCGTGCGCGCCACGGCGCTCGACGCGGTCGAGCACGGGCTGGCGGTGCGGGTGCTGCTGGGCCTGACGGCGGGCGTGTCCAGGAACACCACGCAGGCGGCGCTGGGACAGCTGAAGGACGCGGGCGCCGTGCTGAGCGGCGCCCCGATGGTCAGCTGACGCCACGCCGGGTAGACAGCGCGCAACCGCCCGATGATGTGATAGTCAAGGCGATGAGAACTCTCCGCTGCCGCGCTACTACGGAGAGCTAGCAAGCTCACCCGACGCGTAGAGGACGTCCCATGCTGTCCATCGCTCTCGGCCTCGCCTGGCTCGTGCTGTCGCCGCTGTGCCTATGGATCGTCTTCCGCGGCCGCGTCACGGCCAGGATCGGCGCCCTGCTCACGCTGGCCGCGCTGGAGGGGGCGACGGTGGTGCTGAGCCCCGGCCACGAGGTTTCCGACGTCGTCGCGCACGACGTCCCCGCTCCCCCGCGGCCGATCGCGGCGCAGTGCCCGGCGCGGGCGCCCGTCCCGCAGACGGCACGGCTGGCCAGGGACCACCAGCGCCTGGAGCTGTTCTGGTCGGCGCGGCCCGACGAGTGCCAGACCGCCAAGGTCGTCCTGCGCCCGAAGGGAGGCCAGTTGCGGGTCTGGGTGCACGAAGGTCCCTGGGACAGCCGGCCCAAGGGGGCGCGCACCGTCCCCGTCCACGTCGCGGGCGACACGGCATGGCTGCGGATGGCCATCGAGGTGCCGCAGCGCACCCGCTACCAGCCGGTCGACGGGCGCACCGGACGCGACATCGCCGATCGGCCGGATCCCTGACGCCCTCCCGGCAGGCTCCGCGCCGCGCGTCCGTACGGCCGCGCCACGGACTCCTCGCCGTCAGCGCCACGACGACGAAGCGGCCACCGGGTGCACCCTGGTGGCCGCTTCGTCGTCAGCGGGTCAGCGGGATCGTTGCGTCGCCCACTGGCGGATCTTGTCGATGCGCTCCTGCACCTGCTCGCCCGTCGCCTGCGCGATCGGCGGACCGCCGCACGAGCGGCGCAGCTCGGAGTGGATCACCCCGTGGGGCTGCCCGGTGCGGTGGTTCCAGGCACCCACCAGGCCGTTGAGCTCCTTGCGCAGCTCGGCCAGCCGCTCGTGGGGCGACAGCTCCGGCTCGGCGGGCTTGGCCGCGCGCCGCTTGGCGGCCTGCTGGTCGGCCTGGCGCTTGCGCAGCAGCGAGGCGACCTGGTCGGGCTCCAGCAGCCCCGGCAGGCCGAGGAAGTCCTCCTCCTCGGCCGAGCCGACCGCGGCGCCCGTGCCGAACTCGCCGCCGTCGAACAGCACCCGGTCGAAGGTCGCCGAGGTCTCCATCGTCTCGAACGGCAGCTCGTCGCCGAGGACGTCGGGGCTGTCCTTCCTGCGGTTGGCGTCGTCGAGCAGGCTGTCGTCGAGGCCGTCCTCCGGCGGGCGCTTGTTGAGGACGTGGTCGCGCTCGACCTCCATCTCGTTGGCCAGCCCCATGAGGGTCGGCACCGAGGGCAGGAAGACCGAGGCGGTCTCGCCGCGCTTGCGGGCCCGGACGAAGCGTCCGACCGCCTGGGCGAAGAACAGCGGGGTGGAGGTCGAGGTGGCGTAGACGCCGACGCACAGGCGCGGGATGTCGACGCCCTCGGAGACCATGCGGACGGCGACCAGCCAGCGGTCCTGGGAGGCGGCGAACTGCTTGATCTTCTTGGACGCGCCTGGGTCGTCGGAGAGCACGACCGTGGCGCCCTCGCCGGTGATGTTGCGCAGGTGGCGGGCGTAGGCGCGGGCCGCCTCATGGTCGGTGGCGATGACCAGGCCGCCCGCGTCGGGCACGCCGCGCCGTACCTCGGTCAGGCGGCGGTCGGCGGCCTGCATGACCTGCCGGATCCAGTCGCCCTTCGGGTCGAGGGCGGCCCGCCAGGCCTGGGAGAGCTGGTCCTTGGTCAGCGGGGTGCCGAGCGTGGCGGCGATCTCGTCGCCCGCGCGGGTGCGCCACTTCATCTCGCCCGAGTAGGCCAGGAAGATGACGGGGCGGACGACGCCGTCGGCGAGGGCAGGGCCGTAGCCGTAGGAGTAGTCGGAGACGCTGCGCTTGAAGCCCTCGGCGTCGTCGGCGTACTCGACGAAGGGGATCGGGCTGTCGTCGGAGCGGAACGGCGTGCCGGTCAGGTGCAGGCGCCGGGTGGCGGGCTCGAAGGCCTCACGGATGCCGTCGCCCCACGACTTGGCGTCACCTGCGTGGTGGACCTCGTCGAAGATGACGAGGGTCTTGCGCGCCTCGGTGCGGGCCCGGTGGAGCGCGGGGTGCATGGCGACCTGGGCGTAGGTGACCGCGACACCGGTGTAGTCGCGGGAGGTGGTGCCCTGGCTGTTCTTGAACTCGGGGTCGATCGCGATGCCGACCCGCCCGGCGGCGTCGGCCCACTGACGCTTCAGGTGCTCGGTCGGCGTGACGATGGTGATCGCCCTGATCACGTTCTGCGCGAGCAGTTCGCTGGCGATGCGCAGCGCGTAGGTCGTCTTGCCCGCCCCCGGGGTCGCCACGGTCATGAAGTCCCGTGGCTCGCGTCTGAAATAGAGGTCGAAGGCCTCCTGCTGCCACGCGCGCAGCTTGGTCGCCGTGCCCCATGCGGCCCGGTCGGGATAGGAGGGCGACAGGTGGGATGCCGCGAACGTACTCACGCCATCACCTCTGGGACTCGTGTGCTTCGCTCTCTCACAGTGACCCAAGGGTAATCGGGGGCACCGACAGGACGTGCCGTGCTAAGGGGATCCTGGCCAAGCTCACCTCTGCGTGCTAGGGGGTTTGTCGCACGCTCGTCATCACCGCGTCGAGCGCGTGCCTGCTGGCGGTTTCGTCGGGTTGTAGCAGGCCGACGACGACCACGCTGCTGCCCGGCTTCGTGAGAAGCATCACTCGAAGATACGCCGGTCGGTTCACCACGTCCTTGTACTCCGCGCGCAGCGAACGCGTGTGCCCATCGTACGGGCCGACGGTGATGCGCCGGTCATCGACGACGGTCACCGTGTCGCCGTGCAGCAGCAGGCGCGCGTAGAGCGTGGCCGCCTCGGCGGTCGCCTTCGCCGCGGGAGCCAGGGCCGACCCGGCGGCGGCGGGCGGGTCGCTGGGCCGCGCCATCACCAGCGCCCCGCCCGCCGAGCGCGCGGCCGACGTGAAGCCCGTCACCGGCGGCAGGGGGTCCTGCCGCCACCCCTCGGGCAGCGGGATCGCGACGCCGGCCGCCGCGTCGACCAGCCGCGCCGCCGGCGCCTGTTCGGGTACGGTCTGCCGCAGCGCCATCACGACGAGCCCGGTCCCCAGCCCGCCCGCGACCGCCAGCGCGAGCACCGCCCCCACCCTGGAACGCCACCGGCCGACGGCCCTCCGCGGCGCGGCGGGGGCGCCGTACAGGCGGGCCGACGGCGGCAGCGACTCGGGCCGCGGCTCCGGGTCCGATCGCCGCGCCGTGCGCCTGAGCTGAGGGTTCCAGGGCGGCTCCGGGTCGCGGGAGCCGGGGGGCCACACCCGGCGATCGTCGTCCATGGCGCCGTCTTACCACTCCTTCGCGCGGCCATCAGCGGATTCGTGATCGCTGGGGCGCGAGGGGGAAATGAGTTCAGGCCCTGATCCTGGGGGCGACGGTCAGGGCCGTCAGCGCGACGGCGCCCATGAGGAGCGCGATCACCACGAAGCCGGTGCTGATCTCGGCGGGCGCGTGGCCGATCAGGTTGATCAGCGCGCCGCCGACGCCGATGGCCAGCGCGGAGCCGAGGGTGTCCATGACCTGCAGGGCCGCGGAGTTCTTGCCCTGCTCGGCCTCCGGCGACTGCCGCATCATGGTCACGCTGACCGTGGTGACGGAGATGCCCATGCCGAGGCCGGCCATGATCCAGGCGGGCACGGCGATCCAGCCGCTGAAGGCGGGCAGCGCCGTCAGCATCGTGGCCAGCACGCCGAGCAGGACCGCCACGGCGCCGGTACGCAGCAGCTTCTCCGGAGGGAAGGCGCGCTTGCTCTGCAGGTAGGAGCCGGCCGACCAGCCGAGAGCGCCCGTGGTGAGCGCGATGCCCGCCTGGGCGGTGCCGAAGTGCTGGACCTGGGTGAGGACGAGCGGGATGAAGGAGTTGACGCCGAAGAAGGCCGCGGAGTACATGCCGCGCAGCATGATCGTGGTGGGCAGTCCGCGGGCCAGCCTGAGCGCGCCAGGCGGCAGCAGCCTCGGCAGCCCGAACGCCAGCAGGCCCGCGCCGCCCAGGGTCGCCAGCGCGCCGATGACGGCGGACCTGTGCATCTGGTCGACGCCGAACAGCAGCACTCCCGCGCCCGCCGCGGTGGCCCCGGCCGACAGGATCCGCAGCGCCGCGCCCGAGCCGGACTCGGCGCCGTCGTGGACGCTCTGCCTGAGCGCCGGCAGCAGCATGACCAGCGCGGGCACGACCAGCGGGCAGATGCCGTAGAAGACCCAGCGCCAGCCGACGGAGTCTGCCACCAGCCCCGCGACCGCGGGGCCCACCATCGCGGGCACCACCCACGCGGCCGAGAGCCCCGCGAAGACCCTGGGCCTGACCTCCGGCGGGTAGACACGGGCGATCATGACGTAGATGGCGACGATGGCGGCGCCGCCACCCAGCCCCTGCACCACCCTGGCCAGGACGAACAGCTCCTTGGTGGTCGCCGCGCCGGCCAGCGCCATGCCGACGACGAAGAGCGCGACACCGGCCACGAACGGCAGCGCGTGGCCCTTGCGGTCCGACCACAGCCCGGCCACGACGTTGGCGAACAGCCCCGCGATGAGGAAGGCGGAGAAGCTCATGCCGTACAGGTCGAGGGCGTCGAGCTCGCGTGAGATCGCGGGCATCACGACGCCGACGGACATCCCCTCGAAGGCGACGAGAGTCACGCAGAGCAGGATGCCGATGGTCGCCGTGCGGTACTCAGGACCGAAGATACGAGGAGGTGCGTATGGAGTGTCGAGACTCTTCGGTGCTGTCACCCCAACATCCTAGTTGCACCGGAATCACACCTTGTCGCCGCCTCAGCGGCCCCTGACGGGGGTGACCTTCCTCGGCTTGATGCGCACCGGCCTGCCCGCCATCGGCCCGTCGGGCAGGACGTCCATCATGACCGGCACGATCGGGAAGTCTTCGGAGTCAGGGCCGGGCTGAGCCGGGGAGCCGGCAGGCGCGCCGCCCGCGGCCGCCGTACCGGGCTGGGCACCGGGCTGGGCGCCCCCGGAAGCCGGAGCCCCCTGTTGGGCGCCCGCGGAAGCAGGGGCGGGCTGCTGGCCCGAGGGAGCCGCAGCGGGCGCCTGGGATCCCGCGGCGGCCGGTGCGGGTTGCTGGCCCCCTGAAGCGGGGGCGGGCTGCGGGGAGCCCGCCGAGGCCGGGGCCGGTTGCTGCCCCACGGCGGCCGGCGCCGGTTGCTGCCCCACGACTGCGGGCGGAGCAGGCTGCTGGGCGCCCGTGGCAGCCGGGGCCGGCTGGGCGGCAGTCCCGGCCGGGGTGACGGCCTGGGAGCCGGCCTGCGCCGGGGTGATGGTCTGGGAGCCGGCCTGCGCCGGGGCGAGCTGGGCGCCCGCCGAGGCCGCCTCCGACCGCAGCGCCCGGTAGGCCGCCCACATCTCGTGCATGCGGACCGCCTGTCCCTGGGTGAACTCCGTCATGCACCCGTCGTAGCTGTAATCCATGTAGTTGTGGATCGGGTCGAGACCCGGCTGGGCGCAGGTGTCCTTGCCCTCGGGGCAGCCCGCGGTCGGCTGCGCCTGCGGCGGCGTGTCGTCCACTCCGTCGCCGGTCCCCGTGCAGCCGTTCTCGAAGGTGTGGAACAGCCCGAGCCAGTGCCCGATCTCGTGGACGGCGGTGCGCCCGCCGTTGAAGTTGGCCAGCGAGCCGCCCGGCAGGCTGCGCCAGTCGACCACGACGCCGTCGGTGCGCGGCATGGTCTGGTACCAGAACGGATAGGTCGAGTAGCCGAGCATCAGGGGGGTGAGCTGGCCGATGTACAGGTTGAGCGTGTCGGACCCGCCCCGCCGGAGCTCCGTCTTGATCGCCGTGTCGTTGGCCAGCGGGTTGGCGAACCACTGCGGCCGGTTCGTGATGGTCACGCCGTCGAGACGGAAGCGTATGCCGGTGTCGGCGCCGCCGTACGAGCCCGCGTAGGCCGCGTTGATGATGGCCACCTGGCTGGCGACCGCCTCGTCGGTGGGCCGCAGGTTGCCGTCGGTCAGCACGTGCACCCACAGCGGCACGGTGACCGAGGCCGCCGGGCCCGCCGACCGCCCGCGCAGCCGCTCCTGAAGGTCGGCGAGCACGTCATCGACGGGTTCGTGGTGGTCGGGCTCGGCGCGGCCACCCGCGGCATGCCCGTGGGCGTCCTGTATGGCGGGCCGGCAGCCCTCAGGTGTGGTCGCGGAGGCTTCCGCGGGTGGTACGGCGACGTGCCCGACAGCGAGCAGGCACATCAGAGCAGCGGCAGACACGCGCCGAGCCATGCAATCCCCCGATACGGCATGAGCTGGTCAACATCGCGACCTTAGCTGCACCGTGGGGCGATCACCCGTGATCGACACTCACTATTTGTTACTGCTTGTTACTGCTTGTTGTCATCCCCGTCTCCGCCCTTGGGGAGACCCCCATAGATTTCCTTGCATTCAGGGCAGACGGGGTACTTCTTGGGGTCGCGGCTGGGCACCCATACCTTGCCGCACAGGGCGCGGATCGGCGTGCCGGTCACCATGCTTTCGGTGATCTTGTGCTTGTCGGCGTAGTGGGCGAACCGCTCGTGGTCGCCGTCGCCATGCGAGAGCCGCGGCGTGGTTTCCTGCTCAGGAAGGATCTTCGTGCTCACGCCAACGAGTCTATGCGGATCCGGGGCCCGTCCAGGAAAAGGCCCGGCTCCCGCCGCTCGGGGTCGGGAGCCGGGCTTTCGCGCACGGTGTGTCGTCAGCCGACGTGGACGGGCGCGCCCTCGGTCGACTGGCTGCCGCGCTTGACGAACAGCGCCAGGATCGCGGTGAGGATGGCGACGCAGGTGCTCACCAGGAAGGCCAGGTGCATGCCGTCCATGAACGAGCTGTGGACGGCGTTGGTGATCACCTGGGCGACCTGGTCCGGCAGGCCCTGGGTGGGTGCCGTGCCGAAGGCGGCCGCCTGCTCCAGCAGGTGCATCTTGTCCGCCGGGATGTCCTTGGCGACCGGGCCGAGGTAACCGGGCAGCCTGTCGGCGATCTCGCCGGCCATGACCGCGCCGAGGATCGCGGTGCCGAGCGCGCCGCCGACCTGCATGGCCGACTGCTGCACGCCACCGGCCACACCGGCGTACTGGGGTTCGACGTTGCCCACGATGATCTCGGTGGCGCCGACGAAGACCGGGGAGAGGCCGAAGGCCAGCACCAGGAACGGGATGCCGCTCTCGACGAAGGAGGCGTCGACACCCAGGCGGGACATCAGGAACATCGCCAGAGCGGTGATCACCAGACCGGCCGCCATCGTGATCTTCGGACCCAGCTTGCCGATCGCCATGCCCGCCAGCGGCGAGGCGATGATCATGCCGGCGCTCATCGGGAGCATCCGCAGGCCGGCCTCGAGCGGCGTCAGGCCGTGCACGCCCTGGAAGAAGAAGCCCAGGAAGAACATGGCGCCGAACATCGCGAAGGCGACCATCATCATCAGGCCGACACCGATGGAGACCGAGGGGTTCTTGAAGATCGACAGCGGCACCAGCGGCTGGCGCGCCATGGCCTGCCATGCGATGAACAGCCCCGCCAGCACCGCGAAGCCGATCAGGAAGCCGATGGTCTTGATGTCGCCCCAGCCCCACTCGGGAGCCTTGATGATCGACCAGACCAGCGCGAACATCGCCCCGGACAGCAGCACCACGCCCAGCCAGTCGACCTTCGACATCAGCTGGGACCTGTTCTCCTTGATGATCACCACGCCCATGATCAGCGCCAGCAGGCCGACGGGGCCGTTGATGAAGAACACCGACTGCCAGCTGACGTTCTCCACCAGCAGGCCGCCCACGATCGGGCCCGCCGCGCTGGACAGGCCGATGATGGCACCCCACGCGCCCATCGCCTGGTTCAGCTTCGGCCCCGGGAAGGCGCCGCGGAGCAGGGCGAGCGCGGCCGGCTGCAGCAGCGCGCCGAACAGGCCCTGGAGCACACGGAAGAAGATCAGCGCGGTGATCGAGCCGGTGAAGCCGATCGCCAGCGACGTCACGGTGAAGCCCGCGACACCGATCAGGAAGATCCGCTTGTGGCCGAAGAGGTCACCCAGCTTGCCCGCGGTGATCAGGAAGACCGCCAGCGCCAGCAGGTAGCCGCTGGTCACCCACTGCAGGTCGGACAGGGACGCGCGCAGTTCCGCGCCGATCACCGGGTTGGCGATGCCGACCACGGTGCCGTCGAGCATCACCATGATCACACCCAGCGACACCGCCAGAAGTGTCAGCCATGGACTGCCCTTCGCACCTCCCTCCGCCTCTGACGGCGTCGGCGCCGCCACCGTCTTGGCTTGAGCCATGGGAGCCCCCTCAGTACGGACGAATCGTTAGCCCGAGCAATTTATGACACAGACTGACAAATGACAAATGGTTTTGTTTGCCAGCACCTGACTTATGGCACACTGTGACAGGGAGGTTGCCATGGGCCTACGAGAACGTAAAAAGGAGAAGACGCGCCTGGCGATCATCGACGCGGCGGTCGACCTGTTCCTCGAACAAGGATACGAGGCGACCACCGTCGAGCAGATCGCGGGTGCGGTCGAGATCTCGGCTCGCACGTTCTTCCGCTACTTCACCAGCAAGGAGCACGTCGTCCTGTGGTTCCACGACCACAGCGAAGGGATCGTCAGCGAGGCGCTCGCGTGCCGTCCCGGTGATGAGCCCCCCTTCGTCTCGCTCCTGCAGGCGCTGCGGGTCATGTTGCACGAGTTCACCGGGGCAACGTCCGAGGACACCGCGAGGTTCCTGAAGATGCGGCAGCTCATGCAGGCCAACCCCGCACTCGCGGGCAAGAGCGTGGCCCGCGGGGTCGAGACCGAGCGGCGGCTGGCCGTCGAGATCGCCAGGCGCCAGGGCCGCGACGCCGAGACCGACCAGCTCCCCCACCTGGTCGTCGCCTACGCCATGGCGACGGTACGCGTCGGCTTCGAGTGCCCGCGCCCCCAGGAGATCGAGAACGACCTGCCGGCGATGTTCGAGCGCGTGGAGGAGGCGCTCGTCCTCGCCGAGCGGAGCTTCCGGCCCGGCTGGGACCTGGGCGGCTAGTTCAGGGTCGGATCGTCGGGGTGGGTGGCGACGAAGGCCAGCTCGCCGCGCTGCCTGCGCAGGACGGTCCGCCACAGGCCACTGGGATCGGCGTTGAAGGTGTCGCCCGCCTCCGAGTCGACGACGTACCACGCGCCTTCGGCGATCTCGCTCTCCAGCTGGCCCGACGTCCAGCCCGCGTAGCCCGCGAAGATCCGCATCTGGGCGATCTCGCCCGCCAGGATCTCCGGCGGCGCGTCCAGGTCGACGGTGCCGAGCCTGGCCACCGACGGCGTGCCGGCGTGGAGCCGCCGCCACCCCAGGGGCTCCTCCCCGCTGGGCACCGCGGCCAGCGCAAGCGCGCTGTCGGTCTGCACGGGACCACCCTCGAACAGGACGGCGGGCCCGCTCACCAGGGTGTCCCAGACCGGCAGCACCTGGGTGACGGCGATCTCGCTCGGCCGGTTCAGCACGACGCCGAGGGTGCCGCCGTCGACGTCGTGTTCGAGGATCAGCACCACGCTGCGCCGGAAGTTGGGGTCGTCGAGCAGTGGCGTCGCCACCAACAGCCCGCCGACGTAGATCGCCTCCGCCATGCCTCCATCATGACCGGTGTACACGGCATCTCGCGCCCCCAGGTTCGCGATGTTACGGAGCGCATACATATGGGCACTGTAGGTAGCAAAGATCGCTTTCTCGTGTGCTCAGGAGGAGCCATGACCGCCGGACGCCGACTCGCCCTTCTCGTGGCGACCGCACCGCTCGGGGCGATCCTCCTGCTGCCGTCGGCCGCCTCCGCGTGGAAGGCGGAGGAGGGCGAGCCGTTCACCATGTCGCTGCGCAGGACCTCCTGCGACACGAACATGGCCGCCGTGGTCCTGAGGAGCACCAGCGACCACCCGTCGGGGTACGCCGTCGCGAAGGACGACCGGCTGGTGGAGCAGGGCACGCTGCGGCCGCACAGGAGCACGACGGTCTACGTGCCGGTGCCGCGCGGCCGTTCGGCGGGGCTCGAGGTCAGCTACACCGCCGACGGCCAGGACGGCAAGGTGGTCGACACGCGGCGCCTGTTCAACGGCTGCCCCCAGCACGGCGACCAGGGCCGCGGACAGGGCGGCGAACACGGCGGCGAACAGGGCCAGGCCCGCTGGGCGCTGTTCGGCGACGACGACGGGCCCGGGGGGCTCTGGGACCGCGACAAGCCCCTGGGCGACTGGGGCGCCGACGGCCCCTGGTCGAACGGGGGCGACGACAGGCCCGGCGAGTGGGGCGGCGACGGGCCAGGCGCGGACGGGGACGACGACGGCCGCCTGGCGGGGTGGGGACAGGACTGGGGCCACGGCCGCTGGGCGAACTGGCATGACCGCGACGGGCGCCTGCCGCACACCGGGCCGCCCGCGGACCTGCTGGGCAAGCTGGCGACCGGGGCCGGGCTGGTGGTGATGGGCGCGATCGTGTGGTGGTACGGCTCCATCTGGCCGCGCCAGACGCCCGACGGGCCGCTGGTCACCACTCTCACGCCGCGCCGCCGCCACCCGGACCCCGAGCGGTAGGGCGCCGGGAGCTCACCGGACGAAGGCGCCCGCCCTCGCGGCGGCGAGGGCCGCCCTGACCGCCCGCTCGGCCACCCGCTCGTCCACCGGCTCGCGGGTGACCAGCAGCCGGTAGTAGATCGGGGCCGAGACCGCCCGCACCACGTCCATCCCGTCGGTCCCCTCGGGCAGCTCCCCCCTGGCCACGGCCAGGTCGACCACCGCCGCCCACTCCCGCACCCGCCGCAGGTAGAACTCCCGCAGCGCGACCTCCGCCTGCTCGTCGCAGGTGGCCGCCGCGATCACGGCCTGCAGTGTCGCCCCCAGCCGCTCGTCGGTGACCGCGCCCAGCACGCCGGTCGCGTTCGCCATCAGGTCGCCCTCCACCGACCCCGTGTCCGCGTGCGGCGCCGACTGGTCGGCCAGCTCCGTCATGAGGTCGATCACCAGCCCCGCCGGCCCGCCCCAGCGCCGGTAGACGGTGGTCTTGCCGACGCCCGCCCGGGCCGCCACCTGGTCCATGGCCAGTCCGTGGAAGCCCCGCTCCACCAGCTCGTCCTGGGTGGCCTCCAGCACCGCGGCGCGCACCCTCGCCGTACGGCCGCCGGGCCGTACCGTTCCCGCCAAATGGGTCTGCTGTTCCATTAAAGCCTCCCATCGTGCTACTGTCTGTCTCATCTTAAAGGAACTTGCGACCCATTAAGGGGCTGTCCATGACCGCGTTGGACGTGTCCGCGCCCGCCACCACCATGACGGGCCGGCAGAAACTGACCCTGACCCTCCTGCTCGGCGCCCAGTTCATGCTCGCCGTCGACTTCTCGATCCTGAACGTCGCCCTGCCCGTCATCGGCCAGGGCCTGGATTTCGCGCTGTCGGAGCTGCAGTGGATCGCCACCGCCTTCGCCCTGGCCGCCGCCGGCTTCACGCTGCTGTTCGGCCGCATCGCGGACCTGTTCGGCAGGCGCCGGCTCTTCCTGGCCGGCATGGCGCTGCTCGGCGTGTCGTCCCTGGCCGGCGGGCTGGCCACCTCGCCCGGCATGCTGCTGGTCGCCAGGGTCGCCCAGGGCCTGGCCACCGCGATCGTGACCCCCGCAGGCCTGTCGCTGCTGACCACCTCCTTCCCTGAGGGATCCCTGCGCGACCGGGCGCTCGGCCTGAACGGCGCGCTGATGTCGGCGGGCTTCACCTCGGGCGCCGTCCTGGGCGGCCTGCTGACCGATCTGCTGAGCTGGCGGTGGGCCTTCTTCGTCAACGTGCCCGTCGCGCTCGCCGTCCTGGTCGCGGCGCCCGCCGTCCTGGCCGAGAGCCGGCACGAGCGGCGGCCGGCGATGGACGTCCTCGGCGCGGTGACCGTGACCACGGGACTGCTCGCGCTGGTCTTCGGCCTCACCCAGGCCGGCGAGTACGGCTTCGCCGCGCCGGTCGCGCTCGGCGCGCTCGCCGCCGGGGCGGTGCTGCTGGTGGCGTTCTGGTTCGCCGAACGCAGGGCCGTCGCACCCCTCGTGCCCGTCGCCGTCCTCAAGCGGCCGAGCGTCAAGTGGGGCAACCTGGCCGGGCTGATCGCCTTCGCCACCGAGACGTCGCTGGTCTTCCTCATGACGCTCTACCTGCAGAAGGTGCTCGGTTACTCGGCGCTGGCCACGGGGCTCGCGTTCGGCGTGCTCGGCCTGGGCACGGTCGTGGGCGGCGTCGGCGCTTCCCGCGTCATCGCCCGCCTCGGCAGCCGCGCCACGCTGATCGCCGGCTTCGCCGTCCAGGCCGCCGCGACGGCCGCGCTGGCGCTGCTCGGCACCTCGCCCGGGTGGATCTGGCTGCTGCTGGTGGCCACCTTCATCGGCGGTGTCGGCAACATGCTGGCGATCGTCGGCTTCATGGTGACCGCCACCTCGGGCCTGCCCGACTCCGAGCAGGGCCTGGCCACCGGCCTGGCCACCGGCCTGGCCACGATGACGCAGCAGGTGGGGATCACGATGGGCATCCCGGTCATGAGCGCGGTCGTCACGGCGGCGATGGCGACGGGGGCCGACGTGCTGGGCGGGGTGCGGACCGCCGTTCTGGTCAACGCGGCGCTCGTCGTGCTGGGCGCCCTGGTGAGCGCCGTGCTGCGCCCGAAGCCCACCACGGAGTGACCGCCGCGCGACGCGACAGTGGCCGCTCTCCCGGACCCGTCGGGTCCGGGAGAGCGGCCACTGTCGCGAAGGGAGCCGCGCGGGTCAGGCCTCGGTGAAGCCGCGCGCCCGGCCACCGGCCGACTCGCGGACGGCCGCGGCGACGGCGGTCGAGACGTCGGGGTGGAAGACGCTGGGGATGATGTAGTTGGGGCCGAGCTCCTCCGGCGTCACCACCGCGGCCAGCGCGCCCGCCGCCGCCAGCAGCATCTGCTGGGTGACCTCCTTGGCCTGGGCGTCGAGCAGGCCGCGGAACACGCCGGGAAAGGCCAGCACGTTGTTGATCTGGTTGGGGTAGTCGGAGCGCCCCGTGGCCACGACGGCCGCGTGCTCGCGCGCGTCGTCGGGCGAGACCTCGGGCTCGGGGTTGGCCAGGGCGAACACCACCGCGTTCGGGGCCATGGTGGCGATGTCGTCGCCGTTGAGGATGCCGGGAGCCGACACGCCCACGAAGACGTCGGCGCCCTTGACCGCGCCGCGCAGGTCGCCGGAGTAGCCCTCGGCGTTGGTGTGCTCGGCGATCCAGCGCAGGGAGTCGTCGAGGTCGTCGCGGCCCTGGTGGACGGCGCCGAGATAGTCGCAGACGACCACGTTGCGCGCGCCCGCGGCCAGCAGCAGGCGCAGGACGGCGGTGCCGGCGGCGCCCGCGCCCGCCATCGTGATGCGCACGTCCTCGAGGCGCTTGTCGACGACGCGCAGGGCGTTGGTCAGCGCGGCCAGCACGCAGATGGCGGTGCCGTGCTGGTCGTCGTGGAAGACGGGGATGTCGAGCAGGTCGCGCAGGCGGGCCTCGACCTCGAAGCAGCGCGGCGCGGAGATGTCCTCCAGGTTGATGCCGCCGAAGCCGGGCGCGATGGCGCGGACGATGGAGACGATCTCGTCGACGTCCTGCGTGTCGAGGCAGATCGGCCAGGCGTCGATGCCCGCGAACCGTTTGAACAGCGCCGCCTTGCCCTCCATGACGGGCAGTGCGGCGGCGGGGCCGATGTTGCCGAGGCCGAGCACGGCCGAGCCGTCGGTGACGACCGCCACGCTGTTGCGCTTGATGGTGAGGCGGCGGGCGTCCTCGGGGTTGCGGGCGATGGCCATGGAGACGCGGGCGACGCCCGGCGTGTACGCCATGGACAGCTCGTCGCGGTTGCGCAGCGGCACCTTCGACTTCATCTCGATCTTGCCGCCGAGGTGCATGAGGAAGGTGCGGTCGGAGACCTTGTGGATGACGACGCCCTCGACCGCCTCCAGCTGGTCGACGATCTGCTGGGCGTGGTCGGTGTCCCTGGCCGCGCAGGTGACGTCGATGCGCAGCTTCTCATGACCCGCGTTGGTGACGTCGAGCGCGGTCACCACGCCACCCGCCGACTCTACGGCGTGGGTCAGCTGGCTGACCGCCTTGCCTCCGGCGGGCACCTCGAGCCGCACGGTGATGGAGTAGGACACGCTCGGGACGGTGGCCACGTCTATCGCTCCTTTGCGCCTGACCAAGGATGCATCCATGGTGCCACCTCCCACGAGTCCTCTCGACAGCCACCTTTACGGGCGTGTTTACGGACATTTCCGAAAAGGGAGAACTCTTTCTTGATCGGGTGTTCACCGCCTCCGGCGACCGTCGGAGGCGCCCCCACGAACCCCTCGAGGAGCCGCATGCCCCGCCTCACCGCCCTGCTCGCCGCGACCGCGCTGGCCGTCCTCACCTCGGCGGCACCGGCCGTCGGCACCACCGGCAGGTCCGACGTCAGGATCAACCAGATCCAGACGATCGCCACCCACAACAGCTACCACCGCGAGCTGACCGATGCCGAGAAGGACGTCCAGCGCAGGACCGACGCCAACTGGTGGAACCTGCAGTACTCCCATCCGGCCATCCCGCACCAGTTCGGCACGCAGCGGGTGCGCGGGATCGAGCTCGACGTCTTCCCCGACCCGCAGGGCGGCCTCTACACCAAGCCTCTGGTGCGCAGGGACGCCGGGCTGCCGCCGCTGCAGGACCCGGGCCTGGCCGCGCCGGGCTTCAAGGTGCTGCACTGGGCCGACCACGACTACGCCACCAACTGCTCGACGCTGGTGGCCTGCCTGCGCCAGGTGCGCGACTGGTCGGACGCCAACCCGGGTCACGTCCCGCTGACCATCCTGACCGAGCTCAAGCGCACCGACCCGGCCAAGGAGGCCATGGGCGGCGCCAAGAGCCCCACCTGGGACGCGGCCCTGCTCGACGCCCTCGACGCGGAGATCCGCGGCGTCTTCTCCGACGACCGGCTCATCACCGCCGACGACCTGCGCAGGCCCGGCCTCTCGCTGGAGCAGAGCGTGCTGAAGTACGGCTGGCCGCGCCTGGAGTCCGCGCGCGGCAAGGTGATGTTCTTCATGGACAACTCAGGGGCCGACGTCCAGACGCCCTACCTGACCGGCCACCCCAACCTGGAGGGCAGGGTGCTGTTCACCAACTCCAGGCCGGGCCGTCCCGACGCCGCCTTCATCGGCTGGAACGACCCGCTGGGCGCCAACACCGCCCAGATCCAGGACTTCGTGCGGCGCGGCTACTACGTCCGCACCCGCTCGGACGTGCCGTTCACCGAGGCCAGGTCGGGCGACACCACCCGGCTGAAGGCGGCGCTCGACAGCGGCGCCCAGATGATCAGCACCGACTTCCCCGTCGTCGGCCTGTCGGCGCGCAACGGCAGCGACTACGTGGCCGAGTTGCCCGGCGGCGCGACCGCGCGCTGCAACCCGGTCAGCGCGGAGCGCGGCTGCCGCGACCACACGCTGGAGCCTCGCCTCAGGACAGCGCCTCAGCAGCCGTGACGACGAGCTCGACACAGACCCGCACCGGGATCGTGGTGCTGTCGATGACGAGCTGGTAGTGCTGCGGATCGGCCGGGTCGGCCCGGTAGAAATGCCGGACATATGCCGACCTGGCCCGATCGTTGTCCTCGACCACCCTGCGCGCCTCGCGCTCGGACACCTCCGCGAGCGCCGCCGTCTGCAGCACCCGCCTGCGCAGCGGCGCGTCGAGGCGCACGTGCAGGGCGCCCGGATGGTCGGCCAGCACCAGCGCGCCCGCACGGCCGAGGAACACCCCGCCCGTGGCCCGCGCCGTCTCCTTGATCATGCGTTCGGTGCGGTTGACGAACTCCTCAGGCGCCAGGGGCATCGAGCCCGGCAGGTACATGTCGACTCCCCCGAAGGTGACCGTCGGCAGCCGCATCGCCCCTGAGAGCAGCCGTCCGAGGCCGTGTTCCGCCCTGTCGTCGTGGACCAGCGCCTCTTCCAGGGAGCAGCCGAGCTCCTGGGCCACGGCGCTGGGAATCGCCCGGTCGACGAAGGGGACGCCAAGGCGCTCGGCGACGGCCGGGCCGATGACGCTCCCAGCCGTGCCGTATGTCGCCGAAATGGTGACGACCCGCATGGCTCCAGGCTAGAACAGCGCGCTCGAAAGCGCCCTACGTCCTTTCACCAGAGCCGGGTCGTCGCCGGGCAGCGCCTCGAACAGACCGAGCAGGTGCTTGCGCACGGTGTCGCGCTCCTCGCCCGAGGTGCGCTTGACCACCCCGACCAGCCTGCTGAAGGCCTCGTCGACGTTGCCCGCGAGCATCTCGAGGTCGGCGGCGAGCAGCTGCGCCTCGATGTCGGCGGGATCCTGCATGCGGCGCTGCACCTCGGCGGGGTCGACCCCGGCGGTGCGCTTGATGAGGCCCACACCGGCCAGGCCCATCCGGGCGTCCTCGTCGCCGGGCGAGCGGGCCAGCAGGCGCTCGTAGGCGTCGGCGGCCGCGTCGAGGTCGCCCTCGTCGATGGCCTTCTCGGCGGCCGCGAGGTCGGGGTCGAGGGGCGCCGCCTCGGGCGCGGGAGCGCCGTCCTCGACGGCGGACGGCCTGGCGTCCGGGTTGGCCTGGTAGAACTGCTCGACCGCGCCCATCAGCTCGTCGAGCCAGCGGCGTACCTCGGGCTCGGGCAGCACCTGCTGGAACCCGGTCACCGCCTGGCCCTGGAAGATGGCCAGCACGGTCGGCACGGCCTGCACGCGCAGCGCCTGGGCGACCTGCGGGCTGGTGTCGACGTTGACCTTGGCCAGCGTGACCCTGCCGCCGAAGTCGGAGACGACCTTCTCCAGGACGGGGGTGAGCTGGGCGCTGCCGGGGGCGCGCGGAGACCACAGGTCGAGGATGACGGGCACGCTCATCGACCGGTCGATGACGTCGGTCGTGAACGTCTCGTCGGTGACGTCGACCACCGAGGCAGCCGCCTGGGGACCCGCGGCCTCCCGCCGGGCCTGTGCCTCGAGTGCCTGCTTCCTGGCGCCCAGATCCACCGCTCCGTAGAGCGATCCGGGCCGAGAGATGTCCGCCATGCTCCTCATCTTGCCGCATCTTGGTGACTGAAGGCGCAGGAGCCCGCCACGAGCCGGGCCGGGCGCGGCCCTCTGAGGCCGAGCCGCGGGAGCCCGCAACCGGCCGCGGGCGGGCGCGACCCTCAGCCGCCGAAGTCGCCCGAGGCCACCCTGAGCGTGCGGAGCAGGTCGAACATCTCGCGTAGTTCGTCCTCGCCGTACATGGTCATGCCGAAGTCAGCGTTCATCAGGTCGCCGGTCGCGGCGGCCACGATCTCCCTCCCCTTGTCGGTGATCTCGGCGAGGACCCCGCGGCCGTCGCGCGGATTGCGCAGACGAACGACCAGACCCGCCTTCTCCAGGCGATCGACGGTGTTGGTGACGCTGGTGGGATGCACCATCAGGCGCTCACCGATCTTGGACAGCGGGAGGGCGCCGGTTCTGCTGAAGGTCAACAACACGAGCGCTTCGTATCTGGCGAAGGTCAAGTCATACGGCTTGAGGAGCGAGTCCAGTTGCGACAGCAGGATCTGGTGCGCTCTCATGATCGAAGTGACCGCGGCCATGGCGGAGGACGGCCCGAAGTGAACGCGCCAGGTCTCAGCAGCGCGCTCGATCGGATCGAACGGCAGGTTGAGCGACACACCGTTACGTTAGCGTGCCCTCGTCCTGGTTCGTATGATTACTCAGCGCAACCAGATTCACCGCTTGACCAAGAACCCGGGCGCTAATCATCACGCTCAGTTATGGTTCTCGCACGAAACGGTGACGCGGAGCCCAGGGGACGGCCATGAGCCGGTGTTCCGCGGTCGCTGATGGGGCACGGGGGGTGCTTGATGTATTTCAGCGGGGGGTTTCGCCGTGCGTGAGCACGCCGGCGTCACGCGCGAGGAACTGAAGCAGAGCGCGGCCGTCACGACGGCCGTGCTCTTGGCGCTGGGCCTGGTGGCCGCCTGGAGCGTCCTGA
Source organism: Nonomuraea sp. NPDC004354 (assembly GCF_053602555.1). NCBI lineage: Bacteria > Bacillati > Actinomycetota > Actinomycetes > Streptosporangiales > Streptosporangiaceae > Nonomuraea > Nonomuraea sp. NPDC004354. The sequence continues at coordinate 240,098 of NZ_JBSGDV010000011.1, read as the reverse complement.
TCCCGGGCGTCGACGCGTGGGAGAACATCGTGGTCGCGGTGATCGGGTCGCTGAAGCTGACCGGTCCCGTGGCGGCTGCGTTCGCGGCGTGGGTGGCCGTGCGCAAGCGGCGCGCGCTGCGGGGCAGGACCGTGTCGACGTGGATCGCGCTGAAGGCGCCGCTGGCCATCGTGGTCGTGGTGGTGGGCTCGTTCGCGGCCACCGTGCTGGTGCTGGCGGTCAAGACGGTGCTGACCGAGCAGGCCGGGCGGCTCAACCTGGCGGGCCTGGGCATGGGCATGGCGGGGCTGGCGCTCTACGCCGTCATCGGCTGGGTGGCCGGCTGGCTCGTGCCGCGGGCGATGACGCCACTGGCGGCGGGGCTGGGCTGCTACGCGCTGTTCACCTGGCTGGCCGACGGCAAGACGTGGGTCGACAAGCTCGCTCCCGGCACCGGCGAGCCGTACGACCTGTTCCAGGGGCTGGCCGCCGCCGCCTTCCTCGACCAGACGCTGTGGCTGCTCGGCGTCGCACTGGCCCTGCTGCTCGGCTGGGCCGCGGTGGTGACCAGGCAGGCCCTGGTACTGGCCTTCGCGCTGATGGCGGTCCTCGCCGCCGGCACCGGGGTGGCCAGGCTGGTGACCGAGCCCAAGGCGGCCAGCGCGCTGCCCCTGGTCTACAGCTGTCAGGAGTGGCCGATCACGGTGTGCCTGCACCCCGGCATGCGGGGCGGGCTGACCGAGGTGGGCGACACGTTCACCAAGATCGCTTCGAAGCTGTCGGGCACTCCCGCCGCCTTCACCAGGGTCGAGCAGCGGCCGCTGGGCGAGAGCCTGCGCGCCTCGACGGGCATCGTGCCGATCCACGTGCCCGACCTGTCGACGGGCTTCGCCGACCAGGCCGCCTACGACTTCGTCGAGAGCCTGGCCGCCGACTGCTCGGGCACGACCGCCGACGGCTACCGGGAGATCGTGACGGCGTGGCTGCGCGGCGAGCCGCTGCCCGGCGGGCCGCTGCCGCAGCACCAGTACGCCGCGGCGTGGTTCTCCGGCCTGAGCGAGCACCAGCGCCGCGAGTGGCTGCGCATGTTCTACACCGACTTCCAGTCGTGCCAGCTGTCGGCCAGGCACTTCGGCGGCGGGCCTGCGCTCGCCTCGCCCGTCCCCAGCGTCAGCCAGAGCTATCCGGTCTATCCCACCTCGAGCGGCGCGAGCCAGGGTCCGGAGATGTCACCGCAGAGCTGGCGTTGATCATGTAGACACTGGTTGTATGAGGGCAGTGGTGTCTGCATGAATGTTCAGACGGCGGCCACGCGCAGGCGATGGCGATACGTGGCGGGACTGCTGGTGCTGGCGGTCCTGGTGGTGGTGGGCGCCCGGCTGGCCTGGACCTGGCTCAACCCCTTCGACGAGCGGACCGTGGACCGCAGCCAGCCGGTGCTGCTGCAGTCAATCCACGATCTGTCCAGGTTCGAGGCGGCCACCGGGTCCTTCCAGGTCGTCGTCGACCTGGAGAAGGACGCCCCGTTCCTGCCCGACGCGGTCAAGGGCTCGCGGACCCTGTTCGTCGGCGCCGGCAACGTCGACGCCTACGTCGACTTCGGGTCGCTGGCCAAGGACGCGGTGACCGTCAACGCCGACCGCACCGAGGTCACCGTACGCCTGCCCGCCGCCCAGCTGGAGAAGCCCAACCTCGACAACAGGCGCTCCTACGTCTTCGCCCACCAGCGCGGGCTGATCGACAGGGTGCAGGGCTTCCTGTCGTCGTCGCCGGACAACCAGCAGGAGCTGTACGTCCTGTCCGAGAAGAAGATCTCCGAGGCCGCGGTCGCCAGCGACCTGCGGACCCGCGCCGACGCCAACACCAAGGCGATGCTGGAGGGGCTGCTGAAGTCGCTCGGCTTCAGCAAGGTGACGGTGACCTCGACGGCCGCCTCCTAGCCCCGCTCCGCCAGGCGGTCGGCCTCCTCGAGGTGGTCGGTGAGGCCGAGCAGCTCCCAGCGCTGGAGGGCGAGCGGCACGTTGCCCTCCAGCCAGAGCCGGTCATGGAAGGCGCCGAGGTCGAACGCCTCGCCCCGGCGGCGCGACGCGGTGGCCAGCAGGTCGAGCACCTGCAGCTTGCCGATCTGGTAGCTCAGCCCCTGTCCCGGGTTGCCGGAGAAGAACACCGCCTCCTCCCACGCCGTCGCCCGGTCCATCGGCACCGCCTCGGCCAGCACGTCCGCCGCCTGGTCCAGCGTCAGGTCGCCGAGCGCGAGGGCGATGTCCACCTCGACGCGCAGCGCCCGCAACCGCATGGCGTTGGCCACGAACACGGCGCTGTGCGGGGCGTCGTCGAACAGCCCCGACTGCAGCATCAGCTCCTCGTGGTAGAAGGCGATGCCCTCGTTGGCCGCCGAGTCGTAGTAGCGGCGCCGTACGGGATCAGGGTGCCGCCACGACAGCGCCAGCTGCTGGGCGTGCACGCCCTCGTGGGCGAGCTGGGCGCGCGGGTCGCGGGCGGCGGCCAGCTCGAAGTACGGCAGGCCCGGCCGGGGCGGCTCGACATACCTGACGGCGTCGGCGTCGGGACTCGACTCGACACCGATCTCGTGCGGGACGCCGAGCCACGCCAGAGGCGCCAGGTAGGCGGGCATCTCGGCGAAGCGGTAGTGGCGCAGGGTGGCGGGCTGGCCCAGCAGTCCCCTGTCCACGTAGAAGGCGCGCAGCGCGAGCTCGTCGGCCGCCTCCCGGGTGACGAGGGCCGCGGCGTCGGCCGGGAGGACGGGGTCGGGCGCGTCGCGGTGGCGGTGCCGCAGCGTCGCCTCCATCGCCACCGCCCTGTCCCATTCCTGGCGCCCCATGGCGCGCAGCCGCTCGGCCCCGTACGGCAGCAGCGCCACCCTGTGGAGGAAGAAGGCCAGCCCCTCGGGCCCGACGGCCGTCTCGTCGGCGAACGACGACATCCGCTCGTCCAGCCACGCGGCGAAGCCGTCGAGCGCCCGCACGGCCGCCTCCGTCGCCTCCCCCAGCCCCTCGTCGGACGGCAGCAGCGGCGCGAGGGCCGACATCGCGGTGCGCAGGGCCGTCCCCGCGCCGTCGAGCAGCGTCATCGCCGAGCGGGCGAACGGCGCGGCGGCGTGGCCCTCCAGGTTCTCGCGGCCCTGGGCGAGCACCGAGGGGATCGCGCCCAGCACCGTGACGATCGAGGCGGCCCGCTCGGCGGTGAACGGCGGCGGGGGCAGCAGCCGGTTGTAGACGGCCACCAGGGCCTGGTCGACGTAGAAGCAGGGGTTGCGCCGCCACGAGCGCAGCACGTCCAGCTCCCACCGCACCCTGGCCAGCGCCGAGCCCAGCAGCCTGGCGTCGACCCTGACCTCGACGGGCGCTTCGGCCAGGTCGAGCGCGCGCAGCTCGGCGTCGAAGGCGCGCCACGCCTCCCGCCTGGCAGCCACCGCGGCGGCCGACCAGTCGGGGACCCAGCCGGGCGGACGCTCCACCCTGGTGATGTCGTCGGAGGTGTCGGGAGCGGTCGCCATCCGCCACTCCCACAAGCGCTCCGCCAGCTCCCCGAGCACGCCGCCCGCGTCCGCCATCCCGCACCTACCTCCCGATCCCCGCATGCCTAGGCATCGCTCACCCCGCCTTAGGCGTCCTGTGCCGCTACCTCAGGCAGGACATAGGGCATCCGTCCGATGTGGCGGGGCGGGCCTTAGCCCGAATCTAGAGAGTGTCAGGGAAAAACACGACATCACGGGAGACCCGGATGAACCCCGAAATCAACTACGAGATCATGCGGAGCCGGATCGGCGAGCTCCACACCGTGGCCGCGGAGGAGCGGCTGGCGAGGCAGGCGCGCAGGTCGCCGCATGCCGAGCGCCGGCACCGCTCGCTCTTCGCCCGCCTCCGCGCCGCATGATCCCCGTCCGACAGCCCGGCCGCCATCACCTCTGCGGCCGGGCTTTCTCGTCGTCCTGACCGATCCGTTTCCTGACCGATCCGCTTCTGGCCGATCCGTTCCCTGACCGATCCGCTTTCTGGCCGATCAGCCGTTCTGCGGCACGCGGATGATGAGGGCGTCGCCCTGGCCGCCGCCTCCGCACAGCCCCGCCGCGCCGAGCCCGCCGCCGCGCCGCTTCAGCTCGTGCGCCAGCGTCAGCACGATCCGCGCGCCCGAGGCGCCGATCGGGTGCCCCAGCGCGATGCCGCCGCCGTTGACGTTCACCTTCTCGTACGGCAGGCCGAGCTCCTTGGCCGACTGGATCACCACGCTGGCGAACGCCTCGTTGATCTCCACCAGGTCGAGGTCGTCCACCGACAGCCCCTGCTTGGCGAGCGCGTGCTTGATCGCGTTGGCCGGCTGCGACTGCAGCGAGGCGTCGGGCCCGGCGACGTTGCCGTGGCGGCCGATCTCGGCCAGCCAGGGCAGCCCCAGCTCCTCCGCCTTCGCCCTGGACATGACCACCACGGCGCACGCGCCGTCGGAGATCTGCGAGGCGGACCCGGCGGTGATGGTCCCGTCGGCGGCGAAGGCGGGCCGCAGCTTGGCCAGCGTCTCCACGGTCGTGTCGCCGCGCACGCCCTCGTCGTCCTTGACGACCACGGGCTCGCCGCGCCGCTGGGGGATCTCGACGGGGACGATCTCGTCGTCGAACACGCCGTTCTTGATGGCGGCGGCGGCCAGCTGGTGGGAGCGGGCCGAGAACTCGTCCTGCTCGGCCCTGCCGATGCCGAGCCCGGCGTTGTAGCGCTCGGTCGACTCGCCCATGGCGCACTGGTCGAAGGCGCAGAACAGGCCGTCGTGCGCCATCGAGTCGACGATCTGCGAGCCGCCGTACTTGACGCCCTTGCGCAGGGCGGGCAGCAGGTGCGGGGCGTTGGTCATGGACTCCATGCCGCCCGCGACGACGATGTCGAACTCGCCCGCGCGGATCAGCTGGTCGGCCATCGCGATGGCGTCCAGGCCCGACAGGCAGACCTTGTTGATGGTCACCGACGGCACGGTCATCGGGATGCCGGCCTTGACCGCGGCCTGGCGAGAGGGGATCTGCCCGGCGCCGGCCTGCAGCACCTGGCCCATGATGACGTACTCGACCTGCTCGGGGGAGACTCCGGCGCGCTCGAGCGCGGCCTTGATCGCCAGACCGCCCAGGTCGACGGCCTGCTGGCCGGACAGGGCGCCGAGCAGGCGTCCAATGGGAGTGCGAGCTCCGGCGACGATGACGGAACCAGACATGGCAGCGGGCCTCCTGTGCACGCGAGGGGACGTTTGACACGATACCCATCGGCGTGGAACGCATCCCAGGGGGCCACTCCCCCTGGGAAGTCCATTCCATCCGGCACAGCCGAGCGACCACCATGGAGGCGGATCACACGTGTTTATGCGCATCGACCACATCGGGATCGCCTGCCACGATCTGGAGGAGAAGATCGCGCTGTTCGAGCGGACGTTCGAGCTGACTGTCGTGGCGCGCGAGACGAACGAGGAGCAGGGCGTCAAGGAGGCGATGCTGCACATCGCCGACGGTGAGGGTGGCGGCTCCTACATTCAGCTGCTCGAGCCGCTGTCGCCGGACTCCCCGGTCGGGAAGTTTCTCGCCAAGCGCGGCGAAGGCGTCCATCACGTGGCATTCGGTGTCCCGGACGTAGCGGACGCCATGCAACAAATCAGCGCGAAAGGCGTCAGGCTGCTGGACGAGCGGCCTCGACATGGATCAATGGGTTCCTCGATCGCGTTTCTGCACCCCAAGGACGTGGGAGGAATGCTCACGGAGCTGGTTCAGGCAACTGGCTCCCGGTAAACGCAAAAAAGGTTCATATGTAACTAGTAACGCAGATAGTTGGACGGGGCCTCCAAGGCGGCAACAGCGGAGTACGCTGGCCTACCACCGGACATGGAGCCTGCTGCCAGGAGCAGGCTCCAGACTCGGATGTCCCGAACCCCCCGTCCGGCCCGTGTAGCCGTCTCGACAACCCAGGATCGAGCCTCCATGCAGTCCGACATCGACGCCCAGCTCAACAACTTCTTCGAGGACGCCCCAGCGCGCGAGTTCGACGTGGTGCTCCGTGGTTACGACCGGCACCAGGTCCACGACCACCTCAAGCAGCTCGACAACGAGCTGCGCCAGTCCCGCGAGCAGGTCACCAGCCTGCAGCGCGACCTGTCCGACTCCCAGCGGCAGCTGCAGGAGCAGGAGCGCCCCACCTACTCGGGTCTCGGCGCCCGCATCGAGCAGCTCCTGCGCCTTGCCGAGGAGCAGGCCACCGAGCTCGTCCAGGCCGCCAGGTCCGAGGCCAACGAGATCAAGGCCCACGCCAAGGTCGAGGCCGCCGACCTGCGCGCCGCCGCCGAGAGCGAGGCGGCCGAGAAGCGCGCCCAGGCCACCCGGGAGGCCGACGACCTGCGCACCACCGCCGAGCGCGAGGCCGAGGAGATCCGTTCGACGGCCCGCCGCGAGGCCGAGGAGCTGACCAACACCACCGAGCGCGAGGCCGCCAAGCTGCGTGCCACCGCCGACCACGAGGTGGCCGAGAAGCGCGCCGACGCCGAGCGCGAGATCGCCAAGCTGCGCACGACCACCGAGCGCGAGGTCGCCCAGCTGCGCGCCTCGACCAAGCGGGAGCGCGACGAGGTCCTCACCACCGCCAAGCGCCAGGCCGACGAGATGCGCGCCCAGGCCCAGCGGGTGCTGGAGGAGTCCGAGGCGAAGCGGGCCCAGGACGAAGCCGAGTTCGAGATCCAGCTCGCCTCCCGCCGCGAGGAGGCCGAGCGCCAGGAGGCCGAGCGCCACGCGACCGCGCAGGCCGCCACCCAGAAGCTGGTGGCCGAGGCCGAGCAGCGGGCGGCGACCGCCGAGTCCCGCGCCACCAAGGCCACCCAGCAGGCCGAGCAGACCCGCCGCGAGGCCGACACCCACGCCAAGCAGCTGGTCGCCAACGCCCGCAAGAACGCCGACCAGGTCGCGTCCGAGGCCAAGGCCAGCGCCGAGCACATCGTCAGCGAGGCCAAGGCCGAGGCCGAGCGCATCCGCACCAGCATGCAGCGCCAGGTCGACGAGCTGACCAGGCAGCGTGACAGCATCACCAGCCACCTCGCGCAGCTGCGCCAGCTTCTCGGCGGCGCGCCCCTTCCTGGCATGGACCCCGAGCCGGCCGTCACCGCCGCCCCGCCGAAGCCGGCCCTGGCGCCTTCGGCGTCCAACGGCAGCGAGAAGCCGGCGCCCGCGCCCGCGCCCGCACCCGCCGCTGCGGCCGCCAAGCCGCAGGCCGCGGACGACGACTCGGAGTGGTGGCAGGAGTAGCCCGATCCGGAGGCTGATCGACGGCTGAAGAGAGCCTGGTGACCTTGGGTCGCTAGGCTCTCTTGTTGTCCGTGTACGGCTTGACCGGATCCCCCCACTTCCCTGGAGCCATCGTGACCGCCGACGTCGAGGAACCCGCGTCCCCCGAGCAGGGCCCCCCGGCGGCGGAGCAGACCACGACGGTCGCGGGGGACCCGGCGGCGGAGCAGACCACGACAGCCGCGGCGAGCCCGGCGGCGGAACCGACCACAGCACCCGCGGCGAGCCCGGCCACGACGGTCGCGGGGGACCCGGGGGCGCCCCAGGCCGGGGGGTGGAGCCAGGTCGACGGCGCGCTGCCGTACGGGATGCCGGGCAAGCCGCTGGCCCGGGGACCCTTCCTGTTCGGTCTCGTGGGCGGGCTCGGCGTGCTGACCGCGATCGCCATCGGTCATCTGATCACCAACTCGCTGAGCGTGATCATTCTCATCGTGGTGGCGATGTTCCTGGCGGCGGGGCTCAATCCGGCCGTCGAGGCGCTGCAGCGGCGCCGCATGAAGCGGCGCACGTCCATCTCGATCGTCTTCGCCGGCGTCATCGTCCTGTTCGCGCTGTTCGGCCTGGCCATCGTGCCGCCGGTGAGCCAGGAGTCGGCCGACTTCATCGCCGCCGTGCCCGGCTACTTCGACCAGCTCATCGCCAACCCGACGCTCAGGCAGCTGGACGCCGACTACCAGCTCCTGCCGAAGCTGGCGGCGTTCGTCACCGACACGCTCGCGCCCTCGCTGGCCGGCGGGCTGGTCGGCGCGGGCCTGGTGGTCCTGGACGGGGTGTTCACCGGCGTGACGTTGCTGGTGCTGATGCTCTACTTCCTCGGCTCCCTGCACTCGATCAAGGAGTACCTGCTCAAGCTCGTGCCGGCCTCGCGCCGTACCAGGACCGCCGCCATCACCGAGGAGATCCTCGACGGCATCGGCGGCTACGTGGCGGGCAACATCCTCATCTCCGTCATCGCGGGCGTGCTGAGCTGGGCGTTCCTGACCGTCGCGGGGGCGCGCTACGCCCTGGCGCTGGCCCTGGTGATCGCGCTCACCGACCTGATCCCGCTGGTCGGCGCGACGATCGGCGCGGTGCTGGTGAGCGGCGTGGCGTTCCTGCAGTCGGTGCCGCTCGGCATCGCGTGCGCGATCTTCTTCCTCGTCTACCAGCAGGTCGAGAACTACCTCATCTACCCGCGCGTCATGAAGCGCTCGGTGGACGTGGCCCCCGCCGTGACCGTGATCGCGGCGCTGTTCGGCGGCGCCCTGCTGGGCATCGTCGGCGCCCTGCTGGCCATCCCGGTGGCCGCCGCGATCGCGCTGATCATCCGCGAGATCGTGCTGCCTCGCCAAGCTCGGAGCTGACGAACGCGGCCACGGCCGCGTTGAAGGCCTCCGGCTGCTCGACCGCGCTCAGGTGGCCGGCCCGCTCGATCACCGTCAACCGCCCGTCCGGTACGGCCCGCAGCATCGCCTCGGCGTCGTCGCGGGTGGTGAGCCGGTCCTCCTCACCGACGATCACCAGGGCGGGGGCCTTGAGCGCGGCCAGGGTGTCGAAGGAGTCGGGCCGTCCCGCCATGGCCCGCTGCGCCCACGCCACCGCGCCTGGCGGCGCCGACTGGACGAGCCCCCGGACCCTGCCGGAGACCATCGCCCTGCGCTCCTTCGTGGTCGAGCCGATGAGGCCGGGCAGGACCTCCTCGATCAGCACGCCCGTGCCGCCGGACTCCACCTGCCGCGCGATGCGCTCCCTGGTGTCCTTGGCCTGGTCGGTGTCCTGGCTCGCCTTGGTGTCGGCGAGGATCACGCCGAGCACGCGGTCGGGGTGACGCCTGCAGAAGGCCATCGTCACGTAGCCGCCCATCGACTGCCCGCCGATCACGGCCCGCTCGATCCCCTCGCCGTCGAGCATGGCGGCGACGTCGTCGGCCATGAGGTCGAGGGAGGGCTCGTCGTCGCCCAGCCTTGAGCCGCCGAACCCGCGCAGGTCGGGGGTGACGACCCGGCAGGTGGCGGCCAGGCCTTCGCGCTGGGCCAGCCACATCGCCGAGGAGAGCGGGAAGGCGTGGAGCAGGACGACGGGGACGCCGGTCCCCGCTGATCTCGTGTAGAGCTGCACGCACCTCACGGTAACCCGGTTCCCCCCGACAATCACCGTGCGGCATGTGCCGATATGCGGCCAAGGGTCTGACCGCTTCTCCTGTGGCGTCAGATCGTCCTCGCCGTGACCGAACGAGAGCGGGGCGCGCGGAAGCCTCAGTCCGCCAGATCGGTGGGCAGCGGGTAGGCCGCCGGGTTGACCCGCTTGACGATCTCGTTCAGCACGATCCGCACGTACGGCTCGCCGACCCACAGGTGCTTGGCCCCGTCGACCCCGATGACCTCGGCCCCCGGCACCCTGGCGAACCTCTCCTTGGCCTCCTCGGGACGCAGGTAGTCGTCGAACTCCGGCACCAGCGCCACCAGCGGACGCCCGAAGGCGGCCCAGGCGTCGAGATCGTCGTCCGTGGCCCGCTTGAGCGGCGGCGACAGCAGGATCGCGCCCTCCACCAGCGGATCGTGCGCCCACTTCAGCGTCAGCTCGGTGCCGAAGGACCAGCCGACCACCCACACGCGGGGCAGGTCGTGGAACTCGGCGTACTCCAGCGCCGCCGCCACGTCGTAGCGCTCCCCCTCGCCGCCGTCGAAGGCGCCCTGCGAGGTGCCGCGTTCGGAGGAGGTGCCCCTGGTGTTGAAGCGCAGGACCGCCAGGTCGGCCAGCGCGGGCAGCCGGTTGGCCGCCTTCTTGTAGACGTGGCTGTCCATGAACCCGCCGTGGGTGGGCAGCGGGTGCAGGGTCACCAGCGTCGCGACCGGCGGCCTGTCCGCGGGCAGGGCCAGCTCGCCGACCAGGGTCAGCCCGTCGGCGGTGTGCAGCTCGATCGGCTCGCGCCTGGCGGGCAGGACGGTGGCCGCGCGGATCTCCACAGCAGTTCTCCTCGATTCCCTCAGTACCTGCTGCGCCCCGGGCCCCGGTCGAGCCGCTTGCGCCAGCAGGTGGTGTGCCAATGGCGGCGTTCACTGTCGCCGCCCGTCCAGTTGGGCCAGCTCACGATATGCGCAAGACCCGGCCGGATCTCCTGGTCGCAGCCGGGACAGCGGTAGTTCTTGCCCGAGGAGGCGCCGCTGAGCATGCGGACCTTCCACTCCCCGTCGGGCCACTCCTCCACCCGGTCCGTCGAGCTGGCGAAGCCGATCGGGCGGGAGGACTCCTTCCGGCGGGCGCGTCGAGGGCTCATGGGCGGGGGAAGCGCGTCAACCCGGCGGTGACGAGGTGGTCGAGCAGCGGGGCGGGGGCGAGGGAGGGCGAGCGCCGCTCGGCGTAGAGGGCGCGCAGGCCGTCGCGTACCGTGGCCAGGCCGGCGGACTCCAGCAGCTCGAAGGGCCCCGCGGGGTAGCCGCAGCCCAGCCGCATCGCCGCGTCGATGTCACCGATGGCGGCGTAGCCGGACTCGTACATGCCGACCGCGTCGTTCAGGTGGGCGAACAGGAGGGCGTCGATCACCAGGCCGGCCCTGTCCCTGCACGGCACCGGCGTGTACCCGGCGATCTTCAGCAGGTCGCGGGCGCCGAGCACGGCCTCCTGCGCGGTCAGGACGGAGGTGGCCAGCTGCGCCACCTGCCCGGTCAGCTGGACGCGGACGGTCCTGGGCGAGCCGGGGTCGGCGCCGCCCGCCACGAGGATCACATCGGGGTCGTCGCTGTCCTTGAACCCGGCCGCGGCGAGCCGGTCGGCCAGCTCGGGCAGGCCGACGACGCGGACGGTCCGCGCGGCGGCCTTCTCGGGCTGACCGTCGGCAGGGCCGCCGTGAAAGCCCCTGCCCGACTTGCGCCCGAGCAGCCCGGCGTCGACGTAGGAGCGCAGCAGGGGCGAGGGCACGTGCCGGTCGGAGCGCGACTCCTCGAACAGCACTCCCATGATCTCGCAGGCGGTGTCGAGGCCGATCAGGTCGAGCAGCTCGAACGGCCCCATCGGCAGGCCGACGCCGAGCTTCATCGCGTTGTCGATGTCGTCGCGGCCGGCCACGCCGTGGTCCAGCAGGGTCACCGCGTGGTTGAGGTACGGCAGCAGCAGCCGGTTGACCACGAAGCCGGCCCGGTCGCCCACCGTGACCGGTGTCTTGCCCAGCCGTACGGCGAGGTCGGCGATCTCGGAGACGAGGCAGGGGGCGGTGACCACGGTGCCGACCACCTCGACCAGTCCCATGACCGGGGCGGGGTTGAAGAAGTGCATGCCGACCACCCGGTCGGGGCGTGAGGTGGCGGCGGCCAGCGCCGTGACCGACAGCGAGGAGGTGTTGGTGGCCAGGACGGTGGAGGGCTTGCAGAGACCGTCGAGCTCGGTGAACAGCGCGACCTTGACGTCCATGCGCTCCGGGACGGCCTCGATCACCAGGTCGGCGTCGCGCAGGCCGGCGCGCGAGGTGGTCAGCGTGACCCTGCCGAGAATCTCCGCACGCTCGGCCGGGGTCAGCTTCCCCTTCTGGAGCGCCCTTCCCGTGGACCTGTCCAGGTGGTCGCGCCCCCTGGCGAGCGCCTGCTCGTCGGCCTCGACGCCGGTCACCCGGATGCCCGCCCGGGCGAAGACCTCCGCTATCCCGGCCCCCATCGTGCCGAGGCCGACCACACCCACCATTTCGAACGCCATGCGACCAGTTTTCCAGAGCCGGTAGGGTTGGCCGTCATGCGGCTGGTCATCGCGCGATGCAGCGTGGATTACATGGGGCGGCTCACGGCACACCTGCCGATGGCGCCGCGGCTGGTGCTCATCAAGGCGGACGGAAGCGTGAGCATCCACGCCGACGACCGCGCGTTCAAGCCGCTCAACTGGATGAACCCGCCGTGCAAGCTCAAGGAGGACGGCGAGGTCTGGACCGTCACCCACGGCAAGACCGGCGAGAAGCTGGTGCTGACGATGGAGGAGATCCTGCACGACTCCTCCCACGAGCTGGGCGTCGACCCCGGGCTGATCAAGGACGGCGTCGAGGCGCACCTGCAGGAGCTGCTGGCCGAGCACATCAGCACGCTGGGCGAGGGCTACACGCTGATCCGCAGGGAGTACATGACGGCGATCGGGCCGGTCGACATCCTGTGCCGTGACGCGGCGGGCGCGACGGTCGCCGTGGAGATCAAGCGGCGCGGCGAGATCGACGGGGTCGAGCAGCTGACCCGCTACCTCGAACTCCTCAACCGCGACCCGCTCATCGCCCCGGTGCGGGGCGTCTTCGCCGCCCAGGAGATCAAACCGCAGGCCCGCGTGCTGGCGGGCGACCGCGGCATCGACTGCGTCACCCTCGACTACGACGCCCTCCGGGGCATCGAGCCCGAGAACCCGACCCTGTTCTAGTCCGTTCCAGTCCTGCTGTCCGGTCCTCCCGTACGGCAAGCCGGGCCGAGGCCACCGTGGTCACCGGTGGCCGCCCGTCCATCACGCGTGCTCCGGCAGGACTTCGGCGGGCCGCCGAACGCAGACGCCGGCCGCTCTGCACCTCAGGCCGCCGGCCGAGCCGTCCCACCGGGGGACCGGCAAGCCGGTGGACGACGCCGCCCGCCGACCCCGGGATGCGCGACGCCCGGGCGGGCTCATGCGCGGCGGCGCGACCGCGACCAACGCGGTGATCTCCCTCCGACCTCCTTCAGCCGCCACCCTGACGATCTTGAGCGACTGATCAGGATGATGACCTTTTTGCATGGCCGACGTAAGCGCTAATGTAAACGCTCTTTCCCGATTGCGATCATCCATCCATAATTGTGTGCTCTGGGGGCTCACGATCATGTAGGAATGGGTGAAAAGTGAACCGGTCTTACCGGGGAATGTCGGCCGAGCAAAGGCTGGCTGACAGACGGGAGCGGCTGATGGCGGCCGCGTACACGCTCTACGCGAAACCGGGGTTCGCCGCCACGACGATCGAAAGGCTGTGTACGGAGGCGCGCATCTCCAACCGCGCCTTCTACGAGTGTTTCGGCGGCAGGGAGGAACTCCTCCAAGCCCTGCACGAGCGCTGCGTCGACGAGGCCCTGGCCGCGGTCTCGAAGGCACTTCAGGACGCCCCGCCCCAGCTCGAGGCCCGCATCAGCGCCGGGATCACCACCTATATCGGCTTCGCCACGGCCGACTGGCGGCGAGCCCGCATCATGCATGTGGAGGTCCGGCGGTCGGGCGACGTTCTGACCGCCTCGCGACAACGGGCGATAGACTCCTTCGCGCGCATCGTCGAGGACGTGACGCAACCGTTTCCGGCTTCGGCTCCCCTCGATCGGCACCTGCTCGCGCTCGGGCTGATTGGAGCGCTGCAGGAGCTCCTCATCGAATGGGTGCTGGCCGATCAACCCCCCGAGACGGACGAGCTTGTGCGCACAGCTGTCCATATCTTCCAGCGATCGATTTCCGGTCTTTCCTAATCATTCATTGGCACCTTCCGGATTATCCGGAACGGCGGACATGAGGGAGGGCAGAGCGCGGCTGATCGCGCTCCACCCTCCGATATGGTGTGGCCTCCGGCGTACTCCCGATCCCGCCGGATGTCATCTCAGGCCACCGCGGCCGCCGGCGCTTCCACGCGGAGCACTCGATTCAGCCGAGTCACCGCAAGCACCCGCATGATCCGCGGCGGCACCCCCCGGAGAACGAGGCGGCGATCCGCGCTCAGCGCGCGGCGATGCGTGCCGACGAGAACGCCAAGGCCGGTGGCATCGATCATCTCCAACCGGGAGAGGTCGACGATCAGGTCACCGCGACCCGAGTCGACCGCGCCATGCAGACGCGGCCGGACCCCTGACACGGTCCCCACGTCGAGCCGCTGCCCGACGTACACCACCTGAGCTCCAGGCGTACCCTTGACCCGCATGCCACCTCCTCAGGTCACGCTGCCATCTAATCACGCAACGTGGTCATGCTCTCTCTCGGGGTGATAATCGGCACACCAACCATCAGTACGGTTACCCGGTCAGAGCCAACCCATGTCCCGAGCCATCCGAATTGCGGTGATTCGGTTGCTCGCACCGAGTTTGGTGATCGCGCTCGACAGGTAGTTGCGGACCGTTCCCTCCGTCAGGTGCATGGCCGCGGCGATCTCGCTGACCGGCGACCCGGCGGCCGCCAGCTCGAGCGCCCGGCGCTCCCGATCGGTCAGCGGGTTCCCCCCCGCCATCATCGCCGAGGCCGCCATCTCCGGGTCGAGGTAGCGCCCGCCGTCACGCACCTTCCTGATCGCCGCCGCCAGCTCGCTGGCCGAGGCGTCCTTGGGGATGAACCCGCGCACCCCCGCCGCCAGCGCCCTGCGCAGATAGCCGGGACGGCCGAAGCTGGTGAGGATCACGATGGCCTGCCCCGGCAGCGCCTCGGCGACGCTCAGGCCGTCCATGCCGGGCATCTCGATGTCGAGGACGATCACGTCGGGCCGGTGCGCGCGGACCGCGGTCACCACCTGGTCGCCCCTGCCGACCTGGGTGACCACCTCGATGTCCGGTTCGAGGCCGAGCAGCGTGGCCAGCGCCTCACGGATGAGGTGCTCGTCGTCGGCCAGCAGCACCTTGATCATGCGGGGATCCTCGCCCTCACCACGAACTCTCCCTTGCTCTCCCCTGCCGTCAGCACGCCGCCGAGCGCGGCCACCCGCTCGCTCATCCCGGTGAGGCCGGTGCCGGCCGTACCCCTGGACGGTTTGGGGTTGTCGTTGCTCACGGTCAGCTCCACCTCCCCGGCTCCGGCCGCCACCCTGATCCGGCAGGCGGTCGCGGCGCTGTGGCGCAGCACGTTCGTGCTGCTCTCGCGTACCAGCCAGGCCAGCAGCGTGCTGACCTCCTCGCTCAGGCCGTCCTGCGGCAGTTCGAGGGCGCAGCTGATGCCCGCCGCCTCCAGGACGGCTCTGACGCTGCGCAGCTCGGCGCCGAGATCGACCGTACGGTAGCCGCGCACCACCGCGCGGATCTCCTTGAGCGAGTCCCTGGCCAGCCGCCTGACCTCCATCATCTCCTTGGCCGCCTCCCCTGTGGCCAGTCGGGCGGCCAGCTCGCTCTTGACCGCGATGGCCGAGAGGCTGTGGCCGACGATGTCGTGCATGTCGCGCGAGAAGCGCAGCCGCTCCTCGGTGACGGCGAGCTTGGTCAGGGCCTCCCTGCCGTCATGGGCGGCCTTGACCACCGTCCAGAACCAGAACTGGAAGCGGCTCAGCCAGCCCACCACCCCGCCCATCAGCGCGTAGAAGAACACCCCCATCGGCACGATCGCACTGCAGACCGCGACCGCGCCCAGCCCGATCAGGACCGCCCGCAGCTTGGACACGCGCAGGACGGCCAGCGCCACCCACGCGACGGGAATCCCCGCGGCGGGGATGAACTGCTCGCGGATGAGCACGAAGGCGATCAGCCCGAGCACCGCGGTGATGAGCACCTCACGGCGGGGGTACTCACCCTGGACCACCGTCCTGGCGCCGCGCACGTAGCAGACGGTGAAGACGACCAGGAGGAGCGCGACCGCCACCAGCCGCCACACGGCGGGCCGGGCGGGATCACCCACCGCCCCCACCAGGCTCAACCAGGGCAGGGTGGCGCCCCCGGCGACGCTCCACAGGGTGGCTCGCCGGAGGCGCTGGTAGTCGGTGCTGATATCGGTCATCTCGCAGCAAACCTAGCTGTGCCGGGGATCCCATCGGAACAGCCACCTGACCAGCAGCACCGCGATGCCGAGCCAGACGACCAGCGCTCCGATCCACGGCAGCGCGTCCACCCACGATCCGCCGACGTAGCCCATCCGCATCATCTCGGTGATGGGCGTGGTCGGCACCAGCCGCGCGGCGAAGGGCATGTGCTCCAACGGCACCATGAGCGGCGCGCCCAGCAGCGCGACCAGCAGCACCGGCACCACCGCCACCTGGGCGAACTCCGCGTTCGGCGTGATCCCCGAGAACGCGGCGGCCAGCAGCGCGAACACCGCCGTCCCCAGGACGGCCGCCACCAGCATCATGGGCACGTTCCGCGGCAGCCCGCCGCCCGAGCGGTCGATCCACACGCTCAGCAACGCCACCTGGCCCGCGTACACCGCCAGCCCCGACAGCGCCGCGCCGCCGAAGATGGCCGCGGGCGAGCTCTGGCCGCCGCGCAGCCGCTTGAGCACCAGCTCCTCGCGACGCGCGGTGAAGGAGTTGACCAGGTTGATGAAGACCGCGAACACCACCATCAGCCCCGGCAGCCCGGTGAGCACGAACGTCTGGTCGCCGTTCTGCGAGAACATCAGGCCGAACAGGAACGGCAGCAGCACCACGTTGACCATCGCGGTCGTGTTGCGGCCCAGCAGCTTCAGATCCATCCTGGCCAGCCGTACGGCATGCAGAGCGTCGGTCCTCATCGCCTGTCTCCCACCACGCGCAGGAACGCGTCCTCGAGGGTGCCCCTGCGCACCTCGAGCCGCTCGAGAATGACACCGTGACCGTCGGCCCAGGCCAGCAGGGTCCGCAGGGCCGGGTGCGCCTCGCCCGCCAGGCTGTAGACGACCTGACTGCCGGTGACGACGGGAGCCGCGCCGGGCAGGAACGGCGGCTCGGCGGGCTCCGGCAGCCTGAAGGTGATCTGGTCGCCCGTGGTGCTCACGACCTCGTCGACCGTGCCGTAGGTGCGGATCACGCCCTCGTGCATGATGGCCAGCCGGTCGGCCAGGCGCTCGGCCTCCTCCAGGTAGTGCGTGGTCAGCAGCACCGTGGTCCCGGCGGCTCTGAGGCCCCTGATGACCTCCCAGGTGGCCTGCCGGGCCTCCGGGTCCATGCCGGTGGTGGGCTCGTCCAGGAAGAGCACCTCGGGGCGGGACAGCAGCGCCAGCGCCAGGTCCAGCCTGCGCTTCTGCCCTCCCGACAGCTGGCGGACCCTGGTCTTGGCCTTGGCGGCCAGGTCGACGGTCTCCAGCACGTCCGCCTCGAGGGGCGGACGGCCGGCGTCGGCGCTCATGCCCTTCCAGACCGCGACCGTCTCCGCGACGGTCAGGTCGCCGAGGAAACCGGCCTCCTGCAACATGATCCCGATGCGCGGGCGCAGCGCCCTGCGCTGGCGGACCGGGTCCAGGCCGAGGACCCGCACACGGCCCTCGCTCGCCCTGGTGAAGCCCTCCAGGACCTCCATCGTGGTGGTCTTGCCGGCGCCGTTGGTGCCGAGCAGCGCGAACAGCTCGGCCGGGTGCACCTCGAAGGAGATGCCGCGCACCGCCTCGAAGCTCCCGTACCGCTGCCGCAGACCCGCGACCTCGATCGCCGGTCCGTCCGCCGTCGTGGGGGCGACGGGGTCCCGCGTCTCTATCGTCCTCATGCCCATAAGGCTGTCGTTTCGGGATTCGCCGCTGTAGTCGCCGATATCACCGGCCTGCCATGAAGATCGCGCCGAACCCTCATGACATCTGTCACCTCCACCGGCGACCGTCCCGGCCGGCGCCTCGACCGGTCACCAGGAGATCAGCAGCGCCGGCCGTCGCGGCCGGGGCGTCTGCGATGCTGGGGGCATGACGCGCGCAGACAAGGACAAGCCAGTCGTCCTCTCCACGATCTACACCCGCACCGGCGACGACGGCACGACCGCGCTCAGCGACCTGAGCCGCACGTCCAAGACCGACCCCAGACTCGCCGCGTACGCCGACGCCGAGGAGGCCAACGCCGCCATCGGCCTCGCCCTCTCGTACGGCACGCTCGCCCCCGAGATCGCCGAGGTCCTGCGCCGGGTCCAGAACGAGCTGTTCGACCTGGGCGCCGACCTGGCCACCCCGCTCGTCGACAACCCCGAGTTCCCGCCGCTGCGCGTCGAGCCCTCCTACATCGAGTGGCTCGAATCTCAGTGCGACCGCTTCAACGCCGACCTCGAGCCGCTGCGCAGCTTCATCCTGCCCGGCGGCGACCCGGCCACGGCGCAGCTCCACGTGGCCCGGGTGACGGTGCGCCGCGCCGAGCGTTCGGCCTGGGCGGCCCTGGAGGCGCACGAGGACGTCAGCCCGCTGCCGGCCAAGTATCTCAACCGCCTGTCCGACCTGCTGTTCATCCTGTGCCGCACCTCGCACGACGGCGGCGAGATCCTGTGGAAGCCGGGAGGTACCCGGTAGACGTGACGGCGACCGGCCGGAGTCGCGCTGGAGTGGCGTGATGGACGGGCGGCCACCGGGTGACCGCAGTGGCCGTGACCCGGCTTGCCGTACCGGAGGCCCTTGAACGGCGGAGAACCGCAGCCCGGGGCAGGAAGCCCGCCGCCCGAAGCAGAGAGGCCCGGCGCAGGAAGCTCGAAGCGGGGCGCACGGAGCCCGAAGAAGACGGCGACCCGGAAGGAACCCGAGCCGGACGAACCGGTCGCGAAGCCGGGTGGGTCAGGCGACGTCGAGGTAGGCGCTGGGTGGGGCGGATTCGAGCCACGCCAGGAAACCCGTCAGCGCGTCCTCCGACATCGCCAGCGACACCTCGCCGCAGTCGACCGCCCACAGGCCGCCGCCGAGCTGCTGCCTGGCGGAAACAGTCAGGCCGCGCCTCGCGATCGCGTGGCGCGGCCTGAACAGCACACCCATGAGCGGGATCCAGTGGAGCTCCCCGTCGGCATAGCGGGCTACACCGCTGCGCCAGCCTCCGGGACCCGTGATGGACCCTACCTTGAGTCGACACGGCACGCTCCCGCGGGAACGTGCCAGCGCGAAACCGCGGATCATCATGAGAGCCGCGAGCAGCAGGGCAGCGAGCAGCGCGTCCGTGAGAATCGTCAGCATCGCCGCCCCCGCATGTTGTGAAAGATCAGACGTCCTCGCCGGCCGCGCGCAGCCGTGCCCGAGCCCGCTTGGCCTCGAGCGCCGCGTCGGCGTCCTCCTGGTCCGCCTCGATCGAGGCCTGGGCCCGC
The DNA here is from genome assembly GCF_053602555.1 of Nonomuraea sp. NPDC004354. NCBI lineage: Bacteria > Bacillati > Actinomycetota > Actinomycetes > Streptosporangiales > Streptosporangiaceae > Nonomuraea > Nonomuraea sp. NPDC004354. Next base: position 220,934 of record NZ_JBSGDV010000011.1, on the reverse strand, counting down.
TCGAGAGCGTCGCGGGCAGCCGCGACGTCCACCTCGGACCCGAGCTCGGCCGCCTCGGCCAGCACGGACACCTCGTTGTCGGCCACGGAGATGAACCCGCCGTGCACCGCGGCGATGAGGTCCTCCTCGCCGCCGCCGCGCTTCACACGCAGGACCCCGCCCTCGACGAGCACGCCGAGCACCGGTGCGTGTTGAGGCATAATACCGATCTCGCCGTCCACGGTCTTGGCAATCACCATGTCGGCCTCGCCCGACCAGATCTCACGCTCCGGTGAGACGACCCCTACGCGTAGCTTCGCCACTTGTGTAGGTTCCTTTCCGATCAGATGCCAGGTGCGGCACTTGCGTCGCCGCACCTGGCACCGAAGGCGATTACTTGGAGAGTTCCTTGGCCTTGGCGATGGCCTGCTCGATGCCGCCGACCATGAAGAAGGCCTGCTCGGGCAGGTGGTCGTACTCACCCTCGCACAGCCCCTTGAACGAGGCGATCGTCTCGTCCAGCGGCACGAACTCACCCGGCTGGCCGGTGAACGCCTCGGCGGCGTACATCGGGTGCGACAGGAAGCGCTCGATGCGGCGGGCCCGGTTGACGGTCACCTTGTCCTCTTCGGACAGCTCGTCGATACCGAGGATCGCGATGATGTCCTGGAGCTCGCGGTACTTCTGCAGGATCCGCTTGGTCTCCTGGGCCACCCGGTAGTGCTCCTCGCCCACGATCTGCGGGTCGAGGATGCGGGAGGAGGAGTCGAGCGGGTCCACCGCGGGGTAGATGCCCTTCTCCGAGATCGGCCGCGAGAGAACGGTCTGCGCGTCGAGGTGCGCGAACGCGTTGTGCGGGGCCGGGTCGGTGATGTCGTCCGCGGGCACGTAGATCGCCTGCATGGAGGTGATCGAGTGGCCACGCGTCGAGGTGATGCGCTCCTGGAGCACACCCATCTCGTCGGCCAGCGTGGGCTGGTAACCCACGGCGGACGGCATACGGCCGAGCAGGGTGGAGACCTCGGAACCGGCCTGGGTGAAACGGAAGATGTTGTCGATGAACAGAAGCACGTCCTGCTTCTGCACGTCGCGGAAGTACTCCGCCATGGTCAGCGCGGAGAGCGCGACACGCAGACGGGTGCCCGGCGGCTCGTCCATCTGACCGAAGACGAGGGCGGTGTCCTTGAGAACGCCCGCCTCATCCATCTCCAGCCAGAGGTCGTTGCCCTCACGGGTACGCTCGCCGACGCCCGCGAACACCGAGGTGCCCGAGAACTTCAGCGCGACTCGGCGGATCATCTCCTGGATCAGAACGGTCTTGCCGACACCGGCGCCACCGAACAGACCGATCTTTCCACCCTTCACGTACGGCGTCAGCAGGTCGATGACCTTGATGCCGGTGGGCAGCATCTCGGTACGCGACTCGAGCTGGTCGAACGCGGGGGACGGACGGTGGATGCCCCACTTCTCGCTGACCTTGAGGGAGGCGGTCGGCACGTCGAGCGACTCGCCGAGCGCGTTCCACACGTGGCCCTTGACGATGTCGCCGACGGGCACCGAGATCGGGTTGCCGGAGTCGGCGACCGCCGCACCGCGGGTCAGGCCGTCGGTGGGCTGCATCGAGATGGCGCGGACCAGGTTGTCACCCAGGTGCTGGGCGACCTCGAGGGTCAGCGTCTTGGTCTCCTCGCCGAGGATCACCTCGACGGTGAGGGCGTTGTAGATGTCGGGCATCGCCTCGACGGGGAACTCCACGTCGACGACGGGACCCGTGACGCGAGCCACGCGGCCCGTGCCGGTCGTGGTCTCAACAGTCTCTGCAGTCATTTCACTCTTTCCCCGCTGCGGCGTCAGCCAGCGCGTTGGCGCCACCGACGATCTCGCTGATTTCCTGGGTGATCTCGGCCTGGCGAGCCTGGTTCATCTGCTGGGTCAGGACCCGCCTGAGCTCGGTGGCGTTGTCCGTCGCGGACTTCATGGCGCGGCGGCGCGCGGCCTCCTCGGAGGCCGCGGACTGGAGCAGCGCGCTGAAGATGCGCGACTCCACGTACCGCGGCAGCAGCGAGTCCAGAACGTCACCCGCGGTCGGCTCGAACTCGAAGTACGGCGGGATCGTCTCGGTCGCCGTCGCCTCCGACTCCTCGATCTCGAGCGGCAGGACGCGCTTGACCACCACGTTCTGGGTCAGCATCGAGACGAACTCGGTCGAGACGATGTGGATCTCGTCGATCCCGTTCTCGTCCTTGAACGCCTCGATCAGCTCGTTGGCGATCTCCTTGGCGTTGGCGTAGGACGGCCTGCGGGAGAACCCGACCCACTCGCCGGCCATCTCGCGACCGCGGAAGGAGTGCCAGGTGACACCCTTGCGCCCGCTGACGAACGGCTTGACCTGGAGACCCCGCCCTTCGAGGTGACCACGCAGCGCCTCGGCCTCACGCAGCACGTTGGCGTTGAAGCCGCCGCAGAAGCCGCTGTCGCTGGTGACGATGAGCACGCCCGCCGTCTGCGGCTGGTCCTTCTCCACGGTCAGCGGATGGTCGACGCTCGCCGCGTTGCTGACGACGCCCGTGACGGCGCGGGTGATCTCCCGCTCGTACGGCACCGCCGCCTGCATCCGCTGCTGCGCCCGCACGATCCGTGACGAGGCGATGAGCTCCTGGGCGCGCGTGATCTTGGCGGTCGACTCGACCGACTTGATCCGCCGCCGCAGCAGCCTTAGCTGGGCACCCATCGGCTACTTCTTCTCCGCCGGGCGGACGACCTTGCGGATCTTCTCCTGGCCGACCTCGTCGGCGTCCAGCGGCGCGACGGGCTCGTCCTTGACGAGCAGCTCACCCGAAGAGGTGGTGAAGCCCTTCTTGAACTCGGTGATGGCGTCCTTGAGGGCGGTCACCGTGTCGTCGCTGAGGTCCCTGGTCTCGGCGATGCTGGTGAAGACGCCCTTGTGGGAGCTCTGGATGTAGTCGAGGAACTCGCCCTCGAAGCGGCGGATGTCCTCGACCGGAACCTCGTCGAGCTCACCGGTGGTGCCGGCCCAGACCGAGACGACCTCGCGCTCCAGGGAGAACGGGCTGTACTGCGGCTGCTTGAGCAGCTCGACCAGGCGCAGACCACGCTCGAGCTGAGCCTTGGAGGCGGCGTCGAGGTCGGAGGCGAACGAGGCGAACGCCTCGAGGTCACGGTACTGCGACAGGGCCAGACGGAGCGTGCCCGCGACCTTGCGCATCGCCTTGGCCTGCGCCGAACCACCGACTCGGGAGACGGAGATACCGACGTTGATGGCGGGGCGCACACCGGCGTTGAACAGGTCGGTCTCGAGGAAGACCTGGCCGTCGGTGATGGAGATGACGTTGGTCGGGATGAAGGCCGACACGTCGTTGCCCTTGGTCTCGATGATCGGCAGACCGGTCATCGAGCCACCGCCCATCTCGTTGGAGAGCTTGGCGCAGCGCTCCAGCAGGCGGGAGTGGAGGTAGAAGACGTCGCCGGGGAAGGCCTCACGGCCCGGCGGGCGACGCAGCAGCAGGGAGACGGCGCGGTAGGCGTCGGCCTGCTTGGTCAGGTCGTCGAAGACGATCAGGACGTGCTTGCCCTGGTACATCCAGTGCTGCCCGATGGCGGAACCGGTGTAGGGGGCGATGTACTTGTAGCCGGCCGGGTCGGAGGCGGGGGCGGCGACGATGGTGGTGTACTCCATCGCGCCCGCCTCCTCGAGGCGGCCACGGACCTGCGCGATCGTCGAGCCCTTCTGGCCGACGGCGACGTAGATGCAGCGCACCTGCTTCGCCGGGTCGCCGGACAGCCAGTTGTCGCGCTGGTTGAGGATGGTGTCGACGGCGATCGCGGTCTTGCCGGTGCCACGGTCACCGATGATCAGCTGGCGCTGACCACGGCCGATCGCGGTCATGGCGTCGATCGCCTTGATGCCGGTGGCGAGGGACTCCTTCACCGGCTGGCGCTGCACGACGGAGGGGGCCTGCAGCTCGAGGGCACGCAGGCCCTCAGCCTCGATGGCGCCCTTGCCGTCGAGCGGGTTGCCCAGGGGGTCGACGACGCGACCGAGGAAGTTGTCGCCGACCGGCACCGACAGGACCTCGCCGGTCCTGCGGACCGACTGGCCCTCTTCGATCTTGCTGAAGTCGCCGAGGATAACGACACCGATCTCGCGGGTGTCGAGGTTCAGTGCCAGGCCGCGCGTGCCGTCCTCGAACTCGAGCAGCTCGTTCGCCATCGCCGAGGGAAGGCCGGAGACATGGGCGATGCCGTCGCCACAGTCGACGACGGTCCCGATCTCCTCGCGCGCGGCGCCTTCCGGTTCGTACGCCTGGACGAAGCGCTCAAGCGCGTCCCGGATCTCGTCCGGCCGGATCGTAAGCTCCGCCATCTCTTCTCTGTCTCCCTATTCGCCTAGCCGGCCAACCGGCGGCGGACTTCTTCGATTCGTCCCGCGATCGTGCTGTCGATGACCTCGTCGCCGATGCGAACCGAGAAACCACCCTGCACTCGCGGGTCCACCTCGACGTTCACGTGAACGTCACGGCCATAGGAGGTGCGCAGCCACGCACCCAGACGCTGCCGCTGCACGTCGGTCAGCGCCACTGCGCTGCGAACCACCGCCACCAGACGCTGGCGCTGCTCCGCGACGAGCCAGGAGTACTCCTCCAGGCCCGTCTCCAGGCTACGTCCTCTCGGACGAACTGCCAGCTGCGTGATGAGACGCTGGCTCGCAGCGGCGACCTTGTCACCGATCAGCTCCGTCAGCAGCCGCTCCTTGCCCTCGGCGGGCGCGGCCGGGTCGGCGAGCGCGCGTCGCAGGTCGGGGTTGGCGGCGATGATGCGGCTGAACCGGAAGAGCTCGTCCTCCACGTCGTCCAGCCGGCTCTCGGACTCGGCCTGAGCGGCCGAGGCGATCACGCTGAGCCGCTCGAGCGCGTCGGTCAGGTCACTGGCGCGCGACCACTTGGCCTCGACCGCCGCGGCGGCGGTCTCCAGCGCGGCCTCGCTGACCTTGCCCTCGAGCAGCGTGCGGATGACCTGGGCCTTCTGGGGTGCGGGCCGCGCCGGATCCGAAAGGTTCCGGCGCAGGCCGTGCTCGCGGTCGAGCAGGTCCACGATGGCGCTCAGGTCGTCGGCCAGGCGCCCCAAGTCCGCCGAGGCCGCCACCGTGTTGAAGCGCTCCTCAACAGCGGCCAGCGAACTCCTGCTCAAGCCTCTCATCAGCGCACCGCCTGCGCAGAGGAGCTCTCCAGCTCGTCAAGGAACCGGTCGACGATGCGGCGCTGACGCGCCTCGTCCTCGAGGGACTCGCCGACGATGCGGGCGGCGAGGTCGGTCGACAGCCGACCGATCTCGGTGCGCAGCTGACCGAACGCCTGCTGGCGGTCGGCCTCGATCTGCGCGTGCGCCGCCTCGACGATGCGGCGCGCTTCGACCTGAGCCTCCTCGCGGAGCTCGGCCTTGATCTGGGCGCCCTGCTCGCGAGCCTCCTCGCGCAGCCTGGCGGCCTCGTGCCTGGCCTCGGCCAGCTGGTCGCGGTACTGCTTGAGCAGCGCCTGCGCCTCGGCCTGGGCGTCCTCCGCCCTCTTGATGCCGCCCTCGATCGCGTCGGTCCGCTCGGCCAGAGTCTTCTGGATGCGCGGAGTGAGGATCTTACCGACGACGAGGAGGACGGCGAAGAACGCGAAGATGCCCACGACCAGCTCGTACACGTGCGGAATGAGCGGGTTGGCGCCGCCCTCCGACGCGAGGAGCGAAGCTGCCGTATTCATGGATGCAGCCTTTCAGTCAGGGTGGTCTTCGGTCTTACAGGTTCGCGAAAATGAACGGCGCGACCAGACCGATCAGGGCCAGAGCCTCGGTCAGAACGAAGCCGAGGAGCATGTTCTGGCGGATCAGGCCGTAAGCCTCGGGCTGACGCGCGATGGCCTGCACGCCCTGACCGAAGATGATGCCGACGCCGATGCCGGGGCCGATGGCGGCGAGACCGTAGCCGATGGCGGTGACGTTGCCGGAGACCTCAGCGAGAAGGCTCATTGATGTTTTCCTTTACTTGGTCGGCCGGTGATGCGGTGTATCACCGGTCTGGATATACCGCTAGGTGGTTCTAGTGCTCCGGGTGCAGGCTGTTGCCGATGTACATCGCAGCCAGCATCGCGAAGAGGAACGCCTGCAGGAACTGGATGAACATCTCGAAGCCGGTCATGATGACGGTCATCAGGACGCCGAGGACGCCGATCGGCGCACCGAGAGGGGTCAGTTTCTCGAAAAGGAACCAGAAGCCGACCGCGCTGAAGAAGGCAAGGAGCATGTGGCCGGCGAACATGTTGGCGAAGAGTCGCACCGCGTGCGTGAAGGGCGCGATGATCATGTTCGAGAGGAACTCGATCGGCGCCAGCAGCGCGTAGATGCCCTTCGGAAGCCCGGGCGGGAACATCATGTTCTTGAAGTAGCCGCCGACGCCCTGGGTCTTGAAGCCGAGGTAGAGCTTCAGCACGTAGATCGAGACGGCGAGCACGATCGGGAAGGCGATGTGCGAGGCGACGGGGAACTGGGCGAGCGGGATGACACCCATCACGTTCCAGACCCAGATCACGAAGAACATGCTGAGGAGCAGGCCCATGAACCGGTCGGCGTCCTTGCCCAGGAAGGGCCGGGCGACCTGGTCACGCACGAACATGTAGCCCATCTCGGCGATGTTCTGGATGCCCCTGGGCACGATCTTCGGATTGGAGAACGCCGCCCAGACGAAGGCGAGCACGATGATCGAGCTGAGGATCGCCAGCAGCACCGGCTTGGTGAACCAGTCGACCCCCGGAATGATCGGAGGAAGTTCGAACAGCTCTTCCGGCGTCGGAGCCTGGAACTGATCAGGATCGGCGAGGAGCGTCAGCGCGATCACGCGGCGTTCCCTTCAGCGTGGTAGGTGGTCACAACAAAGGTGCTTCGGCGGGTGGTACCGCCGCGCGGAGTTAGCGGCCGTGCTTCCGGTAGACCAGGTAGACGGCGAGCACTGTCCCCAGGACGATGCCTATGGGGAAGAACGCGGACGTGTCGAGGTACCGGTCCAGCAACCAGCCAGCACCGCCGTAGACAACCATCCCGGAGATCAGGGAGCTGGGAATCGACCACGCGGCGTTGGCGAAGTCGCGACCGTCGTCCTCGGGCCGGCGTTTCTCTTCGCTCATCGCGCGCCCGACGATAGCAGGCACAGGCAGGACTAGTCATATCGGGCCCGGTTACTTTACCGGGGTTCATGACAGGTCCCGCCCGGGCACCTTGGCCTCGGGGTCCACGTAAAGCATCTTGGTCTTGATGAAGGCGCGCACTTCACCGGCGGTCCACGCGATGGTGCCGAGCACGACGGTCCAGGCGAAGGCCTTCGGCTCCCACGCGGTCGTGTCGCCGAAGGCGTTCAGCATCGCGAGGATGACGAGCACCTTGACGACGTAGCTGAGCATGGCGGCGATGGCCATCATCTGCGGGGAGACGCGGGCGGCGTAGGACACCGCCACCACGCTGATGCTGAAGAAGACAGCCACCAGCGCGAGACCGACGAGGGCGCCGAGGACGCCCTTACCGCCGGCGAGAACGAAAGCCACGATGACAGCGACGGCACCCACCACCACCGTGGGTAGCGCGGCGCTCTTGAGGACGCGCACGTCGTTTGCCTGCATCGGTGCTCCATAAGTCAGTTAACAAGCGAGCGATTGCTACCCCATGAGCCGTACTCTATGAGGGCCTGCTCGTGAAAGATATCACAAGCTCGCCGACGACCGCCTTTACCTGCCCTTTCTAGTTCGCGATCAAGGCGAACGGGCGGGAAACGCGGGGAGAACGTGGGAGTCATCACTGACCTGGCTCATCGAGGTGACATCGGCGCTGATGGGAGGCATCGGACCGGTAGGCGGACCATCGTCCTCATCGTCCGGTTTGCCCTTACGTTTGGCGGAATGCGAGCCGCCCCTTCCGCGCCAGCGCGGCAGCGCCATCAGCACCAGCACACCGATCGCCAGCGCGATGACGATCGGGAAGAACACGACGGGCACACCGGTGACCGACATGCCGACCAGGCCGAGCGCGAACAGCGACGTCCACGCGTACATGATCAGTACGGTGCGCCGGTGCGAGTGGCCGATGTCGAGCAGGCGGTGGTGCAGGTGGCCCCGGTCGGGCGCGAACGGCGACAGGCCCATCGACGTGCGCCGGATGACCGCGCTTATCAGGTCGATGAGCGGCAGCACCATCACCGCGGCGGGCAGCAGGATCGGCATCAGCGCGCCGAACCTGTTCATGCCCTCGATCACGTCGGCGTCGACGGGCGTGACGGTGATCAGCGACGCGGCCAGGACCAGGCCGAGAAGCATCGCCCCGGTGTCGCCCATGAAGATCCTGGCGGGGTGGAAGTTGTGCGGCAGGAAGCCCAGGCACATGCCGATCAGGATCGCGGTGATGGCCGCCGTGGTGTTGATCCTGTTCTGCTCGATGTTCTGGTCGAGGAAGATGGCGTAGACCCAGGTGGCCGCGGCGGCGATGCCGACGATGCCGGCGGCCAGGCCGTCCAGGCCGTCGACGAAGTTGACCGCGTTGATGGAGATCACCACGACCAGGATCGTGATGATCGCGCTCAGATCCGGCGCGAGGCCGATGCTCTCGCCGCTGACCCAGGGGATCCACGGCAGGTACAGCCCGAAATAGACCAGCACGCCCGCCGCGCCGATCTGGCCGCCCAGCTTGATGAAGGCGTCCATGCCCCACCAGTCGTCGAGGAAGCCGGTCAGTGTGATGAGCCCGCCCGCGACGATGAGCGCGAGGACGGTGCTGTCCTGGGCGAGGACGCCGCCGGTCTTGTCGAGCTGGGTCGCCGTCAGCAGTCCTGCGACCAGCCCGCCGTACATCGCGAGCCCGCCGAGACGCGGAGTCGGAGTGGTGTGCACGTCGCGATCGCGAACCTCGGGCATGGCTCCGATACGGATGGCGAAACGCCGGACCAGCGGGACGAGCAGGTACGTCACCGCCGCTGCTGCCAGCGCCATGAAGAGGTATTCGCGCACGGACCTAGTTTCCCGGATACCCCGGCCAGCTGTGACCGGAAATCGACACAGATCACCTTATAATTCACTGAGATAAGGCTGATGTTCCGCCGCCAGCTCGGTGACGCGTTCCCGCACTTCATCCACTGTTTCGGGATATCTCACCGCGCGCGACACCAGCGTTCCCACCTCCTTCATGTGCTCGGTTCCCATGCCCTGCGCCGTGAGGCACGGCGTGCCCACCCGCAGCCCCGACGTGACAGCCGGTGGCTCAGGATCGTAAGGGATGGCGTTGCGGTTCAGCGTGATGCCGGCCGCGGCACACCGCCGCTCGGCCTCCACCCCCGTCACCCCGCACCCGCGCAGGTCCACCAGCGCCAGATGCGTGTCGGTGCCACCGGACACCGGCCGCATGCCCTCGAGCGCCTCGCACAGCGCGCGGGCGTTGTCGACCACCGCCCGCGCGTAGCCGGCGAACTCCGGCCGCGCCGCCTCGCCGAACGCCACCGCCTTCGCCGCGACCGCGTGCATGAGCGGACCGCCCTGTACGAACGGGAAGACCGCCCTGTCGACCCGTGCCGCCAGCTCCGCCGTGCACAGGATGGCGCCGCCGCGCGGCCCACGCAGCGTCTTGTGCGTGGTGAAGGTGACGACGTCCGCGTACGGCACGGCCGAGGGGATCGCGCCACCGGCCATCAGGCCGATCGTGTGCGCGACGTCGGCCAGCAACCACGCGCCCACCTCGTCGGCGATGCCGCGGAAGACACCGAAGTCGATCAGCCTCGGATAGGCCGTCGCCCCGCACACGATGAGCTTGGGCCGGCGCCGCAGCGCCAGATCGCGCACCTCGTCGTAGTCGATCAGCTCGGTGTCGCGGCGCACCCCGTACGACACCACGTCGAACCAGCGGCCGGAGAAGTTGACCCGCGAACCGTGGGTGAGGTGACCGCCGTGCGGCAGCGCCATGGCCAGCATCGTGTCGCCTGGCTGGAGCAGCGCGGCGTAGGCGGCCAGGTTCGCGCTGGCGCCCGAATGCGGCTGCACGTTGGCGTGCTCGGCGCCGAACAGCCGCTTGGCGCGCTCCGTCGCCAGCAGTTCGGCCCGGTCGACGACCTCGCAACCGCCGTAGTAGCGCCGGCCTGGGTAGCCCTCGGCGTACTTGTTGGTGAGCGTCGATCCCAGCGCGGCCAGCACCGCGGGAGAGGTGAAGTTCTCGCTGGCGATCAGCTGCAGGCCGCCCCGCACCCGATCCAGCTCGTCGAGCAGCACCTGCGCGATCTCAGGGTCCTCCCGCTGGAGAACCCCGAAGTCCGGGCCGTAATGGGGTGCGTAGCCCATCTCACCACTGTAAACCCACAATCACGAGAAGGCATGGGGAGCGCCGACCGCGGCCGGAACCCACCGCGGTGTGTCGGCCGCCTGGTCGCTGATCGCCGTGAGCACCGCCTGCCGGTACAACGCCAGCCTGTTCCGCCATTCACCCAGATCCTCGACATACCGGGCACCGACCGGCGCGTCCCACGTCTGGGGGCTGCGCGCCAGCCCGTACGCCTTGTCCAGGCTGGCCGTCAGCGTCTCCAGCATGGGCAGAACGGCCTGCCAGGCGGTCACCAGGCGCTGGTAGTCGGGATTGAACTCCCAGGCCCGCGGTTGGCCGTCCAGGGGGCTTCCCGAGCCGGTCGCGGGCGGCTGCTCGCCCGGCTGGCGCGGCTGCGGGGCCGGTGGATCGACGTACATGCGACACTTCCTCTCAGCTGCCCGGCATGCTCCTCGTTGCCCGGCGTGCGCTCAGCTCAGCTGCCCGGCATGCTCTTCGTTGCCCGGCGTGCGCTCAGCTGCCGGGCGGCACGATCGGCCTGCCGGGCGCGTTCGGCTCCACCCGGCCCGGCTCGCCGTCCGGCCCGACGTCATCGGCGACCCAGACCCCCTTGCCCCACTCCCCCGGCGGGACGTGCACGCCGGGCATCTCCATCGGCTCGATGTCGCTCGCGTTGTCCATCAACGCTTCCAGGGCCGCGGCCGACGGGGGCTTCGCGTCCACGGACACGACGTCGCTGCCGTCGTTCGCCCACTTTCCAGGCCCGTCGCCGTCCAGCACCGCGTCCGCACCGGCAGCCATAGAACTCGCGCCGGTCGTCGTCGGGCTCGTACTGGCCGCCGTGGGACCCGCGCCGGTCGCCGGACGCGGGTCGCCGGTGTGCGAGGAAGGCTGCCCGTTCCCGCCCTCGGCGGCCGCGGAGGGCCGGCCGCCGGGATCCTGCGCGTGCGGGGCCGGGCCGGCGGGTTCCACCGAGCCCGCGGGGCCGTCGGGCTGGATGCTCTCCGGAACCCAGACCCCCTTGCCCCACTCCCCCGGCGGGACGTGCACGCCGGGCATCTCCATCGGCTCGATGTCGCTCGCGTTGTCCATCAACGCTTCCAGGGCCGCGGCCGACGGGGGCTTCGCGTCCACGGACACGACGTCGCTACCGTCGTTCGCCCATCTCGCGACGCCGTCACCGACAGGTCCCATCGGTGACGGATCTTCCGCGTAGGCGGCCGGAGCACCGTGAACGGCCCCGGTCGTGCCTTCGGCAGGTCGTGGGCCGCCTGCTGGCGGCGGTTCAGACACCTGGGGGCCGGGCTCCGGCCGCCCTTCGGCATGGCGCGGCGCGGCGTCGTGGGCGGCTCCGGAGACCTGGCCGTTCGCTGCGCGGGCGTCCGCCGGAGGCTGACCGGTGGAGTCCTGACCCTGCGGCACCGGCCCGCCCGGATCCACCAAGCCCGTGGGGCCGTCGGGGCGGAAGTGCTCAGGAACCGCCGGTCTGCCCCACTCCCCCGTGGGCAGCTGCACGCCCGGCATCTCCTTCGGCGTGATCGTGCTCGCGTTGTCCACGAGCGACTTCACCGCCCCGTCCGACGGCGGCCTGGCCTGCGCCGACACGACGTCGCTGCCGTCGTTCGCCCAGGTGGCGTGGGTAGCGCCGGTGGCATCCGAGCTCCCCGTACGGCCTGCCGTACCCTCCGGCGCCCCGGCGGAGTCCCTCGCGCCCTCGACAGCGGGAAGATCGGCAGGCTGGACGGCGTCAGCGTGCTCCAGCAGGTCGGCGACCTCGCGAGCCGTCGGCGGGTCGAGCGGGATCTGCAGGACCTTGACCCCGTCCACCTCGACGACCTGCGGTTTGCCGGGGTCGGCCTGGTCGGCGTCGTCGGGGTGGTCCTTGCCCGGAGTGTCGAGGACGTGCTGGCCGGATCGGCCGGGATCGGTCACCCGGTCGTGACGGCTGTCCCTCCCGCCGTCCTTGGGGTCGTCCGCGCGGGGCTGCGGCTGCTCCGAGCCGTCCTTGGGGTCGTCCGTGCGAGGCTGCGGCTGCTCCGAGCCGTCCTTGGGGTCGTCCGCGCGGGGCTGCGGCTGCTCCGGGCCGTCCTTCGGCCGGTCAGACGTGGCGGAGTCGTCTCTCGGCTGGTCGGGCCGGGTGGCGTCTGGATGCCCGGACCTGGTGGAGTCGTCCCTTGGCTGGTCGGGCCTGCTCGGCGTCTCGTCCTTCGGCTGCTCCGGCCTGCGGGGGGTGTCGTCGTTGTTCGGCTCGTGCGCCCTGGCAGGGGGATGCGGCTGGTCGTTCCCGGGCGGGTCGGCGGGCGTCGTGTCCCGGGGCGTCTCGCTCCTCGGGGTGGGGTCCGGCGGAGCGGGGTCCCGCTTCGGCTGCGGTTCGGGGGGCGTCGTCTCGCGGGGGTTGGCCGTGCGCGAGGCCCTGTCGTCGTCACGCTGGTCCTTCGGCGTCTCCTTGGGCTCCTGGAAGAGCTCGCGCGACTCCTTCGAACTCTCCCGTGACTCCTTGGCGACGTCACGCGTCTCTTTCGGGTCCTCCCGCGGCTCCCTGCCGACGTCACGCGTCTCTTTCGGGTCCTCCC
>NZ_JBSGDV010000011.1:0-207936 GCF_053602555.1 Nonomuraea sp. NPDC004354 | reverse complement strand
CGCGGCTCCCTGCCGACGTCACGCCGCTCCTTCGGGTCCTCCCGCGGCTCCCTGCCGACGTCACGCCGCTCCTTCGGGTCCTCCCGCGGCTCCCTGCCGACGTCACGCCGCTCCTTCGGGTCCTCCCGCGGCTCCCTGGCGACGTCCCGCTGATCGTGGGGACTCTCGCGCGGCTCCTTCGGAGAGGGGCGGTGCTCCGTCGAGTCCTTCGGGGTGGGGCGGTCGCGGTCCGGGTCCTCATCCTTGCCGGAGGCGGGCGTGCCGTTCATCGACACGTCCTTGGCCTGCTCCCCCGTCCGGGGCGCGGCCTCCTTCTTCTCCAGCAGCGCGAGCCGCGCCGTGACGTCGCGCGCCATGGTCTCGCACGCGTCGGCCACCTGCGAGGGCCGGTGCGTCGCGGGTGTCGCCAGCCCCGCGGTCCTGGTCACCTGCCCGACCCTGGCCTCGATCGTGCGCATCTGCTCGGCGGCCCGCCGTACCTCGGCCAGCAGGTCGCGTACCAGGGTCGGATCCATACCGTCGAACGAGCCCATGGGCCACACGGTAGGTGCAGGCGGAGCCCCCCGCCTCAGGGATAAACAGACGGCATCAATCGTCGGTGGCGACGTAGCCCACGATGCCGCGCAGCTTCTCCACCGGGATGGCGCCCTTCCTGAGCAGGCGGGGCACCGCCGTGGTCAGGTCGATGATCGTCGACGGCGTGTTGTCGGCGCACGCGCCGCCGTCCAGGTAGACCGTCACCGAGTCGCCGAGCTGCTGTTCGGCGTCGCTCGCGGTCGTCGCGGCGGGCGCGCCGGACCGGTTGGCGCTGGAGACGGCCATCGGCCCGGTCTCCTTCAGCAGGTCGAGCGCGACCGGGTGAAGCGGCATCCGGAGCGCGACCGTGCCCTTGGTGTCGCCGAGGTCCCACGACAGCGACCGGTTCGCCTTGCACACCAGCGTCAGCGGGCCGGGCCAGAAAGCGTCGATGAGGTCCTGGCCGTACGGGCCGAGGTCCTCCACCAGGGCGTTGGCCGCGCGTACGGTGCCGACGAGGACGGGCGGCGGCATGTCGCGCCCCCGGCCCTTGGCCTCGAGCAGCGCGGTCACCGCCGACGGGGTGAAGGCGTCGGCGCCGATGCCGTAGACGGTGTCCGTGGGCAGCACCACGAGCTCACCCTTGCGTACGGCCGAAGCCGCGTCGGTCAGGCCCGCGGCCCGCTGGTCGGGGTCTGCGCAGTCGTAACGTCGTCCCACGGCGTGCATCCTATTCCTGGCCGAACTTGGCGGTGACGAAGCGGTCCCTGCGGGTGAGGTCCTGGCGCAGCCGGGCGTCGCGCCAGCCCTTGTCCTCGGGGAACAGCCGGTAGACGGCCTGGCCCTGCTCGTCGGCGTGCTCGACGGCCACCAGGCCGCCCGGCCTGAGCAGGCGGCGGGCCGTACGCTCGACGGCTCTGACCTCGTTGAGGCCGTCGGCGCCGCTGCCGTACAGCGCCCGCGCCGGATCGTAGTCGCGCACCTCGGGGTCGCGCGGGATCGCGCCGGGCGGGATGTAGGGCGGGTTGGAGATGACGAGGTCGACCTTGCCGTTCAGCTCGGGCAGCGCGTCGGCGAGATCCTCGGGGTGCAGGTGGACCCGGCCCTGGCCGTGCTCGGCGATGTTGCGCTTGGCCCAGCCGTACGCGTCGGGGTCGACCTCGACCGCGTGCACCTGGGCGAGCGCGACCTCCTGCGCGATCGACAGCGCGATGGCGCCCGAACCGGTGCCGAGATCGACCACGAGCGGTTCGGCGACGTCCATCTCGCGCAGGCGCTCGATCGCCCAGCCCGCGACGACCTCGGTCTCGGGGCGCGGCACGAAGACGCCGGGGCCGACCGCCAGCTCCAGGTAACGGAAGTAGGCGTGGCCGGTGATGTGCTGCAGTGGCTCTCTGGCCTCGCGCCTGGCCACGCCCTCCCAGAAGAGGGCGTCGAAGTCGGCGTCCTTGACCGTGTGGAGCGCGCTCCTGCGCACGCCGTGGACGAACGCCGCGATCTCCTCGGCGTCAGTGCGCGGCGACGGCACCCCGGCCTCGGCCAGCCGAGCGGTTGCGAGGGCGATCTCGTCCAGCAGGAATGTCATGAGTGTTGTGCGAGCTTCTCCGCCATTTCGGCGTCGATGAGGGCCTGGGTGACAGCGCTCAGTTCTCCGTCGAGCACCTGGTCGAGGTTATACGCCTTGAACCCGACGCGGTGGTCGGAGATGCGGTTCTCGGGGAAGTTGTAGGTCCTGATGCGCTCGGAGCGGTCCATCGTGCGGACCTGTGACTTGCGCTCGGCCTGGGCGGCGGCCTCGGCCTCCTCCTGCGCCACGGCCAGCAGCCTGGCGCGCAGGATGCGCATCGCCGACTCCTTGTTCTGGAGCTGGCTCTTCTCGTTCTGGCAGGAGACGACCACGCCCGTCGGCAGGTGCGTGATGCGGACCGCCGAGTCGGTGGTGTTGACGCTCTGCCCGCCGGGGCCGCTGGAGCGGTAGACGTCAACGCGCAGGTCGTTGGGGTCGATGGTGACCTCGACCTCTTCGGCCTCGGGGTAGACCAGCACACCGGTGGCGCTGGTGTGGATCCGGCCCTGCGACTCGGTGACCGGCACCCGCTGCACGCGGTGCACGCCGCCCTCGTACTTCAGCCGCGACCAGACGCCCTCGTCGCCCTTGGCCTTGATGGCGATCGTGACGTCCTTGTAGCCACCGAGGTCGGAGTGCTGGGCGTCGATGATCTCGGTCTTCCAGCCGACCCGTTCGGCGTAGCGCAGGTACATCCGCAGCAGGTCGCCGGCGAACAGCGCCGACTCCTCGCCGCCCTCACCCTGCTTGATCTCCATGATGATGTCCTTGTCATCGTTGGGATCGCGCGGGATGAGCAGGTGCTTGAGTTTGTCCTCCAGCTTGGGGACGCGCTCCTCCAGTTGGGCGGCCTCCTCGGCGAAGGCGGCGTCCTCGGCCGCCAGCTCCTTGGCCGCGGCCAGGTCGTCGCGGACGGCCTCGAGCTCCCGGTAGGTGCCGATGACGGGCGTCAGCTGACGGTAGCGCCTGCCGAGCGTGCGGGCCTTGTTCTGGTCGGCGTGCACGGAGGGGTCCGCGAGCTGCTGCTCCAGCTCGGCGTACTCACCGAGCAGTTCGTCGAGATTCACCGTGCGTCCTTCTTCCGCTTTGTCGCCGCCCTCTTCACCACGAACGCCGACCCGGGAGCGCGGACGCGCGTCTCCGGGCCGGCGTGAGGGAAGCTACTTGCTGGCCTTCTTGCCGAAGCGCTGCTCGAAGCGCGCCACGCGACCGCCGGTGTCGAGGATCTTCTGCTTGCCCGTGTAGAACGGGTGGCAGGCCGAGCACACGTCGGCGTGGATGACGCCGTTCTTCGCGGTGCTGCGCGTGGTGAAGGAGTTGCCGCAGGTGCAGGTCACCTGCGTCACGTTGTACTCGGGGTGGATGTCGCGCTTCATGGCTGTCCTTTCGAGATGCGGTCGCCGGGTCGCTCCGTACGGCTTGCGCGCGGTCGCACACGGTCGGTCGCGCGCTGCGGGAACCGGTACCGCTTCGGTTCAGCTACCAGTGTGCCAGATCCTTGAACCATCCCAGGCCACGAGCGATTCCCGCCGATCTTGTGGACGGGTCACACCAGGCACACTAGGCTCCGGTGTCCAAACCGTAACTTTTGTTACATTTCAAACTGATGCAAGGGGCCCCATCACATGAAAAGAAGGATGCGGTTGCTGCTGGCGACCGCAACGGGGGTGGCTGTGCTCGTCGGGGGTGCCGGCCTCTCCTCGGCCAGCGCATCCGTGTCGCGGGCGGTCCACGCGGTGGCCGACGACATCACCAGTGTGTCCGTCGGCAACGCGTACGTGCCCGCTGACAAGGAGATCGAGGTCTCGTTCACCTTCCAGGTGTCGAACCCGCTCGGCACCGGCACCGCCGCCACGACGGACGCCGACAAGGTGACGATCGGCTCGGCCGCCATCACCCCGCCCGGCAAGAACGCCAGGCCGCTGAACGTCTCCTACACCGCGCCCGCCCACGTGGGCGAGAACCAGCCGCGCCCCGCCTCCGCGCCGGGCAGCGGCAAGTTCACCATCTCCAAGGACGACCCGTCCGGCGACTGGACCCTGACCATCGTGACCTCTCGCGGCACGAACAACTTCACCGTCAAGGTCGCGGCCAAGCAGGGAATCACCGGCGCCTCCATCACCCCCAACCCGGTCGACCTGATCAAGGGCAAGGAGGTCAAGGTCTCCGTCCGCGCCGCCGTCAAGGACGCCACGCTCGTCAGCGCCAAGATGGTCAGCGACACCACCTCCGAGTACTACGACCTCGGCAGCCTGGAAGTCGACACCGACGGCTACTACACCGGCGCCGTCTACTTCACCGACGACAGCGCGCCCGGCGCGTGGACGCTGGAGATCTCCGCGAGCCGCGGCAACGAGACCCTCAAGGGCGTCGGCTCGTTCACCGTCAACGCGCCGGCCGGCGGAACGTCGAAGAAGTCGAAGTCGAAGATCACGCTGACCGCGCCGAACAAGGCGACGACCGGCAAGGCCTTCAAGATCTACGGCAAGGTCTATCGGGGGACCAAGGCGTACTCGGGCAAGGTCGTCGAGGTGTACTTCAAGAAGAAGGGCACCAAGTCGTACAAGTTCATGGGCTTCGCGAAGGCCACGTCGACCGGCAAGTACACCAAGGCGGTCAAGCAGCGTTACGACGGTTACTGGCGCGCCAAGGTGCCGGCGTCCGGCAAGACGTACAGCTCCTGGTCGGCCCAGGAGTACGTGGACGTGAAGTAACGGCGTCCCTGATCGGCACGAACGGCCCGCTCCCCTCACGGCACTTTCCAGGGGGCGGGCCGTTTTCCTGTGTCCGGCGGCCGATGGGCCCGAACCCCCGCCGGCAACCGCAGAGCCCAGCGGACGGTCCGGCGGCAACCGTCCGCACGGCGCGGCCCGATCCCCGGCACGCGCCCTGGAAGCCCGAAAGCGCCCCGGGTGCGAGACCCGAGGCGCTTTCGCGTGACGTCGCGCTAGTCGCGGTCGGAGCTGACCGTCGTCTTCTGGACCTGAAGGAGGAACTCCGCGTTGGACTTCGTCTCCTTCATCTTCTCCAGAAGCAGCTCGAGCGCCTGCTGCATGTCCAGTGCGTGGAGCACGCGGCGGAGCTTCCAGACGATCTGGAGCTCCTCCTTGGCCATGAGGATCTCTTCCTTACGCGTGCCGGACGCGTCGACGTCGACCGCGGGGAAGATGCGCTTGTCGGCCAGGGAGCGGTTGAGCTTGAGCTCCATGTTGCCGGTGCCCTTGAACTCCTCGAAGATGACCTCGTCCATCTTGGACCCGGTCTCGACCAGGGCGGTGGCGAGGATCGTCAGCGAGCCGCCGTTCTCGATGTTGCGCGCGGCGCCGAAGAAACGCTTCGGCGGGTAGAGCGCGGTCGAGTCGACACCACCGGACAGGATGCGTCCGGACGCCGGGGCGGCCAGGTTGTAGGCGCGGCCGAGGCGGGTGATGGAGTCGAGCAGGACGACCACGTCGTGGCCCAGCTCGACCAGGCGCTTGGCGCGCTCGATGGCCAGCTCGGCGACGGTCGTGTGGTCCTCGGCGGGCCGGTCGAAGGTCGAGTGGATGACCTCGCCCTTGACCGAGCGCTGCATGTCGGTGACCTCTTCGGGCCGCTCGTCGACGAGGACGACCATGAGGTGGCACTCGGGGTTGTTGCGGGTGATCGCGTTGGCGATCGACTGCAGCACCATCGTCTTACCGGCCTTGGGCGGGGAGACGATGAGGCCGCGCTGGCCCTTGCCGATCGGCGACACGAGGTCGATGATCCGCGTGGTCAGGATGTTGGGCTCGGTCTCCAGGCGCAGCCGCTCCTGCGGGTAGAGCGGGGTGAGCTTGTTGAAGTCGGGCCGGTTGCGGGCCTGCTCCGGGTCCATGCCGTTGACGGTGTCGAGGCGGACCAGGGCGTTGAACTTCTCCCTGCGCTCGCCGTCGCGCGGCTGGCGGACGGCGCCGGTGATGACGTCGCCCTTGCGCAGGCCGTTGCGGCGGATCTGGGCCAGCGACACGTACACGTCGTTGGAGCCGGGCAGGTAGCCGCTGGTCCTGACGAAGGCGTAGTTGTCGAGGATGTCGAGGATGCCGGCGATCGGGATGAGAACGTCGTCGTCGCCGATCACGGGCTCGTTGCTGTCGAAGCGGTCACGGCCGCGGCCGCGGTTGCGCTCCCTGAAGCGACCGCGCCTGCCGCGCCCGCGCTCGTCGTCATCGCCGCCGCCGCGCTGGTCCTGCGAACGGTCCTGCGAACGGTCCTGGACGCGATCCTGCGAACGGTCCTGACGGTCCTGACGGTCCTGGCGGTCACGGTCCTGACGGTCACGGTCCTGACGGTCCTGGCCGCGGTCGGTGCGCTGCGGCTGCTGCTCGCCACGCTCCTGGCGCTCGCCGCCACGCTCCTGGCGGTCACCGCGCTCGCCACGCTCGCGGCGGCTGCGGCGCTCGCCGCGCTCGCGGCGGCTCTCGCCACGCTCGGCGCGGCCTTCGGCCTGCTGGTCCGCCTGCTCGACGGCCGGCTGCTGCGGCTGCTCGACGACGGGCGCGGCGGCGGCCACGGCGGGCTGCTCGGGGGCCGCCACGGGCTCGGCGGCGGTCACGGGCTCGGCGGCCGGCGCAGGGCGGGAACGTTCCCGGCGGCTGCGGGCGGGACGCTCGGCCACAGGCTGCGCCTCGGCGGGCGCGGCGGTCTCGGCGGGCGCCGGGGCACTGTCACCGGCGCCGACTCCCTGCTTCTCCTGGATACGCGCGATGAGCTCGCTCTTGCGCATCCGCCCGGTCCCGCTGATGCCGAGCTCGGCGGCGATCTTCTGCAACTCGGGCAGCACCTTCGCGGACAGTCCGGTGCCGGAGCGACGCGCGCGAGGCTTGGCCGGGGCGCGGGTGGGGGTGTCGCCGGACGCGCTCGCGGCGGAGCCGGAAGCGTCGGAGAGGAGTTCGGTGGTGTCGCTCAACTAAGGGTCCTTCCCAGGGGTCGGGCGTCGGCCGTGATCAGCCGATCGTCCTGGAGGTGCTGTCGATCCGGCGGGACAGACCGGGTCGAGGTGCACTTTGCGATCTTCGGCCGCCGCGCAGGACGGCCGCCACGGTTGGGGAGGGGCTCGTCCAGGCCGCCACAGGACAGTGGCACGTGGAATGAACCCCCCAGATTGCTGTCGCCAGCCAGATGTCGAGGTGGTTCGAACGCGCACTTCCCCGGATTCGCCGCCTCGCGTCGCGCCGACCGGTTGTGGGCCGAACGGGGCGAACGGATTCGGGGAGACAGCCATGCTGCTCACGCCTCGCGACGTGAAGCATGATGCAGCGATGTGTGGCTGACAAGCACGCACCCAACAAGGGGGCATCTGGTGCGGCTACCAGCCTAACATCACCAGCGCACACGGCTATTCCCTGAAGGTCTAAGAGGCATCAGCGTGTCTCGGGGAACTGAACGCTCGCACCATCGTGGTCGACGTCCATTTGCTGGATGTGCCAGTCATTACCCACTTCTGGCGCGATCAAATCCTGCGCATCCGGTGTCGAAAACGCAAGAATTGTGGGACCTGCTCCCGAAACGACGGCGGGTACCCCCACGGCACGCAGTCGTTCCACCAGATCGGCGGTCCGCCGCATGGCAGGCGCGCGATAGTCCTGGTGGAGACGATCTTCCGTGCCGGCCAGCAGCAGCTCGCGATCGGGCAGCCGGGTCAGGGCGGCGATCAGCAGTGCGGCCCGCCCCGCGTTGAAGGACGCGTCCGTGTGGGGCACGTCCTTGGGTAGCAGTCCCCTTGCCGTCTCCGTGGACAGCCGCGTGGCGGGTATCAGCACCACAGGTCTGATGTTCGCGTCGGGGACCAGTTTCACCATACGCGGAACTCCACCGTGGTCGCTCCAGGCGACGGTGAGCCCGCCCGCCAGGCAGGGGGCCACGTTGTCGGGATGCCCCTCCATCTCGGTGGCCAGCGCGAAGACCGCCTCGTCGCTCAGGTCGGCTGTTCGCTCAGAGCCGAGCGCCGTGCCGTCCTCGGCCGTGTACGGCATGCCCGCCAGCGCCCTGGCGGCGAGGATGCCCGCGCAGATGGCCGCCGACGACGAGCCGAGCCCCCTGGCGTGCGGGATGCGGTTGCGACAGTGCAGGCGGATCCCCGCCGGCCGAGGGGCGTTCATCCGGTCGAAGGTCTTGCGCACGGCCTGGATGACGAGGTGCTCGTCACCGAGGTCGAGTTCGCCGAAGCCCTCGCCCTCGACCGAGACCTCCACCACGCGCTGCCCGCTGGGCGGCGTGAACAGTGACGCCTCGATCTCGTCGTAGAGGCTCAGCGCCAGGCCGAGGGAGTCGAACCCGGGACCCAGGTTCGCCGATGTCGCCGGAACCCGGACGATCACCCTGCTGTCGGTCATGCGTCTCCTCAGGGTCGCCGTGACGGCGGGCGCCGGAGTCCTGCTGGGCGGCGCGCCTTCGGCGGACGGCGCCCCGTGACCACGGAGGCGCCGGGCCCGCTTGCCGTAGGGGAGGACAAGGTCATTCGAGGCCGAGGGCGGAGGCCGCGGCGTGGACGTCGATGGGGATGGTGACGGGCGCGGGAGCGCCCGAGATCGCCCAGTCGGGGTCCTTCAGGCCGTTGCCCGTGACCGTGCAGACGATGCGCCGGCCCGGCTCGACCAGCCCCTGCGCGTGGGCGTGGAGCAGGCCGGCGACGCTGGCCGCCGAGGCCAGCTCGACGAACACGCCCTCCTCCTGGGCCAGCAGCTTGTAGGCGGCGGCGATCTGCCGGTCGGTCACCGCCTGGATGAGCCCGCCGGACTCGTCGCGGGCCGCCTCGGCGAGCTTCCACGAGGCAGGGTTGCCGATGCGGATGGCGGTGGCGATGGTGTGCGGGTGGGTGACGGGCGCGCCGTTGACGATGGGCGCGGCGCCGCTGGCCTGGAAGCCGAACATGCGCGGCGCGGTGCCGTACTCCTGGTAGCCCATCCAGTAGGCGGAGATGTTGCCCGCGTTGCCCACGGGGATGCAGTGGATGTCGGGGGCGGCCCCGAGCGCGTCGACGATCTCGAAGGCGGCCGTCTTCTGGCCCTGCAGGCGGTACGGGTTGACCGAGTTGACCAGCGCGATCGGGTAGTTCTCCGACAGCTTCCTGGTCATCTCGAGGCAGTCGTCGAAGGACCCCTCGACCTGCAGCAGCGTCGCGCCGTGCACGAGCGCCTGCGCCAGCTTGCCCATGGCGATCTTGCCGCGCGGCACGAGCACCGCGCAGGTCAGCCCCCCGCGTACGGCGTAGGCGGCGGCCGAGGCGGAGGTGTTGCCGGTCGAGGCGCAGATGACGGCCTTGGCGCCCTCCTCCACGGCCTTGCTGATGGCCATGGTCATGCCGCGGTCCTTGAAGCTGCCGGTCGGGTTGGCACCCTCGACCTTCAGGTAGACCTCGCAGCCGGTCAGAGCCGAGACGCGGTGGGCGGGGACGAGCGGCGTGCCGCCTTCGAGAAGCGTCACCACGGGCGTCTTGTCGCTCACCGGCAGCCGGTCCCGGTATTCCTCGATGAGGCCTCGCCATGCCCTGGTCATGATGTGCTCCTGCGACTACCTGCGGTGTTGGGCACAGAGTCTACGGCCACCCGGCTCGCCCGGCGGAACGCACGTCCACTTGTTGGACAGACTTCTCCGCCAATACCCAGCAACCCCGGATAAGGTCTCCCACAGGGGACGGGGAGGGCTGGAAACACCATGACTGCGATGAGGCAGAACGACTACTCCGCGCTGACGCCGCCGCGGCTGGGCGCGTGGTCGCCCTCCCTGTCGGTGAGCGTGGTCGTCCCCGCCCACGGCGGCCCGCATCTCGACCTCGTCCTGGCCGCGCTGGCCGGGCAGAGCTATCCCGAGCACCTCATGGAGGTCGTGGTCGTCGACGACGGCAGCGAGCCGCCGATCAGGCTGCCGGAGATCCGGCCGGTCAACACGAGGATCGTCCGCGTGACGGACGGCTGGGGCATCTCCGACGCGGTCAACACCGGGGTGAAGGCCGCCGACGGCGAGATCATCCAGCGCCTCGACGCCGACATGGTGGCCTGCCGCGAGCACATCGAGGCGATGGCCAGATGGCACCACGTGTCGGACTACGTGGTGTCGATCGGGATGAAGAGGTTCGTCGAGGCCCCGCCGCTGACGCCGAAGCAGGTCCGCCGCGCGACGGACCTGGGCGAGCTGTTCGACCTGTCGTCGGCGCTTCCCAGCTCGACGGAGGCGACGATCGAGAAGACGGACGGGCTGCGCAAGAGCCGCAATCCCTACCACGTGTGCACGGGCCCGACGTTCGCCCTGCCCCGGGAGGTGTTCCACGCGGTGGGCGGCCTCGACCCGCACGTCTTGCGCGGCGAGGACACCGAGTTCGCCTACCGGCTGGCCATGCACGGCGTGGTGTTCGTGCCCGAGATGGAGGCGCGGGCCGTGCACCTGGGGCTGCCCGCGCAGCACCGCGACCGGGAACGGGCGGTGCGGGTGGTCGAGCCGTTCCTCGCGCACCGCATCCCGCTCCGCCGTGACCTGCGCAAGGACAAGGGCAGGCGGTGGCTGGTGCCGTACGTGGAGATCGTCCTGGATGTCACCGACACCTGCGAGGCCACGGTACGGCAGGCCGTGTCGGCGGCGCTCGACGGCAAGCTGCAGGACGTGGTCGTGACGCTCGTCGGGCCGTGGTCGCGGCTGCACGAGGGCAGGCGTTCGGTGCTCGGCGACGCCTGCTTCGAGCTCAGGGTGATGCGCGAGCTGTACGCGCACGACGACCGCGTCAGGCTCATCGACGAGGCCGCGCCGACGCCTTCGCCGACGCCGTTCCGCTACGTCGGTCCCGTCGACGTGCCGCTGCACCGGGCCACGCTGGAGCGGATGGTCGAGTCCGTGCAGAAGGACCTGGTCGGCGTGCTGGTCGTCGACCTGCCCGACGGGCGCACGGCCCGGCTGGAGCGCACGTCGGCGCTGGGCCGCGCGCGGCTGCTGGCCGCCGCCGGTACCGACCCCGACGAGGTCATCGAGGCCACCCACGGCATCAGGCGTGAGGGCCCGGACCGCTACTGGCCGGCGCCCGCCCCGCCCGCGCCGGTGTCGATCCCCGCGCCCGTGCCCACCCCGCCGGCGGACACCCCCGAGGAGCGCACCCTCCTGCGCCGTCTCAGGTCGGCGCTGCGACCCAACTGAGGCGCCCCGGCCGCGTCCCGCCTGACAGGTTCGTCCCGATTCCCGCCGGGGTAGCTTCGTAACGAGCGTCAGGTCCTCCCCCCGTGCACCTGGACAAGCACGAGACGAACGAGGTGAGGATCATGGGGGAACCGGCCAACGGACTCGAGGCTCTCGCGCGGGGCGACGTGCCCGTGCTGGAGACGCTGACCCAGATGACGGTCAACACGATGGAGCGGTCCGGGCTCGACCCCAAGACCTACATCCTCGTGCGGATCGCCGCGCTCGTCGCGCTGGACGCCTCGCAGCCGTCCTACCTGCTGAACGTCGGCGCGGCGGGTGAGATGGGCGTCTCTCTGGAGGAGATCAGGGGGACGCTCGTCGCGGTCGCGCCGGTGGTGGGCACGGCCAAGGTGGTCTCGAGCGCCGACAAGATCCTCCAGGTGCTGGGGGTCTGACGAGTAGGCGTCTGGCCTGGGAAAAGAGGGTCAGTCCTTCTTGCGCAGGGCGCGGCGCAGCGAGGTGGCGAGCGCGGCGCGCAGTCCGCGCTGCATCCGCCCCGCGGCGGCGAGCTGGCGGCGCAGCGTGCCGACCTCGCGCCGCAGCTCCACCGCGTTCCTGCGCCACTTGCCCGACTCCTCGCGCCACCGCTCGACCTGTCCCCGCAGCCGCTCCACGTCGGCGCGCAGCTTCGCGACCTCCGCCTGCGCGTCGAGCCTGGCCCGGTACACGCTGCCGCGCCCGGGGATCTCGCGGCCCTGCCGGGCGAACCCGTACGTCTCCCCCGCCACCCAGCGCACCCCGGACACCGTGTCCACCGCGTCGTCGAGGTCCTCCTCCGGCCCGGCCACGATCGCGGCCCTGGCGAAGGCGGCCGCGCGTTCGAACCTGGCGGTGACGACGCCGGCGGCCGACTCCGACAGCAGCACGTCGACCAGCCCCTGCCCCTCCGTCGTGGCCAGCTCGATCAGGCGGGCGAGGGAGTCGGGGCCCGGCACCCACCCGGCCGGCACTCTCAGCACGTACGGCACGGCCGGGTCGACCGCGTCGCCGGTCACCAGGCGCACCCTGCCCTCGTAGGCGTAGTGCCCCCGCACCAGCACCAGGTCGAGGCAGGGGTCCCTGAGCGGTGCCCGCCTGTCACGCTCGAGCGTGTCCCACGGTCCGACCAGCGCCACCCGCACGTCGGGGACGGTGCCCGCCAGCAGCGCGTCCACGGTCGCCCGCACGTCCTCGTAGCTGGAACCGGCGGCGTGGACGACGGCCTCGACGAAGGGCACCTTCCACTGGCGGCCGGGGTGCGAGCGCAGCCACCGGTAGGCGGGGATGCGGTCGGCGACGGTGGCGTGGCTGACCCGGTCGATGGGCGCCTTGTCACGCATGCGCATCGTGGGACCGAGGTGGTAGGCGCGGGCCAGCGGCTCCGGCACGAACACCGCGCCCGCCTGGGCCAGCCGGTAGCCCATCTCGGTGTCCTGGCCGAGGATGAGCTCCTCGTCCATGGGCCCCGCGGCGGCGATCAGGCGCGCGTTGACGGAGGTGGCGCCACCCACGTGCAGGCTGAAGGGACGCGTGGGATTGGCGGTGAGACCGTCGGTCCGCTCGACCAGGTCGACGATCCACTGGTGCGGCTCGGCCGGCTCGAAGCTCTTCTCCAGGTCGTCGGGCAGCTGCGCGGGCACGGGCGCGGAGGTGAAGCGGATGTAGCCGGTGACCACCAGGTACGGCGCGGCGTGGTGCCAGCGCATGTGGGCCTCGATGGCGCGCGGCGTGAGCACCACGTCGGAGTCGAGCCAGTGGACGACCTCGCCCGAGGCCACCTCGAGCCCGGCGTTGCGCGCGCAGGCCCGGCCCGGCCGCTCGCAGACGACGAGCTTGACCCACGACGGGACGCGCAGGGCGGGCTCGCTGCCGTTGTCGACCACGATGACCTCGGTCAGGTCACGCGGGTAGCTCTGCCTGCCGAGCGCCTCGACGACCAGATCGAGCTTGTCCTGGTCGCCGTAGGCGGGGATGACCACGCTGACGCTCATGGTGGGGGTCCACGAGCCGAGCGCGGGCACGTCGAGCGTGCGGTAGTCGTTGCCCCGCACCCGGGGAGGGATCATGTGGTTTCCAGGAGCAGACTGGGCCGGAAGCCGCGCCACTGGTTGTGGGCGACGTTGAGGAAGTGCGCCAGCGGTAGCTGCCAGGTGTGACCCTCGCTGAGCGAGCGGCGCAGCACGTAGCCGAGGCCGTGGGCGCGGTAGATCCGCGCGCCCTCGGCGTGCCGCGACTTCAGCAGCGCCGCGTCGACGCCGCGCGTCAGCGGCTCGAAACCGGGGAAGGCGTCCCTGCCGAGCAGGATCGTGCCGCCGGCGACGAAGTCGCTCCACACCTCGCTCTTGTAGGAGGTCCGACGAATCGTCGTCCTGAGCGGCTCGAGGTAGAAGAATTCGGCGGCCGTGCCGACGATGTCGGCGCCGGACGCGCGCTTGGCGAGCAGAAGATCGGAAAGATGCTCGGGGCCGTACCAGTCGTCGTCATCCCATTTGGCGATGAATTCGCCGGAGGCGTGCGCGGCAGCGCGGTTCAGCAGCGCGCCGAACGGCACGCCCGCCTCCGCCGACACCACGCGGATCGGCGCCGCGCAGGTCTCGACGGCCCTGCGGGCCAGCGGATGGTCCTCGATGCCGTGCAGGCCGAGCAGGACCTCCACCTGGACGTGGCGCTGCCGGGCGATCTGGTCGAGCGCGGAGCCGAGCAGGTGCGGCCGCATGCTCGACATCACGACGCTGACCGTGGGCGCGAGCGCGGGCTTGGGCGCGAGCCTGCGCAGCCGCACGCTGTGCTCCTCGCGGCGCAGGTCGGCGACGCAACGCGGCCCCGGCTCCCGCCGTACGGCGAGCCATGCCCGGTCGGCGAGCAGCCCGCCCAGCTCGGCGGGCACCCAGGACGGGACCGGCGCGGAAGGCTCGGCGGTCAGCGGCACGCCCGCGCAGGCGAGGGCGAGCAGCCCGTCGCCGGCCGCCCGCCGTTCGGCCGGCCCGATCTCCTCGGCCGCCGGCCACTCGATCGACAGCCCCGCCAGCGGCCTGAGCGTGTCGAGTTCGGGTAGCGGCGCCCCCTCGACGGTCCACCGCGCGCTCTCCCATCGGAGCGTCGCGATCCCTTTCGCCGGGGTGCGCAGGTAGCCGGCAGCCCCTTGCGTGCCCACGAAGGGGGTGGCGGTCATGGGGGGACTCCTCCTGCCTTCATCGTCGAGCCCGCCCACTTTACGCCGCTCTGACAAGCGCGGCCGAGGGGGCATGCCCAACGGGCACGTGGAGCCCAAGGTTCCCAGGGATCCTCCAGAAACTTGTGGCACGGTAGTGACCAGCCTTGACTATGGTGTAAATATCCAGACTTTTCCCAGGTTGGCGTTCAAACATGGAAAGGTATGCGCGGATGCTCTCGCCCCGCCGGCTGGCCGCGACCGCAATCCTCGGAGCTCTGGTGCTCGGCGCGCTGGCGATAACGGTGTACACGGGCGTCCTGTCCTTCACCGCCGCCCTCGCCGCGACCGCCGTCCTCCTGTCCCTGGGCGTGCCGGCCTTCCTGATGCTGGCCGTACGCCGCCTCGACGGCAAGGCGCACCGCATCGACCTGCGCGTCAAGAAGATCGAGACGGGCCTCGCGCAGACCGGCGCGGGACTCAAGCGGATCGAGACCCGCATCGACGCGCTCACGGCCGCCGTGGAGGAGGTCGCGCGCGGGCGCACCGAGGGCCTCAGCGCCATCCTCGCCTCCCTCGGCGAGGACCGCGTCAACGCGATGGCCCACGCCGAGGAGGTGGCCCTGCTCAGAGCGGAGCTCAGAGAGCTACGCAGGGAAAGCGTATGAGGATCCGCCACAACGACTACGGTGTGCTCAGCCCCGCGGTGATCGGGGCGTGGACGCCTGAGCTGTCCGTCACGGTGGTGATCCCCGCCTACGACTGCCAGGACGAGCTCGACCGGACGCTGGCCACGCTGACGGCGCAGACCTACCCGGCGCACCTGCTCGACGTGGTCGTCGTGGACGACGGCAGCGACCCGCCCCTGCGCGCGCGGCCCACCGGCCCCCTGGCCGTCAGGGTCGTCAGGGTCGAGGACGGCTGGGGCCGCGGCAACGCGAGGAACACCGGGGCGCGGGCCGCGACGGGCGAGGTGATCCACTGGCTCGACGCCGACATGATCCTGGCGCCCGACCACATCGAGGCGCACATGCGGTGGCACCACCTGATCGACCACGCGGTGGTGATCGGCGACATCGTGTTCGGCACCGGCTTCGCCGACGGGGCGGCGCAGCCGTACACGGCGAAGATGCTGGCCGAGACCCGGCGGCTCAAGGACGCGGGCGCCAGTGCCTACCTGCTGCACACCGGCGCGACGACATCGGTCCCGGCACGCCTGCTCGCCGACGCGGGCGGCGTCGACCCGCGCCTGAACATGGCCGAGGACACCGAGCTCGGCTACCGGCTCGCGCAGGCGGGCGCGGTCTTCATCCCCGACGGGGAGGCGCGCAGCCTGCACGTCGGGGAGTCGACGGTGATGCGCAGGCAGCAGGAGGTCCACCGGCACAACTGGTCCTTCCTCGGCGACCACATCCCCGACCTGCGCTGGCTGCGCGGCCACCCGCGCCGGCAGTGGCTGGTGCCGTACGTGCGGGTCGTGGTCGAGGCGGGCGGCTACGAGGAGACCCGCGCCACGGTGGACTCGGCGCTGGCCGGCTCGGTGCCCGACGTGGCGGTCACCCTGGTGGGTCCCTGGTCGCTGCTGACCGGCGGGCGGCGGTCGAGCCTCGACGACCCGCACCTCGACCTGCGGCTGCTGCGCAACCTGTACGAGCACGAGCCGCGCGTCGACTTCGCCGCGGCCGCGCCGGTCGGCGTGGCGCCGACGCCGTACCTGCTGACCGTGCCGCGCGGGTGGGTGCTGGGCGCCGACACCGTCGCCCGGCTCGTCGCCCGCGAGGAGGGGCTGGTCAGCGTGGCGCTGGCCGAGGCGGCCGAGGGGGTGGTCGCCGCGCGTCTGGAGCGCACGGCCGCCTTCGCCAGGGCGCGCAGGATCGGCGGGGACCTCGACGCGCTGGTGGACGAGATGTTCGGGTCGCTGTGGGTCGGCGCGGCCGAGTACGGCGTCACCACCGCGGAGGAGGCCGAGCCGCTCGCGGGCGATCCGGCCAAGTGGCGGGCGCTGGCCGCCCGGCGCAAGGACGAGATCAAGGCGCTGCAGGCCGAGGTGAGCAGGCTGAAGCGGCAGCTCGACACCCCCGCCACGGTGGCGCCGCCGCGCCGGGGCGGCCTGTCGACGTTCCTGAGGCGCGTCATATGATCGCCGACCTGGTGGCCGAGGCCCTGGCCCGCACCCCGGACGTCCGCGTCTTCCACGCGGGGCTCGACGTAGACGTCGAGGGCACCGACCTCGACCACGAGCTGGTCGAGCCGCCCCCGGCCGCCGAACGGGTCGCCGAGGTGCTGGTGCTCGCCGGCACGCCCGCCGACCTGCGCAGGATCGCCACGCTGCACAAGGTGCTGCCGGAAGCCGAGCGGGTCGTCGTCGCGGTCGCCGACACCCCTGCCGCGCACCCGGCCCCGGTGCCCACGCCCACCCCCGCCCATCGTTGGCGGTCACTGGCCGAGCTGCGCGTCCACCGGCCGAAGGACCGGGTGTGGGTGGTCGACGCGCGGTTCTCCGCGCCCACCCCGGCCGGCCGTACGGTCACCGCGACCGCCCGCGCCTTCGCCGGGCACCGGCTCGACGTGATCGCCGCGCCGGCCGCGGCCATCGCGGGCGTCGGCGCGGCGGACTGGCGTCCGGGCGACCCGAACGCGACTCCCGCCGACCTGACCGGTCCCGTGCCGGAACGCGTCGGCGCGCCGGGCGGCGACATCGTCCTGCGTACGGTCGAGACCGAGGTGGAGTGGACGGAGGACGAGCCGCCGGTGGACCGGCCGACGGCCGGGGCGACCAGCTGGGAGCGCATCGGCCGGCCTGGCGGCACCGGTCTGGCCGCCGTCCTCGCCGAGCCCTCGATGATCCCCCCGGTCGACGAGCGCCTGGTGAACCCCATGGGCTTCGTCACCACGCCGTCGCGGGGGACGGCGATGCTGGCCGAGTCGGGCGGCCGGTGGTCGGTCGTGCTGGACGGCAGGCCCGTGGTGACGTTCGCCGACTCCGGTGGCGTGACCGACGCCGACGTGGCCAGGCTGCGGCAGGTGCGCGGCGTGACGATCGACTGGCACCACGCGCACAGCGGGCCGCTGGCGGCCGTGCGGGTGCTGGCCGGGCTGGCCGCGGCGGGAGTGCCGCTGGTCGCCCAGGAGGTGCCGCGCTGGGCCGGCGCGCTCGGCGAACCGCTCGCCCGCCTCGTCACCTCACCCGTCGACCTGGCCGACGACCTGCGGCGCGAGGAGCACAGCGTCAGGCTGCGCCGCGAGGCGCTGCGCACCCACGGCGTGGCCGCCCGCTGGGAGCAGCTCGGCGCGCCGGCTCCCGCTCCCCCGCTGACCTCGGTGCTGCTGGCGACACGCCGGCCTGCCATGGTCGGCTTCGCGCTGGAGCAGGTGGCCAGGCAGCGTGACGTGCAGCTCGAGGTGATCCTGGCCCTGCACGGGTTCCCGGCCTCGCACGCCGACGTCGTGGACGCCGTCAAGCGCTTCGACCGGCCGATCACCGTCTTCGAGACCGAGTCGGTGTTCGGCGAGGTGCTCAACGACGCGGCGGCCCGCGCCTCCGGATCGTTCCTGCTGAAGATGGACGACGACGACTGGTACGGGCCCGACTTCCTGTCCGACCTGCTGCTGGCGCACTCCTACTCCGGCGCGCAGGTCGTCGGCACCGTGCCCGAGTTCGTCTACCTGACCTCGATCGACGTGACCGTGCACCGCAGCCAGGTCACCGAGCAGATCACCAGCTTCGTGGCGGGCGGCACCATCCTGGTCGAGCGGTCGGCGTTCCAGGCGGTCGGCGGGTTCCGGCCGCTGCGCCGTTCGGTCGACACCCAGTTCCAGGAGGCGCTGCAGGCGGCGGGCGGGCAGATCTACCGCACCCACGGCCTCGGCTACGTCCTGCGCAGGGGACCGGCCGCCGACCACACCTGGCAGGAGCCGATCGGCACGTTCCTGCGGCGCAACCGGCGGCAGTGGCGGGGCTTCCGGCCGAGCGCGCTGATGGAGCTGGCGCCATGAGGATCAGGCGCAACGACTTCGGGGTGCTCAGCCCGCCCGAGCTCGGCACCTGGGAGCCGACCATGACGGTGACCGTGGTGATCCCCGCCCACGACTGCCAGGAGACGCTCGACCTCACGCTGGCCGCCCTGTCGACGCAGACCTACCCCGCCCACCTGCTCGACGTCGTCGTGGTGGACGACGGCAGCAACCCGCCGCTCCAGGCGGCCGGCCCTGGAGACCCGCCGCGCCACGTCTCCCAGCCCGGTGACCCGCCGCGTCCTGCCCGCGTGCGGGTCGAGCGGGTGCGGGACAGCTGGGGCCGGGCCGCGGCGGTCCAGACGGGCCTGGAGGCGGCCACCGGTGACGTCGTGCTGGTGCTCGACGCCGACATGGTGCCGCACCCCGACCACGTCGAGGCCCAGATGCGGTGGCACCACCTGGCCCCCTACCTGGTGGTCCTCGGCTGGATCGACTTCACCCAGCCCGAGTCGCCGCCCACCCCGGCCGAGGTGGCCGCCGGGGCGAAGGACCTGTTCCCGATGTCCCCGCACCGGCACGACTGGGCGGAGGAGATCATCGCCGCGCACGACGGGCTCAGATCCGCGCCCAGCTCGCTGGTGTCGCGAGTGCACGTGGGCGCGACCGCGTCGTATCCGGCGTGGCTGCTGCGCGCGTGCGGCGGCATGGACGTCTCGCTCAAGCTCGCCGAGGACACCGAGCTCGGCTACCGGCTGACGCAGGCCGGCGCGGTCTTCGTGCCGGATCCCGAGGCGCGCGCCTGGCATCTCGGGCTGCCGACGGCCATGCGCTCGTTCGCCGAGCTGAAGCGCTACAACGACCCGTTCGTCGCCGACCGCGTGCCGTACCGGCGTTATCTGCGGGGCGATCAGGGGCGGCAGTGGCTGGTGCCGTACGTGGACGCGGTGGTCGAGGCGGGCTCCTACGAGGACGTCCGCGCCACGGTGGACGGCCTGCTGGCCGGGTCGCTGCCCGACGTCAGGGTCACGGTCACCGGGCCGTGGGAGTGGCTGACCGACGCGCGCCGTTCCCCGCTCGCCGATCCGCTGCTCGACCTGCGGCTGCTGCACGCGCAGTTCACCCACGACCCCCGGGTACGGCTGGACGGCCCGCCTTCCGGCGTGGCGCCGTTCCGGCTGCTGTGCCCGCCGGGCTGGATGCCGGGACACGACACGGTGGAGCGGCTGGTCGCGCACCTCGAGGACAGCGACGGCGGCGTCCTGTGCGTCGCGCTCGGCGAGCGGCCCGACGGGGTGGTGGCGGCGCGGCTGGAGCGGACGGCGGCGCTGTCGCGCGCGGCGCTCGTCATCCGCCCCGGCGAGATCCTCGACGACGTGCTGGACGAGGTGTTCGGCGTCGAGTGGGTGGACGGCGCCGAGTTCGGCTTCACGCGCCGGCCGCGCGTCTACCCGCCGCGCAGGCGCCCGCTGCCCGAGCACGAGCGCCTGGCGCGGCAGCGGGAGAAGGAGCTGGCCAGGTTGCGCGAGCGGGCGGCCGCGCTGCGCGCCGAGGTCGCCCAGCTGCGCAGGGAGGCGGCCAAGGGGCGCAGGGACACCGCCAGGTGGAAGGAGAAGGCCGAGCACTGGCGGCGGGAGGCCGTCAGGCTCGCCCGGGAGCGGAACCGCACCGTCCTCAACCGCGCGGTCCGGCGGGTCCGGAGCCTGACCTTCCCCGGCCGCTGAACCGGTCGGGAAAGCTGGGTACCTTCGCCCGCTGACCAGGCCGGGGAAGGCGGGCCGGTGCTCAGGTCCGCCGGCGCGGGTGGTGCTCAGGCCCGCCGGCGCAGGCGGGTGGTGCTCAGGCCCGCCGGCGCAGGTAGTAGGCGTAGGTGGCGGCGGCCAGGGCCAGCCCCCAGGGCAGCCACGCCAGGCCGGGCAGGAACGTGCCCCAGCGCTCGGCGGTGATGGTGATGTCCCCGGTGAGCATCGCCAGGTACAGCCGCGCGCCCGCCTGGACCAGCATGACCGACGCGGCCAGCCCCGGCACGACCGCGAACCAGACCGGCACCCGCCTGCCGCGCAGGAACGGGATCCATCGGGGAAAGACCTCACCCCA
The DNA here is from genome assembly GCF_053602555.1 of Nonomuraea sp. NPDC004354. Classification (NCBI taxonomy): domain Bacteria; kingdom Bacillati; phylum Actinomycetota; class Actinomycetes; order Streptosporangiales; family Streptosporangiaceae; genus Nonomuraea; species Nonomuraea sp. NPDC004354. Next base: position 187,489 of record NZ_JBSGDV010000011.1, on the reverse strand, counting down.
GCGCCGCACCAGACCGATCGTGAGGACGGCGCCCGCGACGCACAGGCCGCCGAGCACCGTCTCGGAGATCCACCCGCCATCGGCGTTCCCCGCCGCGATGTCCTCCGCCGGTATCCCGAGCGGGATGCCCGCCGCCCACGAGATGCGCGAGATCGCGTACGGCAGGGCCAGCAGCGCGGCCGCGTAGGTCACCGGCCTGCCCCATCGGACCGGCTCCCGCGTGCCGCCGCCCTGGTGGACCCAGGCCGCCGCCGCCCAGAGGGCTCCGCCCGCGATGCAGAACACCATGAACAGCAGGGGCCCGTCCCACAGGCCGGTGTATCCCATGAACAGGTAGGCGAAGTTCTGGATCACCCTGATGTCGGGCACGGCGACGAGCAGCGCGCCGCTCATCGCCCACGCGAAGACGAGCGGCCCCCTGGCCGGGGTGGCGCGGGCCATCCCCACCGCGACCACGGCGCCGAGCAGTCCGAGCACCGCCATGGCCGCGCCCACCGGCCCCGGCTCCGCCGCCGCGAACAGCGAGCCCACCTGCTCGGCTCGCGGATCGCCCGCGCCGAACGGGAAGCCGGCGCCCCCCACCGCCCAGTAGGCGCCCGCCGCCGCGAACGCCACCGACCACACCGCCGCCGCCGACGCCGCCCACCGTGTCCGGCCCCGCGTCCGGCCCCGTGCCGTGGCGGCCACGCTCACACTCTCTGTCATGGCCACCAGCCTGCTCCGTGCGGGCCCGGCGCCCCTCCCCTGCGCGGGGGAGGCCGCTCCCCTTCGCAGGTGAGCGGCCCCGTGCGGGCCGGCGTGCCAGAGGACGCTCACCTCAGCCGGGAAGCGGCCCCGTGCGGGCCAGCGTGGGGAGGCCGCCCTGCCGGGAGCGGCCCGCCCGTGCGGTCAGCGTGGGGAAGGCCGCCTCTCAGGCGGGGAGCGGCCCGCCTGTGCGGGTCAGCGCGGCGGCCAGCCGGGCGGCCAGTTCCCGGGCGAAGACATCCCGCTCCTGGCGGCGGATCAGGAACAGCCAGGCGAACACGGGACCGACCAGCAGGGCGTGGACCACGTCCAGCTCGGGCCGCTCCGCGAGCTCACCCCGCTGGACCGCGCGGTCCAGGACGGCCGTGACGCAGTCGCGCTGCCGTTCCATGAACGTCCGCTGGAACCTGGCCGTCAGGTCGGTGTCGGCGACGACGTCGGCCAGCAGCCCGGGAACCGTGACCAGGGCGACCGGGTTGCCCAGCGTGGCGAGGACGTCGTCGACGAGCGCGACCAGGTCGGTGACGAAGGAGCCCGTGTCGGGCGGGATCTCCAGGGCCATGGAATGGACGGTGGCGGCGAAGACCATTTCCTGCTTGGTGGCGTAGCGGCGGTAGATGGCGGCCTTGCCGACTCCCGCCCGTACGGCGACCGCGTCGACGGTGAGGCGGGCGTAGCCGGTCTCGGCGAGCACGTCCCTGGTCGCGACCAGGACGGCCGCGTCGACCCTGCTGTCTCTCGGCCGTCCTGTCCGCGTTGCCTGCGCGGCCCGCGTGCCCTGCCGTTCCACTGGCGTTCCTTTCCCGGTCACCGCGGCCCCTGGTCCGCGCCCGGCCCTCCGGCCTGCCCGCGCCGCCGGTCGGCTGCGGGAGCCGCGCTCACCGGCGCTTCCCGGCCGCGACGAGCAGCATCACGGCGGGCACCCAGACGGCGATGAACGGCGACGGCTCGAAGGTGAGCGCTCCGATCGTGCCCCACACGCCGAGCAACCATGCCACGAACGCCGGAGGAGTCGCGCCGCGCCGACCGGCCCAGTCGATCAGCAGGCCCAGCGCGAACAGCGGCAGGGCGAAGGACCCGATCGTGAGCCAGAAGCCGCCCAGTGCGGGAGGGAGCTCGCCCAGGCCGTTGGCGGGGAACCACAGCCCGCCCGAGAACCAGGTGGGCAGGTACCGGATGTTCAAGGCGACGGTGACGGCCATGTGGAACACGCCGAGGAAGGCGATGATCCGGCCGGCGAGAACGACCGTGCGGTGCGGGGAGGTGACAGAGACGTCCATGCTCGCTCCTAACGGAACCATGAGTTTCGGAACTCTTAGTTCCGTATGATGCCATGACGGGTGCACGGTGTCTTCCGCGGGTGACGGTCGGCGCGCCGCGTCGGGTGGCGACCCTCAACGCCGGCCGCGCGCCTGACGCCCCTGTGCCCCTCCGGGCATGGCGCCGGCCTGCCGTTCCTCCCGGGTACGGCAGGCCGGGTCGTCGCGGTTTCGGGTGTGTCGCTAGGGCGCCGGGTCGTCCCGGTACGCCGCGCCGGGTCGCGACGCCTCAGCCATCGCCACGGTCCGACACTTCGGCGGACTCGGCCGCCGATTCGTTCTGCCGCAGAGCCTCCTCGAGGAGGTCTCTGTCGATCCTTCGCTCGACTGCATCCACATAGGCGGAGAAACGGCTTGTTTCTCCACCCTCTTCACCAAAAGGCGGCGAGCACGACAAGGGGATCTCCTTCGGTGGGGAACCGAGAGCGTGGCGCGCCTCTCGGCGGAAAAGGGATATCCGTGCACGACCGCGCCCCGGGCGACCTGGGTGCCTGCATCACCGACGGCATGACCATGGTCGTCACGATCTCTCGATGGGCGCTCTTCAAGAATCGCCCATCGAGCATCTCTTCGCCCGGCGAATCAGATCAGCGATCCGCCATTTCCACAGGGCCGGTCACCGGCCCCGCACCAAATCCCGCAAGAAATCCCACAAGAAATCCCCGTGCCTGCCGGGTCAGTCGTCGCCCTCGACCCGCATCACGCCGGCGATCGCCCGCACGATGTCGAGGTTGCGCAGCCCCTCCATCGTCGCCGACAGCGCCGCGTCCGTCGCCCGGTGCGTGACGATGACGAGCTGGGCGTCGTCGCCGTGGCCCTCCTGGCGGACCGTCTGGATGGACACGTCGTGCTTGGCGAACAGCGTCGCCACCTGCGCCAGGACGCCCGGCTTGTCGGCGACGTCCAGGGACACGTGGCAGCGGGTGACGGTCTCGCCCATCGGGTGGACGGCCAGCGACGCGTAGATCGACTCGCTGGGACCCCTGGTGCCCGCGATCCGGTTGCGGGCCACCGCGACCAGGTCGCCGAGCACCGCGGACGCGGTCGGGGCGCCGCCCGCGCCCTTGCCGTAGAACATGAGCTGCCCGGCCGACTCGGCCTCGACGAAGACCGCGTTGTAGGCCTCGCGGACCCCGGCCAGCGGGTGCGACCTGGGGATCATCGCCGGGTGGACGCGGACCCCGATCGAGCGGCCGTCGTCGGAGCGGGAGCAGATGGCCAGCAGCTTGATGACGTAGCCCATGGCCTTGGCGCTGGCCACGTCGGTCGCGGTGATCTCGGTGATGCCCTCGCGGTGCACGTCGGCGGCGGTGACGCGGCTGTGGAAGGCGAGACCCGCGAGGATGGCGGCCTTGGCCGCGGCGTCGAAGCCCTCGACGTCGGCGGTGGGGTCGGCCTCGGCGTACCCGAGGGCCTGGGCCTCTTCGAGCGCGTCGGTGAACGAGGCGCCGGTGGAGTCCATCTTGTCGAGGATGTAGTTGGTGGTGCCGTTGACGATGCCGAGCACCCGTTTGACGTGGTCGCCGGCCAGCGACTCGCGCAGCGGGCGCAGCAGCGGGATGGCGCCGGCGACGCTGGCCTCGTAGTAGAGGTCGCCGCCGCCCGCGTGGATGGTGGCGCCGTCCTCGGCGAGCAGGGCCTTGTTGGCGGTGACCACCGCCTTGCCGCTGGCCATGGCGGCCAGGATGAGCGAGCGGGCCGGTTCGATGCCGCCGATCACCTCGATGACGATGTCGACGTCGTCGCGGGTGACCAGGCCCTCCGCATCGCTGGTCAGCAGGGCCGGGTCGAAGTGGACGTCGCGCTTGCGGCCGGGCTTCCTGACCGCGACGCCCGCCAGCTCCAGCGGGGCGCCGATGCGCGCGGCCAGGTCGTCGGCCTGCTCCTCCATGAGCCTGATGACCTGGGACCCGACGACGCCGCACCCCAGGAGCGCGACTTTCAGCGGTTTGCCACTCATAGCTGTCCCCTCAACAGGTCATCCTCGGTCTCGCCCTGCACGATGACGCGCGCCTGGCCGCCGGAGACGGCCACGACGGCGGGCTTGGGCAGGTAGTTGTAGTTGCTGGCCAGCGACCTGCAGTAGGCGCCGGTCGCGGCCACGGCGATCAGGTCGCCGGGCACGAGGTCGGCGGGCAGGTAGTGGTCGCGGACCACGATGTCGCCGCTCTCGCAGTGCTTGCCGACCACGCGCGACAGCATGGGGGCCGCGGCGGAGGCGCGGGAGGCGAGGACGGTGGTGTACTCGGCGCCGTAGAGGGCGGTGCGGGCGTTGTCGCTCATGCCGCCGTCGACGCTGACGTAGGTGCGCAGGCCCTCGACGTCCTTGACCGTGCCGACCTCGTAGAGGGTGACCCCGCCGGGGCCGACGATGGCCCGGCCCGGCTCGACCGTCAGGCGCGGCACGGGCAGCCCGGCGCCCGTGCAGACCTTGGCGACGATCTCGCGCAGGGCGTCGGCGATCACCTTGATGTCGGGGGCTTCGTCCTCGTCGACGTAGGCGATGCCGTAGCCGCCGCCGAGGTCGAGCTCGGGCAGCACGACGCCGTGCTCGTCCTTGATCTGCACCAGCAGGCCGGCCAGCCGGCTGGCGGCCACCTCGAAGCCGGCGGTGTCGACGATCTGCGATCCGATGTGGGAGTGCAGGCCGACGAGTTCGAGCTGCGGCAGGGCCAGGATGCGCCGGACGGCCTCGGCCGCGGCGCCCGAGCTGAGCGACAGGCCGAACTTCTGGTCGTCGTGCGCGGTGGCGATGAACTCGTGGGTGTGCGCCTCGACGCCGGTGGTCACGCGGACCATCACCCGGGGCCGCACGCCCCTCTCCTCGGCGAGGTAGCCCAGGCGGGCGATCTCCTCGAAGGAGTCGACGACGATGTGGCCGACGCCGACCTCGAGAGCGCGCGACAGCTCGGCGACCGACTTGTTGTTGCCGTGGAGCGTGATGCGCGAGGGCGGGAAGCCGACGCTGAGCGCCACGGCCAGCTCGCCGCCGCTGGCCACGTCGAGGCCCAGGTCCTCGTCCATCAGCCAGCGCACGATCTCCTTGCACAGGAACGCCTTGCCGGCGTAGTGGACGTCGGAGCCGGCGAAGGCGGTGGCGTACTCGCGCATCCGGGAGCGGACGTCGTCCTCGTCGATGACGTAGAGCGGCGTGCCGTACCGCTGGGCGAGGTCGCGCACGTCGACGCCGCCGATCGTGAGCGCGCCATCCGTTCGCGTCGACGTTCGCGGCCAGATCGAGGGGTTGATCCGGTTGAGGTCGGCGGGCGCCAGCGGCGGGCGCTCGTGGGGCAGCATCTCAGCGTGTCTGTCCCCGGCTGGATGGGCGAATCGACTCACCCGATCGAGGCTATCGGACGTGGTGCAGCTGATGGGACGTCCGACCACGGATCGAGACGAGATCGCGGGATGGAGAGGAAACTTTTGCCCTAAATCGTGCAATGGCCGGATATTTTCAGATTCGCTCTGGTCCGGGGAGCACGGTCCAGACGGCCGCCGCCAGCCGGACGCGCGCCGTGTGCACAGGCTCCGGGCTTCCGTCCCCCCGTGGTACGGCGGGCGCGTGCTCGTGGGCGTCGTGGTAGGCGAGGGCGAGCCGGGGAAGGTAGGACTGCCACCCGGGATCGCGGCTCGCCTCGCGCCCGGGGATCTCGGCCAGCAGCCTGAGCACCGCCCGGTCACGCGGATCGGTCAGCGCCCGCGGGTCGCGGCCGGTGCCGGGCACGCCCAGGTCGGCGGCCCACCTGATGACCGCCGCGGCCCGCGCGTGGGCGTATCGCACGACGAAGCCCGGGTTGTCCCAGGTGCGCGGGAGGTCGGGCCACGCGTCCTCGACCGGGATCCGCGCGAAGGGCTCGTCGAGCACCTCCCCCGGGTCGTCGACGGTGATGCGCAGGAACCCCCTGCCGGAGACCGTCACCGACCGCACGCCGGGAAGGGAGCTGACGTCGGCGGCCAGCCGCTCGGCCGGGATGCCGCGGCGCAGCGCGGCGGTGGACAGGTAGACGCCCTCCTCCGCCCAGCTCCCCTCGGGAGCCGGCGCGGCGCCGAGAACCTCGGCCAGCCGTCTCGGTCTCACGAGCCGAGCGTAGACCCCCGCCCGCGGCCGGGGAGCGGCGGGCGCCCCGGCGCGGCGCGGGGTGCGGTCAGATGAGCGCGTGGGGTTCGGCGGAGCCGTACTCGACCAGGTGGGCGGCGCCCAGCAGCCACCGGTCCTCGTCGCGCACCCGCACGTAGCCGAACCTGTCGGCGGAGAACACCTTGACCCCGTCCGTACGGCACTGCCGCATGAGCACCTCGTCCCACCCCTCGGTGAGGTCGGCGAACCCGACCGCCCGCAACGCGTGCCGTCTGGCCAGCAGCGTCGCCCCTGCGACCTCGGGGGTGTAGGTGTACTCCGCCTCCGGCTGCTTCAGCAGCGTGGCGTGCGCGGTGCGCAGGTGGGCGTAGAAGCAGGCCTTGCCCACGATGTCGGCGGTGGTGAACAGGAAGGCGCGGCTGAGGTCGTCCAGGTAGTGCGAGCCGTAGACGTCGCGCGGGTCCATGATCGCGACCAGGTCGGCCTCGCACAGGTCGAGCCCTCTGTTCAGCAGGGCTCCCGTGCTGGAGACGGGGTCGGGCTCGCGGTAGACGACCTCGCGCGGCGCCAGCACCTCCCGCGCCCGTTCCGCCCCGCCGGCGGGCCCGAAGACGATCACCTGGGTGACGCCCGACTGCTTGGCGACCTGGGCGAGGCCGTGCTCCAGCAGCGCCGGGTCGAGGACCGGGAGGATGACCGAGACGTTGAGCGTCGCGCGGGCGCTCGGCAGCCCGACGGCCTCCAGCAGCTCGTCGACGCGCTCGCTCATGGTGCCCATGGCGTAGGCCCTGCGCAGCGCCGCGTGCGCGCGCCTGGAGTCGCCCTCAGGGCCGATGGAGGTGCCGCAGGCGGCCAGCTCCGCCAGCCGCCACTGCGGCGTGCCGGGCGGGCAGTCGACGGCGATGGGCCAGCGGTAGGAGGTGAGCACGTCGGGGTAGCCGAGATGGTCGGGCAGCAGCTGGTCGAGGGTGAGCACCCGGCCGTAGCGCCCGCCGGACAGCGGCAGCGGGTTGTGGACGCGCGGCTGGACCGCGAACGGCAGGCGGGGCCAGCCGGCGGCCAGGTCGGTCGTGAAACGGTGGTCGAACAGCTCGGCGGCGGCGGCGTAGTCGGCGACGGTGCCCTGCGTGTGCCAGAAGACGGTGCGGATGCCGCGCTCGGCGCACCAGGCCAGCAGCTCGCGCAGCCCTTCACCCGGCTCGCCGGTGACCTCCTCGGCCCACGGCCCCTCCGTGACCGACTCGACGACCAGCAGGTGCGGCACCTCGGCCGCCAGGACGCGGGCGAAGTCGCGGGGCGTGAAGCCCGTGGTCTGCCGCCACTCGTAGCGCAGCAGCGCCTCGGCGTGCGGGTCGGCGATCACGGCGGCGGTCAGGTGCGGGCGCGTGTTGGGGCCCGTCGGGATCCGGAACGGCTTGAGCCGCACCGAGGTGCCCTCGACCGTCCTGGTGGTGCTGGTGGCCTGGAAGGCGGCTCCGGGACGCTCGTCCTTCGGCGCGCTGACGGCCAGAGGCTTGCGCTTGGGCGCCACGGGACGCTTGACCGGCCTGGTCGCGCCCTTCAGCCCCTTGGCGAGGCGGACCGGGTTGCGCTTGCCCGTCTTGATCGCGTCACCGATGCGGTTCCACCGGGCGACCTTGATGGAGGACAGCTTCCACTGGGCGACCTCGGCCTGGTAGCGCTGCTCGGCCAGCTCCTTGCGCAGCTTCTCGGCCGCGGCGCGCTCGCGCTCCAGCTCGCTCTCGGCCTCGGCGAGGCGCTCGCCCATCGTCTTGAGCTCCTCGGTGGCCCGCTCGGCCGCGGCGAGCCTGGCCTGGGCGGCGTCCAGCAGCCTGGCCAGCTCCGCCGCGCGCTCCGCCTCGGCGATGGCGTCACGCAGCGCGCGTCGCGTGCTCTCCAGCTCAGTAGTCACAGGCCCTCCGTCTCTCGGCCCGGCAAAGGATACTCTTTCGCTTGGAATCGGCGTTGAGGAGTGAGATCGCGTGCAGTGGCCGGCGTTCAATGTGAGGCCGTACGTGTGCGGCGCCCTCGGCCGGCTCGATGCGGGCCTGCTCGACAAGCTCGCGGGGTCGGGGCCCAAGGTCAGGCCCGCCCTCCAGACGGCCGAGGCGGCGCTCTACAGCTCCCAGCCGCTGCCGCCCTACCACCGCGCCGACGGCACGTTCGCGTTCGCGTGGGGCGAGCGCAGGCCCGCGGCGCCCGCCGACTGGATCACGGTCGCCGAGACCTACGAGACGCCCGGCCTGATCGGCGACGGCGCCCGCACGGTGCTGCACGCGGGGGCGCTCGGCCTGGTCGACGTCTACTACGTGCGCGTGGGCGAGGCGGTCTACTTCTCCTCGCTGCTGAAGCCGCTGCTGGAGCTGGTGCCCGTCGACATCGACTGGGCGGCGTGGGCGTCGATCATCCAGGTGACGTTCCCGCTCGGCGACGCCACGCCGTACCGGGGGATCAGCCGCCTGCCGGGCTCCAGCGCGCTGGTCCACGCCCACGGCAGGCTCTCGACCGAGCGGCGGCTGCCGCGCTGGCTGCGGCAGGAGCCGTACGAGGCCTGGCGCGGCGCCGGTGAGCTGCTGGAGATCCTGCACGGGGTCTACGACGACTACGAGGGGCGCCCGCTGCTGGTGCCGGTCAGCGGCGGCTACGACTCGCGGCTGCTGTGCTCGGTCGCGGTGGCGCGCGGCGCCGACGTGGAGTCGTGGACGACCAGCCCCGACGACGGCACCGACACCGACATCGCCTTCGCCCGCGCCATCACCCGCGAGCTGGGGGTACGGCACCGCGTCATCACCCAGGAGGCCGCCGCCTATCCGCGCGACGCGCTCGAGGTGGCGCGGCGGCTGGAGTTCATGACCCCGCACCACGCCTGGTACGCACCCTTCGCCAAGCAGGTGCACGGCGCGGGCCGCGTGCTCGTCGACGGCCTGGCCGGCGGCCCGCTGCTGAAGAACTTCATGGTCAGCGGCGCGGCGCTGGAGGCCAGGACGCAGGCCGAGCGCTCGGCGGCCGTGCTCGGCTCGCTGTCGCTCGGCGCGCCCTCGGTGCCCTTCCTGTCGCCCGCGGCAGAGGCGTGGATCGGCGACGTCGTGCGTGAGCAGTTCGCCGCCGCCACCTCGATGCTCCACGGGCACCGGGCCGAGCTGCCGCTGTCGGTGCTGCACACCCGTACCGTGCGCGGCATCGCCCGCTCGGCGGTCAACCTGGTCGGCCCTGAGGCCGGCTTCGCGGCGCCGTTCATCCACCCCGACTTCTTCGACGCGGCCCTGTCGGTCGGGGTGGCCCGCAAGGACAAGGGCCGCTTCTACCGGGAGCTGCTGCACGCGGCCAACCCGAGGGTGGCCGCGCTGCCGTCGACGAACGTGGTCAAGCAGCCGCTCCAGCGGGTGCCGCTGCGCTCGACCGCGGCCCCGGCCCGCGACTACTCGCACCGGATGCTGGTGAAGGTGACCGAAAAGGTGCCGAGCCTGTTTTCGGACACGCTGCACGAGGTGATCGCCTCGGGGCCGGACGCGCTGACCCGGTTCACCGGGTGGAACGACCGGTTCTGGGTGCGTGGCCTGGTGCTCTTCGGCGCCTGGCTGACGGACTACGAGAGCGACCTCGCCGAGCTGACGCCACCCTTCTGACCTGCGGGCATCCCCCGGGAGAACGCAGGGTTACAGAGCGGTTACATACGGATCTCGTGGGTATTACGACCGCTACAAAGAAGCGGGTTCCGGAGGGCCATGGGGCTGGTAGTGTTCGGCCCGAGAGCGTCGCAAGAACCGGGGCATCAGATCACAAATCTGGTCTCGGCCGGGCATGGAGATCGCAGGGATGACGACTCCATGCGACGCGGTCACCACACAACACGCCGGGGAAACCGGTGACTTCGTCCTGCCCACATCTCCTTCTGTGAGCGTCATATGAACAACCCATCGGTCTCCGAGGCCTTCGTCTCGGCCGATCCACGCTGGTACAAGCGGGCGGTGTTCTACGAGGTGCTCGTCCGGGGGTTCAAGGACTCCAACGGCGACGGGACCGGAGACCTGCGCGGTCTCATCGAGAAACTCGACTACCTCCAGTGGCTCGGCGTCGACTGCCTGTGGCTGTTGCCGCTGTACGAGTCGCCGCTGCGCGATGGCGGCTACGACATCTCCGACTACGGGAAGATCCTCCCGGACTTCGGTGATCTCGGAGACTTCGTCCAGCTCATCGAGTCGGCGCACGCGCGCGGGATCCGCATCATCACCGACCTGGTGATGAACCACACCAGCGACCAGCACCCCTGGTTCCAGGCCTCGCGCCACGACCCCGAGGGGCCCTACGGCGACTTCTACGTGTGGGCGGACGAGCCGACCGGTTACCCCGACGCGCCGATCATCTTCATCGGCGCGGAGGAGTCCAACTGGACCTACGACCCGGTGCGCAAGCAGTACTACTGGCACCGCTTCTTCCACCACCAGCCCGACCTCAACTACGACAACCCGGCCGTCCAGGAGGCGATGCTGGAGGTCCTGCGGTTCTGGCTGGACCTGGGCATCGACGGGTTCCGGCTGGACGCCGTGCCGTACCTGTTCGAGAGGGAGGGCACCAGCTGCAGCGGGCTGCCCGAGACCCACGCGTACCTGAGGAAGGTGCGCGCGGAGGTGGACCGCCTCTACCCCGACAGGGTGCTGCTGGCCGAGGCGAACGGCTGGCCCGAGGACGTGGTCGAGTACTTCGGCGACCCGACGACGGGCGGCGACGAGTGCCACATGGCCTTCCACTTCCCGCTGATGCCGCGCATCTACATGGCGGTGAAGAAGGAGACGCGCGAGCCGATCTCGGAGATCATGTCGCGCACCCCCAAGCTTCCCGATAACGCCCAGTGGGGCATCTTCCTCCGCAACCACGACGAGCTGACGCTCGAGACGGTGACCGAGGAAGAGCGCGACTACATGCACGCCGAGTACGCCAAGGACCCGCGCATGCGGGCCTACCTGGGCATCAGGCGGCGTCTGGCCCCGCTGCTCGACAACAACCGCGACCTGATCGAGCTGTTCACGGCGCTGCTTCTGAGCCTGCCCGGCTCGCCGGTGATGTACTACGGCGACGAGATCGGCATGGGCGACAACATCTGGCTGGAGGACCGCGACTCGGTCCGCACGCCGATGCAGTGGAGCCCCGACCGAAACGCGGGCTTCTCGACGGCCGACCCCGGCCGGCTCTACCTGCCCGCGGTCATGGACCCGATCTTCGGCTTCCAGGCGGTCAACGTGGAGGCGCAGCAGAAGACCGAGGCCTCGCTGCTGCACTTCACCAGGAAGATGCTGCACATCCGCCGCCAGCACCCGGTCTTCGGCACCGGCGCCTACACCGAGATGTGGTCGTCGAACCCGGCCGTCCTCACGTTCGTGCGTGAGGAGGGCGACGACCTGATGCTGTGCGTGAACAACCTGTCGAAGTTCCCGCAGCCCGTCGAGCTCGACCTGCGGCGCTTCGAGGGCATGGTGCCCGTCGAGGCCAGGGGCGGCGTCCGCTTCCCCAGGATCGGCGAGTCGCCGTACATGCTGACCCTGCCGGGGCACGGCTTCTACTGGTTCGCGCTCAAGGCCGGCTGAGCGCGCCCCTCCGGGGCGCGCTCTCGCGGGTGCCTGTCAACGGCGACAGGCACCCCTGCGGTTACCTGGCGGTGATCGGCACCTGCGCGCGGGCGGCCCTGCGGGCGGGGATGAGGGCGACGGCCAGCGCCGCCCCGATGGCAACCAGCACCGCCACGGCCAGCACGAGGGGCGAGGGCGGACGGGCGATGCCCGCCCCGACGCCGCTGGTGTGGCCCTGCAGGTCGATCAGGCCCTGCACGACGAACGAGCCCGCCGCGGTGCCGGCGACGACGCCGAGCACCACCAGCACCCCCGTGCCCATGACCAGCGTGGCCATGACCTGGCGCGGGGTGAGCCCCATCGCCTTCAGCACCGCGAGGTCGTAGGCGTGGTCGCGCAGCCCGAGCGCGCTGGCCGTCAACAGGTTGGCCAGGCCGATCAGCGCGAGCACGGCGACGAGCGCGACGATGACGACGCGGATGACCGCCAGGCGTTCGGCGGGGTTGACCACGCGCTGGATCTCCAGCCCCTCGCCCGAGGCCGCCAGGAGCCGGTCGCGCACCTCGGCGGGGTCGGCGCCCGGTTTCAGCGCCAGGCCCCAGAACTCCGGCGGCACCACGTCCTTGGCCGCGAGGCTGTCCACGCCGAGCGAGAGCACCTGGCCGTCGAGGTCGGGCTCCACGGTCCTGCCGACGATCCGCACGATCAGCGGGGTGCCGCCGACCGACAGCCACACCCGGTCGCCGATCTTCACCCGCAGCAGGTCGAGCAGGCCCTGTCCGGCGACCGCCTCACCCCTGTCGGCGTACATGCGTCCCTCGACCACCGGGAAGGGGTACGGCGAGGCCGAACCGCCGATCGCGCGCACCCTGATCGAGCGGGCCTCGCCGGGCACCAGCGCGTCGACCTCGGCCCCCGGATATACCTGCAGGACGGCCGGATCCCGCTCGGACAGGGCCTTGGCCTGCTCGGGGGTCAGCTTGTCCGGGCGCACCAGGAGCCGGGCGTGCTGGCCGACCTGCTCGGGGTGGGCGAGGAAGCCGTCGAGCGTGGCCCAGACGCCGAGCCCGATGGTGATCATCATCATCGGCACGGCCAGGCCGAACGCCGTCAGGAAGGCGGGCACCCGCCTGGAGAAGGCGTCGCGGGCGCCCAGCACGAGCGCGGGCGGCAGCCGTACCAGGAGGGCCAGCCTGGCCAGGCGCGACAGGCGGCCACGGGGCGGCGCCGCGGGCGCGGCGGGCAGGGGCGGCGTACGGCTGCCGCGCCAGGCGGGCACGCCGACGGCCACCAGCACGACCAGCGCGGTGCCCGCGGTGATGGCCAGCAGCGGCACGAGCGCGACGGAGGTCGTGTCGAGCACCAGCCAGGTCACCAGCCAGCCGGGCAGCACGCCCAGCGCGATGCCGAGCAGGCCGAGCGCGCCGTGCTCGACCAGCAGCAGACCCGCCACCTGGCCCCTGGTGAAGCCCATGGACTTCAGCGTCGCCAGGTCGCGCAGCTGCGACAGCACGCGCCCGCCGGCCGCGTTGGCCAGCGCCAGCACGGCGGCCACCAGGCCGACGATGCCGAACAGCGCCAGCAGCGTGCCGAGCAGCCGGTTGTCCAGCTCCATGGCGGCGCGCACCTCGCGCCAGGTGTAGACGCGCTGGACCTCCTCGTCCAGCATCACCACGACGCGCTGGGAGACGAACTGGGTGGCCTCGGGGTCCTCGAGGCGCAGGCCCGTCACCCACTCGCTGCGGCCGAGCTCAGGCTCGACCCGGTCGAGCTTCTCCGGCAGGACCCAGATCAGGCCGGGCGTCCACTCGGGATAGAACCCCTGGTCGGCCGAGTCGGCGATGCCCCGCACGTACAGCACGTGGCGGGCGCCGCTGAGCGCGGTCACGGTGACCGCGCTGCCCAGGCGCAGCCCGAGCGCCCTGGCGAAGGAACGCTCGACGACCACGCTGTCGGGCTGGGCGCGGTCGAGCCAGGCACCCTCGGCGACCACCGGCCTGGCCACCTCGGGGGCGGCGACCGGCATGGCGCGCAGCGCGGCCGGGGCCTTCCTGCGCTCCTGGAGCACGGTCACGGGCGCCGAGCGGTACGGCCCGGTCGCCTGCTCCACCCCGTCGATCTGCCTGAGCGCGACGACCTGCGGCCGGTCCTTGGTGTGGATCCACAGGTGGGCGCCGTTGGTCTCGGCGAACAGGCCGCGCCACGGGTTGGTGCCGTCCTCGAGCAGCGTGGCCGCGGTGATCAGCGCGGCCACGATCCCGGCGATCGTCAGCACGGTGAGGAGGGCCTGTCCGCGCCTGGCGCGCAGGTCGGCCCTGATCCATCGGAGGCCGGCTCTCATCGCAGGTCGATGACCTCTCCGGCGCCGCCCCTGCCGGGCCGCCTGCGGACGATCTTGCCGTCGTCGACGATCTGGCCGTCGAGCAGCGAGACGACCCTGTCGGCCAGGCTGGCCACCCTGGCGTCGTGGGTGACCAGGACGATCGTCTGCCCTTCGCGGTGCACCTCGCTGAGCAGGCGCAGCACGTCTCGGGTGTTGCGGCTGTCGAGGTTGCCGGTGGGCTCGTCGGCCAGCAGCAGGCTGGGTTTGTTGGACAGGGCGCGGGCCAGCGCCACCCGCTGCTGCTCGCCACCCGACAGCTGGGCAGGGGCGGCCTCGACCCGCTCGGTGAGGCCGAGCGCGTCGAGGAGGTACTCCCTGCGCTCGCGCGCCTCCTTCGGCGAGGCCCCCGCCAGCAGGGCGGGCAGCTCGACGTTGTCGGCGACGGTCATGCTGGCGACCAGGTTGAAGAACTGGAAGACGAAGCCGATCTTCTCCCGCCGCAGCAGCGCCCAGGCGCTCTCCGAGAGGGTGTCGGCGCGCTTGCCGTCCAGCCAGATCTCGCCGCTGGTGCGGGAGTCGAGCCCGCCGAGCATGTGCACGAGCGTCGACTTGCCGGAGCCCGAAGGACCCATGATGGCGACGAACTCGCCCTCGTCGACCTGCAGGTCAACCCCTCGTACGGCGGGCACGGGCACGTGGTTGTTCTGGTAGATCTTCACCAGGTTGACGGTCTTGAGCACGGTCACGTCAGGTCCTCCTGGCAGCGTTCGAGCCAGTCGAGGTCGGCCTGCAGGTGCAGCATGGCGCCCTCGATCAGCAGGAGCGCGACCTGATTCCCCGGATCGGTCCGCTCGGCGAGTTCGTTGAGATCGCGCATCAGCGCAAGGTAGTGGCGGCGCTGGCGGTTGATCAACGCCATCCGGTCGGCGATGCCGGTCAGGGGCGCGAGCACGAGCTTCATGAAGAACTCGTCGCGCACCCTCGGGCCCTCCGTCGGCTCGTCCACCCAGTCGGTGAGCACGTCGCGGCCCTTGGCGGTCAGGTAGTAGACCTTCTTGTTCGGCCGGTTGGACTGCTCCACGTCAACGGCTCTGACCAGGCCGTCCTTCTCCAGGCGGCCGAGCGTCACGTATATCTGGCCGATGTTGGGTGAGGGGTAGGCCGTGCCGAACGTCTGCTCCAGAGCCTGCTTGAGCTCGTACCCGTGGGCGGGTTCCTTCGCGAGGAGCGCCAGCAGGTGCAACCGCACGCCCCACCTCCTCGTTACGCGCTCGTTACGGACATATCCGTTGACGTTCAGATTAGCGCTGTGCATAACATGAATGCATCTACCTAACACGAATGTAATCCGGTCGGAATGTGGAGGTCATACGTGTTCCGCCCCATGTCCGTGATGCTGATCGCGCTCCTGGTGGCCGGATGCGCGTCGGTAACGGAAGAGGGCGGGGAGGACCCCAACGGTCCGATCACCTTCGCCACCGGGCGCGACACCACCGGCTACCTGCAGCCCCTGCTGGACCGCTGGAACAAGGCGCACCCGGCACAGAAGGTGACGCTGCTCGAACTGCCGGAAGCGGCCGACGAGCAGCGCGCGCAGCTGGCCGCCAACCTGCAGGCCAGGAGCGACCGCTACGACGTGCTCGGACTCGATGTGGTGTGGACGGCGGAGTTCGCCGACAACGGCTGGATCATCCCCCTGGAGCGCGGGCAGTTCCCGCTCGACAGGTTCCTGCCGCCCGTCGTGGACACCGCGGTCTACCGGGGCAAGCTCTGGGCGGTGCCGTACACGAGCAACGCAGGGCTGCTCTACTACCGCAAGGACCTGGTCAAGAAGCCGCCCACGACCTGGGCCGCGCTTCGCGCCCAGGCCCTTGCGATCACCAAGAAACACGACATCGGCGGCTACGCGGGACAGCTGGCCGCCTATGAGGGACTGACGGTCAACTTCGCCGAGGCGGTCCAGTCGGCGGGCGGGACGCTGCCCGACCTGGACCAGGCCAAGGCGAAGCAGGCGCTCGACTTCTTCACCCAGGGCCTGCGCGAGGGATGGATACCTCCGCAGGCGCTGAACTACAAGGAGGAGGAGTCCAGGCTGGCCTTCCAGAACGGCCAGCTGGTCTTCGCCCGCAACTGGCCCCACGCGTACGGGCCCGCCACCCAGTCCAAGGTGGCCGGCAAGTTCGCGGTGACCAGGCTCCCCGGACCCGACGGACCGGGATCGAGCTCGCTGGGCGGCGCCAACCTGGCCATCAGCGCCTACTCCAAGCGGCAGAACACCGCGCAGGAGTTCATCAAGTACTTCACCAGTCTGGAGAACGAGCGGCGCGTCCTGACCGAGGGTTCCTTCCCTCCGGTGTGGGCCGAGCTCTATGACGATCCTTCGCTGATCAAGCGCTTCCCCTATCTGCCCGTGCTGAAGGAGAGCATCCTCGCGGCCAAGCCGCGACCGGTCAGCGCGAACTACGACCAGCTGAGCCTGGTGATCGCCAGCGCGGTCTCCAAGGCGCTCAGCCCGCCGTACGACCAATCAACCGATGACGTGGCGGCCTCCATGAAGGCAGAGCTAGCCGAGATCATCGCAACCCAGTGATTCGAGGTCAGGCATCATGCGCAAAGCAGTTGTTCTGGCGGGGCTCGCGGTAGCCATCGCCGCCTGCGGCAACGCCCCAACGACCACCCCCCAGCAGACCGGCGCGGCCAGCTCCGCCCCGGCCGCCGGTGCCAAGCCCCTCGAGGGGGTGACCATCGAGGTCGCCGCCAAGTGGACGGGCGAGGAGCAGACGAACTTCGAGACCGTGCTGAAGGCCTTCCAGGACAAGACCGGCGCCAAGGTCACCTACGCCTCCACCGGTGAGGACACCGGCGCCTACCTCGGCCCCCGCATCCAGGGCGGCAGCCCGCCGGACATCGCGATCCTCCCGCAGCCCGGCCTGGTGAAGCAGTACGCCGACCAGAAGGCGCTCAAGCCCCTCAGCGCCGAGGTCCAGAAGCAGATCGACGACAACTACACCCCGTACTGGAAGGAGCTCGGCTCCGCCGACGGCCAGGTGTACGGCGTGCTCGTCAAGGCCGCGCACAAGTCGATCGTCTGGTACCGCGACGCCGCGTTCACCGACGCCGGCGTGCAGGCTCCAACCACCTGGGACGAGCTGATGAAGACCGCCCAGGCCATCGCCGACTCCGGCACCCCGCCGTTCTCGCTGTGCGGCGCCTCCGGCTGGACCCTCACCGACCTGTTCGAGAACGTCTACCTGTCGAGCGCGGGCCCGGAGAAGTACGACCAGCTCGCCAAGCACGAGATCCCGTGGACCGACGCCTCCGTCGTGACCGCGTTGGAGAAGATGGCGCAGATCTTCGGCAAGAAGGAGTACATGGTCGGCGGCAACAGCGGCGCCCTCCAGACCGACTTCCCGACCTGCGTGACCCAGGTGTACGGCCAGGACAAGGGCGCGATGGTCATCGAGGCCGACTTCGTGGCCGCCTCCGCCACCCAGTCCGGCGCCAAGATCGGCGAGACGGCCAAGGTGTTCCCCTTCCCGAAGGTCGGCGACACCGCGCCGGTCGTGCTCGGCGGTGACATCGCGGTCGCGCTGAAGGACTCCCCCGGCGCCATGGCGCTGCTGGAGTTCCTGGCCTCCAAGGAGGGCGGCGAGGTGTGGGCCAAGCTGCCCGGCTACCTGTCGCCGAACCGCAACGTCTCCCCCGACAACTACCCGAGCGACATGACCAAGCAGCTGGCGCAGACGATCATCTCCGCCGGTGAGAGCGTCCGGTACGACATGTCCGACCTCGCGCCGAGCGCCTTCGGCGGCACCGACGGCAAGGGCGAGTGGAAGGTCCTTCAGGACTTCCTGCGCAACCCCGCGGACGCCAAGGCCGCCGCCAAGGCCCTTGAGACCGAGGCCGCCAAGGCCTGGAAGTAAAGGGGCGAGGCCGTGACCGACCGGTTGAACGGCCCGACCGGCCCGCGCGACACCACGTCGCGCGGGTCCACCCCCGGGCCAGAACCCACCCCCCAGACGGAGTCGGGCACCTCCCCCACCGAGAACCCCGATCCCGCCGGCGCCGGCGCGACCGCACGCGCCGCCACCGCCACCGAGACGAGCAGCCGCCCTGCCGCCGCCAAGCCCGGCCGCGGCAAGCTGGGCCCCTCGGCCATCGTGGCCTGGTTCTTCGTCCTTCCCGCGATGCTCCTGCTGGGCATCTGGGTCATCTACCCGATCGTCTACTCGATCTTCCGCAGCCTCTACGACGCCACCGGCACCCAGTTCGTCGGGCTGCAGAACTTCGGCACCATCTTCACCGACTCCGGCACGCTCACCACGATCAGGAACAACCTGATCTGGGTGGTGGTGGGCCCGATCGTGGTCACCACCCTGGGCCTGATCTTCGCCGTCCTCACCGAGCGCATCAAGTGGGCCACCGCCTTCAAGCTCATCGTGTTCATGCCGATGGCCGTCTCGCTGATGGCCGCCGGCGTCATCTTCCGCCTGGTCTACGAGGAGGACCCGGACCGCGGCGTGGCCAACGCGCTCATGTCGACGGTCTCGAGCGTGTTCTCCAGCGGGGGCGGCCTGGAGGGAGCGCGACCGAGGGAGAACGACGCCTCGCCCGTGGCCGAGCAGGACGGCGCCGTCGTCACCAAGCAGCCCGCCCAGGCGGGCCAGCCGGTGCTGATCCCGCTGGTCGGGCTCAAGCCGGAGGCGGTGCCCGCCGACGCCAAGCCCGCCGCGGCGGCCTCGGGACAGGGGCTGAGCGGCACCGTCTGGCTGGACTTCACGCCCGGCGGCGGCGGCAAGGCCGGCCAGGTCGACGGCAGCGAGAAGGGCCTGCCAGGGGTGACCGTGGAGGCGGTCAGCGGCGACTCCGTCGCGGCCACCGCCACCACCGGACCCGACGGCACCTTCACCTTCGCGGGCCTGGCACCCGGCTCCTACACCGTACGGCTGCCGCAGTCGAACTTCGAGGCGCCGTTCAACGGCCTGACCTGGCTCGGCCCGACCCTGATCACGCCCGCCATCATCGGCGCGTTCGTCTGGGTGTGGGCGGGCTTCGCGATGGTGCTGATCGCCGCGGGCCTGGCGGGCATCCCGCGTGACGCGCTGGAGGCGGCCCGCATCGACGGCGCGACCGAGTGGCAGGTCTTCAGGAAGATCACCGTGCCGCTGCTGTCGCCCGTGCTTCTCGTCGTGTTCGTCACGATGATCATCAATACCTTGAAGGTCTTCGACCTGGTCTTCATCATCGCGCCGGGATCGGTGCAGCCGAACGCGAACGTGATCGCGCTGGAGATGTGGCGAGTCTCCTTCGGCGGCGGCAACAACCAGGGGCTGGGCAGCGCACTCGCGATCTTCCTGCTCATCCTGGTCCTGCCGTTCATGATCATGAACATCCGCCGGTTCAGGAGGGAGCAGTGATGGCTCACGTTCACGCGGGAGCCGTACGGCGAGGCCCCATCGGCAGGCTCGTCGACCGCCTCGGCAGCGGCGCGGTCCAGGTCGTGATGATCCTCATCGGGCTGTTCTGGCTGATCCCGACCCTCGGCCTGCTGGTGGTGTCGCTGCGCGACGAGACGGTGAACAACTCCGAGGGCTGGTGGACGATCTTCACCAAGCCGGCGGAGCTGACGATCAGCAGCTACACCAACCTGCTGGCCAGCGGCTTCACCGCCTCCTTCTGGAACACGGTGCTGATCACCGTGCCGACCACGGTGCTGGTGATCGGCATCGCGGCGATGGCGGCCTACGCCTTCGCCTGGATCGAGTTCCCCGGCCGCGACACGCTCTTCCTGGTCGTCGTCGGCCTGCTGATCGTGCCCATCCAGATCGCGCTGATCCCGATCGCCACCCTCTACGGCCAGGTCGGCATCTTCGGCACGATCCCCGGCGTGGTGCTGTTCCACGTCGCGTTCGGACTGCCGTTCGCGATCTTCCTGCTCCGCAACTTCTTCGTCGGCATCCCCTCCTCGCTTCTGGAGGCGGCCAGGATGGACGGCGCGTCGGAGTGGAAGATCTTCTCGACCGTGGTGTTCCCCCTGGGCAAGCCCGCGATCGCCTCGCTGGGGATCTTCCAGTTCCTGTGGGTGTGGAACGACCTGCTCATCGCCCTGGTCTTCGCGGACACCGCGTCCCAGCCGATGACCAAGGCGCTGCAGTCGCAGATGCGGCAGTTCGGCACCAACGTCGACATCATCGCGCCGGGCGCGTTCCTGTCGCTGATCATCCCGCTGGTGCTGTTCTTCGCCTTCCAGCGGTACTTCGTGCAGGGCATGATGGCCGGCTCGGTGAAGTGAGCCACCTGCACTGATCCACGGGCGCCCGCCTGGCTCGGGGCGGCGGGCGCCCGTGGATCACTCGGCCGGCGCCGCTCGCCACCGGCGGGCGGCCTCCGGCCCCGCGCGCTCCTGGCAGCGCTCGGCCCGCGTGCTCCGGGAGGGCGGCGCGCGCTGCGGGCGGGCGCTGCCGGGGTTGGCGACGCGCTCCCGGAACGGGGGCGCTTTCTGGCATCCCGCCTGGAATGGGGCCCTGGCTTCCGCCTGGAATGGGCCCTGGTTTCCGCCTGGAACAGAGGCGCGCCACTCCCGGCGGGCGGCGGGCGGTGGGCATGCGCTCCGAGCGGGCGGTGCGCGTGCGCGAGAATCGCTCTATGAAGCGTCTTCTCGCCGTGGCCGCCTTCACAGTCATCGCCCTTCCGCACGCCTCCGCCGTGGCCGACTCCCCCGGCGCCCCGGGCGCGGGCGACCCGTACTTCCCGGCGCAGGGCAACGGCGGCTACGACGCCCGCCACTACGACCTGGCGCTCGACTACGACCCCCGCACCCGCGTCCTGCAGGGCACGGCGACGATCGGCGCGCGCAGCACCCAGGCGCTCAGCCGGTTCAACCTCGACCTGGTCAGGACCATGACCGTCTCCTCCGTCACCGTCGACGGGACGGCCGCGCGGTTCACCCGCAGGAACGACGAGGTGGTCGTCACGCCGGCCGCCGGCATCGCCAAGGGGAAGGCGTTCACCGTCGCGGTGACCTACAACGGCCGGCCCACCTACGTCGTCGACCCCGACGGCTCCAAGGAAGGCTGGGTGCGCACCCCGGACGGCGTGTTCAACGCCAACCAGCCCCAGGGGGCCATGAGCTGGTACCCCGGCAACCACCACATGACCGACAAGGCCGGCTACCGGTTCAGGGTGACCGTGCCGAACGACCGCGTCGCGGTGGCCAACGGCGAACTGGTCTCCAAGAACGCCGCGATGGGCAAGACGACCTACGTCTGGTCCGCCAAGGAGCCCATGGCCAGCTACCTGGCGACCGTCACCATCGGCGCCTTCACCGTCACCGACACCAAGGTGAACGGCCTGCGCACGATCGTGGCCGTCGATCCCGCGCTCGGGAACGCCGGCAAGCGCCTGGCCCAACGGCACGGTCCCCTGCTCGCCTATTTCAGCCGGATGTTCGGCCCCTACCCGTTCTCCACCACCGGCGCCATCGCCGACAACGCTCCCACCGTCGGCTACGCGCTGGAGGCGCAGACCAGGCCCGTCTACCCGAACGTCCCCGACGACGTCCTGCTCTCGCACGAGCTGGCCCACCAGTGGTTCGGCGACGCCGTCACCCCCACCCGCTGGAAGGACATCTGGCTCAACGAGGGCTTCGCCACCTACGCCGAATGGATGTGGGCCGACAAGCTCGGCACCGTCCGCCTGTCGTCCGCCTTCGCCGACGCCTACGCCAAGCCCGCCGAGGACCCGTTCTGGAAGATTCCGCCCGCCGACCCCGGCGGCCCCAAGCACCTCTTCCACAACGCCGTCTACGTGCGCGGCGCGATGACCCTCCAGGTCCTGCGCAAGGCGGTCGGCGACCAGACGTTCTTCAGGATCCTGCGCACCTGGGTCACCGACCACAAGTACGGCAACGCCACCACCGCCGACTTCGTCGCCCTGTCGGAACGAATCTCCGGCAAGCAGCTCGACACCCTGTTCGATACCTGGCTGTACACACCGGGCAAGCCCGCTTTGTGATCTTTTCGGTACGGCCTGCGGTTTGTCGGAGCTGATCGGTAGGGTGCATGTCCATGGTCGGTCGTCCCCTACACGAAGTAGTCGAACCTGGATGGGCCAGCGCTCTCGAGCCCGTCGCCCAGCGCATCTCGGACATGGGAGATTTCCTCCGCAACGAGATCGCCGAGGGCAGGCAGTACCTTCCCTCCGGTTCCCACGTCCTGCGAGCCTTCAACCAGCCCTTCGACGAGGTCAAGGTGCTGATCGTGGGCCAGGACCCCTACCCCACGCCAGGGCACCCCGTGGGGCTGTCCTTCTCCGTGGCCCCCGACGTGCGCCCGCTGCCCGGCAGCCTGCGCAACATCTACAAGGAGATGGAGACCGACCTCGGCCTGCCGATGCCGTCCAACGGTGACCTGACCCCATGGGCCGAGCAGGGCGTCCTGCTGCTCAACAGGGTGTTGACCGTCATGCCGGGCAAGCCGGCCTCCCACCGCGGCAAGGGTTGGGAAGAGGTGACCGAGCAGGCCATCCACGCGCTGGTCGCGCGTGACAAGCCGATGGTGGCGATCCTGTGGGGCCGCGACGCCCGCAACCTCGCGCCCATGCTCGGACAGGTACCGCGCATCGAGTCCGCCCACCCGTCGCCCCTGTCGGCCCGCAGCGGTTTCTTCGGCTCGCGCCCCTTCAGCCGGGCCAATGAGCTGCTCGTCCAGCAAGGCGCGACGCCCGTGGAGTGGAAGCTGCCCTAGGCTCTTCTGCCATGAGTGATGAAGAAAAGTTCCTCCGCCTCACGGTCGAGCTGACCGTCGAGGTGCTGGACGTCGCCGCCCTGCAGGCGGCCGCCCTCGCCGAGATCCGGCACCCTGACGCCGACCTCGACGAGGACGAGCGCAAGGAGCAGGCGGAGCTGGTCAGCTCCGACGAGACGGGCGCGACCGCGCTGCAGTGGCTTATCGAGCCCGACCATGTCCTGTCGCTGATCGACCACATCCAGGAGGTCGAGCCGCGCGAGGCCGTTCTGGGCGTTGAGCCCTCCGAGGGGCCCAGCGACGAGGACGAGGATGACCACGAAGGTCACGACCACTGAGGCTCAGGGGTGGGAGCCACCGCTCCCACCCACGGCCCTTCCCCGGGAAGGGCACTCCTCCGGCATGCGCGGCGGGGGACGCGGCTCCCACGGGACCGCGACGCCGACGCGCCGGCCCGGCGGACAGCCCGACAACCAAACCGTCTGAGTAAACCGGAAACGTCGCGCACCGCGAACCGACCGGCAGCCGGGCGAGGAAAGCGCAGCAAGCCGGCAGCCCGGCACGGAAGAGCAGCGCGGGGCCGCCCGGCAGGCCGACGCCCGAACGTGGCCCGAGCCGATCGGTCACCCGGCAGCCCGGCGCCCGAACGCGGCCCGAGCCGATCGGTCACCCGGCAGCCCGGCGCCCGAACGCGGCCCGAGCCGATCGGTCACCCGGTAGACAAGCGGCCCGAGCTGATCGGTCACCCGGCGCGCAAGCGCAGCCCGAACCGATCGAGCACCCGATGCGGAAACGCAGCCCGAGCCGATCGGTCTGGCTGGTGCGCGCGCGAAGCGCGAGCCGGCTCGGTGGCATGGTGGTTTCTCGCGGCTAGGATCGAGTCATGATCGTTGCATTCTCCATCACGCCGCTCGGGGTCGGCGAGGGAGTCTCGGAGCCGGTGGCGCGCGCGGTCAAGGTGGTCCGCGACAGCGGGCTCCCCAACCGGACCGACGCCATGTTCACCACCGTCGAGGGCGAGTGGGACGAGGTGATGGACGTGGTGAAGCGGGCCGTCGAGGCCGTGGGCGAGGTCGCTCCCCGGGTCAGCCTGGTGCTGAAGGCGGACGTCCGTCCGGGCGTCACCGACGGTATGACGAGCAAGGTCGAACGGCTGGAGCAGCACCTGCGCGACTGATCGCGCACCACCCGCGCCGGAGCAGGCACGCCGGACACTCCGATCGAGGTGGCCCGCTCTCGGGCGCCTGCGATGCGCAGCCCAGGTGGCGGACTGGACCCGCGCTGGGCGCTGCCGCGTCGTCACGAAGATATGACGGGCGTGGCGAGGCCCCGCTGACTGCTGAGCCCGCGCTGCCGCGGCGATAACCGCTCAGGGGGTGCGACGCCCGTGCGGGAGCCGTACGGAGCGAACCCAAAGCCGGAACCCCGACCCGAAGCCGATGAGTCGAGCAACTCGAGATATATCTTGACGATCGAGAAGTCGCGTCATATCTTGACGATACGCGATATGTCTCGAAGGAGCGAACGATGCGAGTACCCGTACTGATCGTCGGCGGCGGCTACGCGGGCCTCAGCGCCGCGACCATGCTGGCCTGGCGGGGCGTCCCCGTCATGCTGGTCGAGCGGCACGCGAGCACCTCGATCCAGCCCAAGGCGTTCGGCGTCAGCACGCGCGCCGTCGAGCTGCTACGCCCCGTTTCCGGCCTGGAGGAAGAGCTCCGGGGTATCTGGCAGGGCATCGGCGAGAGCATGCGCATCGCGATCGCGGCCAGTCTCACCGACCCCGACGCCAACATCATCCTCGACACCAGCACCACGCCCTTCCCCCGGCACCTGTCACCCGCGCCCGACCTGGGCGCCCCCCAGGCCGAGGTCGAGCGGATCCTGCGCCGCAAGGCCGAAGAACTGGGCGCCGACCTGCGCTTCTCCACCGAACTGGTGTCGCTCGAGCAGGACGAGGACGGCGTGACCGCCCTGCTCCGCGCCGACGGCGTCGAGACGACCGTGCGGGCCGACTACGTCATCGCCGCCGACGGCTACCGCAGCCCGATCAGGGCCGCGCTCGGCGTCACCACCTCGGGCAAGGGGGTGCTCGGCCACATGCGCGCGATCATGTTCGACGCCGACCTCACCGCCCTGGTCAACGAGCGCGAGGTCACCCTCTGGTTCCTGCAGAACACCACCTTCACCGGCGCGCTCATCACCGGGACCGGCGTCGGCGCCCACGTGCTCGGCGTCAACTACGACGGCGAGGAGCCCGGCTTCGACGACGTCGAGATGGTACGGCTCGGCGTCGGCGTGCCCGACCTCGACGTCACCGTCCTGGACACCACGTCGTTCGCCATCGGCCACGTCCTGGCCGACACCTACCGTGTGGGGCGGGTGTTCCTGGCCGGCGACGCCGCCCACACCATGCCGCCGACCGGCGGGCAGGGCGGAAGCACCGCGCTGCAGGACGGCTGCGACATCGCCTGGCGGCTCTGGCTGGTCGTCTCGGGCCAGGCCGACCCCGCCTTCCTCGACTCCTACGACGCCGAACGCCGTCCGGTCGGCGAGCTGGTCGCCGACGCCCAGCTGGCCAACCTCGGCTTCCGCATGCCGCCGGCGGAGCGGGTCGACTACCCCGAGCCGCTCGAGGACCCTTTCGCCGCCATCCTCGGGTGCCGGTACCACTCCGCCGCGATCCTGTCGGAGCCGGACGACGACGGCTCGCTGCTGGAGGACCCGCGCGTCGCCACGGGCCGACCCGGCGGTCGAGCCCCGCACGTCGTCCTCGACTGGGACGGGCGCACGATCTCGACGCTCGACCTGTTCGGGTCGGGGTTCGTGCTGCTCGCCGGGCCGTACGGGCAGAGCTGGGTGGACGCCGGCCGCGCCGTCAGGGACCAGCTCGGCGTGCGCCTGGCGCCGCACCGCATCGGCGGCGAACTGCTGGACGTCGGGGGACAGTGGCTGGAGCGGTACGGCGTGGGCAAGGCCGGCGCGGTCCTCGTGCGCCCCGACGGGTACGTCGCCTGGCGCAGCGCCGGCCCCGACCTCGACCCGGCGGGCACGCTGGAGAGCGCGCTGGTGCGCATTCTCAGTCTCCTTTAGAGACTCGCCCGGCGTACAGTGAGGACATGAACCGAGACCTTCGCGGACAGGACATCCCCTGCTCGATCGCGCAGGCCGCGTCCGTGGTCGGCGACTGGTGGAGCCTGCTGATCGTGCGCGAGGCCACGCGGGGGCGCCGGCGCTTCGAGGAACTGCTGGTCGAGCTGGGCATCTCCCGCAAGGTCCTCACCGAACGGCTGCGGCACCTGGTCGAGCGCGGGGTGCTGGAGCGCAGGCCGTACCAGTCGGGGCCGGTCCGGCACGAGTACGTGCTCACCGACGTGGGATGGGCCCTCGCTCCGGTGCTGATCTCCCTGCAGGACTGGGGCGACCGCTGGCTCGCCGGGGACGGCACGCTGACCGGGGTGGCACCGCCCGGCAGCCCGGAGGCCCAGCGGGTGCGGGCGCTGGCCGGGACCGCGATCCCGGCGCCGGTGGAACTGCCGAGCGCCTCCGGCCCCGTCGAGCTGGTGGACGGTCCCACGGTGCTGTTCACCTACCCGGCCACCGGCGTGCCGTCGCCGCTGCCGCCCGCGTGGAACGAGGTGCCGGGGGCGGTGGGCTGCACCCTGGAGAACCGGCTGTTCAGGGACCACGCCGCCGCGTTCGCGGGCGACGGGATCGCGATTCGGGGGGTGAGCACGCAGCGTCCCGACGAGCAGGCGGTCTTCGCGGAACTGGAGGGGATCCCGTTCCCGCTGCTGTCGGACACCGAGTTGCGGCTGGCGGCGGCCCTGCGGCTGCCGACGTTCAGGGCGGGGCAGACGGTACGGCTCAAGCGGCTCATCCTTGTGGTGGACGGGCAGCGGGTGATCCGGCACACGATCTTCCCCGTCCTGGACATTCCGGCAGCGGTGAAGGAAGCGCACGAGGTCGCCCGCACCCTCCCCACCACCTGAGCTCTCAGCCCCTCAGCCACTCTCTCCCGGCACCCCGGCACCCCGGCACCCCGGCACCCCGGCACCCCGGCACCCCGGCACCGGGGAGTGTGCGTCGGTGTGGGGGGTTTGTCGACCCTGTTGAGGCCGGTGGTACTTCCGTCAGGGGGCGAGCAGTTCGTCGCGGCGGGCCAGGAGGGCGGTACGTTCGGCGGTCAGCTCGGCGCTCCGGCGGGCGATGGCCTCCACCGTCGCCCCGGCCCATTGCGCCACCTCCGCCACCGTGTCGCGCGTGCCGTTGATCCGCTGGTGCTTCAGTACGTCGGTGATGATGTTGTCGAAGAAGGTGTCCACGAACCACCGCGTGTCGACCTCGGGCAACCGAGGACTGGCGGCCACCCCGATGTCGGCCAGTTCCCTGGAGAAGACGTCCAGTGCCCGCTGCGCCTGCCACGCCGCCTGGTCCGCCTCCTCCAGCCGCCTGCGTTCGACCGCGTCCGCCATGTAGCCGCCGCCGAGCATGTCCCACTGCGACGCTCCACGCGCGCTGCCGAGCCGGTCGAGCACGTAGGCGAGTTCCCGCCCCGCGGCGACCCCCGCCTTGTGCGCTTCGTCGTGCTCGCGCAGGTCGGCGGCCCGGTCGCCGAGCCGTTCCGCCAGGTCTGCCAGCTCCCGGCCGCGCGGGTCGCCCGAGTCGATCAGCAGCCGTTCCTTCTCGGCGAGCAGCCTCGCGTACTCGTCGCGGACCGTGCCGAGCCGGGCCAGCTCACCGTCGATGGCTGCGAGGTCGGCCTCGAGCGAGGACACCCGGGCGCGCTGGCCGTCCAGCCGCTGACGTACGGCTTCCGCCTCCGCCCTCTCCTGGGTGAGCCGTTCCTCCTTCGAGCCGACCAGCTTCGCGAGGAACCCGGCGAAACCGGTCTCCAGGCGGGTCACGTCATTCTCTTCCTCGGCGAGGCGGGAGTGGAGGTCGGCGACCGCCTGCCGTACCTGGGACAGCTGGCCGGTGACCGCGCCTCGCTGCCGGGTGAGGTGGTCGAAGCGCCGCACCCGTTCCTTGGTCACCAGGAGCTGCTCGTCGATCCCCGCGAAATCCGTCATATCGGCTACGACGTAGGCCCGCCCACGATCGTTCCCACCCACACGAACCATCCGGGACCCGGCGAAGAGGGCTTGATCCGGCCGGCACAGGGCACACGCGAGCCGAACAAACCGCCCGCGACCCAAGCAACGGGACCCCACCGAACCGGCCGCAGCCGGGCAGGTCATCTCCCCGACATCGTGTACGTCGAGCCTCGCGTGGAAGCCGCACCACCAGGCCGCACAGGCTAACGCTGAGGCGGCCTGAGCGGACCGGCCGAGACCAGCGAAGGGGATCCGAACGAACGCCGCGACCGCACGAAGGCGAGCCCGACGAACCGGCCGAGAGCACGCGGAGCTGGACCGAAACGAACCGGCCGAGAGTGGGCGACGACAAACCGAGCTGGTCGCGCAGACCGGGGCGATGGCGAACCAGGCTGAGGCCGGCCGGAGCCGGAGACCTGGACGGACATGTCCGAACACTGGCCGTTCAGAGCTGCTCGCCGTTCAGAGCTGGCGGCCGGTCAGAGCTGCCAGCCGTTCAAAGCTGTCGGCCGGTCAGAACTGGCGGCCGGTCAGAGCTGGCGGCCGTGAGAGGCTCCGGCGGTTCGGAGCTCATGGCCGTCAGGGCTCCGGCCGGTCAGGGCCAGAAGCCGGTCAAAGCCAGATGCCGGTCAGGGCTCCGGCCGCTGGCGAGCACTGGTCGTTCAGGAGCGTGGGCCGTTCAGGGTTTGCGGCCGATGCCGGCCCAGCCCAGGATCGAGAACCGGCGCAGCAGATGGGCGGAGATGAACTTCCCCGAGTCGAGCAGCTCGAAGTCGCCGAAGAACCGCCTGATGTCGTCGAGGCTTCGGGGCACCACGCCCGAGCTCGCCTTCGAGTAGACCTGCCGTACGGTCTCGGTGTCGTCGCTACGTTCGTCCCGCATGGACAGATGCGTGATCACCAAGTGGCTGCCGGGCGCCATCAACTCCCTGAGCTTGGCGACCTCCTCGTACGGGTCCTCCAGGAAGTGGAGGACGGCGACGAGCAGTACTCCCACGGGTTGGCCGACGTCGATCAGCCCGGTCTCCAGCGCGCGGGACCAGATCTCCTCCGGCCTGCGCAGGTCGCCCTCGACCATGGCGACCGTGGGCGAGTTGGCGAGCAGGGCACGGCCGTGCACGCACACGATCGGGTCGTTGTCGACGTAGACGGCCCGCGCCTCCGGGTTCACGCCGTGGGCGACCTGGTGCACGGTGCTCTGGGTGGGCAGCCCGGCGCCGATGTCGATGAACTGACTGATCCCCGCCTCTGCCGCGAGATGGCGAACGGCGTTGCCGAGGAACTCGCGGTTGAGCTTCACGCCCTCCCTCGATTCGGGGAACGCCTTGATTATCTGCTCGGCCGCTTCCCTGTCGGCGGCGAAGTTGTCCTTGCCACCGAGCATGTAGTCGTAGATTCGCGCGACATTGGGCGTGTTCACATCAATACCCAGGGGAGCGTTCTCGCTCATTCAGTCACCCCTGGCTCGCCGGTCGGCGCTTCTCGGTTACTGAGGTGATTCTCGCGGTTACCGAGATGAATCGACGAGAAGGCGGATGAGATGACGCCGGACTGGGACATCGCGCCGTCGGGCATGCGTGCCCGTGAACGCTGCGCCGCCGCATCGCGTGCCTCCCTCGCGAGGACCCCGTGCGATAAGGATCATGTACGTCCGTGATCAGGGTACCAGCCCGTAACATCCACATAACTCCGGATTTGGCAGGGGTTTCCGGTCATCGGCCTTCGAGCTCGGATGTCCAGGCCGGGTGAATGACCACGACCTGCGGAAACGCCGCATGTCCGGCCGTTTCCGGGGATCATGCGACCACGCGTCCCCGCTGGCGAAGCGAGTCCGGTCGTTTTCGGCGATCATGCGGCTGTGCGTCCCCGTTGGCGAAGCCAGTCCGGATGTTCTCGGGGATCATGCGATTGTGCGTCCCCGCTGGCGAGGTGCAACCGTCCGGCGCGGCTCGCGGAAACGGCAGGAGCGCGACTCCGGTGACGGCCCCCCTGACTCGCCCCGCCCACGCGGCGGGAGGAGCCGTTCGATCGCCACACCAAGGCCGGATGGCATGACCGGCCGTGACGCGGCGAGCCCGCCGCGCGCCTGCCCGGGGCCATGGCGATGGCTCGGACCTGCGCCGAGGCCGCGCGACCAGCGGGATGGACCGAGAGGGTCGGGTCCGCGGTCGTCCAGCGCGCCACCCGTCGGAATCGCCGCCCGGACGTCTGCCGGGCGGTCCAACCAGCCGCCCGGCCGGCGACCCCACGAGATCCCCACACACGTTTGCCGGGCGGTCCAACCAGCCGCCGGGCCGGCGACCCCACGAGATCCCCACACAGACGCCCATCAGGCCGGCCAACCAGCCTTCCCACCGGCCACCCCACAGCATCCCACGCAGGCGCCCGCAGGGCCGGCCAACCAGCCTTCCCACCGGTCACCCCACGGCATCCTCACACCGACACCCGCCGGGCTGACCGACCAGTTGCTCAGCCGGCCACCCCACGAAATCCCCACACAGGCACCCGGCGGGTCATCCCCCTGGTGGCTCGACGGCACCCCCAAGAGGCAGGCCGCATCAAGGCCCGGCAGGGGAGCCGGTCACTCCAACCGGGCGGAGGGCCCCTCCCGCGAGCGGTCTTCCGGGCCCTCCAGCAGCGGAGACGCACCCACGCGGCAGGAACGGCCCACCGCGGTCGGGACCACCGTGGCGGCCGCGGGCCGGGCCGGCGCGCGGCACTCCCGGGAATCGTGCGCCTGAGGGGTGTGACGCTCGTGTACCACAGTGACTGCTGGGGAATGCTCCATCGAGGTTCCTCCCGGGTTGGGGGGTGGGGATCTCAGGATGGAGAATTGCGGCTTGACGAGCTGCGGCGAACGGGATTCTGTGGACGGTCAGGAGGGCTGTGGACGACCAGAGAACGCTCTCCCCCTCTCCGATCACCGTGGGTAACGAATATGTGGTGATTTGCACCTATTCGCCCCAGCTTTGTTACGGAACATGCCTTTGACGGCATCAGGTCTGCAACACTCTGCTGTGACCCCTTACCTCCGTCTACGGAGTAATGCTTCATTTTCCGCAAGACTGGCTGCGAAGTTTCAACCCCCAAGGAGTAAGTCCGTGTCATCTGCACGCAGGGCCGGAAGGTTCCTGGCAGCGGCGACGGGAGCAGCGATCCTGCTGACGGCCTGCGGCGCTACCGACAACGCGCCCGCCGCGGACCCGTCGGCCGGCGCCTCCGCTCCGGCCAGCGGCGCCGCGAACGCCTCGACGATCACGCACACGTTCGAGCAGGAGATCAGCTCCTACAACGCTCAGACCGCTGAGGAGTACTCCTCCAAGAACCACATCGTCCTCAACCGGGTCCTGGCGGACTTCTGGTACTACGGCGCCGACGGGTCCGTCACGCCGGACAAGGACATGGGCACGTACGAGAAGACCTCGGACGACCCGCTGACGGTGAAGTACACCATCAACCCGAACGCGGTCTGGTCCGACGGCAACGCCATCGCCTGCGACGACGTGATGCTCACCTACGCCGCGGCCTCCGGCAAGTTCCCCGAGTTCAGCTACATCAGCACGACGACGTGGGACAAGATCAAGATGCCGGACTGCAAGATCGGTGACAAGGAGGTGACGCTGAACTACACCAAGTCGTACGGTGACTGGGCAGCGGCCCCCGTCATCCAGCTGCCGGCGCACATCGTCGCCCAGCAGGGTGGGCTCAGCGAGCAGGAGCTGTTCGACGCCATCAAGGCCGAGGACCACGGCAAGCTCAAGAAGGCCGCCGAGTTCTTCAACAAGGGCTGGATCTTCAACGGCAAGCTGCCCGACAAGGCGCTCATCCCGTCCTCCGGCCAGTACGTGCTCGACTCGTTCTCCCCCGGCCAGTCCATCACCCTCGCCCGCAACGAGAAGTTCTGGGGCGAGAAGGCCAAGACCGAGAAGATCGTCATCCGCTTCATCGCGCAGGACCAGCAGGTCCAGGCGCTGCAGAACGGTGAGACGAACATCATCGAGCCGCAGTCGAACCCGGACGTCCTGGCTCAGGTGCAGGGTCTGCAGAACGTCACCGTCAAGACCGGTGAGCAGTTCCTCTACGACCACCTGGACTTCAACTTCAACAAGGGCCCGTTCAAGGACGCCAAGCTGCGTCAGGCCATCGCGCTCTGCGCCCCGCGTCAGCAGATCGTCGACAACCTGATCAAGCCGCAGAACCCGAACGCCGCCCCGATGAACGTCCGCAACATCGCGCCGTTCCAGCCGGGTTACGCCGAGGCCGTCACCGCCGCGGTCGGCACCAAGTACGACAAGGTCGACCTCGAGGGCGCCAAGAAGCTGGTGGCCGACTCGGGCGTCAAGACCCCGATCAAGGTCAACATCGGCTACAACCAGCCGAACCCGCGCCGCACCCAGGTCGTCGAGCTGATCAAGGCCTCCTGCGACCAGGTCGGCTTCCAGATCACCGACACCGGTAGCGAGAAGTTCTTCGACGACGCCGGTGACCTGGCCAACGGCAACTTCGACATCGCCCTGTTCGGTTGGGCCGGTTCGTCGCTGAACAGCGGCTGGACCTCCACCTACCAGACGCCCACGAAGTGCACCCCGTCGGCCAAGGGCAACAACAAGGGCTGCTACTCCAACAAGGAGTACGACAAGCTCGCCGAGCAGATCCTGGCCGAGACCGACCCGGCCAAGGTCGCGCCGCTGATCCAGCAGGTCGAGAAGATCCTCTGGGACGACCTGGCGACGATCCCGCTGTACTCGCAGCCGGCGCTGTCGGCCTGGAGCTCTAACCTCCAGAACATCCAGCCCAACCCCAGCCAGGCTTCCATCACCTGGAACATGCAGCAGTGGGCTGCCCAGTAGATTCGGCTTAACCGCCGGCTGACGCGGGGCCCGGTCTCAGACCGGCCCCGCGTCACGGGTGTCCACCCACGTCGTCAACATCGTCAGCCCGTCGAAGCCGCGCCCACGAGGCACCGTGGCGGGCCCGGTTTCCGGCCCGAGACCGGCCACCTCCCGCTGTGGCACCGGAAGCCGTCACCTGCAGGAGGTCGGGGAATTGCTTGTATTCATCGCACGTAGGCTCGCGATATCGAGCCTGACGTTGCTAGGCGCCACATTCATCATGTTCTTCCTGGTGGCGCTGTCGGGAGATCCTCTCGCCGACCTACGCGAGAGCTCGGCCCCCGAGGCTCCGAAGCTCATGGAGGCGCGCATCGCCGCCATGCACCTGAACGAGCCGATCCCTGTCCGCTACCTGTCCTGGCTGGCGGGCATCTTCCAGGGCGAGCTCGGCGTGAACAAGGCGGGGACCACGGTCTCCTCGCTGCTCTCCGCGGCCATGGAGTCGACGCTCAAGCTCGTCGTCGTGGCCACCGTGCTCGGCGCGGTGATCGGTATCACGATCGGCATCATCTCCGCGCTGCGTCAGTACAGCACCTTCGACCACGGGATCACCTTCGCAGCTTTCGTCTGCTTCTCGCTACCGATTTTCTGGGTCGCCACGCTGCTGAAGCAGTACGTCGCGATCGAGTTCAACGACTGGCTGCGTGACCCGTTCATTCCGCTTCCCGTCATCCTGGCCGTGGCGGTGTTCGCCGGCCTGGTGTGGTCGTCGATCTACAACGGCGACCGCAAGGGCAAGCTGATCGCGGCCGGCATCGGCTTCGCCGTGACGGCCGTCATCCTGTTCACGCTGTCGGCGACCCGCTGGTTCGCCGACCCCGGTCTCGGCTTCCCGTTCATCCTGGTCGTCGGCCTGGCCACGGCCGCGGGCGTGACGGCGCTGATCGCGGGCGTCGAGCACCTGCAGCCGATGTACGCCGCGCTGGCCGCCGCGGGCGTCGGCGCGCTGCTGTACTACCCGCTGCAGCCGATGCTGGTTTCTCCGTCGTTCCTGACCCTGCTGGGCCTGTTCGTGGTCGCCGGCCTGGTCAGCGCGGCGATCGGCTGGCAGTTGGGCGGCCTGCTGCGCCGCCAGGCGATCCCGCTGGCGGTCTTCAGCGGCCTGTTCGTCGCCGCCATGATGTTCATGGACCGGCTGCTGGAGGCGTGGGACGGCTACGCGCGGGCGCTCAAGGGCCGTCCGGTGGCCACCATCGGCTCGGAGACCCCGAACTTCATGGGCAACTTCTGGCAGACCACCCTCGACTCCGGCATGCACCTGCTGCTGCCCACGCTGGCGCTGATCCTCGTCGGCCTGGCCGGCCACTCCCGCTACAGCCGGGCCAGCATGCTCGAGGTGATGAACCAGGACTACGTCCGTACGGCACGCGCCAAGGGTCTGCCCGAGCGGACGGTCGTCATCAAGCACGCCTTCCGCAACGGCATGATCCCGATCACCACGATCCTCGCCCTCGACTTCGCGGGCGTCTTCAGCGGCGCGGTCATCACCGAGGCCGTCTTCGGCTGGAAGGGCATGGGGGCGCTGTTCAGCCAAGCGCTGAGAGAGGTCGACCCCATGCCGGTCATGGGCTTCTTCCTGATCACCGGCACCTCGATCGTCGTGTGGAACATGCTGGCCGACATCGCCTATGCCTACCTCGACCCGCGGATCAGGTTGTCATGACAGAGAAGACCGAGACCGAGATGACCATCAACAGGGACGAGAGCACGTCCAGCGCCGCGCAGGGCATGACGATCGTCGCCCGCACGCAGGCCCAGCTCGTCAGGCGGCGGTTCTTCCGCCACCGTGGCGCCCTCGTCGGCATGATCCTGTTCGGCATCGTGTTCGTGCTGGCCTTCAGCTCGATCGGCTTCGGCCCGATCCCCGGCTGGTGGGACAAGCCGTGGACGGGTTCGGGCACCGTGGTCGACAGGGGCCGCCCGACGCTCAGCCTCATCCCCGAGTTCCTCGGCGGCGCGGGCATCCACCTGGGCGAGCACCCCTTCGGCCAGGACAACATCGGCAAGGACTACTTCGCGCTGACCATGCGGGGCGCGCAGATCTCCATCATCGTCGCGCTGACCATCGGCCTGGTCTCCACGGTCGTCGGCACCGTGCTGGGCGCCGCCGCCGGATTCTTCCGGGGCAAGGTCGAGTCGGTCATCATGCGCTTCACCGACATCATGATCACCATCCCGGTGCTGGTGATCGCCGCGGTCGTCGGCAGCGCGACGGGCAACATGGGCCCCTACTTCATGGCCCTGTTCCTCGGACTGACCACCTGGACCAGCGTCACGCGCCTGGTGCGCGGCGAGTTCCTCTCGCTGCGCGAGAAGGAGTTCGTGGAGGCGGCGAGGGCGATCGGCACCTCCTCCTTCCGCATCATCTTCCGGCACATCCTGCCGAACACACTGGGCGTGATCATCGTCTCGGCCACGCTCGCGATCTCCGCCGGCATCCTGCTGGAGACCGCCCTCTCCTTCCTCGGCTTCGGCGTCAAGAGCCCCGACACCTCGCTCGGCCTGCTGATCAGCGACTACAAGAGCGCGATGCTCACCCGGCCGTGGCTGTTCTGGTGGCCAGGCCTGTTCATCATCGCGATCGCGCTGTCGGTCAACTTCATCGGTGACGGCCTGCGTGACGCCTTCGATCCCCGACAGAACAGGGTGCGCGACTGATGAGCTCCGTACACATCGCCAAGCGCCTGTCCGAGGCCACGCGCCCCGGCACGACCGAGGTGCTCAGGGTCGACAATCTCCAGGTGAGCTTCCCCACCGACGACGGCCTGGTCAAGGCCGTGCGCGGCGTGTCCTACGCGGTGCACGAGCGTGAGGTGCTCGGCATCGTCGGCGAGTCGGGCTCGGGCAAGTCGGTCTCCTCGATGGCGGTCATGGGCCTGCTGCCCAAGAGCGCCAGGATCACCGGCAGCATCTCCTACCGCGGTGACGACATCCTCAAGATGCCGGAGCGCAAGCGGCGGAGCCTGCGCGGCAGGAAGATCGCGATGGTCTTCCAGGACCCGATGACGGCGCTCAACCCGGTCCACACCATCGGCGACCAGCTCGCCGAGGCGGTGCTGGCGCACGAGCTGGTGCCGTACAAGCAGGCCCAGGCCCGGGCCAAGGAGATGCTCGACCTGGTCGGCATCCCGCAGGCGGCGGCCAGGCTGAAGTCCTACCCGCACGAGTTCTCCGGCGGCATGCGGCAGCGGGCGATGATCGCCATGGCGATCATCAACAACCCCGACGTGATCATCGCCGACGAGCCGACCACGGCGCTCGACGTGACCGTGCAGGCGCAGATCCTGGAGAAGCTGCTCGAGGTCAAGGACGCCGTCGACGCCGCGGTCGTGCTCATCACGCACGACCTGGGCGTCATCGCGGGCATGGCGCACCGGGTGCTGGTCATGTACGCGGGCAAGCCGGTCGAGATCGGCGACGTCGACCCGGTCTTCAACACGCCGCGCATGCCGTACACGGCGGGCCTGCTGGGCTCCATCCCCTCGCTGGAGGCCTCGGGCGACCGGCTGCGGCCGATCAAGGGCACCCCGCCCTCGCTGATCAACCTGCCGTCCGGATGCCCGTTCTCGCCGCGCTGCCCCATGGCGACGGCCGAGTGCACGGCGTCGGAGCCGGTCCTCGAGGAGACGGACAGCGGCGCGCATTACGCCGCGTGCCACCACTGGCCCAAACTGGCAGAGAAGGCGGATCCGACCGCCATCTTCCGCACGAACAGCGAGACCACCTCATGACCGAGAAACTGCTCGAGGTGACCGACCTCGTCATGAACTTCCCCGTCAGGGGGACCGGCCTCATGCGCCGCGTCGTCTCGCACGTGCAGGCGGTCAGCGGCGTGTCGCTGCACGTCGACAAGGGTGAGACCCTCGGCGTGGTGGGCGAGTCCGGCTGCGGCAAGTCGACCACCGGCCGGGCCATCCTGCAGCTGCACAAGCCGACCTCGGGTTCGGTGAAGTTCGGCGGCAAGGAGCTCACCTCGCTGTCGAACAAGCAGATGCAGGCCGTACGGCAGGACATGCAGATCGTCTTCCAGGACCCGTACGCGTCGCTGAACCCGAAGATGCCGGTCAACGACATCGTCGCCGAGCCGCTGAAGGTGCACGGCCGGTGGGACAAGAACGGGCCGAAGCGGGTCGCCGAGCTGCTGTCGCTGGTGGGCCTGTCTCCTGAGCACGGCAACCGCTATCCGCACGAGTTCTCCGGCGGCCAGCGGCAGCGTGTCGGCATCGCGCGGGCGCTGGCGCTGGAGCCGAAGCTGCTCATCCTGGACGAGCCGGTGTCGGCTCTCGACGTGTCGGTCCAGGCGGGCGTGGTGAACCTGCTGGAGGACCTGCAGGACTCGCTGGGTCTGGCGTACATGTTCATCGCGCACGACCTGTCGGTGGTGCGGCACATCTCCGACCGCGTGGCGGTGATGTACCTGGGCAAGGTCGTGGAGACCGGTCCTCGTGACGACCTGTACGACCGGCCGGCCCACCCGTACACCCAGGCGCTGCTGTCGGCGGCGCCGACGGCGAACCCGGAGGAGGAGCGCCAGCGCGAGCGGATCATCCTGACGGGTGACGTGCCGTCGCCGATGGACCCGCCGAGCGGCTGCCGGTTCCGGACGCGGTGCTGGAAGGCGCAGGAGATCTGCGCGACCGAGGAGCCGGCGCTGGTGGACCGGGGCAACGGGCACCCGGTGGCGTGCCACTTCGCCGAGGTGAACTCCAAGGTCGTCTGACGTCCTGAGTGGTTCAGGGGCTCCGTCGCGGGATGCGGCGGGGCCCTTTCCATGTTCCGGCAACCTGGCCTGTTGATACCTATTGTAAGGAAACTTTCTTGTCCGGATAATCACCCGCAGAGCTTCACCCCGACAGAAGGGTGCCCCCGTGAAGCGAACAACGCGTCCCATCCTGCTCGCCGTGGCCTTCCTCCTGGCCGTCGCCGGCGTATTCGGCGCGCAGACGTCCGCCCGAGCCGCCAACCTCCTCGTCAACCCGGGCTTCGAGACCGGAACGCTGTCCCCCTGGTCCTGCGCCGGCGGGCTGGGGTCGGTGGTCGCCACTCCAGTCCACTCCGGGTCGAAGGCGCTGGCCGGGGCGGCCAGTGGCGCCGACAACGCCAGGTGCGTCCAGACGGTGACCGTACGGCCGAGCACCGCCTACACGCTGACCGCCTGGGTCCGCGGCGGCTACGTCTACCTCGGCGTCACCGGCGGCGGGTCCACCTGGACCTCCTCCCCCGCGGCCTACACCCAGCTGTCGGTCTCCTTCACCACCGCCTCCGGCCAGACGAGCGCCGAGGTCTACCTGCACGGCTGGTACGGCCAGGGCACCTACTACGCCGACGACGTCAGCTTCGACGGCCCGGGCGGCCCGACCCCCACCCCGACGGTCACTCCGACCCCGACGGTGACGCCCACACCCACGCCGACCCCGACACCGACGCCCACACCGACGCCGACCGACACCACGTGCGCGGTGAAGTCACGCCCGGCGGGCAAGGTCCTGCAGGGCTACTGGGAGAACTGGGACGGCGCGGCCAACGGCGTGCACCCGCCGTTCGGCTGGACCCCGATCACCGACCCCCGCATCAAGGCGCACGGCTACAACGTCATCAACGCCGCCTTCCCCGTCATCCGCTCCGACGGGACCGTCCTGTGGGAGGACGGCATGGACGCCACCGTCAAGGTGCCCACCCCGGCCGAGATGTGCCAGGCCAAGGCGGCGGGGGCGACGATCCTGATGTCCATCGGCGGCGCCGCCGCCGGCATCGACCTCAGCTCCAGCGCCGTCGCCGACCGCTTCGTGGCGACCGTCGTGCCGATTCTCAAGCGCCACAACTTCGACGGCATCGACATCGACATCGAGACCGGGCTGACCGGCAGCGGCAACATCAACCAGCTGTCGCCGTCGCAGGCCAACCTCATCCGGATCATCGACGGCGTGCTCGCCCAGATGCCGGCCGGCTTCGGCCTGACCATGGCGCCGGAGACCGCCTACGTGACCGGCGGCAGCGTCGTCTACGGCTCGATCTGGGGCGCGTACCTGCCGATCATCAAGAAGTACGCCGACAACGGCCGCCTCTGGTGGCTGAACATGCAGTACTACAACGGCAGCATGTACGGCTGCAGCGGCGACTCCTACGCGGCGGGCACGGTGCAGGGCTTCACCGCGCAGACCACGTGCCTGAACAACGGCCTGGTCATCCAGGGCGTCACGATCAGGGTGCCGTACGACAAGCAGGTCCCCGGCCTGCCCGCCCAGCCGGGCGCGGGCGGCGGCCACATGGGCCCGTCGCTGGTGAGCCAGAGCTGGAACGCCTTCGGCGGCGCCCTCAAGGGGTTGATGACCTGGTCCATCAACTGGGACGGGTCGAAGAACTGGACGTTCGGCGACAACGTCAGGTCCCTGCAGGGCCGCTAGCGCCAGGCCGCCCATGACTGGATGACGCCCGGCCGGGATCCCGGCCGGGCGTCGTCAGACAGGTGTCGTCAGGCGGGCGTCACTGGGTGAAGCCGACCGTGGACCAGTCCTTGGTCGCGAAGCCGAACGCCCCGTAGTTCGCCAGCGTCTTCTTCGTGGCGTAGATGGCGGGCCGCTGGTACAGCGGGATGGTGTGCACCTCGTCCCAGATCAGCTTGTCGGCCTGGTTGCCGAGCTCGATGTACTTCGCCGGGTCCATCTCCCCCGCCGCCTGCTCGATCAGCGCGTCCAGCTCCGCCGACCCGATGCGCGGGAAGTTGCTGCCGAAGTTGTCCTTGCCGGTGGGCTGCTTGTAGATCTGCGGCAGCGCCCCGTTCGGGAACGGCGTGCCCAGCCACGAGAACGGCACCAGGTCGAAGTTGCCGGGGATGATGTAGTCGTCGAAGAACTTGTCGTCGGGGACCGGCTCCACCTTGACCTTGACGCCGACGTCCTTCAGCATCGCCTGGGTCAGCTCGCCCTCCTGCTTGGCCAGCGGGTAGGCGGCAGGGACGACGAAGCGCAGCTCGAGCTCCTTGCCGTCCTTCTTGCGGTAGTCGCCCTCCATCTTCCAGCCGGCCGCGTCGAGCAGCTGCTTGGCCTTCTCGGGGTTGTACTTCCCGAGCTCTCCGGAGTTGTCGACGTAACCCTTGTGGGTGTTCATGTACAGGTGGTTGTTGAGCACCTGCACCGGCCAGTCGAGGTCCTTGAGGTCGGACTGGGTGATGGCCTCGCGGTTGATGCCGAGCTGGACGGCCTGGCGGACCGACTTGTCGGTGAGGTTGGGCGCGGAGCCGTTGACGGTGATGTGCCGCCAGTTGGGCGCCGCGGCCTTGCGGATGTCGGCGTTCGGCACGTTCTTGGCGCGCTGCAGGTCGGCGGCGATGGGGCTGAGCTCCATCGCGTCGAGCTCGCCGTTGGCGAAGGCGTTCACGGTGGCGCCGGAGTCGAGGGCGCGGAAGATGACCTTGTCGAGCTTGGCCCGCTTGCCCCACCAGGCGTCGTCCCTGACGAGGGTGACGGTCTTGCCGGTCTGGTCGAGGGCGTCGACCTTGAACGGCCCCGCGGTCACCGGGATCCTGTTGATCCAGCTCTTGTTGAACGCGGTGGCGTCGGCGTTGGCGGAGGCCGGAAGGAGCGGGGAGAACATGCCCTTCCAGTCGGGGTACTGCTTGGCGAAGGTGACGACGACCTCGTGGTCGGTCGCGCCCTTCTCCACCGAGGCGACGCGGTCGTAGCCGTCGGTCGA
The DNA here is from genome assembly GCF_053602555.1 of Nonomuraea sp. NPDC004354. Taxonomy (NCBI): domain Bacteria; kingdom Bacillati; phylum Actinomycetota; class Actinomycetes; order Streptosporangiales; family Streptosporangiaceae; genus Nonomuraea; species Nonomuraea sp. NPDC004354. The sequence continues at coordinate 147,037 of NZ_JBSGDV010000011.1, read as the reverse complement.
GGTGGCCTGGAACTTCTTGTCGGTGCCGTTGAGCGCCTTCCACTGGGCGACGAAGTCCTTGTAGGTGATCGGCGTGCCGTCGGACCACTTCGCCTTGTCGTTGAGCCGGTAGGTGACGACCTGCTTGCCGCCCTCCAGCTCCGTCTTCCACTCGGTGACGTAGTCGGGGTTGTTGGTCACCTCGGCCTTGTCGTCGGCCTTGCCCATGCTGGGCATGACCGCGTCGAACACGTCGGAGACGGTCGCGTGCGTGCCGTTCACCTGGTTGTAGTTCCACTGCGTCTGCCACTGACTCAGCGCGAGGGTGACGGTCCCGCCGTCCTTGACCTGCTCGTAGGCGACCGGGTTGACGGCGCTTCCGGGCAGCGCGGCGGCCTGCTCCTGCGCCTGTGCGGTGGCCTGCGCCGAACCGGCCTGCGGCTTGTCGGCACCGCCACCGCAGGCGGCGAGGGCGAGAGCCAGCAGGGCCGCGCCCGCGGCGGCCTTGTAGGCGACAACCTTCACGAGTTCCTCACTTCGGGGTAGTGGCAGGCGGCGCCGTGATCGTCGGCGTGCGCGAGCCGTGCAACGGGGGGCTCTTCGGCCGCGCACCGCGCGCGCTCCGGCTCGGGGAGCAGGGCGCGCTTGGGGCAGCGGGTGTGGAAGCGGCAGCCCGTCGGGGGCGCCGCGGGGCTGGGCAGGTCGCCGTCGAGGATGATCCTCTTGCGCGATCGCTCCAGCGCGGGGTCCGGCAGCGGGATGGCCGACATGAGCGCCCTGGTGTAGGGGTGGGCGGGCGTGCCGTACACCTCGGTGACGGCGCCGATCTCGACGATCTTGCCGAGGTACATGACCGCGACGCGGTCGGCCAGATGGCGGACGACGGACAGGTCGTGGGCGACGAACAGGTAGGACAGGCCCAGCCGGGCCTTCAGGTCCTCCAGCAGGTTGATGACGCCCGCCTGGATCGACACGTCGAGCGCGGAGACCGGCTCGTCGAGGACGACCAGTTTCGGCTCCAGGGCCAGCGCGCGGGCGATGCCGATGCGCTGGCGCTGCCCGCCGGAGAAGTGCTGCGGGTAGCGCTCGGCGTAGGAGGCGTCGAGGCCGACGAGGTCGAGCAGCTCGGCGACACGCTTGGCGACGTCCTTGTGGCCGTGGGAGCGCAGCGGCTCGGCCAGGATGTCGCCGACCGGCATGCGCGGGTCGAGCGCGGCCATCGGGTCCTGGAAGACGATCTGCAGGTCGCGGCGCAGTTCCTTGCGCTCGCGGGTGGTGAGCGTGCCGCTGTCCTTGCCGAAGACCACGACCTTGCCACCCTGGGCGGCCTCCAGCTGCATGATCTGCTGGAGGGTGGTGGTCTTGCCGCAGCCCGACTCGCCGACGAGGGCCAGCGTCTCGCCGGAGGCGATGTCGAAGCTGATGCCGTCGACGGCGTGCACGGTGCCGACGCGCCGCTTGAAGACGGCGCCCTTCGTCAGCGGATAGTGCCGGACGAGGCCGTCGAGCTCGAGCACCTTGCCGCGCTCCGCGCGCGGCGCCGAGGCGTCGGGCCGGCCGAACCCCTCGGGTGCGGGGAAGACGTCGGCCCCCCTGAGCTTCTTCAGCTCGATCTCGTGGGAGCGGATGCAGGCCACCCGGCGCGCGCCGACTTCGACGAGCTCGGGCTCGGCGTCGTCGCACGCGGACACCTTCAGCGGGCAGCGGGGCGCAAAGGGGCAGCCCGGCGGCAGCGCGGCGGGCGAGGGCGGGGCGCCCTCGATCGGCACCAGGCGCCGGCTGTCCTGGTCCAGCCGCGGGATCGAGGCGAGCAACCCCATCGTGTACGGCATGCGAGGCTCGTAGTAGATCTCTTCGACCGTGCCCTGCTCGACCGGCTTGCCGGCGTACATCACCAGCACCCGGTCGGCGAGCCCCGCGACCACCCCCAGGTCGTGGGTGATCATGACGATACCGGCGCCGGTCTCCTTCTGCGCCGTCTTCAGCACTTCCAGCACCTGCGCCTGGATGGTGACGTCGAGTGCGGTGGTCGGCTCGTCGCAGATCAGCACGTCGGGGTCGTTGGCGATGGCCATCGCGATCATCGCGCGCTGCCGCATGCCGCCGGAGAACTCGTGCGGGAAGGCCTTGGCGCGCACGTCGGGGTGCGGGATGCCGACCAGGTCGAGCAGCTCGACGGCCTGCTTGGCGGCCTGCTCCCTGGTGACCTTCTGGTGGACGCGGACCGCCTCGGCGATCTGGTCCCCGATGGTGTAGACGGGGGTGAAGGCCGACAGCGGGTCCTGGAAGATCATGCTGATGGACTTGCCGCGCCGCTGGAGCATCTCCTGCTCCCGCATGCCGAGCAGCTCGTGGCCGTGCAGCCTGACCGAGCCGCTCACCTGCGCGCCGGCGGGCAGCAGGCCCATGACGGCGAGTGAGGTCACGGACTTGCCGGAGCCGGACTCGCCGACGATGCCCAGGATCTCACCCCTGCCGACCTGGTAGGAGACACCCCTGACGGCCTTGACGCCGCCGCGGAAGGTCACGTGGAGGTCGCTCACCTCGAGGATCGTCATGAGTTGCTTCCCGGGTCGAGGGCGTCGCGCAGGCCGTCGCCGATGAGGTTGATGCACAGGACCAGCAGGACGAGCAGTCCGGCGGGGAAGAGGAACAGCCACGGGTAGCTGATCGCCTCGCTGCCGCCCGCGGCGGAGATGAGGGTGCCGAGCGAGACGTCCGGCGGCTGCACGCCGAAGCCGAAGTAGGACAGCGCGGTCTCGCCGATGATGGCGGCGCTGACGTTCATGGTGGCGTCGATGATGAGCAGCGACGACAGGTTCGGCACGATGTGCCGGAAGATGATCTGCCGGTCGCTGATGCCCATGTAGCGGGCGGCCAGCACGTACTCCCGCTCGCGCAGGGACAGCGTCATGCTCCTGACCACCCTGGAGGTGATCATCCAGGAGAAGGCGGCGAGCAGCACCACGAACCACAGCCAGGTGGCGCCCTTCAGGCGTGGCGACAGGACCGCGATGATCAGGAAGCTGGGCAGCACCAGCAGCAGGTCGGCGCCCCACATCAGGGCCTTGTCCAGCCAGCCGCCGAAGTAGCCGGCGAACGCGCCGACCACCGCGGCCAGGCCGGTGGAGAACAGGGCGACGAGGAAGCCGATGACGATCGACTTGCGCATGGCGTGCAACGTCACCGTGAACACGTCCTGGCCGATCTGGGTGGTGCCCCACCAGTGGTCGGCGCCGGGCGGGGAGCGGAAGGCGGTGAAGTCCTTGTCCTCCAGGCCGTACGGCGAGACCACCGGGCCCAGGTACGCCAGGACGAGCAGCAGGAGGATTCCGGCCAGGCCGATGATGACCTGCGGCTTGGCCAGAACCCGGCGCAGGACGACCTTGGAACGCATCTCTAGCTCACCCGCACTCTCGGGTCGAGCGCCGCGACGAGCAGGTCGGACAGCAGTCCGGCGACCAGGACGCAGACGGCGGTGAACAGGGCGACGGCGGCCACGGAGTTGACGTCGTTGTGCTGGATCGACTCGACCAGCCAGGCGCCCATGCCGTGCCAGCCGAAGATCTTCTCGGTGAAGGTGGCGCCGGTGAGCATGGTGCCGAAGGCGAAGGCGAAGTAGGTGGCGGCCGGGATGAGCGCGGTGCGCAGGGCGTGCTTGTAGAGCGCGGTTCTGCGGGAGAGCCCCTTGGCCTGGGCCGTACGGACGAAGTCCTGGCCGAGCACGTCGAGCATCATGTTGCGCTGGATGCGGCTGTAGAAGGCGATCTGGCCGAGGCACAGCGACAACGTCGGCAGGATCAGGTGGTTGAGCCGGTTGAGCAACTGGTCGGTGCCGGTGAGCGCGGGGTTGTACTCGCCGGTGTACTCGATGAGCGTGTGCCCGAGCGCGTTGTTGATCCCGGTCGCGCCCATCGTCAGCAGGGTGGCCAGGACGAAGACGGGCACGGCCATGATGACGAACGAGGCCATGCCGATGGCCCTGTCGCTGAGGCGGTACTGCTTGACCGCGGCGAACGCGCCGACGGCCACGCCGAGGACGGAACCGAGGACGGTGCCGATCACCAGCAGGCGGAGGCTGACGCCGACCCGCCTGGCCATCTGGTCGTTGACCGACCCGCCGTCCCACGTCTTGCCGAAGTCGCCCCTGACCAGGCCGGACACCCAGGTTCCGTAGCGCTCGAGCAGGGGTGTCCTGTCGTTGAGGTTGTACTCGCTCAGCGTGCTGTCCACGACCCCGGCGGGGATGGGCGGCTGGCGCCCCTCGTAGTTGGCACGAGGGTTGAGGCTGCCGGCGGCGAGCAGGTACGCCAGGCTCGCGGCGATGGCGACCAGGATGACGCTCGACAGCAGCCTGCGCAGCAGGTACGTGCCCATTGCCCTCCGTTCGGACGAACGGGGGCCCTACAGCATGAAGCCGAGCGACGCCCCCACGACGAGAAAGCCGTGACCGTTCCTTGACGGGAACGTGACGACTCGTCGCAGGTTATCGGGCTGTCCGTATTACGGATTCATCTCGGACCGAAAGATCACCAGCGTCTGGCCCGGTACGGCGAGCCCGCCTGGAGCAGCGGAAACCCCCTCCTCGGAGGAAAGGAGAACCGACCCCACCGACACCGGCAACGTCACAGGATCCGTACAGAAATTTACCATGACGCTCAGTGACGATCTCTTGACAAGGAGCCATTTAGCCTGCTCATCGTAGTCGACCCGGGTCCGGTCCAGGCGCGGGTCCGTGAGCTCCGGCAGCGCCTTGCGCAGCGCGATCAGGTCGCGGTACCAGCACAGGACCGACCAGTGCTCCTCCTCCTTCAGCTCGCTCCAGTCGAGCTTGCTGCGCTGGAAGGTGTCCTCGGCCGACGGGTCGGGCGCGATCCAGTCGTAGCCGAAACCCTCGAACTCCTGAGCTCTGCGTTCGCCCTCGCCCTCGCGGAGGGCGGCCTCGACGTGGTCGGTGAAGAACAGGAACGGCGTGCGGGCCCCCCACTCCTCGCCCATGAACAGCATGGGGGTGAAGGGCGAGGTCAGCAGCAGCCCCGCGCCCAGCTTCAGCGCGGTCACGCCCAGACGGTCGCCGCCCGGCCGGTTGCCGATCTGGTCGTGGTTCTGCAGGCAGCACACCAGCCGGTAGCCGGGCACGCCGGTCAGCGGGGCGCCGTGCGAGCGGCCACGGAAGCCGGAGTAGCCCCCGTCGTGGACGAAGCCCGACGCCAGGGCCTTGGCCAGGGCCGCCATCGAGGCGAAGTCCTCGTAGTAGCCGTGCCGCTCCCCCGACACGGCGGCGTGCAGCGCGTGGTGGACGTCGTCGTTCCACTGGGCGCTCATGCCGAGGCCGCCCGCCTCCAGCGGAGTGATCATGCGCGGGTCGTTGAGGTCGGACTCGGCGATCAGGGTCAGCGGCCGGCCCACCGAGCAGGCCAGCGCGTCCACCTCCTGGGCGAGCTCGGCCAGCAGGTGGACGGCGCGCCGGTCGTGGAGGGCGTGGACCGCGTCCAGGCGCAGCCCGTCGACGTGGAAGTCGCGCAGCCACTGCAGCGCGTTGTCGATGAAGTACCGCCTGACCTCGTCGGATCCCGGGCCGTCGAGGTTGACCGCCTCGCCCCAGAAGCTGCCGCGGTAGCCGCCGAAGTACGGGCCGAAGGGGTGCAGAAAGTTGCCCGACGGGCCGAGGTGGTTGTAGACGACGTCGAGCAGCACGCCGAGCCCCGCCCGGTGGCAGGCGTCGACGAACTCCTTCAGGCCGTCGGGCCCGCCGTAGGTCTCGTTCACCGCGTAGAGGTCGACCCCGTCGTACCCCCAGTTGCGCCCGCCGGGCACCGGGGCGACCGGCATGACCTCGACGAAGTCGACGCCGAGCTCGACGAGGTGGTCCAGGCGCTCGAGCGCCGCGGTGAAGGTGCCCTCGGTGGTGAAGGTGCCGACGTGCAGCTCGTAGATGACCGAGCCGCGCAGGTCGCGGCCCTTCCAGTCGTGGTCGCTCCAGGTGAAGCGGGCATGGTCGTAGACGCGGCTGGGCCCGAAGATGCCCTCGGGCTGCCTGCGGCTGCGCGGGTCGGGGTAGGGCCCTTCGCCGTCGACCAGGTAGCGGTAGTCGGTGCCGTGCCCCGCCCCCGCCACCTCGGCCGACCACCAGCCGCCCGAGCCTGCCCGGAGCGGCTCCCGCCGGCCCATGGTCTCGATCTCAACGGAGGTCGCCTGCGGCGCCCACACCTCAAAGATCATGTCTCTCCAGGAGTGCGACGGGATAGCGGCTGAGCAGGTGGCCGACCGGGACGCGGCCGGTGTGGAGCTCGCGGGTCAGCAGGTCGCGCCAGCGTCCTGCGGGCAGCGTGACGGAGGTCGCGCCCCAGCCGCCGCGCCTGGCCAGCCGTACCGGCAGGCGGGTGGCGACCGCCACGGCGCGCCCCCTGCCGAAGACGACGGCGTGCTCGGCGGCCTCCCCCGAGGCCGCCATCGGCTCGTACGGCGCGGCGGGCCCCAGCCTGCGCCGCAGCCGCAGCGCCTGGGTGGTGACCAGCAGCTTGGCCGCGTCCCACGCCGACTCTGCGGCGCACGGGAAGGTGACGGGCCGCCGGTTGTCCGGATCGACGAGGGAGAAGTCGGTGCGCTCGTTGCCCTGGTAGACGTCCGGCACGCCCGGCATCATGAGCTGCACCAGTTTCTGGCCGAGCGAGTTGGCCACGGCGTACCGGTCCACCTCGGCGGTGAAGTCGCCGACCGGCAGCCCGACCGCCTTGCGGGCGAAGGCGCGCAGCCCGTCCTCGTAGGCGGGGTCGGGGGCGATCCACGAGGTGGCGGTCTTGGCCTCGCGGGCCGCCTTGAGCAGGTAGTCGGTGAACCTGTCGACGGAGATCGGCCAGGCGGCCATCAGCGTCTGCCACGCCAGGTAGTCGAGGCTGGGGTCGAAGGCGAGCTGGCCCGCCCAGCCCTCCACGGCCGCCGCCCACTCCTCGGACAGTTCCGACAGCACCTGCAGGCGGGCGCGGACGTCCTCCGAGCGCTTGGTGTCGTGGGTGGACAGCGTGGTCATCGTGAACGGGCGCATCCCGGCGCAGTAGGCGTGGAAGTCCTCGACCGGCAGCCCGAAGTGGTCGGGCTCGCCGCCCACCTCGTTCAGGCAGGCCAGCGGGAACCACCGGTAGAGCGCGGTGTCCTCCACCCCCTTGGCCATGACGGGGCCGCAGGTCTGCTGGAAGCGGACGACCGCCTCGGGCGGGCCGTCCAGGACCGCGCGGGCGGTCTCCTGGTTGGGCGCGGCTTCCTCCACGATCCGCCTGGCCTGCGGTCCGGCCGGCCGGCCCGGCGTGACGTAGGCCCGGTAGACCGGCATGGCCACCAGCAGGTCGGCCAGGTCGCCGGCCGGCGCGCCGGTGACGCGCGACAGCCGGTCGAGCTCGCCGCCGAAGAACAGCTCGATGACCTCGCGCTTGGCGCGTGTCCGCACGAGCGGGTAGTCGGGGTCCTCGCCGGTCAGGCGGGAGAACAGGGCGACCAGCGGCGCCCTGCCCTCCGGGTCGACGAACAGGCCGTTGACGCGGTTGAGCGCGTCGTAGCCGGTGGTGCCGTCGCACGCCCAGTCGTCGGGCAGCCGCTCCTGGCCGATGAGGATCTTCTCCACGACCGTCCACACGCCGCCGGTCCTGGCCCGGAGCTTGTCCAGGTAGTCGCGCGGGTCGGCGAGGCCGTCGGGGTGGTCGATCCGCAGCCCCTCGACCAGCCCCTCGTCGAGCAGCCAGAAGATCACCTCGTGCGTCGCGGACAGCACGGACGGGTCCTCGACGCGCAGCCCGATGAGCGAGGAGACGTCGAAGAAGCGCCGGTAGCCCGGCCCCTCCCGCCAGTCGACGATGTGGTAGTACTCCGACTCGGGCAGGTCCTCGGCGAAGGAGTGGACGGCCACCCTGCCCTCGCGCCACTCGATGTCGAACCAGTGCGCGTACGGCGAGGCCGCACCCTCGACGAGCACGCTCCTGAACTGCTCGTTGGCGGTGTTCATGTGGTTGGGCACGATGTCGATCACGATGCCCAGATCGTGGGCGGCCAGCGCGTCGGCCATCTCGCGGAACCCCTTGGCGCCGCCGAACTCCTCCCTGATCCGCGAGTGGTCGATGACGTCGTAGCCGTGCAGCGACTCGGGCACCGCCTGCAGGACGGGCGAGAGGTAGACGTGGCTGACGCCGAGGTCGCGCAGGTAGGGGGCGATGCCCGCGACCTCGGCGAAGCCGAAGTCGGGGGTCAGCTGGAGGCGGTAGGTCGAGACGGGCCTAGACACCGCGCAACACCCTCATCGAGCGTCCCGGCACCTGCAACCGCTCCCCTGCCCGCCTGACCCTGGTGTCCAGCATGATCGGCATCGCGGTGTCGATCTCGGTCAGCCACATCTCGCCGTAGTCCTTCGGGATCGTGAACCTGATGGTGTCGTGGTGGGCGTTGAACAGCACGAGAAACGAGTCGTCGACGATGGGTCTCCCCCTCCTGTCCGGCTCCGTGATCGCCTTGCCGTTGAGGTAGACGGCCAGCGACTTGGCGTAGCCCACGTTCCAGTCGGCCTCGGTCATCTCCTCTCCGGAGGGGGTCAGCCAGGCCATGTCGTAGTTGAAGCGCCTGCGCCGGAAGACGGGGTGCTCGCGGCGCAGCTTGGCCAGGCGCTGGGTGAACTCCAGCAGCAGCCAGTTGCGCCGCACGTCGGACCAGTCGACCCAGGTCAGCTCGTTGTCCTGGCAGTAGCCGTTGTTGTTGCCCTTCTGGGTGCGGCCCATCTCGTCGCCGTGGGAGAGCATGGGCACGCCCTGCGACAGGAAGAGCGTGGTCAGGAAGTTGCGCTTCTGCTGTTCCCGCAACGCCTCGGTGCCGGCGTCCCACGAGCGGTTGTCGTCGGTGCCGTCCCTGTTGTCCTCGCCGTTGGCCTCGTTGTGCTTCTCGTTGTAGGAGACCAGGTCGTGCAGGGTGAAGCCGTCGTGGCAGGTCACGAAGTTGACGGAGGCCACCGGGCGGCGGCTGTCGCTCTGGTAGAGGTCGCCGGAGCCGGTGAAGCGCGAGGCGAACTCGGGCAACGTGGCCGGCTCGCCCCGCCACAGGTCCCTGATCGTGTCGCGGTACTTGCCGTTCCACTCGGTCCACCTGGCCGGGAAGTTGCCGACCTGGTAGCCGCCGGGCCCCACGTCCCACGGCTCGGCGATCAGCTTGACCTGCGACAGCACGGGGTCCTGCTGCACCAGGTCGAAGAAGGCCGACAGCCGGTCGACCTCGTGCAGTTCGCGGGCCAGCGTGGCGGCCAGGTCGAAGCGGAAGCCGTCGACGTGCATCTCGGTGACCCAGTAGCGGAGCGAGTCCATGATCAGCTGGAGCACCTGGGGGCTGCGCATGAGCAGGCTGTTGCCGGTGCCGGTGGTGTCCATGTAGTGCTGGGGATCGCCGTCGACCAGGCGGTAGTAGGTGGGGTTGTCGATGCCCTTCAGGCCGAGCGTCGGGCCCAGGTGGTTGCCCTCGGCGGTGTGGTTGTAGACCACGTCCAGGATGACCTCGATGCCCGCCTCGTGCAGGTTCCTGACCATCGCCTTGAACTCCAGCACCTGCCCGCCGCGCTGCCCCTGGCTGGAGTAGCGGTTGTGCGGGGCGAAGTACCCGCTGGTGTTGTAGCCCCAGTAGTTCGTCAGCCCCTTCTCCTCCAGGAACTGGTCGGTGACGAACTGGTGGACCGGCATCAGCTCCAGGGCGGTCACGCCGAGCTTGGTCAGATGGTCGATGATCTCGGGGTGGCCGAGCGCGGCGTAGGTGCCGCGGATCCGCTCGGGGATCCTGGGGTGGGCGATCGTCAACCCCCGCACGTGCGCCTCGTAGATCACCGTGTCGTGGTACGGCTTGGCGGGCGGCCGGTCGTGCCCCCAGCCGAAGAAGGGGTTGATGACGATCGAGCGCGGGACGAAGGGCGCGGAGTCCTCGGGGTTGGGCCGGTCGCCGTCGTAGAGCGCCGCCTCCCAGGTGATGCCACCCTCGATCGCCTTGGCGTACGGGTCGAGCAGCAGCTTGGCGGGGTTGCAGCGCAGGCCGCGCGCGGGGTCGTAGGGGCCGTGGACGCGGTAGCCGTACCGCTGGCCGGGGCCGATGCCCGGCAGGTAGCCGTGCCAGACGAAGCCCTCGCACTCGGTGAGGGAGACCCGCGACTCCTTGTCGTTGTCGTCGAACAGGCAGAGCTCCACGCGATCGGCCACCTCGCTGAACAGCGCGAAGTTGGTGCCCGCGCCGTCGTAGGTGGCGCCGAGAGGATACGGGTCTCCCGGCCAGATCTCGATCATCGAGGCTCCCCTTACGCTCTGGCCCCCATGTTCGCCCAGGAGGCAGCGGCTGCCTAGATGCCCGCTGCGAAGCCACTGGTAACCCCGTCGCGGTCATCGTTCGCCTTCAGGGCCGCTGCCGTCCGGATCCCAGGCAGGAGTGGCAGGCGCCCCTCCTGGTGACCCCTTCCCCCGCGCAGCCGCCGCACGCGACCAGCGAGCCGAAGGCCGCGTGGCGGTAGACGTGGACGAGGGGCTGGGGCTTGACCACGGCCCAGCCCTGCGCCTCGGCCCTGCCGTCCCATCGGGCGAAGGTCCAGATGTCGAGCAGTTCGAGCAGGTTCCTGAACGGCAGGGTCAGCGCCGCTCTGACGTTGAGATCGCTGAGGCGCATCGGCACTCCTCTTTCCTCGCTGGAGATGTGCCCCGCTTGGCGGTCGCCAAAGGAATATGCCGGTTCTCCGCTTCTCGCTCCAGGAGTGGGAGAGTTCCGCGACGAGGTTTGGTGTGGCCCCCCACGGCAATATGCGTCCGCCATGGGTGGATTCAAGAAGTTCTTACTGAGGGGCAACATCGTCGAGCTCGCCGTCGCCGTCATCGTCGGGGCGACGTTCAGCGGGCTCGTGCAGGCGTTGGTCGCCGATCTCATCACACCGCTGATCGGGGCGGTCACCGGGGGCCGGGAGCCCGACTTCGCGCAGTACTCCTTCACCGTCAACGGCAGCGAGTTCAGGTACGGCGACTTCCTCAACCACCTGCTCAGCTTCCTGATCATCGCGGCGGTCGTCTACTGGCTGGTCGTGATGCCGATGACCAGGCTGATCAGCCTCTTCGAGGGCGACAAGGCGGCCACGGTGAAGGAGTGCCCCGAGTGCCTCAGCGAGGTCCCCGTCGCGGCGAGTCGGTGCGCGCACTGCACGGTCGAGCTCGTGCCCGAATCCGAGAAGCCCCAGGTCTGACCGCACCCGGCGGGCCTGCAAGATAGGGGCATGAGCATGGAGTTGATGGTCTGGCGCGCGGACGGTCCGGTCACCAGGGAGCGGGCCGCGGCCTTCTACCGCGCGGTCCGCGGCGCCGCACCCGCGACGGCGCAGACCGCCGCCGAGTCCACCGGGAGCGCCGGACCTGCCGAGAGCACCGGGGACGCCGGACCCGTCGCCGTCACCGGGCACGCCGAATCAGCCGAGGTCGCCGCGTTCGCCAAGGAACTGCCCGGCCACGCCACCGCCCTGGCCGGGCACGCGCTGGTCACCATGGCGCCCGAGGAGGTCGACGACGTCTCCAACGCGGCCTTCTCGCTGGCCCGGCAGTACGGCCTGGTCTGCTACGACCCGCAGCGCGACCTCGTGCACAACCTCGGGCCGCTCGGCGTCGACCCCGAGACCCAGCTCCACACCGGTGACGGCATGATGGTCGTCAACCCCGACCTGGGCCTGGTGCGTGACGTGCTCGCCACGCTCTCCCCGCAGAACCCCTTCGCCGTGCTGGTGACCTTCGGCCGCCACTTCATCCAGGTGTCGCCGGGCTACGAGCTGGAGTACAAGGAGGGCACGCTGCGCACCACGCTGGTGACCCGCCTGGAGGAGGTCCAGCGGGCCTTCGACGAGTACGCCAGGGGCGAGCGCGGCTTCCTCGACCGCTTCGCGTGGGTCGCCGGCTAGGGCGAGGGGTCCAGGTTGCCGCCCGACAGGACGGCCACCGTACGGCCCGGCGGCGTCCTGCCGGCCAGGTAGGCGGCGGTCGCGACCGCCCCGCTGGGTTCGGCGACCAGCCGCGCCCGGGCGGACAGGTGGCGCATCGCGTGGCGGATCTCGTCCTCCGTGACGGTCACGATGTCGTCGACTCGCGCCCGGACGTGGGCGAAGGTCAGCTCGGACAGGTCGGCCCGCAGCCCGTCGGCGATGGTGCGGAAGGTCCGCTCCGGCTCCCACGTGACGCGGCGCCCCGTTGCCAGGCTCTCCGCGGCGTCGGCGGCCAGCTCGGGTTCGACGCCGATCACCCGTACGGACGGGTCGAGCGCCTTGACCGCCGACGCGATGCCCGAGATGAGGCCGCCCCCGCTCACTGGGACCAGCACCACCTCGACGCCGGGCAGGTCGGCCATGATCTCCAGCCCGATGGTGCCCTGGCCCGCGATGACCGCCGGGTGGTCGTACGGCGGGACCAGCGTCAGGCCGCGCTCGGCGGCCAGCTGCTCGGCCGCGACCAGCCGCTGGGCCGGCGGCACGACGACCAGGTCGGCGCCCCACCCGCTGATCGCGTCGGTCTTGACCCGCGGGGCGCCCTCGGGGACGACCACGACGCAGCCGATGCCGCTGAGCCGGGCGGCGTAGGCGAGCGCCTGGCCGTGGTTGCCCGAGGAGTGGGTGACCACGCCGGGGGGTTCGAGGACGGCGAGCGCGTTGACCGCTCCCCTGATCTTGAAGGAGCCCACCCGCTGGAGGCTCTCCGGCTTGACCCAGAGGTCGTCGGCCTGGACCAGCGGGGTACGCAGCACGTGGGGGGCGACGCGGCCGGCGGCGGCCCGGATGTCGTCGATCGTGACCAGCTCCATGGCCCCATTGTCCGCGCCGGACCGCCCGCGGGAAGCCCGCCCGTCGGCCATGATCGACAAGGGGTTCCTGGAGGAGGGCCGGCTCATCCGCGACGTCCACACGATCCGGCACCTGCCCGCCGTCATCGTCCAGGGCCGCTACGACATGGCCACACCCGTCGCCACCGCGTGGGACCTGCACCGGACCTGGCCCGAGGCCACCTTCGAGATCGTGGAGGGGGCGGGGCACTCGGCCGGCGAGCCCGCCATCGCCGACCGGCTGGTCGCGGCCACCGACAGGTTCCGGTATGACAGGAGTCCATGAGCCTGTATCCACCCATTGAGCCCCACGACTCGGGCCTGCTCGACGTCGGCGACGGTAACGAGATCTACTGGGAGGTCTGCGGCAACCCGGAGGGCAAGCCGGCGGTCATGCTGCACGGCGGTCCCGGCAGCGGCTGCTCGGCGAAGCACCGCCGCCAGTGGGACCCGCAGGCCTACCGGATCGTCCTGTTCGACCAGCGCAACTGCGGCCGCAGCAGGCCGAACGCCGGCGACCCCGGCGTGTCGCTCGCGGCGAACACCACCTGGCATCTCGTGCGCGACATGGAACGGCTGCGCGAGCACCTCGGCATCGACGTCTGGCAGGTTTTCGGCGGGTCATGGGGCAGCGCGCTGGCGCTGGCCTACGCGCAGACGCATCCCGACAGGGTGAGCGAGCTGATCCTGCGCGGCATCTTCACCCTCAGGGAGCACGAGCTGCGCTGGTTCTATCAGGAGGGCGCCTCGTTCCTCTTCCCCGACCTGTGGGAGTCCTACCTGGCACCCATCCCGGAGGAGGAGCGCGGCGACCTGATCGCCGCGTTCGCGCGGCGCCTGGACAGCGCCGACGAGCAGGTACGGGTGGCCGCCGCCCGCGCCTGGTCGCAGTGGGAGGCGGCCACCATCACGCTGCTGCCGGATCCGGAGCACGTCGCCGAGTTCGGCGAGGCCCACCGGGCCGTCTCCTTCGCCAGGATCGAGAACCACTACTTCGTCCACGGCGGCTTCTTCGAGCCGGGACAGCTCATCCGCGACGTCGGCAAGGTCAGGCACATCCCCGCGGTGATCGTGCAGGGCCGCTACGACGCCTGCACGCCGATGACCACCGCGTGGGATCTGCACAAGGCGTGGCCCGAGGCCGCCTTCCACGTCGTCGACGACGCGGGCCACGCGTTCACCGAGCCTGGGATCGCGGCTCGGCTGGTCGAAGCCACCGACTCCTTTCGCGGACCCGCCGTACGACGGGGATGAGGGCGCCGACGGCCAGCAACGCCAGGAGGGGTGCCATGAGCACGCCGAACAGGAAGCCGACGGCCACGTCGTGGGGGTAGTGGACCCCGACGAACACGCGGGAGAAGGCCATCACCGCGGCCAGCGGTAGCACCAGCCACGCCAGCCGCCGCCAGACCAGGACCAGTGCGCCTGCCGAGGCGGCGGCGAGCACCGAGTGGTTGCTGGGGAAGGACCAGTCGCCGACCGGCGGGCACGCCGCGATGGTGGCGATCCCGCCCCGGCACGGCCGTTCTTCCTTGATCAGCAGCTTGATGCCCTCGCTGAGGACGTAGGCGCCGATGACGGCGATCGGGCCGGCGACGGCGAGCGCCAGGTCGCGGTCGGGTGCCGCCCGCGACCGCCAGGCGGCCAGCGCGAAGAGCGCGGCGAAGACCAGCAACCCTGCGTCCGTCCCGATCTCGGCGAGGGTGTGCACCCAGACCGGTGTGCTCATGGCGAAGCCGACGATGTCCCCGTACACGGTGGCGTCATGTCCAATCGGTGAAAGATCTATGAACAAGCCACCGTAGAGGGCGGAGCGCCCGTTCGCCTCGATCTTTCGGCCGATCTCAGGACCGTGTCAGGACCTGACGGTCGAGGTCGAGGTACTTCTGGCGTCGCTCGCCCTCGGTGATCAGGCCGCGGCGGTAGGCCTCGTTCGCCGCGTCACGTTCGGCGACGTAGTAGGCGGCCATGATCTCGCTGCGGAGCGGCGTGAAACCGTGCTCGACGCAGTCACAGAACACGTTGACCTTGCCTTCGACCAGCTCGGGTTCGACGGTGCAGGTCAGCTCTCTCGCTCTCAGCCTGCGCACCGCGTCGCGCAGGGTGGTCGGGCCGAGAGCACCGTTGAAACAGGTGTCAAGAGTGATCTTCGTCGTTCTCACCTTCCCCCCGACGTCCCTCTCTGACAACCCTCGTGACGGCATGAATATTCCCAGGTCAAGCGGGGTACGGGCGCATGGTGATCGGAGAGCACGTCGTCGTCGGATACACGCAGGACCCGGGTGGGCGTGACGCCCTCGCGCTCGGGGCGGCCATCGCCCGGCTCACCGGCGGCGAGCTGACGGTGGCCACGATCCACCCTCCCGGCAGCCCCGGGCTCGCCGTCGAGGCCCAGGCGAACCTGGCGCACGCGGCGCAGGCGCTGGGCGAGGTCCCGGCCGAGTACGTCACCTTCGAGAGCCGCGGCGCGGGCCGGGGCCTGTCGGTGCTGGCCGGCCGCATCAGGGCCGACCTGATCGTGGTGGGATCCGCGCAGGGCGGGGTGAGAGGCCGCATCACCATCGGCAGCACGGCCGACCATCTGCTGCACATGTCACCGGAGGCGGTGCTGCTCACGCCGGCCGGCTACGAGCCGCCGGCCGAGCCGAGCCGGCTGACCCTCGCCTACGTGCACCGGCCGCAGGCCGACGAGGCGGTCGAGCGGGTGGCGCAGGCGGCGCTGCGGCTCGGCGTGCCCATGCGGCTGCTCACCTTCGACCTGCGCGTCGACGACCCGGGACGGCTGCGCGACGACCTGGCGCTGGCCGTACGGCTGGCCTGGGAGAGCACGGGGATCGAGGCGGAGGCCGAGACCGCGGAGGGGCACGACGTGGCGAGCGCCCTGGCCAGCGTGGAGTGGCCGGCGGGCGACCTGCTGGTGTGCGCGGCCAGCGAGGACGCCCAGCCGCACCGGGTCTTCCTCGGCGAGGTGGCCAGGAAGGCGCTGAAGGCGTCCACCTGCCCGGTGGCCGTGCTGCCCAGGGGCTTCACCTGAGCCTGGGGTTCCTTTCCGGAGCCGTGTGGCCACTCCTGAGCCGGCGGCGCGCCCGGTCCCGGCAGTGTCGGCCGGGGGCCGGGTTCGCGGTCAGCCGGCCGCGCGCCGGGGCGTGCTGCGTGCGGCGCAGGCCTCGCCGTACAGGCGCAGGTAGCGGTCGGCCATGACCGCGGGCGAGAAGCGCCGGCGCGCCTCGCGGCGGCACTCCTCGGGGTCGATCTCGTCCACCCGCAGCAGCAGCTCGGCCAGTTCCTCCTCGGTGTCGGCGAGCCATCCCGTGCGGCCGTGGTCGACCAGCTCGGGCAGGCAGCCGCGGCGCAGGCCGACGGGCGGCACGCCCAGGGCGAGCGCCTCGACCACGGCGGTGCCGCCGGGTTCGTCCCACTGGATGGGGAACAGGGCCGCCTTGGCCGAGGCGTAGAGCTCGTCCCTCGCGCTCCCGCCCACCCCGCCGATCCAGCGGACCAGGTCGCCGTCCAGGTAGGGGGCGACCTGGTCGTGGTGGTAGCGGACGTCGGGGTGGCCGTGCAGCGGATGGTCGGGATCCTGCAGGACGGCCTCCAGCTCCGCCGGGGTGTTCAGGCCGCTCACCGGGCCCGCCATGACCAGCGGCAGGCCGAGCTTCTGGCACACCCGGGCCGCCAGGTGCTGGCCCTTGAGCGCGCAGACCCTGCCCATGACGACGACCTGCTCGCCGGCGCCGCCGGCCGGGTGCCCGTCGGTGAGCGGCGTGGCCAGATGGACCGCGCCGAGGGCGGCCGCGCGCAGGGCCGCGGGCGCGCGGGCCAGCTGCGACTGGGAGACGCCGTTGACCGCGACGCCCGGCGGGAAGGCGCCGTAGAACGCCGGATGCTTGCGCAGGTCCCAGTGAAGGGTGTGGAGGACGGGCGGGCCGCCGAAGGCCGACAGCGTCGCCGGGCCCACCACCTCCAGGTGGTCGTGGACCAGGTCGATGTCGTCGCGGCTGCGCAGTTCCTCGAGCACGCGCGCCTGGTGCGCGTGGGCCAGGCCCATGACCTGGTTGTACGGCTTGTGCAGCTCGCCGAACCGCCCGTCGGGGAAGGTCCAGACGAGCTCGTCGGCCTCGATCGTGCTGGAAGCGACGGAGGCGAGCACGACGTGCACGCCGCGCGCGCGGAGAGCGGGCACCAGCGTGGCGACGACGTTCTCGATGCCGCCGTAGCCCGAGGGCGGGACCGCGAGCCATGGCCCCGCGTTCACGAGGATCTTCATGCCACGTCCTCCTCCATGACGTCGATCAGGGACGCGAGCGGTGGCCGCTCGGCGACCGACACGTCGGTGACCGTGTCGGGGTGGAACTGGCGCAGCAGGGTGGCCGGCGGCTCGGAGGCGACGATCCGGCCCTGGCGCTCCAGCCTTGACCACGCGGTGAGGATGATCTGGCCCGCCATCCGGCCGAGCGCCGCGGTGCTCTGGTGGGAGTGCTCGCGGGTGCCGAGGTCCACCTGGGCCATGGCGTCCAGGCCGATCAACTCCAGGAGATCGACGAGCAGGCCGAACTCGACGCCGTACTCGGTGACGAACGGCACGCGTTCGAGAACCGACCTCCTGGCGGCGTACTCGCCGCCCAAGGGCTGGGCGAACCCGGCGAGCTCGGGCCAGAACAGGTTGAGCAGTGGCCGTGCGACCAGCTCGGTGACCCGGCCGCCCTCGCCCGGCCGTCCGCGCAGGGGCCGCTCGTAGGCGCCCTTCACGAACTGGACCTTCGGCTCGGTCAGCAGCGGCCCGAGCAACCCCGTGACGAAATGGGAGCGGAAGTTGCGCAGGTCGGCGTCGATGTAGACCACCAGATCGCCATGGCTGGCGGCCAGGCCCTTCCACAACGCCTCGCCCTTACCCGACAGCGGCGGCAGTTCGGGCAGCACGTCGTCCTGGCGGACGACCTTCGCCCCGGCCTTGGTGGCGCGCGCGGCCGTGGCGTCGGTGGAGCGGGAGTCGACGACGAGGATCTCGTCGACCAGTGCGGACAGGTCTCTGCGGATCGCCGAGACGATCGCGCCGACGGTGCGTTCCTCGTCGCGCGCTGGAAGCACCACGCTGACGGTCGTGCCGGTCTTGGCCAGCAGCAACGCGTCAAGCGGCCAGTCGGCGGCGGTGCTGGTACCTGGTTCCATGCAGTCTGCCCCGATCTGATGACGTCATGGATGGCAGAACTGCCCCACCGATAGCGATTCGAACATCATTGTTTGCTCGACCGCAGGTGAGGCATATGCCAGTCCGTGACCTCACTCACCCGTATCGGCATCATCGGAGCGGGAAATGTCGCCGCACGCCACGCTGACGTCCTCTCCACGTTCCCCGACGTGACGATTGCCGGAATCGCCGACACCGATCCCCACAAGGCCGAGGCTCTGGCCTCACGGCATGGCTCCCTCGCCTACGGCGACCACGCCGACCTGCTGGCTGCCGGCAGACTTGATGCGGTTTACGTGTGTGTACCTCCTTTCGCGCACGGTACGCCAGAGCTTGACTGCGTGGAGTCCGATCTACCGATATTTGTTGAAAAACCGCTCGCGCTCGACCTCGAGACCGCCGAGCAGATCGGCGCGGAGATCACGCGCAAAAACCTGCCCTCGGCCGTCGGGCACCACTGGCGCTACCTCGACCTCGTCGACTGGGCAAGGGACCTGCTCGAAGGCCGTCCGATCCAGCTGGCCATCGGCCACTGGCTGGACAAGGTGCCGCCGGTGCCGTGGTGGATCAGGCGCGAGCTGTCGGGCGGCCAGGTGCTGGAGCAGGCCGTGCACGTGCTCGACCTGGCCCGGGTGCTGGTCGGCGAGGTCACCATGGTGCACGCCGTGCCCGGCGGGATCCCCGAGGACGGGGAGGTCGACAGGGCGACGGCGGCGCTGCTGCGGTTCGACTCGGGAGCGGCGGGGCTGCTCGCGGTGAGCTGCCTGCTGCCCGCCAAGGGACGGGTCGGGCTCGAGGTGTGCGCGGACGGGGTCTCCCTGGATCTCAGCGAAACCCGGCTCGTGGCCGACGGACGGAGCATCATGGAGGATCCGGGCAAGGCCAAGACGCGGGTGGACAGAGAGTTCGTGAACGCGGTCCAGGGCAGGGCGAGCGACGTGCGGGTGCCGTACGAGGAGGCGCTGCGCACGCACCGGCTGGCGCACGCGGTGGCGCGGTCGGCCACCGATGGGATTCCCGTGATGCTGAATGGATGAGATCCGCACGCTGAGCATCGAGGCGCCGGGCGAGATCACCTTCGTCGAGGAGAAGGCGGGTCCGCTGGAGGACGGCGGCTTCCGCGTCGAGACCGTCTACAGCGGCGTGTCCGCGGGCACCGAGCTGACCTACGTGAAGGGCACCAACCCCTACCTGAACGCCACCTGGGATCCGGTGCTGGGGCTGTTCACCGAGGGCGTGCCGTCGATCGGGTATCCGGTGCGCGGCATCGGCTACATGCAGGTCGGCATGGTCACCGAGACCAGGACCGGAGCCGTGCACGAGGGCGCCCTGCTGGCGATGGCCTACGGGCACCGCACCGGCTACGTGGCCGACCCGCTCAAGGACCGTTTCGTCGAACTGCCCGACGACCTCGATCCGCTGCTCGGCATCTACGTCGCCCACATGGGCCCCATCTGCGCCAACGGCCTGCTCCACGCCGCCGCCGACCTGTACGGCCCCGCCTTCCACAGCCTGGGCGACGGCGTCAGGGGCCGCAGGGTGGCGATCACGGGCGCGGGCGTGGTCGGCCTGCTCACCGCGTCCTTCGCGATCCGGCACGGCGCGGCCGAGGTCGTCGTGGTGGACGAGACGCCCGAGCGGCTGCGGGTCGCCGAGGCGCTCGGCGCCACGACCGTCGAGGAGGATCCCGCCGTCACGCTGAAGGAGCGCTGGCGGCACACTCCGGGCGACCGGGGCGCCGACGTGGTGTTCCAGTGCCGGGGGCAGGCCCGCTACCTCGCGCTGGCGCTGAAGCTGCTGCGGCCGCAGGGCACGGTGATCGACCTGGCCTTCTATCCGCACGGCGCCGACGAGGTGCGCCTGGGCGAGGAGTTCCACCACAACGGGCTGTCGATCAGGTGCGCGCAGATCGGCAGGGTGCCGCGCGGCCTCGCCCACGCCTGGGACAGGGAACGCCTGTCCTACGAGACGGTCGAGCTGCTCAGGAACGCCAGGGGGCTACGCGAGCACCTGGTCACCGACGTCGTCGGATTCGGCCAGGCCCCCGAGCTCCTCACCGACCTGGCGCATGGACGCCGGCACGCCGTCCAGGCCGTACTGAGCCAGGACGTCGAGGACTAGCGCGGCCGACCAACTGAAGTCGCGGCAGCCGTGTCCCTCCGCGGTGAACGGGTGGAAGTACTCCCTGAAGCCGGAGGTGGTCACCGCCCTGATCATCCCGTCGGCCAGCAGCTCGGCCAGGTCGGCCCTGCGGTGGCGCAGGCCCTGCCAGACCAGCCAGGTCAGGTTGATCCAGCTCGGCCCTCTCCAGTAGCGGACCGGGTCGAACTCCGGCGTGCCGGGCGCGAAGCTGGGCAGCAGCCCGCTCTTGATCTCGAACCGGTCGAGAGCGGTGCCGATGAGCGCGTTGACGATCTCGCGCGGCAGGTCGGGCAGGATCAGCGGCACCAGGCCCGCCGCGCTGTGGGAGCGCAGCAGGATGCCGCTGGCGGTGTCGCGGCTGTGGAACAGGCCGTCGTCGTAGAGGTGCGCGACCATGGCGGCGGTGATCCTGGCCGCCTCGGCGTGATGCGGCGCGGGGTCGTGGCCGCAGACGGCGGCGATCTTCGCGAGGGCGGACTCGGACGCGCCGTAGGCGGCGTTGAACAGCGGGTCCTCCACGGCGAAGGCGCCCGCCCTGCGGTAGCCGGTGTCGCGGTAGGCGCGGGCGAGCGCGGTGTAATGCTCGTAGTCGCGGTCGGTGGGCCGCTCGTCGGCGCTGACGTGGGTGAGGTCGCGGCGCGCCACACCCGCCGGCCCGGTGGCGACGGCGGCCAGCGGGATGTCCCACGCGGGGCTGTTGTCCATGCCCGACTCCCACGGGTGGACGATCGACAGCAGTCCGTCGGCCGACCGGCGCGCCGTCCGCAGGAAGTGCTGCTGGGCGACCAGGCGGGGGTAGAGGCGGCGCAGGAAGGTGGTGTCGGGCTCGGCGAGGTGCACCTGCCAGGCCGCGATGGCGTGCACGGGCGGCTGCACGATGCCCGAGGTGGCGCTGCCGGACGGCGCGCGGACCGCCCAGAACTCCGGTCCGGGGAAGTAGGCGCCGTCGGGCACGTCGGGGTTGAAGACGATGTGCGGCACCCTGCCGTCGCGCCACTGCGCCCCGAACAGCGACAGCAGCTCCGAACGGGCCCGGCGCGGCGACCACCGCGCGTTGCCGATGGCGATGAAGGCCGAGTCCCAGCTCCACTGGTGGGGGTAGAGCCGCCGCGAGGGGACGGTGTAGCTGCCGTCCCAGTTGGCGACCAGGACACGCACGGCGTCGCGTGCGATCATAGGAACTTCCTGATGAAGGCGGCGGTCTGCGGAAGGACGATCTCGGGTTCGCCGCGCAGGCGGCACTCCAGCGCGAGGTAGCCGTCGTAGCCGATGGCGTCGAGCGTGGCCAGCTGCGCCCCCCAGTCGAGGTGCCCGGTGCCCGGCTGGTTCCTGTTCGACTCGCTGATCTGCATGTGGGCGAGGTACGGCCCGGCCTCCACCAGCGAGCGGCAGGGGTCGTCCTCCTCGATGTTCATGTGGTAGGTGTCGCCGGCGATCCTGATGGAGTCCATGGCGCAGTAGGACACCGCCTCGGCCAGGGTGTTGACCATGTGGTTCTCGTACCTGTTGAGCGGCTCCAGCATGATCTTCACGCCGTTGCGCTGGGCGTGCTCGCCCAGCAGGCCGAGCGCCTCGGCCAGCACCTCGCGGTCCTGCTCGGGCCCGCGCGGCGGCTCGAAGGGCGGCAGCCGCCGCGAGAACTGCCCCCAGGAGGCGGGGGTCATCACGCCGATGCCGCCGAGCTCGGCGATCACCGTGAGCTGGGAGCGCAGCTGCTGGATGGCGTCCTTGCGCTTGGCCGGGTCGAAGTCGCCGATGAAGTGCGGCATGTCGACGCAGACCGTCGGCATGACCACCCCGTCGGCCAGCGCGCGTTTGAGCTCGGTCAGCCTGGTGGCGAACTGGAAGTCGCCCTTGCCGCGCAGCTCGATCGCGTCGAACCCGGCGTCGACCGCGAACGCGAACTTCTCCTGCAGCGTGCGCCCCGGCAACAGCTGCTCCTGTACGGCCAGCTTCATACTGTGTTTCCTTCGAAGGCGAAGACGAGTTGCAGAACGTCGGCCGGATGCCGGTCGAGCAGGTCGAAGGCTTCGGCGGCGGACTCGACGGGCATGACGTGGCTGACCAGCTCCCGCGCGTCGACCTCGCCGCGGTAGGTCAGCTCCATGAAGGTGCGCTGCAGCCGCTCGACGTCCCAGCGGTGAGACAGCCACGAGGCCACGCCGCCGATCTGCGAGGAGACCAGCTGCACCTGGTTGTGGTGGAACTCCTCGCCGAGCCGCAGCCCGATCCCGTCGCCCTGGTAGAAGCCCGCCGCGACGACCCTGCCGCCCTTGCGGACGGTCCTGATGGCCTCCTGCAGGCCCTGGTGGGTGCCGCTCAGCTCGATGGCGGTGTCGGCGCCCTCGATGCGCTTGCGCACGAACTCGGCCACCGAGCCGGACCGCACGTCGAAGGTCTCGGCCGCGCCGAAGCGCTCGGCCAGGTCGAGGCGGCCGGGCAGGGCGTCGGCGGCGACCACGCGGGCCCCGTTGAGCACGGCGAGGCGGGTGGCCAGCAACCCGATGACGCCCTGCCCGAACACGGTGACTTGGTCGCCGAGGTGGATGTCGGCGGCGTGGACGGCGTTGAGCGCGATCGCCCCGACCCTCGCGAAGACGCCGAGCAGCGGATCGACGCCGGGCGGGATCAGGTGGCCGACCAGCTTCTCGGCCGGCACGACCGCCTCGTCGCGGTGGCCCCAGATGCCCCACACCAGCGACCCGACGGGCGGGTCGGCGACGTCGGGCGCGGCCTCGACGACCTCGCCGACCTCCTGGTAGCCCCAGCCCGCGAGGGGGTAGGAGTGGCTCTGGCCCTCGACGAACAGCCGGCGCTCGGTGTCCCAGCGGCGGTTGAGGTAGGGGTTGGTCCCTCGGTAGGCGGTCAGCTCGGTGCCCGCCGAGACGCCTGAGTACAGCGTGCGGACCCGCACGGTGCCGGGCGCCAGCTCGCCGGGCTCCTCCCGCGTGACGCGCACCAGACCCGGCTCTTGAATGGTGATGACGTGCATTCCCCACACTTACGCTTATTGATCAAACAAAAGTGGCTGATTTGGCGCATGATTGCAGACCATAGCTGCGCTCAATTCACACTTAAGTCTACGTCTTTAACCGAGCATTGCCGCGAATTGGAGGAGCTGTATCCGGAAAGCAACCTTTCCCATGATCAAACGCTCGGGCACTGACCAGCCACGACGGCCCGCCGAGTTTCTCAACGGATGCCGGAAATTGCACAGGGCGTTGCTCGCCCTGCTCCAGGGGTACTCCAGGCACATCACCTCAGGAGGAGCGAGCCATGCCGTACAAGGTAACCGCCGTCCTCTCCGCCGCGATCCTGGCCGTCACCATGGCCGCGTGCGGCGGCGGCGCGGAGGGTCAGCCCGCCGACACGATCACCGTGTGGACCGAGGAGAACCTCGCCGACCGCATGGCGGTGCAACAGCAGATCGTCGCCGACTTCACCCGGCGGACCGGGATCAAGGTCAACCTGGTCGGCGTCGCGGAGGACCAGTTCAGCCAGATCATCACCTCGGCGGCGGCAGCCGGCAGGCTGCCCGACGTCATCGGCGCGCTCCCGCTCGCCTCGGTCCGCGAGCTGGAGTCCAACGACCTGCTCGACACCGAGACACCGGGCAGGATCGTGGACCAGCTCGGCCGCGACACCTTCTCGGCCAGGGCGCTCCAGCTGGACAGCGCCTCGGGCAAGCTGCTGGCCGTTCCCAGTGACGGGTGGGCGCAGCTCATCCTCTACCGCAAGGACCTGTTCGAGAAGGCCGGGCTCGAACCGCCCGACACCTACGAGCGGCTGGAAGCCGCGGCCAGGAAGCTCCACACCGGCGGCATCGCGGGCATCACCCTCGCCATCGCACCCAAGGACTCCTTCACCGCGCAGAGCTTCGAGCACGTGGCCCTGGCCAACGGCTGCCAGCTGGTCGACGACGCGGGCACCGTCGCCCTCGAGTCCCCCGCCTGCGTGCAGGCCTTCGACTTCTACTCGCGTCTGGCCGGGCAGTACTCGGTGAAGGGCAAGCAGGACGTCGACTCCACCAGGGCCACCTACTTCGCCGGCAAGGCGGCGATGACGATCTGGTCGTCGTTCATCCTCGACGAGATGGCCGGGCTGCGGAACGACGCGCTGCCGTCCTGCGCGGCGTGCAAGGCGGACAAGCAGTGGCTGGCCGCCAACACCGGCGTGGTCACCGCGCTGAAGGGCCCCGCCGGCGGCACGCCCGCCCAGTACGGCGAGATCGTCTCGTGGGCGGTCACCAGGGACGCCGACGCCGCCGCCGCGCAGCGTTTCGTCGCCTTCATGATGAACGAGGGCTACGAGCGCTGGATCGGGATGGCCCCCGAGGGCAAGTTCCCCACCCGCAAGGGCTTCGAGTCGCGGTGGACCGCGCTGCCCGCTGGCGTCGACACCAAGAAGCCGCTGGCCGAGGTCTACCCCGCCGAGGTGCTCGAGGCGCTGCGCCGCAGCCCCGACACCTTCGCCCGGTGGGGCATCCCCCAGGGGCAGGGCAAGCTGGTCGGGGCCACCATGGGCGAGCTGCCCGTGCCCAAGGCCCTCAGCGCGATCGTGGACGGCTCGCTCACGCCGCAGGCCGCGGCCGCCCAGGCCGCGTCGGACGTCGAAGCGATCAAGCGCGGGATCAGGCAATGACCACCGGCATCGGCACCGGCGCGGGTCCCGGCCCCGTCACCGAGGAAAGGCAGGCGGGAAACCGGCCCGGCACGGCGGGCCGGACCAGGAGCAGGACGCTGCGGCAGCGGGAGGCGCGGGCCGGCCTGCTGCTCATCTCCCCCACTCTGGTCATCACCCTGGTCGTCGTGGTCGTCCCGCTGCTGTGGGCGATCATGCTGGCCTTCCAGGACGCCCGGCTCATCTCCATCAGGCGGACGGGCCTGTTCGGCGACTACACGCTCGAGAACTTCTCCTACGTCATCTCCGCGCCGGGCTTCTGGAGCTCCCTGGTCAACACGCTGGTCTACACCGTGGCGGGCACCGCCCTGTCGATCGCGCTCGGCCTGGTGGCGGCGCTGGCGCTGAAGAGCAGGTTCAAGGGGCGCACCCTGGTCAGGGCGGCCATCCTCATCCCCTACGTCGCCCCCGTCGTGGCCGTCGCCTTCCTGTGGGAGGTGATGCTGAACCCGCAGTTCGGCATCGTCAACACCTGGCTCAGCGAGCCGATCGCCTTCCTCACCCAGGCCAGGGGCAGCGTCCTCGGGCTCACCGTGCCGGTCGCGCTGCTGACCGTCATCGCCTTCGAGGCCTGGCGCTACTTCCCGTTCGCCTTCCTGTTCATCCTGGCCAGGCTCCAGGCGCTGCCCCGCGAGCTCGACGAGGCGGCGGTCGTGGACGGCGCGACGCCGACCCAGCGCTTCCGCCACGTGATCATGCCGCAGCTCTGGCGGGTGGTGGCGCTGCTGGCGGTGCTGCGGTTCGTGTTCACCTTCACCAAGTTCGACGACGTCTACCTGCTCACCGGCGGCGGCGCGGGCACCGAGGTGGTCAGCGTCAGGGTCTACACCTTCCTCACCGCGCGTGACGACATCGGCGCCTCGGCGGCCCAGGCGATCGTGCTGGCCCTGGTGCTGGCGGTCTTCCTGGTGGTGTACCTGAGGTCCTTCGGAGGCGAGCGTGAGTAGGGACCGCTTCGAACGCGCGCTGTTCAGGGTGCTCAGACCGCTCGTGATCGGGTTCCTGGCCGTGATCACCGGCTTCCCGTTCCTCTACATGGTGATGCTGTCGGTCCGCGACATCCAGGAGCTGATCCTCGACCCCGGATCGCTGTGGCCGCAGCGCTTCACCCTGGCGACCTACCAGGACGTGCTGGGCAGGCAGGGCTTCCTGACCTTCATGCGCAACAGCGCGATCGTCGCGGTGGCCTCGGTGGCGGTGACGCTGCTCATCTCGATCCCCGGCGCCTACGCGGTGGCCCGGCTGCGCTTCTTCGGCCGCCGTCAGGTGCACTTCCTGTTCCTGGCGGTCTACCTCTTCCCCGCGATCGTGCTGGCGATCCCGCTGTTCGTGCTGTTCACCATGCTCGGGCTGCGCGGGTCGCTGCCGGGGCTGATCCTGGTCTACATCGCCCAGATCGTGCCGGTCACCGTCTACATGCTGCGCAACTACTTCGAGACCGTGCCCCGCAGCGTGGAGGAGGCGGCCGCGATGGACGGCTGCGGCAGGATCGAGACGATCTGGCGGGTGGTGCTGCCGCTGTCGAAACCCGCCCTCATGGCCACCGGGCTCTACGCCTTCATGATCGCGTGGAACGAGTTCCTGTTCGCCCTGCTCTTCCTGGTGGAACGCAGGGAGAGCTGGACGGTCTCCCTCGGGCTGTCGCAGCTGGCGGGCAGTATCGAGATACCGACCACCGTTCTCATGGCAGGATCGGTCATCCTGACACTACCCATCGTCGTGGTGTTCTTCGCCGGCGAGCGGCTGCTGGCGGAGGGCCTGACGGCAGGCGCGGAGAAGGGCTAGTGATGCTGACGGCGGGACACGTCCTCCAGTTGATCAGGCAGGGCACGTGCCGTACCCGCAAGGAGCTGATCGACTACACCGGGCTGTCCAGGTCCACCATCACCGACAGGGTGGACCGGCTGATCGAGGCCGGCTACATCCGCGAGGCCGACAAGGGGGCGTCGGGCGGCGGGCGCCCTCCGTCGGTCCTCGCCCTCGACTCCACCGCCAGGGTCGTGCTCGTCGCCGACCTCGGCGCCGGCCACGCGCGGGTGGCGCTGACCGACCTCGCCGCCCGCCCGCAGGCCGAGGAGTCGGAGAGCATGCGCATCGACCGCGGCCCCGAGGAGGTGCTGGCCTGGGTGCTCCAGGCCTTCGAGCGCCTGCTCGACCGCACCGGCCGCACCAGGGAGCAGGTCTGCGGCGTCGGCCTCGACCTGCCCGGCTCGGTCGACCACACCTCGGGCAAGGTGCTCAGGTCCTTCCTGATGCCGGGGTGGGACGACCTGCCGATCAAGGCGGCCTTCGGCGCCCGGTTCGACGTGCCGATCCTGGTGGAGAACGACGCCAAGGCGATGGCGCTCGGCGAGTGGTGGGCCGCCTACCGGCACTCGCCGTCGCTGCTGCTGGTGAAGGTCTCCACCGGCATCGGCGCCGGCATCGTGCTCGACGGGCGCATCTACCGGGGCGTGGAGGAGGGCGCCGGCAACATCGGCCACGTACGGCTGCGCGAGAGCGACGACAGGGTCTGCACGTGCGGTTCGAAGGGGTGCGTCGCCTCGCTGGCCAGCGGCCACGCCGTGGCCAAGGACCTCGGGCAGAAGAGCAGCCGCGACGTGGTGCGCCTGGTGCAGGCGGGCGACCCCGAGGCCATCGCCCGTACCCAGGAGGCGGGGCGCACGCTCGGCCTGGTGCTGGCCACCGCGGTGAGCCTGCTCAACCCCGGCGTGCTGGTGCTGGCAGGCGACATGGCCGAGACGCGGGAGCACTACCTGACCGGCATCAGGGAGAGCGTCTACCGGCACAGCCTGCCGTACACGACGAGGAACCTGGAGATCGTCACCAGCGGGCTGGGCGGCAGGGCGGGCGTCATCGGGACCGCGGTGATGGTGACCGAGCATGTGCTCTCCCCGGAGAGCGTCGACGCGTCCCTGGGGTGAGCGCGGCAGGAAGCGCGGGCGGGATCGTCGGGGTGAGCACGGCGAGCACCGCGACGCCGAGCAGCATCCCCGCGACCACGTCGCTGACCCAGTGCACGCCGAGGGCGACGCGCGTGTAGGACACCGACAACACCAGGAAGGCGGCGATCCCCCAGGCCAGGACCAGGAGCACGGGCCTGCCGCGCAGCCTCGGGGTGAGCAGCAGCACGATCACCCCCGCGCCGAGCGTGGCGGTCAGCGCGTGGCCCGACGGGAACGACATGCCGACGGCGGTGGCGACCGGGTCGGGGAAGGCGGGCCTGGCCCGATCGATGACGATCTTCAACGCCTCGCCGAGCAGGCCGCCGGCCACGATCACCGTGAGCGCCCAGGCGCCGGCCCCGAGCCTGCCCTTCCAGATCAGCCAGGCCGCGATCGCGATCACCACGATCCGCCATGTGGCCGGGCCCAGGGCGTCGGTCCACAGCAGCAGGAGGCGCGTCCACGCCGGATCGGCGAGCGCCCCGGCGTACAGGTCGTGCGCCACCGCCCGGTCGACCTGGTTGAGCGGCTGCCTGGCCAGCAGGAGCAGCAGCCCGAACGGGATCAGGGACACGACGAGGACGAGCCTGGTCAGCATCACCCCATCCTGCCCGCTACAGGCCGAGACTAGCCCGCAGGACGTCAGGAGCCTCCACCATCGAGGGTCCGTACCAGGTCAGCAGCCGCCCGCTGACCAGCGCGCTGCCGGCGAAGCACTCCGGCCCGTCGTCCGCGCCGAAGGCGTACGGCTCGTCGGGCAGCACCACCACGTCCGGGTCCTTCGCCACGAGCTCCGCGAGAGGGATCTTGGGATAGCGCTCGGGATGGGCGGCGTAGAGGTTGTCGACGCCCAGCCGCCTCAGCACGTCGCCGGTGAAGGTGTCGCGGCCGACCACCATCCACGGCCGCCGCCAGATCGGGATGATCGCGGTGCGCCTGACCGCGGGCTCCGGCAGGTCCCACGCCCGGCGCGCCCGCTCCAGCCACTCCGGCTCCGGGGTGCGGCAGGCCAGCTCGAACATCCTGCCCAGGGAGACGAACGCGGCCTCGACCGTCTCGATCCTGGTCACCCATACCGCGATGCCCGCCTGCCTGAGCGCCTCGAGGTCGGGTTCCCTGTTCTCCTCGGCGTTGGCCAGCACCACGTCGGGCGCCAACGCCATGATCCGGTCGAGGTCGGGGTTCTTGGTGCCGCGCACCCTGACCACGTCGAGGCCGGCCGGGTGGGTACACCAGTCCGTGGCGCCGACCAGCTTGCCGGTGGGCGCCACGGACTCGGTGAGGGAGGGCACGAGGGAGACGACGCGTTCGACCGTCGCGGGCACCCGCACCTCGCGTCCTGTGTCGTCGACGGCCACGGGCTCCTCCTTCGGGCCTGGCGGCGGACCCCGCGGGGGCCCGCCGCGAACGGGCTAGGCCAGGGCCTTGAGCGCGGCCTCGTAGTCGGGCTCCTGGGTGATCTCGGGGACCAGCTCCGAGTAGACGACCTTGTTGTCGCCGTCGAGCACCACGACGGCGCGGGCGGCCAGACCGGCCAGCGGGCCGGACTCCTGGGCCACACCGTAGTCGGCCAGGAACTCCCTGCCCCGCATCAGCGACAGCGTCACCACGCTGTCGAGGCCCTCGGCGCCACAGAAGCGGCCCTGCGCGAACGGCAGGTCGGCCGAGACGCACAGCACGGCCACGTCGGGGTGCTCGGCCGCCACCTGGTTGAAGCGGCGGACCGACGCGGCGCACACGCCGGTGTCGACGCTGGGGAAGATGTTGAGCACCTTGGTCTTGCCGCCGAAGTCGGCGAGCGTCACGTCGGACAGGTCCTTGCCCACGAGGCTGAACGCGGGGGCCGCGTCGCCGGGCTGAGGGAAGGTGCCGCCCACGGTGATCGGGTTGCCCTTGAAGGTGACATCGGACATGAGCGCCTCCCGGCGAAAAGGTGACAAAAGCCAAGGGCTCGATCCTATTGCTTCCCCTTGCTGCGGCTTCCGCCGTACCGGCGCCGTGTGACTCAGTACACTCGGCGAGGTTCGACTGGCCCTCCCCTGGAGTGACATGTGAGCAGCGGTCTCGTGGCCGCCCCGCATCCGCCGTCGCCCTCCGCCGAGCCGCCCGCCGGGCGGCGGCGCTGGCTTCGCCGGGTCGTGGTGGCGACGACGGTGGTGGCGCTCGCCGTCGCCGGCGCGATGGTCGGCGCGTACGTCAAGCTGACCAGCAACGTGAAGCACATCGACGTCACCGGCGACCTCGACGCCACGCGACCGCCCAAGGCCGCCACCACCGCGCTCAACGTGCTGATCGTCGGCTCCGACCAGCGCGACGGCAGGAACGCCAGGTACGGCCGCGCCGTCGAGGGCGAGCGCACCGACACGATCATGCTGGCCCACGTGTCGTCCAGGCGTGACGGGGCCATGGTGATCAGCTTCCCCCGCGACTCGCTGGTCCAGCTTCCCGCCTGCCGCGCCAAGGGCAGGCTGCCGGGCCAGCCGGCCCATCTCGGCATGATCAACGAGTCGTTCAACTCGGGCGGCATCGGCTGCACGTGGAAGACGATCGAGTCGCTGACCGGCATCCACATCGACCACTTCGTGAAGGTCGACTTCACCGGGTTCAAGAGCATGGTCGACGCGGTCGGCGGGGTCGAAGTGTGCCTGCCCGAGCGGGTCGACGACACCAAGGCGCTGCTCCACCTCGACGCGGGACGGCAGTCGCTCGACGGCGAGCAGGCGCTCGGCTACGTCAGGGCCCGCTACAGCATGGGCGACGGCTCCGACATCGGGCGCATCCAGCGGCAGCAGATGTTCATCGCCGCCATGCTCAGGAAGGTCATGAGCGGGCGCACGCTCACCGACCCGGCCAGGCTCTTCGGCTTCCTCGACGCGGCCACCAAGGCCGTCACCACCGACCCGGGGCTCACGCCCGGCGTCATGAAGGACCTCGCCGAGAGCGCGCGGGGCATGACGGCGGGCCAGATCCGGTTCGTCACGACGCCGTGGTACTACTCCGTGTCCCATCCCGGGCGGGTGGAGTGGGTGCAGCCGCAGGCCAGGACCCTGTTCCAGATCGTCGCCAAGGACCTGGAGGTGACGGGGGTCAGGGGCGGGCAGGAGAAGGTGCCGCCGTCGCGGATCCAGGTGGAGGTGCGCAACGGGACCTTCCGGCCGGGCCTGGCCGGCCAGGTGGCGGTGGGGCTCGAACAGCGCGGCTACCACGTCTCCAGGATCGGCGACGCCTCGCGCAAGCCGTACCCGAAGACCCAGCTCGCCTACTCCCCCAACGGGGAGACGCGCGTCCCCACGATCACCCGCGACCTGCTGTCGGCCACGCCGCGGCTGGTGGCGGGGGCGGCCACGCCGCGGCTGGTGCTGACGATCGGGGACGACTGGCAGGGCCTCAAGCCGATGCAGGTGGGCGCCTCCGAGGCGCTGAAGGGGTTCGACGCCACCCACGACACGTGCGCGGCCTGAGAGCGCCGCGCCGGTCAGGCCGGAGGTCGGAGGCGGCCGTCGGCCAGACCCTGGTGGCCGAGCCTGATGAGGGTCTCGCCGAGCTCGGTCGCCTCCCGCAGGGCGTCCTCCATGGCGGCCAGCCGGCGGAAGGCGTCGCCGTAGGCCCGCTGCTCGCTGAGCGACAGCCTGGGCAGGCGGGTACGGCGCGCGTCGACCCTGCTGGAGCCGGCCGGCACCCGGGCCCCGGCCGAGCGCAGGAAACCGGCGAGGAAGTGGGGGTCCACGCGGCGCTGGTCGACCCGGTAGAGGGTGAGCTGCGGGCCGAGGACGGCGCCGTCCTGGCCGACCACCCTCGCGGTGGCGTAGGTGGCCACGACGTCGCCGGGCTGGATCCTGACCAGGCCGGGCTCGGCCGTGGTGGCGCCGGAGGGTGTGGTGGTGCCGCGCTCCACGTCGTCGGCCGTCAGCACCGGCAGGTCGCCGCCGTCGGCCGACATCCTGGGCGGCGCCTGGAGGATCGTGACCAGGCCTGCCTTGACCAGCTCGCCGATCGTGGTGACCGGCCGGTCGCGCGGCTCGTCGAGCACCACCAGATCGGGCGCGTCGACGGAGGCGGCCAGGAAACGGGCGCGGGCGTCGGCGAAGGCGCGCCCCAGGTCGGCTCCGCCGCGCGGGGCGTGGCGGGAGGGGCTGAGGTCCACCTCGTCGTCGAGCAGGTCGATGATGCGGACCCGGTGCGCTCCCTCGCGCAGGCCGGGCTCGACCCTGCTCAGGTCGCCCTCGGCGTCCATGATGACGATCTCGGACGGCGGGCGCTCCCCGCTCTGCGGCCTGCGCAGCAGCCACAGGTCGGGGCCGCCGGGCCAGAGCCCCACCACGGCGCGCAGGGCCCCGGCGCGCAGCAGGTTGCCCCTGATGCGGCGGCCGGCCCTGCGGCCGGCCGCGGCGACGGGCATGAGGATGGCCACCAGGCCGCCCGGCCTGACGTGGGTGAGGCAGTGCTGCACCCACGCCAGCTCGGACTCTCCGCGCGGCGGCAGGCCGTGCTCCCACCGCGGGTCGCCGGTGAGCTCGTCATAGCCCCACGACCGCTCGTTGAACGGCGGGTCGCAGACCACCGCGTCGGCCCGGGGGCCGGGGAAGGCGTCGCGCCTGAGCGAGTCGCCGTGGACGATCTCGGCCTCGACCCCGCGCAGCGCCAGCCGGGCGGCGGCGATGCGGGCCGAGGTGTCCTCCAGCTCCTGGCCGAGCACCCTCACGCCGTCGGGCGCCCCCGTGGCGCGGCCGCGGGGCGACAGCGGCAGCAGGAGGGTGCCGACGCCGCAGGCCGGGTCGAGGACGATGCCGCCGTCGGGGACGGCCAGCCGTACCATCAGGGCCGCGAGGTCCTCACGGGTGACGGAGAGCTTGCGGGAGTGGGCCTCGAAGTAGCGGGCGCACAGGAACTCGTAGGCGGCCGGCGCGCCCTGCTCGGCGGCCAGCTCGCGCAGCACCGCGACCTGTCCCTCGTCGAGCCCCTCGCCCCCGGCCCCGGGATCGGCGAGAAAACCTCCGGCGGCGGCCACGAGCTCGCCAAGCTGAAGATCTCCGGAAGCTTTCAGGCGTTGCCACGCGCGATCTGCCAGCGAGACCTGGTAGGACTTCCCATAGCGACTCAGCCATGCCTCGACCTCGCGCAGCGCGAAAAGCGGCTGTGCGGCGGTTCCGTCGACGGGTTTGGGGAAGTCGTCGTGGCGGCGGCGCCAGTTGCTCACCGCGGCCCGCCCGACACCGGCGAGCCGAGCGATGTCGCCGGCGTTCACGGTCGGGTCGTGGCTCATGGACGCCACATTAGTTCACAACACTCTTCAGCGCATCTGCTTGTGAAGTGTTTCAACCAATGATTTACTGCCTACTATGACGCACAACATCCGCTATGCCGCCGGGTCGGACGTGGGCCGACGAAGGGAGCAGAACGAGGATTCGGGCTACGTGAGCGCCCGCATGCTGGCGATCGCGGACGGGATGGGCGGCCACGCGGCCGGCGAGCTTGCCAGCTCCGCCACGATCGCGGTGCTGCGCGAGCTCGACGTCAGCTTGCCAGAGGCGGGGGCCGATCTCGAAACCGCCCTGGAGGCGGCCGTGCTGGAGGCGGGGCGCAGGCTTGCCGAACTGGTCGAGATCGACCCGGCTCGCAGGGGCATGGGCACGACGGTGACCGCCATGTTGTGGGACGGCGCGAGGTTCGCCCTGGCCCACCTGGGCGACTCGCGGGCGTACTTGCTGCGCGACGGCGCGCTCTACCAGATCACCAAGGACCACACGCTGGTCCAGTCGATGGTGGACGAAGGCCGCATCACGGAGGACCAGGCCGCGGTCCACCCGCGCCGCTCGATGGTGTTGCGCGTGCTCGGCAGCGAGGGCAGGGCCGAGCCCGACATGTCGCTGCGCGAGGCGGAGCTCGGCGACCGCTACATGTTGTGCTCCGACGGGCTGACCGACGTGCTCGGCCCCGAGACCCTCCACGAGATCCTGACCTCGTACGGCGAGCCCGACGCCGCCGTGCACAGGCTCATCGAACTGGCCAACGAGGGCGGAGGGCCCGACAACGTCACCGTCATCGTGGCCGACGTCGTACCGTCCGGCGAGGGCGGCACGTCGATGTACCGGGTGGGCGTCGGATCCTGATCGGTACGGCGGTTCTCAACCCATCTGAAAGCGCGGGAACCCACACTCTCGGTACAACGAGAAGGGACTCCCGATGAGGACCAGCCGTACCATCCTGATCGCCGCCGCCGGCCTGCTGGCGGCCTTACCCGCCACCGTCGCGTCCGCGTCCGCTTCCGCGCCTGATTCCGCCCCCATCTCCGCGTCCGCCGCCACGGGCGTCGGGGCCGGCCCCAGCACGACGTGGGGCCCGACGTTCTCCTCCGGCAGGAAGGCCGTCGCCCAGGGCAGGCTCACCGTGCTCAGCCGGGACACGTCCACCACGCCGACGACCGCCACGGTGGAGATCAATGGCGCGATCACCGACCTGACCAAGGGGCCGGCCTGCGGCTGGGCGGCCTTCCGCGTCTCCTTCCTCAAGAAGGACGGAAGCGTGCCGACCAAGCACCTCTACAGCCTCGACTGCACCAAGGGCACCCCGAAGTCCTTCTCCTTCGTCGAGAAGCGGGTCGTCCTGGTCGAGACGAAGGTCTGCGGCGAGATCAAGGCCTCGAAGCCGTCGGCCACCTGCCTGTACGGCGGCAGCTGGAAGAAGCTCTACAGCTATCTCGACTAGTACGTCCCAGCAGCAACACTGCGCATATTTCGCCTCATATCTAGACACTTTCCGGATGTCCGGCCCGCGGCCACGACGGCACTACTACAGTCCCTCGTTAGTCGCCGGTCTTCTGGGAAGGAGTCGTCCTGGACCCGATCGCTGAAGGACTGCTGAAGGCGGCTCGCCCCGAGCTCGGCTACCGCGAGAAGGGCGGCCAGTACACCAAGTTCGGCACGTGGTACGCCGACCTCGTCCAGGACCCCCAGTATCGCAACGCGCCGTGGTGCGACATGTTCATCACCTGGGCCGCGCACAAGGCGGGCCTGCAGGAGTACGTCGGGCAGTTCGCCTGGACGCCCTCGCACGCGGCCTGGTTCATCCAGCAGGGCGCCTGGTCGCCAAAACCCGAGCCAGGCGCCCTGGTCTTCTACGACTGGAGGGGCGGCAAGAGCTACAAGGGCATCGACCACGTCGGGATCGTCGAGAAGGTCGCCGGATCGAAGATCCACACGATCGAGGCGAACGTCGACAAGGTCTGGCTCAAGCGCAAGATCCGCGACACCGACAAGGTCGTCGGGTACGGGCTGCCCCGCCTGGTCAAGGAACATCCGACGCTGATCGAGGTACGCCCCTCCGACCAGCCGCTCGAGCCCTTCTCCGTCCAGGCGCACGTGCCGCCGGCGATGACACGGGAGTCGCCGTTCGACGTGCTGGGGACGCCGCAGGCCTTACTCGCCGCGATGGTGCTCACCACCGTGGTGGTCTCGTTCCGGATGGCGGGACGCTCCCGCGGCTCCGGGCGCCATCGCCGGGAACTCATCCCATGGGTCAGCCCCGACCCCGCGCCACCGCCACATGTCACCGCCGCCCGCACCACCCCCGCACCACCGCCGCACGTGACCGCCGCCCGCCTCACGCCATCACTCCACGGTCCCGTCCCCGCCCTGCCACCCCAGGCGCGCACCACGACCCCCGCACCGCCCGGCGTCCCCCGCACCCGCGTCCCGGCGGACGAGGCCCGCTCGCGCGCGCAGGCGGAACGCGCTCACCTGCCGTTGGAGCGTTCCGGCGAGCGCGCGCCGGCCGCGCCGGTCGCTGCGCACCCGCTCACCCCGCCGGGCGGTACGGCCAGGCGGCGCAGGCCGTATGAGACGGCCACTGGGAAATAGTAGGACGTCCTAGTATCTTCGAGAGGAGGCCCCTCACCAAGGAGTGATCAGGCGTGCACGTACCGGCCCATCCCGTCCGCTTCGTGACCGCGGCAGCGCTGTTCGACGGCCATGATGCCGCGATCAACATCATGCGGCGGATCCTGCAGTCACAAGGGGCGGAGGTCGTGCATCTCGGACACAACAGATCCGTCGACGAGATCGTCACCGCCGCCATCCAGGAAGACGTCCAGGGCGTCGCGATCAGCTCCTACCAGGGCGGGCACGTCGAGTTCTTCACCTACCTCGTCGAGCTCCTGCGCGAGCGCGGCGCCGGCCACATCAGGGTGTACGGCGGGGGCGGCGGCGTGATCGTCCCCGAGGAGATCGAGCTGCTGCACTCCAGGGGCGTGGCGAGGATCTTCTCCCCCGAGGACGGCCAGCGGCTCGGCCTCCCCGGAATGATCAACAAGCTGATCGAGGAATGCGACGCCGAGCTCGGCGACCCGCCGTCCGTGGAGGCCGTCGCGTCGGGCGACCAGGCGGCGCTGGCCAGGGCGATCACACTGATCGAGTCGGGGCGGGCGCCCGAGGAACTGCTCGCGGGGATCCGCGCCCTGGGCGGCGCGACCCCGGCCCAGAGCGCCACCGGTGTGACCGGCGATGCCGTGGCGGGGGCGGAGAACGTTCCGGGTGACGGTGCCGGATCGACCGTCCGGCGGGCGCCCGTCCTGGGCATCACCGGCACCGGCGGGTCCGGCAAGTCGTCGCTGACCGACGAGCTGCTGCGCAGGTTCCACGTCGACAACGACGACAAGCTGCGCATGGCGGTCATCGCCATCGACCCCACCAGGCGGCGCGGCGGCGGCGCCCTGCTCGGCGACCGCATCAGGATGAACAGCCTCGGCGGGCAGACCTACTTCCGTTCCCTCGCCACGCGAGGCGCGAGCGAGGTGCCCGACTGCCTCGACGACGTGATCGCCGCCTGCCGCGCGGCCGGGTACGACCTGGTCGTCATCGAGACACCCGGCATCGGGCAGGGCGACGCGGGGATCGTCCCGCACGTGGACGTGCCGATCTACGTGATGACGCCGGAGTTCGGCGCCGCCTCCCAGCTCGAGAAGATCGACATGCTCGACTTCGCCGAAGCCGTCGTGATCAACAAGTACGAGCGGCGCGGGGCCGAGGACGCGCTGCGCGACGTGCGCCGCCAGATGGTGCGCAACCGGTCCGCGTTCGGGGTGTCGCCCGACGCGATGCCGGTGTTCGGCACCATCGCCGCCCGCTACAACGACGCGGGGGTGACGGCGCTCTACCACCACCTGCGCGACCAGCTCGTGGAGCGGGGGATGCCGGCCGGCGCCGGCCTGCTGCCCCGGGTCGAGGGGCGCACCTCCAGGACGGCGGCGGCGGTGGTGCCGCCGGCACGGGTCCGCTACCTCGCGGAGATCGCCGAGACGGTGCGCGGCTACCACGCCGAGACGACGGCCCAGGTGGAGGTGGCTCGGCGCCGGCAGCAGCTGGCGGCCGTCCGGGCGCTCTTGGGCGAACCCGCCGGTTCGGCGGGCGGGTCGCAGGCGGGCGCCCCCGCCGACGGGCGAGGCGTGACGGATGCGCGCCTGGACGAGCCGGCTGCCCCCGCCGACAGGCGGGACGTGACGGATGCGCGTCTGGACGAGCTGGCTGCCCAGGCCGAGCGGGAGCTGTCCGACGAGAGCAGGGCGCTGCTGGCGGAGTGGCCCGCGTTGCGGGAGCAGTACACCGCCGACGAGCTCGTCGTACGGGTCCGCGACAGGGAGATCCACACCCCGCTGTGGCGCGAGACCCTCTCCGGCAACAGGATCCCGCGCGTCGCGCTGCCCCGCTTCGAGGACCACGGCGAGCTGCTGCGCTTCCTGCGCTCGGAGAACCTGCCGGGCCGCTTCCCGTTCACCGCGGGCGTGTTCCCCTTCAAGCGGGACGACGAGGACCCGACCAGGATGTTCGCCGGCGAGGGCGACCCGTTCAGAACGAACCGGCGCTTCAAGCTGCTGTCGGAGGGCCAGCCGGCCACCCGGCTGTCCACCGCGTTCGACTCGGTGACTTTGTACGGCCACGACCCCGACGTCCGACCCGACATTTACGGAAAAGTCGGGACCTCGGGGGTGTCGATCGCGACGCTCGACGACATGAAGGTGCTCTACGACGGCTTCGACCTGTCCGCGCCGAACACCTCCGTCTCCATGACCATCAACGGCCCCGCCCCCACGATCCTGGCCTTCTTCCTCAACGCCGCGATCGACCAGGCGCTCGAGCGCTTCGAGTCCGCCCAGGGCCGCCCGCCGTCCCCGCAGGAGGCGGCCGAGCTGCGCGCCAGGACCCTCGCCACCGTGCGGGGCACCGTCCAGGCCGACATCCTCAAGGAGGACCAGGGGCAGAACACCTGCATCTTCTCCACGGAGTTCTCGCTGCGCATGATGGCCGACATCCAGGAGTGGTTCATCCGCAACCAGGTGCGCAACTTCTACTCGGTGTCCATCTCCGGCTACCACATCGCCGAGGCGGGCGCGAACCCCATCAGCCAGCTCGCCTTCACCCTCGCCAACGGCTTCACCTACGTCGAGGCCTACCTGGCGCGCGACATGCGGATCGACGACTTCGCGCCCAACCTGTCGTTCTTCTTCTCCAACGGCATGGACCCCGAGTACTCCGTGCTCGGGCGGGTCGCCCGCCGGATCTGGGCCGTCGCGATGAGGGAGCGGTACGGCGCGGCCGAACGCTCGCAGAAGCTGAAGTACCACATCCAGACCTCCGGCCGGTCGCTGCACGCCCAGGAGATGGACTTCAACGACATCCGCACCACCCTGCAGGCCCTCATCGCGATCTACGACAACTGCAACAGCCTGCACACCAACGCCTTCGACGAGGCCGTCACCACCCCCTCGGCCGAGTCCGTACGGCGCGCGATGGCGATCCAGCTCATCATCAACCGCGAATGGGGCCTGGCGAGGAACGAGAACCCGCTGCAGGGCTCGTTCATCATCGACGAGCTGACCGACCTGGTCGAGGAGGCGGTGCTGAGCGAGTTCGAGCGCCTGTCGGACCGCGGCGGCGTGCTCGGCGCGATGGAGACCGGCTACCAGCGCGGCAAGATCCAGGACGAGTCGATGCTCTACGAGACCCGCAAGCACGACGGCTCGCTGCCGATCATCGGGGTGAACACCTTCCGCAACCCGCGCGGCGAGGTGGAGCACGGGCCGCTGGAGCTGGCCAGGGGGACCGAGGAGGAGAAGCACTCCCAGCTCGACCGGCTGCGCGGCTTCCAGGCGAGGAACCGCTCCACCGCGCCGGCGGCGCTGCGCCGGCTGAGGGAGGTGGCCATGTCGGACGACAACGCGTTCGAGGTGCTGATGGACGCGGCGAGGGTGTGCTCGCTCGGCCAGATCACCGAGGCCCTCTTCGAGGCGGGCGGCCAGTACCGCCGCAACGTCTGACCCCGCCGGAACGACAGGCCTCCCGGGGGCGCGTCACGCGCTCCCGGGAGGCCTTTCCGGTTGTGGGGCCCATGGCTTGACGAAACCAATATGAACGTCCATATTGGACTCATGGCGAGACCATCGAAGAAAGACCAACTCCTCGACCAAGGGATGGAGGCCGTCCGCAGGACGGGACTGGTGGGCGCGAGCGTCCGCACCATCACGGCGGCGGCCGGCGTCCCGCTCGGCTCGTTCAGCAACCACTTCGCCTCCAAGGAGGACTTCGGGCTGGCGGTGATCGACCGCTACTTCACCGACGTCCGCGCGATCGTCGCCGCGACCCTGGACGACACCGGCAGGCCTCCGCTGGAACGGCTGCGCGCCTACTTCGACGCCATCACCGAACGGCTGCGGGCACGCGAATGGCACGACGGATGCCTGATCGGCAACACCAGCCTGGACTCGACCGAGACCAGCGAGGCCATCCGCACGCACCTGGCGCAGATCTTCACCGAGTGGCACGAGCCGTTCGCACGCTGCCTGGACGAGGCGCAGCGGGCAGGCCAGATCGCGCTGCCGCTGCCCGCACCCGACTTCGCCGACTTCCTGATGGCCTCCTGGCAGGGGGCGATGCTGCGGATGAAGGTGGAGCGCTCGTCCGATCCGCTGGAGCGCTTCACCACCGTGGTGTTCGGCACCCTCCTGGCCCCTGCCACCTCACCGACCGAAGGACGACACCCATGACCGCGAGCACCGGCACCGACACCATCTCCGGCACCGACACCGTCTCCGCTGCCGACACCAGCACCAGCCCCGCCGTCGCCGTCACCGACACCGACACCATCTCCGCCGCCGATCCGCACCCGCGGCGGCAGGTGCGCGTGCTGGGCACCCACCTGAGCCACGTGGACACCGGCGACGGCGAGCCGGTGGTGTTCCTGCACGGCAACCCCACCTCCTCGTACCTGTGGCGCAACGTGATCCCCTACCTGGCCGACGTCCGCCGGTGCCTGGCGCCCGACCTGGTCGGCATGGGCCGTTCCGAGCCCGCGGCCGACAGGGCCTACCGGTTCGCCGACCACGCCCGCCACCTCGACGCCTGGTTCGACGCGGTGCTGCCCGAGGGGCAGGTCACGCTGGTGCTGCACGACTGGGGTTCGGCGCTCGGCTTCCACTGGGCGCGCCGCCACCCCGAGCGCGTGCGCGCGATCGCCTACATGGAGGCGATCGTCCAGCCGCGGCTGTGGGCCGACTTCCCCGAGGGCCGCGACACGCTGTTCCGCGCGATGCGCGGGCCCGAAGGCGAGGAACTGCTGCTGGGCCAGAACTTCTTCGTCGAGACGGTGCTGCCCCGAAGCGTGCTGCGTCCGTTGCGGGAGGAGGAGATGGCGGCCTACCGCGCGCCGTTCGGCGACCGGGACTCGCGCCTGCCCACGCTGGTCTTCCCCCGCGAACTGCCCATCGACGGCACGCCTCGGGACGTGGCCGAGGTGGTGGAGGCGTACGGGAGCTGGATGGCCCGCAGCGCCGTCCCCAAGCTGCTGATCTCCGCCGAGCCCGGCGCGATCCTGGTCGGCAGGGCGCTGGAGTTCGCGCGCACCTGGCCGAACCAGCGCGAGGTCGGCGTGCGCGGCATCCACTACGTCCAGGAGGACTCCCCGCACGAGATCGGCGCGGCGATCAGGGACTTCGTCCTGCGGCCGTGACCGACCGGCCCCGCCACCCGACTCCCACCCGGCGCACCCACCCGGCGCACCCACCCGGCACGCCCATCCGGCGCACCCGCCCTGCCCGCCCGCCCTGCCCGCCCGCCCGGCACGCCCGCCCTGCGCGCCCGCCCGGCACGCGCACCCATCCGGCGGCGCGCCTCTCCGTCGGCCTGACGCGCGTGTCCATCCGGCCGCCCGTCAGCCCGCCCGGCAGCCCGCTCGTCCGTCCGGGAGGGTGCGCGTCAGGTCGCCGGCGGACGGTGCCACATCGTCAGCCGCATCAGCCGCAGGTACCCCATCGCCTCGTAGACCGGCTGGCCCTCGTCGCTGGCGATGAGCATGGCCGGCTGGTACGGCTCGGCGAGCGTGGCGGCCCAGGTGACGGCGGCGCCGATGCCCCTGCCGCGATGGGAGGGCAGCGTGGACACCCATTCGACGTCGACGATGCCGTGCCCGAGCCGGGATCCGGAGGTGGCGACGGGCCGGTCGCCGGCGTATCCCACGAACAGCTTGATCGGGCCGTCCAGGACCCGCGCGTCGCCGAACACCGTGCCCTCCGCCTCCGGCATCGGGTAGGCCTCGACGAGCGTGCGGACGAAGTCCGCCAGGCCGCGGCGGTCGGTGACGGGGACGATCCTGAGCCCGTCGGGAAGGGGCGGCGGGCTCCCGCCCTGCGGGCGCAGCATGAGCGGAGGATGGCCCATCAGCCGCAGGCCCGCCGTGGACAGGTCCGGCGTCGGCCAGACCGACAGGAACACGAAGTGGCGTTCGGGCGGGTAGAAGGCGAGCAGCCGCCGCAGCGTGTCCGCCAGGTCGATGTACGGCGGTGGCGCCAGCAGCACGGCGGCGTTGTCGAACAGGACCGGCGAGGCGGGGTCGGCGACCGCGAGGTCCTGCCAGCGTTCGGCGCGCCCGCCCGCGCAGGCGGCGACGAAGGCGTTGCGGTCGGCGTTGGCCAGCACGAACCTGCGCACCAGGGAGTCTCCGGCGTCGAGGTCCTGCTCCCAGCCATGGGTGAGATGCTCGTCGGACACGCGGCGCACCTGCCTCTCGTCCGGGCGACGAGGTCCACGCTCGAGTCTAGAACCGTGGGAGGCCGACGACGAGCCGCGGGCGGCAACGGCCGCCCGCGTCCGCGTGAACCGCCGTGATCTCCTGACGCCCCATGGGCCGATCGTCGGCGGCCACGTCCGGCGCCCGCGGGACCGGGCCCGCGCCGCACGGCGATCAAGATCCACCTGGTTGCTGTAGATTCCCCGGAGAGTCTCAAGCGGGCTGGTCGTGGAGGGGGCAGGAGAGGCGGATGGTCATCGGTGACCGCTACGTGCTCGACGACCTTCCTCTGGGCCGGGGCAGCATGAGCGCCGTCTACCGTGGCCACGACCGGCATCTCGACCGGCGGGTGGCGGTCAAGCTGCTGTACCCGCTGCCCGGCAAGGACGCCGACGAGGAGTTGGAGCGGCGCTTCACCAGGGAGGCGCGCATCCTGGCGCGCCTGGAGCATCCGGGGGCGCCCGTCCTGTACGACTTCGGGACGCACGAGCAGCGGCTGTTCCAGGTGATGCAGTTCATCGACGGGGTCACGGTCGCCGACCTGCTGAGCGAGCACGGCCCGCTGCCGGTGCCGTGGGCGGTGGCGATCGCGGCGCAGGCGTGCGCGGTGCTGTCGGCGGCGCACGCGCTGGAGATCTGCCATCGCGATCTCAAGCCGACCAATCTCATGCTCTGTCGCGACGGCAGCGTCAAGGTGCTCGACTTCGGCCTGGCGATGTTGCGGGAGGCGAACGGCACGCAGTTCACCAGGATCGGGCAGATCCTCGGCACTCCCGCGTACATGGCGCCCGAGCAGATCCAGCGGGGTGTCGCCGAGCCGCGCAGCGATCTCTACTCGCTCGGCTGCGTGCTGCACGAGATGCTGACGGGGCGGCAGCTGTTCACCGGCCCGACGGAGTACGTCGTGTTCGAGAGGCAGGTGAAGGAGCGGCCGCCCCCGGTGCCCGGGCTTCCGGCCGCGCTCGGGAAGGTGCTGTCCGACCTGCTGGAGAAGCCGGTCGAGGACCGGCCGCGCGACGCCGACGTGCTGTACGAACGGTTGCAGGCGTTCGCGGTCGATCTGCCGATGCTGCCGGGGTTCCTGACCTCGCCGGCGACGCCGAGCCCCGGCCGGATGTACGCCAAGGTGCTCGGCCGCGTCCTCGGTTGAGAGAACGCTCTCCCGCTACAGGTAACACTCTGGAAACGGGCCGGCCCTCTGGGAGCGCTCCCATCATTCCGAGGCGTGGCCGCCACCTGGGGAAACACCGCGACGGATGAGAGAGCGCTCTCTGGCGCACCCCGGAAACCCTCCGTTGACATGGCAGGCCCCCGACCCGCAACCTCTGAGAGAGCGCTCTCTCACCGTCACTCCCCACCGCCCTCGAGGAGGGTTCCATGGCCACGCCGTACTCCCAGGCCCGCCGCTTCGGGCGGCTCGCCGTACCGGTGCTCACCGCCTCCGCACTCGCGCTCGCGCTCGCCGCCTGCGGCGGCGGATCACAGCAGACCGCCGCCACGGGCGGCGGCACCGCCGAGAAGGTGACGCTCAGCGTCGCGCTCTTCGGCGACTTCGGCTTCAAGCCGC
The DNA here is from genome assembly GCF_053602555.1 of Nonomuraea sp. NPDC004354. Classification (NCBI taxonomy): domain Bacteria; kingdom Bacillati; phylum Actinomycetota; class Actinomycetes; order Streptosporangiales; family Streptosporangiaceae; genus Nonomuraea; species Nonomuraea sp. NPDC004354. Next base: position 103,638 of record NZ_JBSGDV010000011.1, on the reverse strand, counting down.
TGTACGAGGAGTACAGGAAGACCCATCCCAACGTGGAGATCGTCGAGCGGGTCACGCAGTTCAACGACCACCACAACAACCTGGTCAAGCGGCTGGCCACCAACGCGGGCGCGGCCGACGTCGAGGCGGTGGAGGTGGGCTACATCAGCTCCTTCACCTCCCAGCCCGACAAGTTCCACGACCTCAAGCAGTACGGCCTGGACAAGCGGCAGGGCGACTACCTGGACTGGAAGTGGCAGCAGGGCCTGTCGAAGGACGGCTCCCGGCTGCTCGGCCTCGGCACCGACGTCGGCGGCCTGGCCATGTGCTACCGCAAGGACCTGTTCGAGAAGGCCGGGCTGCCCACCGACCGCGAGAAGGTGGCCGAGCTCTGGCCGACGTGGGAGCAGTACATCGAGACCGGCAAGAAGTTCGCCGCGAACGTCAAGGACGCCAAGTTCGTCGACTCCCCCGGCGAGATCTTCCGCGCGATCGTCAACCAGGCGCCCGTCGGCCTCTACGACGCCCAGGACCAGATCGTCGTCGCCACCAACCCCGAGGTCAAGAAGGCCTGGGACCTGTCCAACCAGCTCAGCCTGAACGGCCTGAGCGCCAAGCTGGCCGCCTTCTCCCCACCGTGGAACACCGGCTTCGCCAAGGGCTCGTTCGCCACGATCATCTGCCCGGCCTGGATGACCGGCTACATCCAGGAGCAGGCCAAGGACGCGGCCGGCAAGTGGGACATCGCGAAGGTCCCCGGCGGCTCGGGCAACAGCGGCGGCTCGCACCTGCTGCTCCCCAAGCAGGGCAAGCACCCCAAGGAGGCGGCCGAGCTGATCGACTTCCTCACCTCGAAGGACAACCAGGCCCGCGTCTTCAAGGAGGAGGGCACCTTCCCCTCGATCCCCGCCCTCTACGACGACCCGTCGATCCAGAGCTTCACCAAGCCGTTCTTCGGTGACGCGCCGATCGGCAAGATCTACTCCGACGCGGCGCGCACCCTCAAGCCCCAGCACCTCGGCCCCAAGGAGGGCGACGTGCGCGTGGCCGTCGGCGACGGGCTGGGCCGGGTCGAGCAGGGCAAGCAGACGCCCGACGAGGCGTGGGCGCAGGTCGTCGCGGACGTCCAGAAGATCAAGTAGCCCCCGGTACGGCGGGGCGCCCCGTCCCGCCGTACCGCATCGACCTGGAGGACTTCCGCATGGCCACCCTGCCGGCCGCGGTGCCCGGGAGGCGCCGCCGCCTCGTCAGGCACGCGCTCGACCTCAAGCTCTCCCCGTACGCCTACGTGGCCCCGTTCTTCCTGCTGTTCTGCGCCTTCGGGGTGTTCCCGCTGATCTTCACGGCGTGGGTGAGCCTGCACGAGTGGACGCTCACCTCCGACACGCACACCTTCATCGGGGTGGAGAACTTCGGCACGCTGCTCGGTGACGGCTACTTCTGGAACGCCACGTTCAACACCTTCTCCATCGGCGTCCTGTCGACGGCGCCGCAGCTCGTGCTGGCCATCTGGCTGGCGCACCTGCTCAACCGCCCGCTGCGGGCGCAGACGTTCTTCCGCATCACGCTGCTGGTGCCGAACGTGACCAGCGTGGTCGCGGTCGTGGTCATCTTCAGCCAGCTGTTCGGGCGCGACTACGGGCTGATCAACTGGATGCTGTCGTGGTTCGGGATCGAGGGCGTGGCCTGGGCGGAGGGCACCGCGACCTCGCACGTGGCCATCTCGGTGATGATCATGTGGAGGTGGACGGGCTACAACGCGCTGATCTTCCTGGCGGCGATGCAGGCCGTCCCCAGGGAGCTGTACGAGGCGGCCACGATCGACGGCGCGTCGAACCTGACGCAGCTCAAGAAGATCACCATCCCGATGATCCGGCCCACGATCATCTTCGTCGTCACGGTCTCGACGATCGGCGCGATGCAGATCCTGGCCGAGCCCCTGCTGTTCGGGGCGGGCAGCGGCGCGGGCGGCATCACCAGCGGCGGGCCGGACCGCCAGTTCCAGACGCTCGCGCTCTACGTCTACGACCTGGGATTCACCAAGTTCGACTTCGGCTACGCCTCGGCCGCCTCGTGGGTGATGTTCCTGTTCGTCGTGGTCGCGGCGGGCGTCAACTACCTGCTGACCCGCCGGCTGGGAGGGGCCTTCAAGTGAGACGACGCCTCACTTATCTGACGCTGCTGGCGGTGGCCTTCTTCTCGGTCTTCCCGCTCTACTACAGCGTGGTCGTGGCCTCGCGGCACAACTCGGCGCTGGCCGAGGTGCCGCCGCCGCTGCTGCCCGGCGGCAACTTCCTCGCCAACGTGCAGCGCGTCTTCGACACCGTGCCGTTCGCCCTGGCCCTGCTCAACTCCTTCCTGGTCGCCGGGTCGATCGCGATCGCGGTGATGTTCTTCTCGACGCTGGCCGGGTTCGCCTTCGCCAAGCTGTCCTTCAGGGGCAGGAACATCCTGCTGCTGATCACGGTGGCGACCATGATGGTGCCGGCCCAGCTTGGGATCATCCCGCTCTACATGCTCATGGTGAAGATCGAGTGGACCGGCTCGATGTACGCGCTGGTGGTGCCCGCGCTGGTGAACGCCTTCGGGGTGTTCTTCATGACGCAGTACCTCTCCCGCGCGCTGCCCACGGAGCTGCTGGAGGCGGGCAGGGTCGACGGCGCGACGACCTGGGGGCTGTTCTGGCACGTCGTACTCCCCGCGGCGCGGCCGGCCGCGGCGGTGCTCGGGATGCTGACGTTCATGTCGGCGTGGAACGACTACTTCTGGCCGCTGGTGGTGCTCACCCCGGAGAACCCGACGGTGCAGGTGGCACTGTCGACGCTGGCCAGCGGGTACGTCAACGACTACGTCCTCGGCCTGTCGGGGACGGCGGTGGGTACCCTGCCGCTGATCCTCGTGTTCGTCCTGCTCGGCAAGCAGATCATCGGAGGAATCATGCAAGGAGCTGTCAAGGGATGACGATCACGACCATGGAGGCGCGGGGGACCGTGGTCTTCCCTGAGAACTTCGTCTGGGGCGCGGCCACCGCGTCCTACCAGATCGAGGGGGCCGCGAAGGAGGGCGGGCGCGGCCCGTCGATCTGGGACACCTTCTCCGCGACGCCGGGGAAGGTGCGCGACGGCGACACCGGCGAGGTGGCCTGCGACCACTACCACCGCTACCGCGATGACGTGGCGCTGATGAGGGAGCTGGGCCTCGGGGCCTACCGGTTCTCCGTCGCCTGGCCGAGGATCCAGCCCACCGGCTCCGGACCGGCCAACTCGGCGGGCCTCGGCTTCTACGACAGGCTCGTCGACGAGCTCCTCGAAGCGGGCATCACCCCATACGTCACGCTTTATCACTGGGATCTGCCGCAGACGCTCGAGGACCTGGGCGGCTGGACCGTCCGCGACACCTCCCACCGCTTCGCCGACTACGCCGCGATCATGCACGACCGGCTCGGCGACCGGGTCAGCCACTGGACCACCCTCAACGAGCCGTGGGTCGCGGCGTTCCTCGGCTACGGCAACGGCGTGCACGCGCCGGGCCGTACCTCCGCGCACGACGCGCTCAGGGCCGCGCACCACCTGCTGCTCGGCCACGGGCTCGCGGCCAGGACGCTGCGCGCGAAGGGCGCCGAGGAGATCATGCTGGTGGTCAACTCGGCGCCGGTGCTGACACCCGCCCAGGTCAACGACCCCGACGCGGCGCCGTCCGCGGCCGACGCCGAGGTCGTCCAGCGCATCCACGCGCTGCTGACCCGCCAGTTCCTGGACCCCGCGCTGGCCGGCCGGTACCCGGAGGAGGTGCTGAGCGCCGCCGGTCGCAACGGCGGCACCGCGCACATCCGCGACGGCGACCTGGAGATCGTCAACGCCCCCATCGACCTGGTCGGCGTCAACTACTACAACCCCTGCGTGGTCGAGGCGGCGCCCGGACTGCCCGCCGACGCCGCGTGGCCGGGCTCGGAGGGCGTGCGCTTCGCCCCCGCCGACGCCCCCGTCACCGCCATGGGCTGGCCGATCGTGCCCAGCGGCCTGTCGCGCCTGCTGGTACGGCTGTCGCGGGACTACCCGCGGGTCGGCCTCATGGTCACCGAGAACGGCGCCGCCTTCGACGACGTCGTGGAGCACGGCAGGGTGCACGACGACGGCAGGCTCGCCTACCTCGAGGGGCACCTGCGCGCCGCCCACGCGGCCATCACGGCCGGCGCCGACCTGCGCGGCTACCTGGTCTGGTCGCTGCTGGACAACTTCGAGTGGGCCGAGGGCTACCGCCGCAGGTTCGGCCTCGTCCACGTCGACTACGCCACCCAGGCCCGCACCCTGAAGGACAGCGCTCTCTGGTACAGGTCCGTGATCAGCGACAACGGGTTTACCTGGGGTCCCAACAAACCGTAATCCCCCCGATATTGACCTCGTCATGTGCGCCATCAATTCTCAGAGAACGCTCTCACCGGCACAGGAGGATGCACATGACCACCGCCCCTCGACTTCTCGTCGGAGCCGCGGCGCTGGCGCTCGTCGTCACCGGCTGCGGCTCCACCGGGTCAGGGTCCTCCACCGGCCAGGCGGCCCCCGCGGCCGACTGCGCCGCCTTCCAGCAGTACGGCAAGCACGACGGCAAGAAGGTCACGGTCTACTCCCCCATCAGGGACACCGAGGCCGACCTCTTCCAGCAGAACTGGAAGACGTTCGAGCAGTGCACCGGCATGAAGATCACCTACGAGGGCACGGGCGAGTTCGAGGCGCAGATCCAGGTGCGGTCCGACGGCGGCAACCCGCCTGACCTCGCCTTCTTCCCCCAGCCTGGCCTGCTGGCGCGCTTCGCGAAGGCGGGCAAGCTGAAGCCCGCCCCGGCCGAGGTCAAGGCGCTGGCCGACCAGGGCTGGTCCAAGGACTGGATCGCCTACGGCACCGTGGACGGCACCTTCTACGCCGCCCCGCTGGGCGCCAGCGTGAAGTCGTTCGTCTGGTACTCGCCCAAGACCTTCCAGGAGAAGGGCTGGCAGGTCCCGAAGACCTGGGACGAGCTGATGAAGCTGAGCGACACGATCGCGGCCGCCGGCACCAAGCCGTGGTGCGCGGGCATCGAGTCGGGCGAGGCGACGGGCTGGCCGGCGACCGACTGGATCGAGGACGTCATCCTGCGCGAGCTCGGCCCCGAGGAGTACGACCGCTGGGTCTCCCACGAACTGAAGTTCAACGACCCCAAGGTGGTCGCGGCGGTCGACAAGGTGGGCGCGATCCTCAAGAACGACAAGTACGTCAACGGCGGCTACGGGCCCGTCAAGTCGATCGCCAGCACCGCCTTCCAGGAGGGCGGCGTGCCGATCACGACGGGCAAGTGCGCGATGCACCGCCAGGCCTCCTTCTACGCCAACTTCTGGCCCGAGGGCACCAAGGTCGCCCAGGACGGTGACGTCTTCGCCTTCTACCTGCCGGGCAACGACCCGGCCACGAAGCCGGTGCTCGGCGCGGGCGAGTTCGTCGCCGCCTTCGCCGACCGGCCCGAGGTGCAGGCCTTCCAGCGCTACCTGGCCACGCCCGAGCACGCCAACTCCAGGATGAAGCTGGGCACGTACGTGTCGGCCAACAAGGGCGTCGACCTCGCCAACGCGCAGAACCCGATCGACAGGCTGTCGATGGAGATGCTGCGCGACGAGGCGACGGTCTTCAGGTTCGACGGCTCGGACCTCATGCCGGCCGCCGTCGGCTCCGGCACCTTCTGGAAGGGCATGACCGACTGGATCAACGGCAAGGACACCAAGACGGTGCTCGACTTCATCGACGCCTCCTGGCCCACCTCCTGAAGTCCCCGGTACGGCAGGCAGCCCGCGCGGCGCCTGCCGTACCGGTCAGGGGAACGCCCGCCCAGCCCGCTCACGTCCGCCCCCTCCGGCGCCGCCCCCGGCGCCCGAGGGCCCCCAGGAGGACCCTTGGACCTGGACTTCGACCTGGCCGCCGAGTCGCCCAAACTCATCCAGCTGGTCATCGGCGTCGTCGCGTTCCTCGCGGTCGTCGGCCTGGTCCTGCTGCTTCTCGACCGGGCCCCGATGCGCAGCAGAGCCCGCCTGCACGCCGCGATCCTGCTCGCCCCCGCCGTCGTCCTGCTCGCCGTGGGCCTGGTGATCCCGGCCGTCCGCACCACGCTGCTGTCGTTCATGAGCGGTGACGGCACCGCCTTCGTCGGCCTGGACAACTACGCGTGGATGTTCACCCAGCCGGAAGCCGTCACGGTGCTGCGCAACACGCTCGTCTGGGTGGTCCTCGTCCCGCTGCTGGTGACCGCGATCGGCCTGGTCTACGCGGTGATCGTGGACCGGGCCAGGTTCGAGTCGCTGGCCAAGTCGCTGCTCTTCCTGCCGATGGCCATCTCGTTCGTCGGCGCCGGGATCATCTGGAAGTTCGTCTACGCCTACCGGCCCGAGGGCGTCGACCAGATCGGCTTGCTCAACCAGGTGGTGGTGTGGCTCGGCGGCGAGCCCCGGCAGTGGCTGCTCGACCCGCCGCTCAACACGCTCTTCCTCATCGTGGTGATGGTCTGGATCCAGGCCGGTTTCGCCACGGTCGTGCTGTCGGCGGCGATCAAGGGGATCCCCGCCGACATCGTGGAGGCCGCCAAGCTCGACGGCGCCGGAGCGGCGCAGATGTTCTTCAGGGTGACGCTGCCCTCGATCCGGCCCGCGGTGATCGTCGTGCTGGTCACGCAGTCGATCGGCACGCTGAAGCTCTTCGACATCGTGCGCACCATGACCGGCGGCCAGTTCGACACCAGCGTCATCGCCAACGAGATGTACAACCAGGCTTTCCGCTACGGCGAGACCGGCAAGGGCGCCGCGCTGGCGGTCTTCCTGTTCGTGCTGGTCACGCCGATCGTCATCTACCAGATCCGCAGCAGGAGGGCCCTTCGATGACGACCGCGCCAGCCCGGGTGCGCGCCCGCCTGTCGAGCAGGACGGCCTCCCTCGCCGCGCTGCTGATCGCGCTGCTCTGGACGACACCCACCGTCGGCCTGCTGCTGTCGTCGTTCCGGCCGGAGGACCAGATCAAGACCACCGGCTGGTGGACGTTCTTCTCCGCGCCCGTGCTGACGCTGGAGAACTACCAGGAGGTGCTGTTCGGCACGTCCTCCTCCTCCGGGCAGCTGGCCAGCTTCCTGCTCAACTCGATCGTCATCACGATCCCGTCGGTGCTCTTCCCGCTGGCCTTCGCCGCCTTCGCCGCCTACGCGCTGGCCTGGCTGCCGTTCAGGGGCCGCGACTGGATCTACATCGGGATCTTCGCGCTGCAGGTCGTGCCGCTGCAGATGGCGCTGGTGCCGCTGCTGTCGTTCTTCTCCGAGGGCGTCGAGGTGTTCGGCCTGCAGCTCATGCCCGCCTGGAACCTGGAGGGCACCGGCAGGTTCGTCCAGGTCTGGTGCGCCCACACCTGCTTCGCCCTGCCGCTCGGCGTCTTCCTGCTGCACAACTTCATGTCCGAGTTGCCGCACGAGCTGATGGAGGCGGCCAGGGTCGACGGCGCCACCCACGGCACGATCTTCCGCAGGATCGTGCTGCCGCTGGTGGCGCCCGCGCTCGCCAGCTTCGCGATCTTCCAGTTCCTGTGGGTGTGGAACGACCTGCTGGTGGGGCTGATCTTCGGCGGCGGCACCGCGGAGAGCGCGCCGATGACCGTCCGGCTGGCGCAGATGGCCGGAACCAAGGGCAACGAGTGGCAACGGCTGACCGCGGGCGCTTTCGTGTCTGTCATCATTCCTCTCGTGGTCTTTCTGTCGATGCAGCGCTACTTCGTCCGCGGGCTCCTGGCCGGAAGCGTCAAGGGATGAAGCGCCCCACCCTCGAGGCGGTCGCCGCCAGGGCGGGAGTGTCGCGTGCCACGGTCTCCCGGGTGGTCAACGGGCAGTCGACGGTCGCCCCGCACATCCGCGACGCGGTGCTGCGCGCGGTCGACGAGCTCGGCTATGTGCCCAACCCGGCGGCGCGCAGCCTGGTCACCCAGCGGACCGACTCGATCGCCCTGGTCTTCTCCGAACCGCCGACCAGGGTGTTCTCCGAAGACCCGATGTTCTCCACCGTCATCAGGTCGGCCAGCGTGGAGCTGGAGGCGGCCGACAAGCAGATCGTGCTCATGCTGACCAGCTCGGCCAAGAGCCACGCGCGGGTGGAGCGCTACATCGCCAGCGGCCACGTCGACGGCGTCATGCTCATCTCCATGCACGGCGGCGACCCGCTGCCCGCCGCGATCGCGCGGATGCGGATCCCCGTCGTCTCGTACGGCAGGCCCGCCGTCCCCATCGACATCCCGTTCGTCGACAACGACAACGTCGGCGGGGCGGCCGAGGCCGTACGGCACCTGGTGGAGAGCGGCCGGCGCCGGATCGCCACCATCGCGGGCCCGCAGGACATGATCGCCGGCCTTGACCGGCTCGAGGGGTACCGCACCGTGCTGCGCGGCTCCGACCGGCGTTCCATCGTGGCGATCGGCGACTTCACCAGGGAGTCGGGCGCCGTCGCGATGCGGCAGCTGCTGGAGGACGACCCCCAGCTCGACGCGGTCTTCTGCGGCAACGACCTCATGGCCGTCGGCGCGCTGCAGGCGCTGCGCCAGGCGGGGCGCAGGGTGCCCGACGACGTGGCCGTGGTCGGCTTCGACGACATCGAGGCCGCCAAGTACACCGACCCGCCGCTGACCACGGTCCGCCACCACATCTTCGAGCAGGCCGCGGCCATGACACGGCTGCTGCTGGGGCTGTTCGAGGGCGGTCCCGCCGATCCGGTCATCCTGCCGACCGAACTGGTCATCCGCGAATCCTCCTGAGATGCTGGCCACGGAGGTGGCTGGATGGGTCCTCCTGACGGCTTCACCGATTTCGTGCTCATCAAGGGCATGGGGTTCGTGCGCTACGGCCTCGTGCTCACCGGCGACCAGCGCGAAGGCGTCCTGTTGGCCCAGGAGGCGCTGGCCGGGCTGCGCATGGCGAGGACCGGCCACCCCGACACCTTCGTCGGCACGGCGATGGCCCGCCTGTTCGTGCGCCAGCGGCGGCGCCGGGCGGCCCAGGGGGTGCCCGAGGCCGAGATCGCCGGGCACGGCGGCGATCCGGACGTCTGGCGGCAGCTGGCCGAGCTGCCTCCGCTGGCCAGGGCGGTGATCGTGCTCCGCTCGTACGGCGGGCTGTCGAACGAGGACATCGCGCGCGTCCTCGACCTGCCCGCGGCCAGGGTGCGCGACCAGAGCGTCGCCGTCCGGCAGGACGACCTGGTCAGGACGCTGGAGGCGGCGGCCGCGACGGCTCGCCCCGCCGATTTGCTGTCGGGCCTGTCGCGGTTGCGGCGGCGCCGTCATGGCAGGCGGTTGCGGTCGGCCGCCGCCGCGGGTCTGGCGCTGGCCACGGTCACCGGACTGGTCGTGCTGGTCAGGCCGACGGTCGCGGCGCCCGCCGAGCATGTCTCGGCCGCGGCCAGGCCCGTGCCCGCCAGGGTCGGGCTGGCCAGGGCGGCCCAGGAGGTGTGGCCGCGCGCGGTCTCCAGGCTGCCCGCCCGGTCCGCCGACGGGCTGGTCTACCAGCCGGCCATCGCGATCGACGACCGGCGCGTGGTGCTGCTGGCGCAGAACCGGCTCGGCCACGGCGACGTGCGGCTGGACGTCTACGACGCGGCCACCGGCCGGATCGGCCGGTTCGCGAAGCTGCCGGCGGGCGACGAGGTGCGCTGGTTCGCCACGGACGGCCGGCTTGTGGTGTGGAGCTCGCTCGGGCTGCGCGCGGACGAGACGCTGGAGACGCGGTTCTGGCGCGTGCCGGTGAAGGGCGGCAGGCCGCGCCTGGTCACCAAGGCCGCGCAGGGCGACCGGTCGGCCCCGCCGGAGGCCCGCTTCCAGGTGGGCGACGGCCACCTGTTCTGGAACACCGGCCAGGCGGTCTACCGCCGGCCGCTGTCCGGCAGGGGCGGCAGGGAGAAGGCCGGCGAGGGGCTGTGGCTGCTGGCCTGGCCGTGGGCCGCCGACCTGGCGAAGGGGACGTTGACCGACCTGGAGTCGGGGCGCTCGCGAGCGTTCGTGACCGGCGGGCAGGGGGTGGCGCGGTGTTCGCCCGACTGGTGCGTGGAGCGCCACCCGATCTCGGGGATGACGCTCGCGCGCAGAACGGACGGGTCCGGCACGGTCGAGTTGCCGGGGACGACGGCGAGCGGGCCGGTGCTGAACCGGTTCGTGGTGCTCCGGCTGCGCGCGGGGTTACAGGTCATCAAGGATCTACGTGTGGGGACGTTGGCGACCTTCGACCCCGCCGACCCGTCGATGGCGGTCGGCCTGGGCGACAAGAACGATCCGGGGACCCTGCTGGCCTGGAGTGACACCGACGGCCGCGACCTGTGGATCCTCAACCTGAAAGCGGTGCGCTGACTCCGTAGGCGCGCAGGAACGCCGCCACCGCCGTCTCGGCCAGCCGGTCGAGCTCGGCGTCGGTGTAGGAGGCGTCCCCACCGCAGAACATGACCCTGTTCACCGGGATCCACAGCAGCAGGCCCATGAGGTGGTCGGCGGCCAGCCGGGGGTCGTCCAGGTGGAGCAGGCCGCGCTCCGCCAGGCGCCCGAAGCAGCCGGTCAGCGTCGCCAGCACCCGCTCGAAGCCCTGCTCGTACCAGGTGCGGCCCAGGTCGGGGAAGCGGTCGGCCTCGGCGATGATCAGCCGCCGCAGGCTCAGCACCTCGGGCCGCAGCAGCGAGCCGAGGAAGGCGCGGGCCAGCTCGCTCAGGGCCCGCCGGGGATCGTCGCTGTCGTCGAAGGCCGCCGTGACCATCCGGGTGAGGTGGTCGATCTCGCCGGTCGTGTCGAGCACGAGGTGGGTGAACAGCTGCTCCTTGTCGGTGAAGTACTTGTAGACCGTCTGCTTCGACACCGCGGCGAGGGCGGCGACCTCGTCCATGCTCGCGCCCACGTAGCCGTTGCGCAGGAAGACCGCCTTGGCGGCGTCGAGGATCTGCCTGCGCTTGAGTGCCGTGCGACCCACTTCCGTTGTCATGGTCCGGATAGTACTAGACAGTTCCGTACCGGTCTCAGTACTGTACCGTCTAGTTCCAAACATTGAAGGACGGACATGATGAGCGAACTCCAGAAGCTGGTGCAGCAGGCCGCCGACGACCTGGTCGAGTCGGGCCGGGAGCGGGGCCTCCAGGTGGCCGTCTACCGTGACGGCCGGCAGGTCGTGGACGTGGTCGCCGGTGTGGCCGACCCGGAGACCGGCCGGCTCGTGACGCCCGGCACGCCGTTCTACAACTTCTCCATCGGCAAGGGTGCCACCGCCACCGTCGCCCACGTGCTGGTGGAGCGCGGGTTGTTCGGCTACGACACACGCGTGGCGGAGCTGTGGCCGGAGTTCGGGGCGCACGGCAAGGAAGGCGTGACGGTGCGCCACGTGCTGACGCACACCGCCGGGGTGCCCGGCCTCCCGCTGGACACCACGCCGGAGGACGTCTGCGACTGGGACACGATGGTCGCCGCCCTCGAGAACGCCGAACTGTGGTGGGAGCCGGGCACCCGCATGGGCTACCACGCCTACACGTTCGGATTCCTCGTCGGCGAGATCGTCCGGCGGGCCACCGGCAAGCCGATCTCGCAGGTGCTGCGCGAAGAGGTGAGCGGGCCGCTCGGCGTGGCCGACGAGCTCTACTTCGGCATGCCCGCCTCGGAGCACCACCGGCTCGCCCGTCTGGAGGACGCCCCCATGGACATGTCGGCGTTCGCGGACATGCCCGAGGACCTGCCGATGTTCAAGGCCGGCCCGATGGACCTGATGCCCACCGCCGGGCTGGGCAGCCGCCCCGACTACCTGTCGGCCGACATCCCCGCGGGCGGCAAGACCTCGGCCAGGGCGATCGCCCGCATGTACGCCGCCCTGCTCGGCGAGGTGGACGGCACGCGGCTGATCTCGCCCGACAGGCTGCGCGAGGTGACGACCACGGCCTTCAGCGGCGTGGACGAGGTGTTCGGCATGCCGTCGGCGTGGGGCCTCGGCTACGCGATCGGCCGGCCGGGGTCGGCGCCCGAGGAGACGCCGACGGTGTTCGGCATGGCCGGCGCCGGCGGCAGCGTGGCCTACGCCGACACCGCCACCGGCCTCGCCTTCGCCGTCACCAAGAACCGGCTGACCAACGACTTCGACACCGTCACCACGCTCGGCGACATCGTCGCCCGCGGCTAGCCTCCCCGGCCCCGGGCCGGTCAGGGTTCCAGCCACACCGCCGTGTCGCACGGCAGCAGCCCGTCCCCTGTCGGCCCGCTGGCCAGCAAGACCGCCGAGTGCGGCGGCAGCCGTACCGGGTCGGGGCCGAGGTTCACCACGCACACCACCCCTGTGTCCCGCGTGAACGCCAGCACGTCGGGGCGCAGGTCCAGCCAGGTCAGCGACCCGTCGCCGAGCCGGTCGCGGCGCAGGCGCAGGGCCGTGCGGTAGAGGGTGAGCATGGATCCCGGGTCGCCGGCCTGCGCCTCGGCGGTCAGTTCCTTCCACTCCGGCGGCTGCGGCAGCCACGGCTCTCCCGCGCCGGGGCCGAACCCGAACGGCGGCGCGTCGCCCGACCACGGCAGCGGCACGCGGCAGCCGTCCCGTCCGGGGACGGTGTGGCCGGACCTGGTCCACATGGGGTCCTGGCGCAGGCGGTCGGGGATGTCGTCGACCTCCGGCAGGCCGAGCTCCTCGCCCTGGTAGACGTAGACCCCGCCGGGCAGCGCCATCGCCAGCAGCGCCGCCGCCCTGGCCCTGCGGCGACCGAGCTCCAGGTCGGCGGGCACGCCGTCCCTGCGGTCGGCGTGGTCCCACGAGGTGTCGGCTCTGCCGTACCTGGTGACCACACGGGCGACGTCGTGGTTGGACAGCACCCAGGTGGGCGGCGCCCCCACGGAGGCGTGGGTCGACAGCGTCAGCGAGATGCTTGCGCGCAGCGCGGCGGGCTCCCACGGGCAGGCGAGGAAGTCGAAGTTGAAGGCGGTGTGCAACTCGTCCGGACGCAGGTAGCGGGCGAAGCGCTCCTGGTCGGGCAGCCAGACCTCGCCGACGAGGATCCGGTCGCCGTACTCGTCGGCCACCCGCCGCCAGCCGCGGTAGATGTCGTGCACGCCGTCGAGGTCCTCGTAGGCGGTGGCCGACTTGACCAGCAGCGCGGCGGAGTCGACGCGGATGCCGTCGGCGCCCCTGTCGAACCAGAAGCGCAGCACGTCGTGGAACTCCTGACGCACCTCGGGGTTGTCCCAGTTGTAGTCGGGCTGGCCCGGGTCGAACAGGTGGAGGTACCACTGGCCGTCGGCCACCTGCGTCCACGCGGGCCCGCCGAAGATCGACCGCCAGTCGTTGGGCTCGTCGCGGAACCAGAAGCGGTCGCGCTTCGACCGGTCCCGCAGCGCCTCCTGGAACCACGCGCTGGCGGTGGAGCTGTGGTTGGGCACGACGTCGATGATGACCCTGATGCCCAGCCCGTGTGCCTCCCCGATGAACGTCTCCGCCTCGGCCAGCGTGCCGATCGCGGGCTCGATGTCGCGGTAGTCGGCCACGTCGTAGCCACCGTCGGCCATGGGCGACGGGTACCACGGGGTGAGCCAGATCGCGTTGATCCCCAGGTCCTTCAGGTACGGCAGGCGCTCCCGCAGCCCGGCCAGATCGCCCACGCCGTCGCCGTCGCCGTCGGCGAAGCTGCGCGGGTAGACCTGGTAGATCGCGGCGCCCCGCCACCACGTGTCGGACATTGCGCTCCTAACCCTTGAGACTTCCGGCGGTGAGTCCCGCCATGATGTGCCGTTGGAAGAACAGGAAGATGACGATCGTCGGGAGGCTGGCGATCACCAGGGCGGCGGTGAGCGCGTTGGTCGGCATCGTCTGCGAGAGCGAGTTGATGGCGACGCTCACCGTCATGCGATCAGTGTCGGGCAGCACGAGCAGCGGGTAGACGAAGTCGCGCCACACGTTGACCACGGTGAAGATCGACACGACGCCGAGGATGGGCCGCGAGACCGGCAGCACGATGGACCACAGGATCCGCGCGGGCGACGCGCCGTCCATCTCCGCCGCCTCGATGAGCTCTCGGGGGACGGAGTCGAAGAAGCGTTTGAGCAGGAAGATGTTGAAGCCGTTGGCGGCGGCCGGCAGCCAGATCGCCCACGGGGTGTTGAGCAGGTCCAGGTCGACGACGGTCACGTAGAGGGGCAGGATGAGGACCATCGGCGGGATCATGAGCGTGGCCAGCATCATGCCGGTGATCAGCTTGCCGAACATCGGGCGCAGCTTCGACAGCGCGTAGGCGGCCGAGACGTCCACGGCCAGCGTGAACAGCCAGGCCCCGGCCGCGTAGAGCGCGGTGTTGCGCAGCAGCAGCCCCAGGTCGAGCAGGTTCCACGCCTCGGCGTAGGCCTCGAGGCTCGGATCGCGCGGGATGAGCGTGGGCGGGATCTGGTCGAGCTCCTCCGGCGGCTTGAGCCCGCCGGTCACCATCCAGTAGAGCGGGAACAGGAAGACCGCGGTGCAGCCGGCCACCGTCGTGACCAGCACGGTCCAGTAGATCGCCCGTCCGCCGCGGGTGTTGAGCTGGTGCGGCGAGACCAGGGTGCGGAACCGGGTCTCGATCCGGCGCCGGGCGAGCCTGCGCGGCCGGGGCTCGCGGTGCCGTACGGCGGTGGCGATCATGGGGTCTCCCGCGAGACGCGCAGGTACACGGCGGAGAAGACGATGAGCACGATCATGAGCATCAGGCCCATCGCGCCTCCACCTCCGAAGTTCCCGAAGTTGAAGGCGTACTGGTACATCAGGTACGCGACGGTCACGGTGGCGTTCTCCGGGCCGCCGCCGGTGAGCATGAACGGCTCGATGAACACCTGCATGGTCGCGATGATCTGCAGCAGCAGCATCACCAGCAGGATCAGCCTGGTCTGCGGGATGGTGACGTGCCGGATCCGCTTGACCAGGCCGGCGCCGTCGAGCTCGGCCGCCTCGTACAGCTCGCTCGGGATGGTCTGCAGGGCGGCCAGGTAGATGAGCGTGCCGCTGCCGAGGTTCATCCAGGTCGAGACGATGACCAGGGAGATCAGGGCGGTGTCGGTCGAGTCGAGCCAGGCGAGCGGCGGCAGGCCGACCAGGCCGAGGATCTGGTTGAACAGGCCGGGTCCCGGGTCGTAGAACCACTTGAACAGCAGGACGGACACGGCGGGCGGCAGCATCACCGGCAGGTAGACCACGAAGCGCAGGTACGCCTTGGCGTGGCGGAGCTCGTTGAGGACGATCGCCGCGGTGAAGGGGACCACGTAGCCGATCAGCAGGGCGAGGCCGGTGAAGGCGGCGGTGTTGAGCCAGGCCTGGGCGAAGGCGGGGTCGGCGACGACCGTGGCGAAGTTGTCGAGCCCGACCCAGGTCGGCGGGTCGACGAAGTTGTTCTCCTGGAGGCTCAGCAGGACCTCGCGGACCATCGGCCACCACGAGAAGACGGCGAAGCAGATCAGGGCGGCCGACAGGAAGCCGTAGGCGGTGAGGTTGCGTCTCACCTCCCTGCCGGTCCTGGAAGGGGGCCTGCGTCCCGAGCTTGCGACGTTCAAGGGGTCACTCCTGGTGATCATGACTGCTGCCGCCGGCCCGGGGGACGGGCGGGTCCCCGGCGCCCTGGGCGCGGGGACCCGCCGTCCGCATGGCCGGCGCGCACCGCGGGGTGGTCTAGCTGGACTTGCTCAGCACGTCGTTGACCTTGGCCTCGGCTTCGGCGAGCAGCTTGTCGACGTCCGCGTCCCGCCGGGTGAGGACGGCCGACATCGGGGTGTCGAGGATCTGGTAGATCTGCTGGTTCATCGGCGGCTCGAGCTTGAGCGGGACGGCGGCCATCCCGTCCACGTAGGCGGTGAAGTTCTCCAGCGGCAGCGTCGCGTTGGTCCCGCGCAGGTCGAGCAGCTTCCGCCCGGTCGGGCTGTCGCCCCAGACGTTGTTGTCGGGAAGGCCGACCGCTCTGCCCGTCGCCTTCTGCCGCGCGTAGTCGAACTGGCCCCTGCCGGGGGTCAGGACGTAGTAGTCCAGCCAGAGCAGGCCGGCCTTGATCTGCTCGGGGGTGGCCTTCGGGTTGAACATGTAGCCGTCGCCGCCGCCCAGCGTGGCCTTGGCCTCGGGGAAGGCGGCCAGGCCGAAGTCCTCGTAGGCGGCCTTGCGGTTGTCGTGCAGTTCGGTGATGACGTCGGGTGCGCCGAGGATCATCCCCATCTTGCCCGCGCCCATGAGGCGCATGAGGTCGTCCCACTGGTAGAGCTGCTTGGTCCCCATGCTGTTGTCGGTCCAGCGCATCTCCTTGAGGTTCTGCAGGACCGCCTTGCCCTCGGGGCTGTTGAAGGCGGCCTTCTTGCCGCTGTCGTCGACGATCGCGCCGCCCCTGCCGTAGATGGACTGGGTGAAGTGCCAGCCGCCGGTGTTGCCCGCGCTGTACTCGCCGTAGCCGATGTAGCCGGGGCCCAGCGCGCTGATCTTCTTGGCCGCCTCGCGGATCTCGGCCCAGCTCTTGGGCGGCGTGTTCGGGTCGAGTCCGGCCTGGGTGAACAGCTTGCGGTTGTAGACGAGGCCGACCTTGTAATTTCCGCGCGGAACGCCGTAAGTCCTGCCGTTGACGGTGTATGCCGCCATCACGCTGGGGTCGATGTCCTTGAGCGTGCTGACGGTGTCGACGTAGGCGGTGATGTCGGCGGCCTGGCCCGCCTTGATCGCGGTCTGGACGTCACCGAAGTAGCCGTAGAAGACGTCCTCCATCTGGCCACCGGCCAGCTTGGCGTCGTACGTCTTCACGTCGTGGCAGGGGAAGCCGTCCTTGCTGTCGACGGTGATGTTCGGGTGCAGCTTCTGGAAGGCGGCGACGTCGTCGTCCCAGTCCTTGCGCTGCAGGGGGTTGGTCTTGGGCGGCTGGCAGCCGACGGAGATCGTGACGGGCGCGGCCTGGGCCGTCCCGCTCGCCGCGGGCGCCGGCTTGTCGGGCGTGGAGCCGCAGGCGGCGACCGGCAGGCTGAGGCCGGTGACGATCAGCAGGCCGAGTGCTCTGCGGGAGCTGCTCATCGGTCTGGACCCTTCTGATGGGGATGGGGAGGCCCACACGATAAGCAGCATCGACAGATCATTGCAAGATTTTGACAGTCTATTGAAATATAACGACTCCATGACGGTCGCAGCTCGTGGCGCCCCAGGCGCACACCCGCCCGCCGGCCGCCGGAGGGCGCGGGCGGGGGCCGGGGGGCGGGGGCCGGGTGTGCGGGAACGCCGAGAAGCGTCAGGGCAGGCAGCCGTGCACGGCGGTACCCGGGCGGTCGAGCACCCGACAGGAAGCCGGCCCGCTCCCTACCGGCGGGGCCGCCACGCGGGCCTACTGGACGGGCGGGCCGTGAAGGGCGGGGGCCTACTGGGGGCGCGGGGCACGGAGGGGCGCGGGCCTCCTGGACGCGGGGGCGTGGAGGGGTGCAGGCCTACTGGACGCGGGCCGTGGAGGCGCGCACGACGAGCTCCGGTTCGAACAGCAGCTCGTCGGCAGGCACCACCGCCTTGTCGATCAACGCCACGAGCAGGTCGACGGCCGCCCGCCCCATCGCGTCGATCGGCTGGCGGACGGTGGTGAGCGGCGGGTCGGTGCAGGTCATCAGCGCCGAGTCGTCATAGCCGATCACGGACAGGTCGTCGGGCACCTTGCGCCCGGCCCGCCTGGCCGCCCTGATGGTGCCGAGCGCGAGCAGGTCGCTGGCGCAGATGACGCCGGTGACTCCCTTGCGCACCAGCCTGGTCGCGGCCGCGTGGCCGCCCTCCAGCGAGAACATCGTGAACTCGACCAGGTCGTAGTCGCCGCCCCTTGCCAGGAAGGCGTCGAGCTTGCGCCTGGACGGCACGTGGTCCTTGGGGCCGAGCACCATGCCGATGCGTTCGTGGCCGAGGGCGCGCAGGTGGCCGAGCGCCATCTCGGCCGCCACGGCGTCGTCGGAGGACACCTGCGGGAAGCCCAGGTGCTCGACGGCCGCGTTGACCAGCACGGTCGGAAGTTTGCGTTCGAGGATGAGCTCGTAGTGCTCGTGCGAGGCGTCGCCCTGGGCGTACAGGCCGCCGGCGAAGACCACCCCGGAGACCTGCTGCTGCAGGAGCAGGTCGACGTAGTCGGCCTCGGAGACCCCGCCGACGGTCCTGGTGCACAGCACGCTGGTGAAGCCCTGCTGGGCCAGCGCTCCCCCGACCACCTCGGCGAAGGCGGGGAAGATCGGGTTCTGCAGTTCGGGCAGGACCAGGCCGACCAGCCGGGCGCGGTCACCGCGCAGCTGGGTGGGACGCTCGTAGCCGAGCACGTCGAGTGCGGTCAGCACGGCTTCGCGGGTCGCCTCGGAGACGCCCGGCTTGCCGTTCAGCACCCGGCTCACGGTGGCCTCGCTCACCCCGACTTTCTTGGCCACCTCTGCCAGTCGACGCGTCATGCGCAAACTATACGCCGATCCACGTAAGTCATTGCAAGTGCTTGCAGATTCGCTTGCGTTCATGGAGAACGATCCGGACGCGCCCGTCCATAGCCTCAGCTGCGCCGATGTTCCGTGGAATCGATCCCTATGCTCTGTCGTGAATTTGCGAAAAGTAGTCAAAATATTGCAGATGCCATCTTATAGTGCAGCCACTCCCCCATGACAGACGCACCCTCGCGTTACTCGCCGCGCTGGCGCTCGCGGTCCTCGGCCTGGCGCCCCCGCCTGGTCCGGGGCTGACCGCCGGACAGCGTGCTAGGGGTGCGCCGACGGGCGGAAACGGTATGCGAGTCGATCTGTTCGACCTCACCTGGTTTGCCATCGCTTGAGGAACTGATCATGCTGTAGAGCGTGACTGATCGTGGCCCATCGTTATCGGCGCAGTTACGCATCACGCGAGCGAACGCGCGGTTCCAGCAGTGGCAGGCGCTGCTGGGAAACCGGGCCAAACGGCAGCGGGCCAAGGAGTTCCTGATCCAGGGCGTACGCCCGATCAGCCTGGCAATCGAGTTCGGCTGGCCGGTGCATGCGCTCATCTACGACGCCGAGCGACCGCTGTCGAGCTGGGCGAAGCAGATGCTGAAGGAGGCCGGCGGCGAGCGGGTGTCCATGGCCCCCAACCTGTTGCGGGAGCTGGGCGGCAAGGACGAGGACGTGCCCGAACTCGTGGCGGTGGTCGGGCTGCCCGACGATGAGCTGTCCCGTATCCAGGTGGGGCCGTCTTTCCTGGGCGCGGTGTTCGACCGGCCGAACACTCCCGGCAACATCGGGACCATGGCACGCTCGTTGGACGCGTTCGGCGGCGCTGGTCTGATCGTCACCGGGCACGCCGCCGACCCCTATGATCCTCGTTCGGTGCGGGCCTCCACCGGGTCGCTGCTGGCGCTGCCGGTGGTGCGGTCCCACTCCCACCGAGAGGTGCTGGCGTGGGTGGCAGAGCTGCGCGGCCGGGGCTTGCCGCTGATGGTGGTGGGCACCGACGAGAACGGCAGTCGCGAGGTCGCCGAACTGGACTTGACTGGCCCCACCCTGCTGGTCGTCGGTAACGAGACCACCGGGCTGAGCGCGGGATGGCGGCAGGCGTGCGACACGATGGCGCGCATTCCGATGGCCGGCTCGGCCAGTTCCTTGAACGCCGCCAGCGCGGCGACCGTGGTGTTGTACGAGGCCGCCCGCCAGCGCCGCAGCGGGACGAGCGGGACGAGTCCGTGATGCTGCCCGTGCGCGACCGCGTGACCCTCGTGCGCAAGCGCTGACCCCCCTGACCCCTCCGTCACACCGGCCCCGATGCCGGCTGTGCGCACCTGCCTGCGAACGGGGTGGTCGGCGCGGTGGTCAACGGGTCACGCGACGGTCAGAGACCGCCGAGGTCGAGGCGTGCGCGCAGGGCGCTGGGCGTCTCGGCGAGATGCTTGCGGACCGTCCGGGTCAGGTGCGCGTGATCGGCGAAGCCGTACATGGTGGCCAGTTCGGCGAACTGGGCGCCTCCGTCGGCCATGTGTTCCAGCACGGCCCGCACCCTCAGTTCGTTGCGATACTCGCTGATCGTGCGCCCGGTGACGTGGCGGAAGATCCTTCCGACATGCTTGGGCGAGGCGCCGACCAGCCGGGCCAGGTCCGCGACACTGTCGTTGAGGTGACCGCAGGAGAGCGCCTCTTGCACGGCGATGGTCATGCGGCGGTGGATCACCCGCGTCGTGGGCGGCATACCGGGGCCGGGCCGCTCGGTCCGCGGCGGGAGAGCCGCCAGCAGGCTCTGCAACCGTTCACCCACCTCCAGGTGGTCAGCGCCTCTCCTGCAGGCGGACAGCAGCTCGCGATGGCGCAGGTCGAGCAAGGCGGTGATTGCCAGCATCCAGCCTGGAGCGCCCTGGACGCCCGCGACGTATTCGTCGTAGGCGTCAGGGGTCAACATGATCCAGGTGTAGCGGATCTCGCTCGCCGACGGATAGGCGAAGCGCTCTTCCAGCCCTTTTCTGGTCAGGTAACCGCCGGCCGCGTCGAGGAAGGAGTCCTGCCCCGACGCGTGCCGGCGGAAGCCCCCCATCCGCATCAGCACCACGGCGTCGCCGACGTCCGGAGCCCACGACGACCAGCCCTTGACCTGCCCTCCACTGCGGATGTCATGAACGGACATGCCCAAGCCGGGATCCTTGCCGAGTTCCTGTCGCCGCATGACATCCAGACTCGCCGCCCGATCGCCTTCACCGCCGTCGAAATCATCGCGGTTCGGCAACACATGGACCAGTCGCGCGATCTTCCAACAGAGCGCCACGCCCGCGACGGCCCCGGTGAGGCTCTCGCGGCGGGAGGCGCGGGCGCGGCCGGCGGTGAGGGCCGGCGGCGAGCCGAGGATGCGAATGTCGGACGCCGTGATGGCGAACGACCGGCGTCAGCGAATCGGCTGGATCAGCTGGGTGCGCCAGGTCGCCGGGGCGGGCCAGCTCGACGGATCGGGTTGTGTGCTGAGGTCGAACCAGTGGTAGATCTCCCACGCCCCGCCGTCAGGCTCGCGGTCGTGCTCCTTCAGCCATGCGCCCAGCAGGGCGTAGGTGTCGCCCAGGCTGTCGTGCGATCCGAGGTGCCACGTGGCGACGGCCGTGCCACCCGGCAGCTCGGCGGAGGCGACACGTCCCGCGCTGACAGGACGTCCGGCCACGGGCACGCCGACCTCCACGTCCGTCTCGCCCTCCTCGAAGGTGTGGTACCTGACGAAGGGCTGTCCCTCCACGCTCACGCCGGGCTGCTGGGTGTACTTCCACAGTTCCGAGAACCCTTCGCCCTGAGCCTCCGACAGGCGGGCGATCGCGACCGTCATCCTGATGCTCGCCGTGATCTGGGGATCGCGGTGGAGGATCTCGAAAGTGTGCCCGTGCGGCTGTTCCGTCATCGTCGTCCTTTCCTGGCCTGCAGGTCGTGCCTCATCCTTTCGGAGCCGGTCGGATCGACGCTTGAACATCGGTGCGCGACTGCGCCCGCCCCCTCAAGATCGGCCGATCCACCGCCTACTCAGCACTCGCGCGACGCTGACCAGCAGCTGTCCCACTCGCATACCGTTTCCGCCCATTGGCACCCCTAGCAAGATCGTTCTCATCGACAACGGCTGTCCGGCGGTTCCTCAGCCCCGTGGTCCGCGGGGCCCGACCTCGCCGCGGGCAGGCAGATGTCCGAGAGCAGCCACACCGACGTCTATCCCGCCGCCAATGCCAACGACGGCAACCAGGCCACCTACTGGGAGTGCGCCGACAACACCTTCCCGCGACCAGGTCATGCTCAAGCTGCCGAACGGCTGGCCGAGCCGTACCCGGACGCGGGACGGGTTCCGGCGGGACGGGGCGGTGGCTTGCCGCGCGGGCGGGGTAGAGATCCCGGTATGCGCGCGTTCGCCTCGTCCGCCGACCTGACGGACAAGACCCAGACCCTGGAGATCGTCGGCGAGGGCGTCTACGCGCTCACCGCCGAGGGCGACCCGAACGTCGGCGCCGTCGAGGCCGACGACTTCCTGATCTGCTTCGAGGCCATGGCCACCCCGGCCGCCGCCCGCCAGTGGCTGGAGCGGCTGCGCGAACACACCGACAAGCCCGTCCGCTACCTGGTCCTGTCGCACTACCACGCCGTCAGGGTGCTGGGCGCCTCGGCGTTCGGCGCGGACGTCATCGTCGCGCACGAGAACACCAGGTTCCTCATCGAGGAACGCGGCCTGCAGGACTGGGAGTCGGAGTACGGCAGGATGCCGCGCCTGTTCAAGGATCCCGGCTCGATCCCCGGCCTGACCAGGCCGACGCTGACCTTCACCGACACGGTCCGTATCGACCTCGGCCGGGGCAGGTTCCTCGAGCTCCGGCACCTCGGCAGGGGGCACACCGAGGGCGACATCGTGGCCTGGCTGCCGGACCAGCGGATCCTGTTCGCCGGCGACCTGGTCGAGGCGCGGGCGGCCCTCTACACCGGCGACGCCTTCCACCGCGAGTGGTCGACGACCACGCTCGACCGTGTCGCCGCGCTCGGCGCCGCGACCCTGATCGGCGGACGCGGGGCGGTCACGTGCGACGTGCCGGCGGCGATCGGGCAGACCCGTGACTTCCTCGAGGTGATGCTGCGCGAGGTCGGTGCGGTCCACCGGCGGTCGGGCACGCTGAAGGAGGCGTTCGAGGCCGCCCACGCCGCGCTGGCGCCCCGGTACGGCCGCTGGCCGATCTTCGAGCACTGCCTGCCGTTCAACGTCTCCAGGCTCTGGGACGAACTGGACGGCGTCGAACGGCCCATCATCTGGACGGCGGAACGGGACAGGGCGGTATGGAACCAGCTCCAGTCGTGATCGCGGGGGCCGGCCCGGTGGGGCTGGCCACGGCCCTGCTGCTGGCCAGATGGCGGGTGCCGACGGTGGTGCTGGAGGCGGCGGCCCGCCGCGACCCCACGGGCTCGAAGGCGATCTGCTTCCAGCGCGACGTGCTCGACATCCTCGACCGGGTCGGCGTCGCCGCCCCGATGGTCGCCGAAGGCGTCACCTGGACCACCGGCCGCACCTACTTCCGCGAGCACGAGCTGTTCTCGGTGACCTTCCCCAGGGCGGAGGTACCGCCGTGGATCAACATCTCGCAGGCGCGGGTCGAGGAACTGCTGTGCGCCCGCGTCGCCGCCGAGCCGCTCGTCGACCTCAGGTACGGCAGCGCGGTGATCGGCTACCGCGAGGACGCGGACGGCGTCGACGTTCTCACCGGCGACGGGCCGGTGCGCGGCAGCCACCTGGTCGGGGCGGACGGTCCGCGCAGCGCCGTACGCCGGCTGGCCGGGATCGGCTTCCCCGGCCGGTCGTTCGCCGACCTGTTCCTCATCTGCGACATCAAGGCCACGCTGCCCTTCCCCAGCGAGCGGCGCTTCTACTTCGACCCGCCGTGGAACCCCGGACGGCAGGTGCTCGTGCACCAGTGCCCCGACTCGGTGTGGCGGATCGACTGGCAGGTGCCGCCCGGCTTCGACCCCGGCACGGCCGACGTCGACGCGATGATCAGGCGGATCACGGGCAGCCTGCCGTACGAGATCGTGTGGTTGACCGTCTACCGCTTCCACTCGCGGGTGGCGGCCGCCTTCGGGCGGGGGCGGGTGTTCGTGGCCGGCGACGCCGCCCACCTGTTCGCGCCCTTCGGCGCGCGGGGCCTGAACTCGGGCCTGCAGGACGCCGAGAACCTCGCGTGGAAGCTCGCTCTGGTACGGCGGGGCGCCCCCGCCGCGCTCCTGGACTCCTATGACGTCGAACGGCGGGCCGCCGCGCTGGTCAACCTGGCGGTGACCGGCAGGACGATGGAGTTCCTGGTTCCGCAGAGCGCCGAGCAGTGGGAGTGGCGCAGGCAGGTGCTGGAACGAGCAGTGCGCGACCCGCAGGCGCGGCGGTCGATCGACTCGGGGAAGCTGGCCGAGCCGTACTGGTACGTCGACTCGCCGCTGACGACACCCTCCCCCGTGCCGGTACCGGCCGAACCGGGGGCGGCTCGGCCCCCGGTGCCCGGCGTGATCTGTCCCGACGCGCGGGTGCCCGGCGGGCGGCTGCGGCAGCGCTTCGGCCCCGGCTTCACGGTGCTGGTGGCGCGCGCGGACCGCGTGGAGCCGGCCGCGGCGGCCGTGGCCGGAGTCGCGCCCGCCGAGGTGGTCGCGCTCCCCGGCCTGGGCCTGGACGCGGGCCTGCTCGACGCGGGTGCCGACAGCGTGCACCTGGTCAGGCCGGACGGGCATCTGGCGGCCGTACTGCCTGCCTTCTCCGCCGCCGGCCTGGCCGCCGCGCTCCGCAGGGCGACGGGCAGGGCGACGGGCGATCAGCGGCGCGTGCGGTGATAGTGCAGCACCCCCAGGTCGATGGCGGCGAACAGGGCCACCGCCGCGGCGATGGCCGTCTCCCACCACCAGACCTCCCGGCCCGTGCGCATCGCCAGGACGGTGAACACCACCGTTCCGACGAGCGCCAGGGGCAGCGCGACACTCGACATGATCGTCCTGGCACGCAGCGGGCTCCGCGCGCTGACGGGCTCCGTGCCCTCAGGATGCCGCTGCCACATGACCGCTCCTCTCCGGCTCCTCTCACGCCAGGCAGCGCAGCGCTGTCGCGATCCTCTGGTCGACCGCGTGCTCCGGAGTCGTCCTGCCCACGGTGGCCTCGACGAACGCGGGGAACGACAGGCTGTCGCTGGCCCCGTCGGTGTACACCCACACGTGGTCGGCCATCGTCTCCACCTGCACCTTCGCACCCTGCTCGGCCAGCACCTGCCTGGCCAGCTGCAGCCGCCACCAGGTGCGCTGGTCGCGTTCGTCGTCCGAGACGGGCGCGCCCACGTCGTCGGCGTGCGTGGCGTACTCGGAGTCGTAGTGGTAGGTCTGCATGTCGACCGGGTACGGCCCCGCGGACGTCTGCAGGACGCCTTCGCGGCCGAGGGCGCGCATCCGCTCGCGGGTCTCCCCGTTCTTGGTCCGCCACTCCTCCAGCACCTGCTCGACGGGCAGTTCGCGGCGCTGCTCGACGCACCACTGGTTGAACTGGTCGAACCCCTTGACACCCTCGCGCTCGACCAGGTCGAAGAACCCCTCCACGTCGCCGTCGAGGCAGGCGTGGTTGTAGAGCTCCTCCCCCGCCAGGTGCGCGAGCACGTCACGCACCGACCAGCCGGCGCACCGGGTCGGCCGGTCCCACTCTTCCTCGTCGAGCGAGGAGAAGAACCTGTCGAGCCTGGCCGCCTCGGTGTCGAAGATGTCGAAAGGATCGAATTCCTTCAACTGCTCCATACCGAGAGCGCTACCCCGGCTCCGGGCCGTCACGCCTGCCGGCGGGCACTCACCGCAGGTAGGAGCCTCGGGCTCGGCGATGCCCCGCATCGTCGCGCGAAAAAGCCGGCCCGCGTGCGCGCGGACCGGCTTTCTCAGTGGTGCTCAGTGGTACTCAGCCGAGCTCAGTGGTGCTCAGTGGTGCCAGCTGTAGACGCGGACCCAGTCGGTACGGCTCTCCGAACCGTTGGTCTCGTCGTCACCGTCGTAGACGGCCTTGAACGTGCCGCTCTTCCAGGCGCGGGTCTTGGCGCTGAACTTGCCGCCCCACCGGGTCTCGGTGCTCGTGACGTACTTCCAGCCGCTGGAGCCGTTGGCGCGGAAGTAGATCTCGACCTCGCCGCCGCGCAGGCCGTCCCAGCCCTCGTCGTCGACCTGAAGGCGACCGGAGAACCAGATGCTGCGGCCCTTCTTCACCGGGTCGGGGTTGGCCCTGAAGCTGGTGATGCGGGTGTCGGCCTTGCCGCCCTTCACCTCGACGTCGAAGGTGGCCTTGTCGCGGTCGGTCTCGCCGCCCTTGGTGGCGGTGGCGATGGCGCGCCACTTGCCCTCGTCACCGGAGCTGAAGGGGACCGTGAACTTCCAGTTGTCCCCGTTGGGGATGACACTGACGTTCTTGGCCGCGAACGTGCGGATGTCGCTCACCGGCTCGACCCTGAGCTCGACCTTGGCGTCCTTCGTGGCCTCGACGAAGAACGTGGCCGTCGTCTCGCCGCCCTTGGCGACGACGACGGGGTCGGGCTGGATGTCGTGGATCTGGACGTCAAGGGTGGTGCGAGCCTGAGCGGCGGTGCCGCCGGTGACAAGCAGAGCGCCACCCATGGCGGCGGCGATGAGGCCTGCTGCGATCTTCTTCATGAGGGTGCTGATTCCTCTCCCCGTGTTGATGGGGTCAGGCTCGGGATTGCCCGACCCCCTCTACCACTTAGAGGCACACTAACGAGAAAAGGTTGACTCGAGAGAGGGGAAAGTTTTGCTCACAAAACGATCATTTGTGTGACCTGGGATTCTGATGTGAAAAATTATGATTCTGTAGTGTTGATCACATGAGTGACGTCTACACGATGGGCGAGCCCCTCGGTGTGGTGTCCAGCGGCCGGATCCGCCACGACGGCGAGGCGCGCATCGACGTGGGCGGACCCGAGCTCACCCTCGCGATCGCGCTGGCCAGGCTGGGTCACCGGGTGAGCTTCCTCGGCAAGGTGGGCGCCGACGAGCTGGGCGCGCGGATCACCACGGTGCTGCGCGGCGAGGGCGTGGACGTCTCGGACATGCGCGAGGACGGCACCGCGCCCACCGGCCTGCTGTTGAAGGAGTCGAGAGTCGGCCATGATCCCCGCGTCACCCATTACCGCGTCAGGTCGGCGGGCTCGCGGCTGTCACCGGGAAACGTGCCCATCGACAGGATCGCCGCCTCGCGCCTGCTGCACATCACCGGAGTGACCCCCTCGCTCGGCCTGGACCCGCGCGACGCGGTCGAGACCGCCGTCGGCGCCGCCCTGACCGCCGGGGTCCCCGTGTCGATGTCCGTCGACTACCACGCCGCACTGTGGCCCTCGCTCACCGAGGCCGAGGAGGTGCTGGGCGCGCTGGCGCGCAGGAGCTCGCTCCTGTTCGTGCGGCAGGACGAGCTCGACCTGGTCAAGCCGGCCCTCACTCCCGACAGGGAGGTCGTCGTCACGCGCGGCCCGAAGGGCGCCAGCGTGCGCTCCGGCGGAGTCCGCTACGACGCGCCCGCGCTGCCGGTGCCGGTCGTCGACACCATGGGCGCCGGGGAGGCGTTCGCGGCCGGGTACCTCAGCGCCGTGCTCGACGGGCTGACCCCGCAGGAGCGGCTCGGCAGGGGCGCCGCGCTCGGCGCCGCCGCGGTGACCAGCGCCAGCGACTGGCAGGGTCTGCCCACCCGGGCCGAGCTCGATGGCGGGATCCGGACCTCGTAACGCGGGGTCCGAATCCCGCGAGCCGGGCCGGGCACCGGCGCAGCAGGCTACGGAGCCGTGCTGCTTCGTATCGATGATGTGCGTCGCGACTTCGGCCTGCTGTGGGCAGGGCAGTCGCTTTCCCTGTTCGGCGACCAGTTCATGAAGCTGGCGCTGCCGCTGGTGGCGGTGACCGCGCTGGACGTGTCGCCCGCGCAGGCGGCGTTGCTGCCGTTCGCGCTCTTCCTCCCGTTCCTGCCGCTCGGCCTGCCCGCCGGGGCGATCGTGGACCGGCTGCCGCGCCGTACGGTGATGCTGGTCTGCGACGGTGTCCAGATTGCCGCGTTCGGCGCTGTCTGGGGGTTGCTGGCCACGGGTGCGCTGACCTTCCCGCTCCTGCTCGGGCTGGTGCTGGTGAGCGGCTGCGCGGTGGTGTTCTTCCAGGTGGCCTACTCCTCCTACCTGCCCTCCCTGATCCGCGACCGCGAGCGCCTGCACTCCGGCAACGCCCGCCTGGCGCTGTCGGAGTCGGTGTCCAACACGGTGGGCCCGATGGCGGCGGGCCCGCTCATCCAGGTGCTCGGCGTGGCGGGCGCGGTGGCCGCCAACGTGCTCAGCTTCGCCGCGTCGGTGCTGTCGCTGGCGTTGATCAGGCACCGGGAGCCGGTACGGCAGGCCCCCGCCCGGGAGCGCGGCTGGCTGCGCAGGGACATCGTGGAGGGCCTGCGCTTCGTGGCCGGCCACCCCCTGCTGGAGCCGATCATCGCCTGCGGCACCAGTTACGTGCTCTTCCTGTCGATGCTCGAGACGAGCCTGGTGCTCTACTGCCGCGACGTGCTCGGCCTGTCGCCGCAGTGGATCGGCGTGGTGCTGGGCGCCGCGGCGGCGGGCCACCCCATCGGCACCCTCGCCTCGGCGCGGCTGGTACGCCGGTTCGGCGCGCCGCGCACGCTGGTCGGCGCGGCCGTCGTGTCGGTGGCGGGCATCGTGTCCATGCCGGTGCTCGGCACCACGGTGGGCGCGGCCGGGCTGGTCGCGGCGAGCATCCTGCACTGTGTGGGCGAGGGGGCCTTCAACCCGACCTCGCTGACGCTGCGGCACACGGCCGCCCCCGCCGCGCTTCTCGGCCGGGTCGGCGCGGTGCACCGCTTCCTCATCTGGGGCGCCGTGGCGGTCGGCGCGCTGCTGTCCGCCGCGGCCACCGCCCTGGCCGGGCTGTCGGCCGCGGTGTGGATCGGCGCGCTCGGCACGGCGCTGTGCCTGCCCGCCCTGGTACGGCGGGGCGTGCGCGCCGCCGCGTTCGGCCGGAGGGGCGCGATGTCCTTGCGCGACGGTTTGCCAACCGAGTGATTAACCTATTAAAAAGGTAGGCAATACAGAACATGTTGTCGGAAAGGACTCCATGCCCCCGGACGAGCCCGCCCCCTCCGGCGCGCGACCGACCACGACCGATGCCCACTTCTCCTCCTTCGAGAGCGCCGCGAAGGCCTTCGCCGACGAGCACGACCTGTTCGGCGCCGACCTCACCGGCCTGGTGGCCGCCATCACCGCCATCGGCGACTTCGCCGGCGACGACGACAGAGGCGTGAAGTTCAAGCGCGACTACGTGAAGCACGCCACCGATGCCGCCACCTACGTCGAGGCGCTGCGGGACGCCTACCCGGAGATCGCCGCCCGCCTGCGCCTGTCGACCGTCAGTCTCGACGTGGCCACCTGGGCCACGATCAAGGCGACTCCGAAGGTGCCCGCACCGCCCACCTACCAGCCGTGATCGGAGTTCCCTTGACCGAGCCCACCATCGACACCGAGGTTCGCCGGCTGCTCGCCGACTTCGAGGCGGAGATGCGCCCCCTCCACGAGGCCAGGCAGCGCATGGCCGACGTCCGCGGCCACGGTGAGGCCGCGGACGGGCTGGTCCGCCTGGAGGTCGTCCCCGGCGGCGCCCTGTCCGGCCTGACGATCGATCCGCGCGCGATGAGGCTGGGCTCGGCGGCGCTGGCCGAGGCGGTGCTCGAAGCCGCGCGGGCCGCCGCGGCCGACGCCGCGACACGTGTGTCGGAGACGATCGACGACACCATGGCGCCCTACATCGAGGACGCCAGGCGCTTCTACGACTCCCTCTAGCCTCCCTGGCGGCTCCACCCCTTGCCGAGCTGCCCCGCGCCGACCAGGAACTTGCTGATCATCTGCTGCCAGGTCGGCAGCAGGCCGGCGGGGTCGTCGAGGATGTCGCCAGGCCGGTTCAGGGCGTTCGCGGTCACCGTGAACACGCTCGACCCGGCCAGGAACACCACGTACTTCTGCAGGTCCGCGTTCTTCGGCAGGATCTTGTCGACGCCCACGCGCTTGAAGTTGGCCGGATCGATGCTGTAGAAGACCATGGCGGCGGCGAAGTTCTTGCCCATGGCGACGAGGTTGTCCTCCAGCGAGCCGATGTCGTCGCCGAAGGCGAGCTTGACGCCGTCCACGATGATCTGGTCGGCGATGGCGTAGAACAGGCTGCCCGAGACGTACTCGGCCAGCCTGAGCAGGAGCTTGGCCTGCACCTTCCGCATCGCCCTCCGCGCGAACCAGGTCGTCATCCCGCCGATCTCCGGCCAGGCCATGAACATCAGCATCTCCAGGTAGGAGATGATGGCCATCTGGAGGACCTTGCGCTGGGTGTCGTCCAGCACGTCGGCGTAGTCGTCGCACACCTTGGCCAGGCCGCGCGCGTAGGCGGAGACCTGCGGCGGGTACGGCTTGAGCCGATCCCGCCAGTAGGCCTCGAACGCGTCGACGCCCTCGCCCGTGTTGGTCTTCCACACCGCCTCGGCGACCTCGTCCATGTCGCGCAGGCTGGTGTCGACGCGCGCGGCGATGCGCCGCCACACCGCCGCCACCTCGCGGGCCTTGCCGGGGTCGCCCTCTGGCCACTGGACGAGCAGCATGATCCCGACGAAGGTCGTGATGCTCATGCTGCCCAGGGGATAGACCGTCAGGCGACTGAGGGCCACGCGTCCTCCATTTTCCCTATATTTCAGGTTTGTTCAGTAGCTTATATCCTTCCGAATCAAAGGACCGGTCAGCCGAGGGACATCCGGGTGGAGGCGCGGACGGCGTGCAGCCCGGACAGCACGACGCACACGACCACCACCAGCAGCAGCAGGCGATGGTCGATCAGGGTCACGACGACGGCGCCCGCCGCGACGGACAGCAGCTGCCCGCCGCCGCTCAGGGCGTCGAAGGCGGTGGAGACGCGCCCCACCACCTCGTTGGGGCTGCGGCGCTGGAGCAGGGTGCGGACGGCGACGCCGGCGAGGGTGAGGCTGATCCCGGCCAGCGCCATCGAGGCGACCATCGCGGTCTCGGCAGGCACCAGCCACATGCCGATGGCCACGCCGTACAGGGCGATGCCCGCGCCGACCATGCGCAGCTCGCCGAGCCTGTCGACCAGACGGGCCACCACGAAGCCGGCGGCGATGGCGCCGACGCCCATGGCGGTGGAGGTGACGGCGGTGAACTCCGGCGGGCGGCCCAGGCCCTCGATGACCGCGAAGATGATCGACTCGGTCAGCCCGGCGGCCAGGAACATCAGCACGAACGCGGTGACGGCCGGGCGGATCGTCCGCTCGTGCCTGATGTGCCGCAGCCCCGCGGTGAACTCCTCCCGCCAGTGGCCCGGCGGACGCCGCGCCCCGCGGGCCGGCGCCGGGAGCACGGCGAAGGCGACGGCGGCGAGGACGAAGGTGGCCATGTCGAAGGCGACGGCCGCCCACAGCCCCGCACTGGTGTAGACGGCCACGCCGAGCAGCGGGCCGAGCAGCCTGGCCCCGTGGCGGGTGGTCTGCAGGGCGTTGTTGGCCTGCGCCAGCAGCGCGTCGGGCAGCATGGTCTTGAGCAGGCCGCTCAGCGCGCCGAAGATCACGGTGTAGGAGCAGCCCATCGCGGCCGACACCGGGTAGACCAGCCAGTAGGTCGCCCGGCCTGTCACCAGGGCCAGCGGCAGCAGCGCGACGGCCGAGACGAGACAGGCCCCGACGAGAAACCGCCGCCGGTCCACCCGGTCGATCACCATGCCGAAGAACGGCGCGAAACACATCGGCGCGGTGAAGAAGAACAACGCCAGCCCCGCGGCCCCGTCGGAGCCCGTCATCTTCTTCGCCAGAATCGACGGAATGAGCAGCAGGGAGGCGTCCCCCAGCAGACTCGCGGCCATTCCGAAGAACACCAGCCGGAAATCCCGGCGGCCGAGAACGGCACGCATCAAACCAACCGGCGCATGGCCCGGCCCGTCGGCAGGACGGGAATCGCGTTGTGCACCATGGAGAAGGTGTCCATCCCGGGAACGACGACCGTCACGACCGGGCAGCCGGGGCCGCCGGGATTCCACCGGAACAGGTAGGCCGACAGCCCCGCGGCGGCCAGGGTGTCGAGGACGAGCGCGATCTGCGCCTCGACGCCGGCGGTGGCCGGCGCGTCAGGAGGGGCCCCGGTGTACGTCAGCCGCTCCCGCAGGGGCGCCGGGTCCACCCGCGCGCACCTGTCGAGCAGCGGCCACGGCCGCAGCGACTCCAGCCTGCGCTCCAGGGTGAGGTCCACGCCGAGCGACATGTTGAAACGCGACTGCGCCAGCTCGGTCACCGCCCGCTCGATCGCGTACGCGGGGTCGAGCGACGCCCCCGACCCCAGCACGCCAGGCGGATCACCGGCCGCGACCGGCAGCGCGCAGTAGGCGGGAATCCCCAGATCGGAGGTGATGTCCAGGACCAGAGCCGCCTCGTGCGGCACGGCGGCGATCGGCCCGTCGCCGAGATACCAGTCGAGCAGGGCGTGCGAGAGCGCGTCCCTCTCGACGACCTCCAGCAGGCCGTGCAGCACCGCCTCGTTCTCCGTCACGCCCGTGGCGGTGCCGCTGTCGTAGGCGTAACGCAGGTACGGCACGTAGCCCCGCAGGTCGTCGCCGGGAATCGGATGCTCCCTGCAGGCGGGCGACCTGGTGAAGGCCGGGTACCACAGCGGCCGCCCACCGGTCAGCGGCTCCAGCAGCAGGCAGGCCGGCGAGGCGGAGGGAAAGTCGCGGCCGAGCCTGGCGAGCATCTCGTCGCCCCCGATCCCCTCCTGGTCCAGGACGGCGGCGACGGGAAGCACGCGGACGCGCTCGGTGTCGAAGGGAAGCGCGGCCTGGCCGCGCTCGTGCTGGAGATGCTGCCACGCCTCGAAGAGAGCGCTCGCCCTGCTCTGTTCGCCACGCCCCTTGCCGAGCGACTCGGCCACGATCTCGCCGGAAGGGGCGAGGACCGAGCAGCGGTGGACGGGAAACTCCGACGTGCCGGCGGACACCAGTTCCACCGACAATCCCGCGTCCCTGAACAAGGACTCGATGATGCCGAGCGAATCGGCGAGGCTCACCTCGCGCTCTCTCCGGGCGCGCGAATCCACGGTCAGCGGACCGTGAACGACTCGTCGAGCAGCACCATTTCCGCGAGCGTGAGCGAGAATTCGTCTTCCAGGACGGAGGCACCTGGCTTGAGCAGGGTCACGCCGTCGGAATTGCTGTTTCCCATGACGCTCCTTTCTCGTGTTGATCACCACCGAAACACGAGAAAGGAAGGCGGTCAAGAATGGGCGGCGGTGCGCAGGGCGCGGTAGAGGAGTTTGGGATCCCCGAGGCGATGGCGCAGCAGCTTCTCCAGGCCGCCGATCGGCACGAGGTTCTGCGGGGCGCGCGGATCCTTGTAGTCGACCCCGGCCAGGGCGGGCAGCACGAGCGTGAGCGTGTCGGCCAGCCGTACGACCTCGTCGCGGGGCAGGTCCGCGCCTGCCTCGCAGCGGGCGATGCCCGCCCACGGCGCGGCCGAGCGGACGGGCAGCCGCACGTACCAGGCGTGCCGCCGCCAGCTGGTGCCCATGAGGAAGACCGGGGTGCGCTGGCCAGGCGCGAGCGCCGAGACCACCGCGCTCTGCGGGCCCGGCAGGTAGGCGGTGTGGTGGGTCTTGATGTAGCCGACCGTGCGCGGCAGATGGGTGCGCCCGCGCAGGGGCCCGTCGACCAGCAGCAGGTCGTCGGTCCGCGAGCGGTACCTGACCGCCAGGTCGACCTCCAGCTGCGTGACCTGCCGCTGCAGGGCCAGCGACAGCTCGTCCATGCTCGGCCCCGAGGCCCGCTCCGCCCGGTAGGTCGCGTGCGGTGTCTTGACCTCCGGCGTGTACGGCGAGGCGCTGAACAGCGACCTGCCCACCTCGAGGGCCGCGAGCGTCGCCCCCGAGGGTCCGCACTCGACGATCCCGGCCGCGTAGGAGGCGGCGATGCCCGGGATCGGCATCGGCGAGGA
The DNA here is from genome assembly GCF_053602555.1 of Nonomuraea sp. NPDC004354. Lineage (NCBI taxonomy): Bacteria > Bacillati > Actinomycetota > Actinomycetes > Streptosporangiales > Streptosporangiaceae > Nonomuraea > Nonomuraea sp. NPDC004354. The sequence goes on along the minus strand of NZ_JBSGDV010000011.1, from coordinate 70,140 downwards.
GGGATCGTGCACCCACACGCGCGCGTCGACCCTGCGGACCCCGTCGGCGATCAGCAGCGCCTGCGGCGCGGTCGTGCCGGGCGACGGGTCGACCGGCTTCCAGTCGGCCGCGTCGCGCTCGATGTCGAGGACCAGCTCGGCGCTCGTCGGGCCCAGCTCGGCCAGCGCCTCGACGGCCAGCGCCGCCGCGTAGCCGGGGTCCCAGGGATCGACGGTGAACTCCGTCACGGACGCCGTCATGCTCCCACCCTCCGCAGGTGCGACCCCTTGGCGTCGCGGCCGATCTCGAACCGCACGGGCACCCGGTCGGCCAGCGCGGGAACGTGCGTGACGACGCCGACCATGCGGTCCTGTCCCGCCGCCAGGCGTTCGAGGGTGGTGGCGACGGTGTCGAGAGTGGCGGGGTCGAGGGTGCCGAACCCCTCGTCGAGGAAGATCGAGTCGAGGCTGCGCGCCACGGTGCCCGACAGCGCGAGGGCCAGGGCGAGGGCGGCCTGGAAGGTCTCGCCGCCCGACAGCGTGCGCGCGCTGCGCCGCATGCCCGCCTCGCCGTGGTCGATGACCTCGATGTCGCCCTTGCCGCCGAGGGTCAGCTCGTACTGCCCGTCGGACAGCTCGCGCAGCGTGTCGGAGGCGGTCACGACCAGGAGCTCCAGCGCCTCGGCGCACAGCCACCGCTCGAAGGCGTTGGCGCGCAGGAGCAGGGTCAGCTCGTGGGCGACCCTGGCCTCCTGCTCCTTCTCGGCGGCCAGCGCCTCGAGCGCGCGGGCGCGCTCGCGGTCCTCCCTGACCCGGTCGAGCCTGCTCTCGGCGCGGGCGACGGCGGTGGCGAGGGCCGCGCCGATCTGGTCGGGCCCCGCCTGGGCCGGGACGGCGATCTCGTGCTCGGCCAGCAGCCCGGTGAGCCTGGCCCGTTCCTCGGCCCGGCTGGTCTCCGCGCGGGAGAGTTCCGCCTCCCGTTCGGTCAGCGCGACTCGGGCCGCCCGCCCGGCCTCGTCGCGCCAGGCGATCAGCGCGCTCCAGGCCCGGTGCAGGTCCTCCCGGTCGACGGGAGGAGGAGGGGTGCCGTCGGGGTGCGCGCCGAGGGTGAGCACGCCGTCACGGGCCTGCTCCAGCTCGCGCCACGCCTGCTCCGTCCGGCGCCGCGTGCTGTCGGCGGTGCGCTGGGCCTGCTCCAGCCTGGCCCGGCCGGCCCGTACGGCCTTGCGCGCCTCGGCCACGGCCGCGTCGGCCTTGCGCACGGCGGTCATGCGCTCCTCCAGGGCGGTCCGCTCGCTGGGCGGCGGCAGCTCGGCCAGCCTGGCCGCGAACGCGGCGACCTGCGAGTCGAGCATGGCGGCCTCGGTCTCGGCCTTGCCGAGGCCGGTCCTGGTGCGCTCGGCCTCCGTCCTGGCGGCGCGCAGCGCGCGCTCGGCCGCGCCGACGTCGGCGAGCGCGGGATGGTGCGGCAGCTCGGTCAGCGGGCGCAGGCAGGTGGGGCACGGCTCGCCGACCGACAGGCGGGCGGCCAGGTCGGCGGCGGTGTGGGCGTCGCGCAGCCGGTCACGCTCGCGCTCGGCGGCGGCCAGCGCCTCCGTGGCACGGCGCGCCGCCTCCGACAGGCCCGGCAGCGCGTCACGGACCCGGGCGGCCGCGGTCGTGGCCTCGCCGGCCGCGGCGGTCACCCGCTCCCGCTCGTCGAGGGCGGCCAGGCGGTGGGCGATCGTGTGCCGGTCGCCGAGCGCCGCCAGCTCGTCGTGGGCCCGGTGCTCGGCCGCCTCCAGCGCCGCCACCTCCTCCGCGAAGGCCGTCACGGTCGCCGCGGCCTGCCGGGCGCTCTCGGCGAGCGTCGGCACCTCCTGCGGCATCAGCAGCGACTGCAGCGCCTTGACCCGGACGGCGACCGCCTCGCGGTCGGCCGCCGCCCTGCGGATCTCCTCCTCGCGGGCGCGCAGCAGGTCGAGGTCGATCCGCTCGGCGAGCGCGCGCAGCGTGGCGACCTGGTCGGCCGCCGCCCGCTCGGCGTCGGCGTCGGCGCCGGACAGCTTGCCGAGCTGGTCGCGGGCGAAGGCGGCGGCCTGCTTGCTCGCCTCCTCCTCGCGGACGGCCCGCTGCCTGATGCGCTCGTAGACGTCGGCGTCGAGGAGCTGGACCAGCAGGTCCTGCCGCTCGCGCGGCGCGGCGTGCAGGAACTCGGCGAAGCGGCCCTGCGGCAGCACCACGCACTGGGTGAAGAACTTGTACTCCAGGCCCGTGACCCGCTGCACCTCCGGGGTGACGGCGTCGCCCTCGGCGACCGGCCGCAGCACCGCCGCCAGCACCTGCGCCAGCTCGCCCGTGACGGCGGGGTCGAGCTCGTCGAGCCTGGCCTCCTTGGTGCGGACGGTGCCCTTGGCGTCGCGCTGGAGCGCGCGGACCACGCCATGGCGGCGTCCGGCGCTCTCGAAGACCAGCGCCACCTTGCCCGCGGCGGCCGAAGGCGCCAGCGCGTGGGCGATCACGTTCTCCTTGCCCCAGCGCGGCACCGTGCCGTACAGCGCGAAGCAGATCGCGTCGATCACCGTGCTCTTGCCCGCGCCGGTCGGGCCGACCAGGGCGAAGTAGTCGATGTCGGAGAAGTCGATCGTGACGGGCGCGCGGAAGCTGCCGAAGTTCTCCAGGTGCAGCAGGAGCGGTCGCATCAGCCGGTCACCTCGTCGTAGAGCCGGTCGAACAGCCCGGCCACCTGGTCGTCGTGGCGTCCGGCGCTGGTGAGGTAGTCGCGGAACAGCTCGCGCGGGCTGCGCGAGGCGGTCGACGCCTTCGGTACGGCCCGCACCGGCCGGAACCGCTCGTCGAGCGCCACGTCGAGCGCACCCGGCAGCAGCTCCCGCACCGTGTCGGCCAGCCCCGGGCGCGGTTTCTCCTCCACGATCACCTTCACCCACGCGTCGCCGAGATCCATGGCCTCGAGCTGCTCCAGCGTGCCGGTGACCGTGCGGAGCGTCCTGGCCTGCCTGAACGTCACCTCGCGCACGACCGCCGGCCGTCCCGGTGAGACGTCGACCAGCAGCGCGCCGGGGGTGTTGGCCTCCTCGCCGAAGTCGACGGCGAGGGGCGAGCCGCTGTACCAGATCGGGCACGGCCCGGCGATCTGCTGCCTGCGGTGCAGGTGGCCGAGCGCGGCGTACTGGGTGGCGGAGGGGAACGCGGTGGCCTCGAAGTAGTAGGAGAAGATCGACTGCGCCTCCCGCTCGCCGCCGCCGAACGCCCCGCCGGGCAGCGTGCCGTGGGTGGCCACGATGTTGACGGTGTCGGCCTGGAAGGGGGCGGTCAGGGCGCCGAGCAGCTCGCCGATCCTGGCGGCGTAGTCACGGTTGTGCTCGGCGGGGGTGCCCGTCAGCACCTCGGCCGCGCGCACCACGTACCGGTGGGACAGGAAGGGCAGGACGGCCAGCCGCACGGGCTCGCCGGTCCTGGCGGTGAAGGACAGCGTGCCTCCCCTGTCGGGGCGGCGGAAGGCGCCGACGACCTGGATGCCGAGCGCGCCGAGCACCGGCCGGTAGACCTCGAGCAGCTGCGGGTTGTCGTGGTTGCCGGCCAGCACCACCACGTCGCGCCCGTCCTCGCGCAGCGCCATCAGCGCGGGCATGACCAGCGCCTGCGCCTCCGGGGTGGGCGCGGAGGTGTCGAAGACGTCGCCGGCGACGATGACGGCGTCCACGTTCTCCTCGCGGGCGGTCGCGACCAGTTCCCTCAGCACGGCGCGGTGCTCGTCGATGCGGGAGCGGCCTTTGAGCACCTTGCCGACGTGCCAGTCGGCGGTGTGCAGGATCTTCATCGGGCTCCGATCAGAACGGCGGGATGTCCTCTTCTTCGACCAGTCCGTGGAACGGGTCCTCACTCGCCGGTCTGATCGGCACCGCCTCCGACGGCCGGGTGGCCCAGGCGGGGAAGGGGAAGGCGACGGCGAGCGGCACCGGGATCTCCGGCTGGGCGACGAACATGGTGCCCGGCTTGGCGATCGTGGCCCGGTCCCTGACGGCCGGCGGCAGCCAGCCGTACTCCGAGCGGCCCGCCTCGGCGGGATCGAGGCGGCCCGCCACGCGCACCGCGCTGTTGGAGACGATGCGGCGCTCCACCTCGGAGGCGGTCTGCTGGGCGCCGATGAGGATCACGCCCAGCGACCGGCCGCGCTCGGCCACGTCGAGCAGGATCTCCTTGATCGGCGAGTCGCCCTCGCGGGGGGCGTACTTGTTGAGCTCGTCCAGCACGACGAACAGCAGCGGCCTGGCCGTGCCCGAGCTCTCCTTCCTGGCGAACTCGCCGCGCAGGACCACGCCGACGACGAACCGCTGGGCACGCTCGGGCAGGTTGTGCAGGTCGACGATGGAGACCTGCGCGTCGGACGTGCGGATCGAGTGCGGACGGCCGCCCGACACGTCGGCCCTGATGATCGGCGACAGCGGCCTGACCGCGCTGCGCAGGCGGCGCAGGAAGGCGTTGACGGTGCCGAGCGGGGTCTGGGCGCCCGCCCAGGTGACCCTGCTCGCTTCGTCCATGAGCTGGTCGCTGAGCAGCTCGACCAGGTCGGAGAACGTGCGGCACACCCCGCCCTCGGGCAGCTTGATCGCGCCGCCTTCCACCGGGACGGCCCACGCCGCCAGCCGCGCCGCGACCTGGCCGACGAGCAGGGAGTAGCCGGCCCGCTCGTCGTCGGCGTCGGCGAAGACGAAGCGGAGCAGCTCCTCCTTGCAGAACTCCTCGAGCGTCCAGTAGAAGGCGCTGACACCGTGGGTGCGGGCGGCGACGTGCGGGACCGCGTTGGGGTCGTTCGGGCGCGGAGGGGCGAAGACGTGCACGCTGCCGAACGGCTCGGCGGGCAGGCCCAGGCGCTCGTAGGCGGCGGCCGAGGCGGCGTCGAGCCGGCTGTTGGGGTGGTCGAGGAAGAGCAGGTCCTCGCCCTTCACCGAGAAGATCAGCGCCTTGGTGTTGGCGGCGTCGCCCTGCAGGACGCCCGAATGGAAGATCGAGTACAGCAGGAAGGTGGCGAAGGAGGTCTTGGTCGCCACACCCGAGACGCCCGAGATGGACACGTGGGCGCCGCGCGTGCCGTCGAGGAAGTCGAAGTTGACGAACAGCGGCTGGCCGTCGCGGCCCATGCCCATGGGGACGCGGCGCTCCATCACGTCGAAGTAGAGCGCCTGGTCGCGGTCGCCGGCGCCGGCACGGTAGACGATCTCACCGGGCAGCGGCGGCACGAACACCTCAGGCTCGACCCTGGTGACCCGCACCTCGGCCACCTCGACGACGGCGGCGGGCAGCGCGCCGTCGGCGATGAGGAAGACGTCGGAGTCGTAGGCGGCGCCCTCGTGCCTGGCCTCGACGGTCGCGACCACGCCCGCGACCAGCACCTGGCCGTAGCCGGGGACCTCCCTGCGGGTGACCACGACGTCGTCGAGCTGGACGACCCGGCCTGGTTCGAGGCCGATCCAGAAGGAGAGCGGGGAGGCCGCCTGCGTGCCGAGCACCCTGCCGACCGCCTCACCGGACGCGACCGTCCCAGGCATCGCCGTACGGCTCGCCACTCCGTTCTCGATCACTCAGCCCCTCCGCCCCATAACGCCCTCAACCGCAGCGTAATGGGGTTGGGGGTGTGGGTTCGGCATCTTCCACGGGTCCGGCGGGTTTCCGCGCGGTCGCGCCCCCGCCGATCCGGGGTCAGGAGTCCTCGGGCGAGACCATGACGTAGCCGAAGTTCGGCGGCTTGCCGACGGCGCGTTCGAGCTGGCGGAGCACCTTGCGGGGCTCGTCGTTCGGGCCCACGACGTAGAACGGCCTGCCGTCCCTGCCGAAGGTGACGGTCCCGGCGATCTCCTCCTCGCCCAGGTGGCGGGCGAGCGGCGCGAAGTCCTCGATCGGGTCGAGGCCGAGGCTCCTGGCGTACTCGACCGAGCCCAGCACCAGCTCCCTGGCCAGCTCGAACGGCGCCTCCTGCCAGCCGGGGAAGTCGGAGAAGAAGTAGTCGCGGAAGCGGCGCAGCTCGCGCTCGTCCATGACGTCGGGGCCGACGGTGTGCCTGACGCCCAGGCAGTAGGTGTCGACCAGGTAGCCGCAGACCACGTACTTGTCCCAGCCGTGCCGGCGGGCGACCAGCACGCAGACGGTGCCGTTGGTGCCGTGCTCCTCCGGGGCCTCGTCGACCCACCCCGGCGCGGTGAGGCCGACGCTCCAGCCGGTGGTGACCCAGCTCCCGGCCACCTCCCCCATCTCCTCGGCGGGGGCCTCGGCCGCGACCGCCCGCACCAGCGGCGCCACCTTCGACGGCGGTACGCCCAGCGCGCGGGCGATCTCCTTGGGCGACTTGCCCTGGCCGCGCAGTTCGCGCACCTTGTCAATCAGCTCCATAAGGATGGGACTTTATCCGCTCCCCTCCGATCACCGGCCCGAGGGCGGGCGACCGGCGCCCTACCAGGTGATCGGCGTGTGGACGTTGCGCAGCGGCTCGCCCGCCCCTTCGGCGGGCGCCGCCCACAGCACGGCGTTGGCCAGCACCCGCAGGACGCCCTCGTGGTAGAAGACCGGGTACTTCTGGTCGCCCGGGCTGAAGTAGAAGATCCGTCCCTTGCCCCTGCGGTAGCAGCAGCCGGCCCGGAAGACCTCGCCGCCGGTGAAGGAGCTGATGAAGACCAGCTCGTCAGGGGTGGGGACGCCGAACGGCTCGCCGTAGGTCTCGTGCTGCTCGATGACGAGCGGGTTGGGCACGCCCGCCGCGATCGGGTGCGCGGGGTCGACCGTCCACACCAGCTCGCGCTCTCCCGCGTCACGCCAGGTCAGCGTGCAGGTCGTGCCCATCAGCGCGCGGAAGATCCGGGAGAAGTGCCCCGAGTGGAGCACCAGCAGGCCCATGCCGCCCAGCACGCGCTCGTGGACGCGGGCGACCACCTCCGCCGAGACCTCCTCGTGGGCGGCATGGCCCCACCAGGTCAGCACGTCCGTCTCGGCGAGGACCTTCTCGGTGAGGCCGTGCGCCGGCTCGTCCATGGTCGCGGTCCGCACCGCGACCCGTTCGCCGAGCCGGTCACGCAGCCCGGCGGCGATCGCGCCGTGCATCCCCTCCGGATAGCGCAGCCGGACGTCCTCCTCCCGCCGCTCGTGCACGTTCTCGCCCCACACCGTGACGTTGATGGCCACGCCGCCTTCTCCCTTCGGTCAGCACTCCGGTCATCGCCGCCAGCAACCACGCGGCGGTGAACCCGACCAGCCAGCTCCAGCCTGCCCTGCCGTACACGATGCTGCCCAGCGTGCCACCGACACTGCTGCCCACGTAGAAGAAGAGCGTGTACATGCCGGAGACGTGGCCGCGGGCGCCTTCGGGGGCCTCGGCGGCCGCCCAGCCGTTGGCGACGGCGTGCGCGGCGAAGAAGCCGCCGGTCAGCACCACCAGCCCGGTGACCACGAGGGCCAGGGAGTCGGGGATGGTCAGCAGCGTGCCGAGAACGGTGACCAGGAGCGCGGCGACGAGGACCGGGCGCTTGCCGTACCTGGCGACGAGCCGGCCGGCGGCGCCGGAGGACAGCGTGCCCATGGCGTAGGCGAGGAAGACGAGGGAGGCGACGGCGGGGGCGAGGCCGAGCTCGCGGATCAGCCTGAACCCGGCGGCGTTGTAGACGGCGACGAAGGAGCCCACGCCGGCGGCGGCCACGCCGTACTGGGCGAGGAGCACGGGGCGGCTGAAGGCGGCCCGCAGGCCGCCACCCGGTCGGACCCGCGGGCGCGGGGGCGTGGGCGGCAGCGTGAGGGCGGCGACCGCCGCGCAGACCGCGCAGACGCCGCCGACGACGGCGAGCGCGCCGTGCCAGCCGAGCGGTTCGGTGACCAGCCCGGCCACCAGGCGGCCGGCCATGCCGCCGACCGAGTTGCCGGCGATCATCGCGCCGACCGCGGTGGCCACCCCCGCCGCGCCCAGCAGGTCCATCAGGTACGCCGCGGCGACGCCGGGGAAGCCCGCGATGGCCACGCCCTGCAGGGCCCTGAGCACCAGCAGCGTCTCGAACGTCGGCGCCAGCGGCAGCAGCAGGCCGAGCACGGCGGAGGCGATGACGGAGACGAGGATGATCCGCCGCTTGCCGACGACCTCCGACAGCGCGGCGACGGGCAGCACGGCGACGGCCAGCGCGCCGGTGGCCACCCCGACCGCCAGCGAGGCGCTTCCCGGGTCGAGGTGGAACTCAGCGGCGAGCTGAGGCAGGACGGGCTGCGGCGCGTAGAGCAGGGCGAAGGAGGAGATGCCCGCGGCCGCGACGCCGACAGCCACTCGAGGTGCGATAGCCACGAGTACGAAACTAAGCAACGCTAATAAATACGTCCAATACCGCAATATGCGAAAATTCATACCGTGATGCATGAATGGGCGCCGAACCTCGAACTGCTGGCCGCGATCAAGGAAACCGAGCACGTGACCAGGGCGGCGGAACTGCTCGGCGTACCCCAGCCGACGGTGAGCAGGCGGCTCGCCGCGCTGTCGGAGGCGGCCGGCACCCCGCTGGTCGTCCCGCACGGCAGAGGCGTCAGGTTGACCAGGGCCGGTCGCACCCTCGCCGACGCGGCGGTCCGCGCGCTGGCGGTCATGGCGACGGGTGTCCGGGAGGTGCGGGAGGAGATCGACCCCGGCAGCGGCCGGATCGTGCTCGGCTTCCTGCACCTGCTCGGCCGCTCTCTCGTGCCCGCGCTGGTGGGCGGCTTCCGCGAGCGGCGTCCGGGGGTGCGCTTCAGCCTGGTGCAGGGCTCGCGGCAGGACATCCTGCGGCGGCTGCGCGAGGGCGAGATCGACCTGGCGTTCGTCGCGCCGCTCCCCTCGGGCGACGCCGAGCTGACCGGCACCCCGCTGGCCCGGCAGGAACTGGTGCTCACCGTCCCCGCCTCGCACCGGCTGGCCCGCCGCCGCCGGGTACGCGCCGCCGAACTGGCCGACGAGGACTTCGTCACGCTGGAGCAGGGGTACGGCGTGCGCCAGATCACCGACGAGCTGTGCGCCGCCGCCGGCTTCCGGCCCCGGATCACCTTCGAGGGCCAGGAGTCCGACACCGTGCGCGGACTGGTCGGCGCGGGACTCGGCGTCGCGCTGCTGCCCGGCTACGGGGTCGCGCCGCTGCCGGGCGTGGTCGAGATCCCGCTGTCGCCCGCCGTGTTCCGCACGATCGGCATCGTCAGGCCCGCCCAGCTCACCCCTGTGGTGCGGGCCTTCCACGCGCACGTGGTGGCGGAGACGCGCGACGTCGGGCCCGAGTTCAGCCCCCTGGCGGAGAAGGGGAGCCGTTCCCGCGCAGCCGGCCGACCATGAGGTGAACGGTCGCCGGGCTCGTGTTGTCTCCCCTCTGGGCGTGGCTTTACGACGATCCGGGCAGTCCACCCATATGACTGGGTCAAAACGGACAAAAGCCATCATCGGTGCCGGAGTTGCGGGTGCGGCCCTGCTCGCGGCCGCCGCATGCGCCGGCACGCCGACCGACGCCGCCAAGGCGGCGCCCGCACCCGCCGTCGGAGGCGCCGTCGCCGGCCTCGCGTCGCCGACGATGCCCCCCGAGCCCAGCCCCGGCGAAATGAGCCCCGGGGAGCCGAGTCCCGGAGTCGGCGGCATGGAGGACATCACCCGGGCGGGCACCGCCGCCATGGACGCCGTCGAGGGCGGCACGGTCGTCTCCCTCGAGGCCGAGGAGAACGGCAAGATCTGGGAGGTCGAGCTGGCCGAGAAGAACGGCACCGAGCAGGAGCTCGAAGTGGACTCCTCAGGAAAGGTCGTCTCGGGACCCACGGCCAGGGAAGGCGACGCCGAGGACAAGGCCAAGCTCCTCGCCCTCGTCAAGGGTGCCGAGCTCACCTACCAGGACGCGGCCGAGAAGGTGGCCGCCGCGGTGCCCGAAGGCAAGATCACCGAGCTGAAGCTCGACCGGCACAAGGGCGCCGTGGTCTGGGAGTCCGACGTCGTCGGGTCGGACGGCACCAGGCACCAGATCAGGGTCGACGCCAAGGACGGCACCGTGACCAAGAGCGGCCAGACGAGCTGAGAGCCCACACCGCACACCCGACGCCCTGATGCGCCGCGCGCCTCCCCCACGCGCGGCGCTGCCACCGCTGCCCCGCGTCTCCCGTGCGGCCGGGCGCCTCCGTGCAGCCGGAGATCGCCGGATGGTCGCCGGATGACCGGCGGCGCGGCGGGCAGGACGGGAGGGTGGGCAGGATGGGGAGATGAGCGCCGCGTACACGCCCGCGTGGCCCGCGATCCGGCGCAGGCTGGAGACCAGGCCGTGGGCGGCGGAGATCCTCACCGCCATCAGATCGGACTTCACCCGCTGGTCGCGCGACCTGGTCATCCCCGGCCCCGACCAGCCCTCGGCGTGGACGCACCACTACTTCTGCGACGCCGACGGCGCCCCCCTGGTGTTCGACGCCGCCACGCCCGCGCGGCACGCCTGCTCCGCCTGCGACCGGGTCTACCGGGGCGAGCCGTGGGACGGCGCGTGGCGCACCACGATGCACGACGCCGCGGCCGTCCAGGCCCAGCGCGCCGCCCTGCTCGTCCGCCTGTCGGACACCGCCGCGGAGGCCGCCGCCGAACTCGAACGCCTCGCCGCCGCCTACGCCCGCCACTACCTCTCCTACGAACCCCACGGCGGCAACGCGGGCCAGGGCCGGGTCCAGCCGCAGTCGCTCGACGAGGCGGTCTGGGCCGTCGGCCTGCTGCGCGCGCTGCGCTGGGCGGGCGACGTGCTCAGCCCCGCCACCTCCGCCGCCGTCGACGCCATGGCGAGCGCCATCGCGGATCTGCTGCGCCCGCAGGCCGGCATGGTGCACAACATCCACTGCTGGCTGCTGGCCGCGCTGGCCGAGTGCGCCGCCCGGCTCGGCGACCGGAACCTGACGGAGTGGTGCCGCGACGCGCCCTTCGGCGCGGAAGCCCAGGTCATGGAGGGCTTCCACCCGGAAGGTCTCTGGTACGAGATCAACGCCCACTACCACTACTACGCGGTCGCCGCCCTCCTGTCCTACCGCGAGGCCGCCGGACCCGAAGGACTGTCCGAGCGGGCGGCACGACGGCTCGCGCGCGCGATCGCCGCCCCGCCGTCGCTCGCCTACGCCGACACTCGCCTGCCCGCCTACGGCGACGGCTGGGCCGAGTGCCACGTCGGGGACTTCGCCGCCCAGGCCGAGGCGGCCTGCACGCTCCTCCCCGAGGCGGCGGTCGACCTGGCCCCCTACTACGAACGCCGCCGTCCCGGCCCGGTGCGTCCGTGGTTCGGCCGCCCCGACGCCCTGCCCGGCGGCGTGGAGGTCGGGTACCGCTCGTCCGTCGCCGCCCTGCTCTTCGGCCCGGACGAGGTGCCCGCGGCCTCACCGTCCACCGCCCCGGCCTCCGAAACCGACCGGAAACCAGCAGGCTCGTCCGCCGCCCCCGCCTTCGGAACCGACCGGAAGCCCGCGGGCTCGCCCGCCGCCCCGGCCTCCGGAACCAGCCGGAGTCCCGCGGGCTCGCCCGCCGCCGCCCGCGACTTCGCGCCGGACCGGGTGGCCGGGCGTCGCTCGTCCTTCGTGTGGCCGCACGCCGGGATCGGGGTGCTGCGCTCCCCCGCGGTACGGCTGGCGATGCGGTTCGGCCCCGACGCCGGCTGGCACGACCACCGCGACAAGCTCAACGTCGACGTCGAGACCGCCACCGGCTGGTACAGCCTCGACCTCGGCACCAGCGGGTACGGCTCGGCGTTCACGGCGTGGATGCGCTCGCCCCTCGCGCACAACGTGGCGATCGTCGACGGGGCCCGGCAGCCCCCGCACACGGGACGCCTGCTGGAGTCGTCCGAACGCCGTCTCGTGGCGGAGTCGGCGTGGGAGGGCAACGTGCTGCGCCGCTCGGTCGCGGTGACGGACGACGGGTGGACCGACGAGGTCACGGTCACGCTGCCCTCGGCACGGCGCATCGAATGGGCCTTCCACGGCGACGGCCTCTTCTCCCCCGACCCGCCCCGGGACCACCCCGCCGCCCCCTCCACCTGCCCACCCTCCGACTCACCCGACCCGACCCCGGACCACCCCGCCGCCCCCTCGACCCGCCCACCCTCCGACTCACCCGACCCGACCCCGGACCACCCCGCCGCCCCCTCGACCGGCCCACCCTCCGGTTCTCCCGCCCAGGGGGTTCGGGAGCCCTCGGCCTCCGCCCGCCACGGCCGGGAGCCCTCTTCCTCCCGGCCCGCGTGCGAGCCGCGTGATCCCAGCGACTCCGCCGCTCACTCCACCGGCGTCTCCTGCTCCTCCACGATCTCGCCCTCGGGCCCTTGCGACGCCGGCTCCAAGGTCCCCCGCGATGTCCGACCCGAGAACGTGGGCGCCGCCGGCTCCGCGAGCCCGCGTGACGCCCGACCCGGGAACGGTGGCGACGCCCGACCCGAGGGCCGTGACGCGGGCGTCCTCGGTCAGGAGGCGGCGGCGTTGCGTGATGTCCGCCGGCTCGCCGTCCCCGCCGACGGGATCCTGCGCGGCACCTGGGACTTCGACGGCGCCCCGCACCTCGCGCTCGCCGTGCCCGACGGGTTCGCGGCCTACGCCGCCACGGCGGAAGGGAACCCGAACGGACGCCCGCTCGGCCTGCTCATCCTGCGCGGGCACGCCGCCCGTGCCCGCTTCCGCGCGACCTTCACCGTCAGCGAGGGGCGCCGGCGAGCAGCCCCTGGCACAGCTCCATGAGAGTACGGCGCAGCGGCGCGGCCCGCTCGGCGAACCCGCGCTGGGCGGCCGCGTAGGCGACCCTGCCCTCGGGCGTCTCGATCGGGACGGGTGCGTAGCCGAGGGCGCTCAGGTCGTAGGGGCTGGCGCGCATGTCGAGCGTCCTGATGTCGCGGGCCAGCTCGAAGCAGTCGGCGACCAGCTCGCTCGGCACGAGGGGCGACAGCTTGTAGGCCCACTTGTACAGGTCCATGTTGGCGTGCAGGCAGCCGGGCTGTTCGAGCTCCACCTGGCGTTCGCGGGTCGGCCGCAGGGCGTTGAGCGGGCGTGCGGCCTCGGTGAAGAACCTGAAGGCGTCGAAGTGGCTGCACCGGGCGCCACGGCGCTCGACGACGGCGGCGATCTCCTCGGACGGCATGCGCAGCGGCTGCGCGGCGTGCCGTACCTGGTCGGCGGGCAGTTTGTAGACCATCGCCCACTCGTGCATGCCGAAGCAGCCGAAGTTGCCCTGCCGTGCGGCGGTCGCCGACAGCAGCGCGGCCGTCCACTCGACCATCGCGCGCCGCTTGTCCAGCAGCCGGTCGACGTCGACGGTGGCGCCCTCGCCGGTGTCGAGGTAGTCGGCTCCGTAGCCCTGGGCGTCGGCCAGCACGACGCCCGCTCCGGGATGCCACCTGCGCAGCCGCCCGGGGCGGTAGCCGTAGTAGTCGAACAGGAAGTCTTCGACCGGGTGGGCCCTGCCCTCCTTGCGGCGGCTCAGGTGCGGCCCGACCCAGGCGTCGACCCTCCGCTGATGCGCCTCGGCCCGTGCCTGCCACTCCCGCTTGTCGAGGATCCTCACGGCTTCATCGTAGGAACCTCCGCCCGGTGCCGGATCCCGAGCCGGGTCACCGGGCGAGCACGAACGCGAGCCGCCGGGCCAGGCCGGTGTTGCGGCGCAGGCCGAGCCGGTGGACGGCGAGCTCCAGCGCCTCACGCTGCCCGACCAGCACCACCCACGCCTTGGCCCTGGTGACCAGCGTGTAGAGCAGCCTGCGGCGCAACATCACCCCGCCCGCCTCCACCACCAGCGGCGCCACCACGAACGGGTACTCGCTGCCCTGGGAGCGGTGGACGCTGATCGCGTAGGCGTGGGTGAGGTCGTCGAGCTCGTCGAACCCGTAGGACACCACCTCGCCCTCGTCGATGAGCACCTCGACGACGCGCTCCTCCCTGTCGAGGGCGACGATCGTGCCTGTCTCGCCGTTGAAGACGCCCTTGTCGTAGTTGTTGCGGATCGGCATGACGCGGTCGCCGACCCGGTAGACCGACGCGCCCGACCAGTGCTCGGCCGTACCGTCGCGGGCCGGGTTGAGCCGCTCCTGGATCAGCCGCCCGAGCTCGGCGGTGCCCGCGTCGCCCTTGCGCATGGGGCACAGCACCTGAACCTGCTCGGGACGGACGCCCTGTTTCGCGGGGATCGCCTCGGTCGCGAGATGCACCACCCGCGCCGCCACCGCCGACGGGTCGTCGAGCTCCTCGAACCAGAACCCGCCGCCGCCCGGTGTGTACGGCACCGCACCCGACCTGATCTGGTGGGCGGCCTGGACGATGCCGCTGCCCTCGGCCTGCCTGAAGACGTGGGTGAGCCGCATCCGGGGGATCGTCTCGACCCGCAGCAGGTCGGACAGCACGCTGCCGGGCCCGATGCTCGGCAGCTGGTCGCTGTCGCCCACCAGCAGCAGGTGGCTGCCGTCGGGGATGGCCGAGCACAGCCGGGTGGCCAGATGGAGGTCGAGCATGGACGCCTCGTCGACCACGACGAGGTCGGCCTGCGCCGGGGTCTGGTCGAAGAGCTTGTCAGGATCGGGCTGTACGGCGAGCATCCGGTGGACCGTCGTCGCTGGCAGCCCGGTCAGCTCCGACAGCCGCTTGGCCGCCTTGCCCGTGGGCGCGCAGAGCGTGACGGCGCCGCCCATCGCCCGCACGGTCGAGGCGATCACTCGCACGGTGTGGCTCTTGCCGCACCCGGGGCCTCCGGTGAGGACCGAGACCGTGCTGGTCAACGCCATGGTCACGGCGGCCTGCTGATCGTCGTGCAGGCCGGGGTCGTCGCTGAAGGCGCGCAGCGGCAGCGTCGACCTGGCGGCGCAGAGCCTGGCCAGCTCCGCCGCCAGCTTGACCTCGCGGCTGTGGTGCTCCTTGGAGTAGACGACCAGGTCGTCGTCGGTCTCCTCGACGACGACACGGCGCTCGGACAGCAGCGCGTCGACCATCCGGCCGACCAGCTCCTCCTCCAGCTCCAGCCGTTCGGCGGTGCGGGCGACCAGCGCGGGCAGCGGCAGGAAGCAGTGACCGTCGCGGGCGGCGGCCGCCTCCAGCCGGTCGACGAGGGCCGCCTTGATCCGCTGCGGGCTGCGCTCGGGGACGCCCGACCGCAGCGCGATCCTGTCGGCCGTGGCGAACGCGACGCCCCTGACCCTGCCGATGAGCTGGTAGGGGTCGGTGGCCAGGATCTCCGCCGACGCGTCGCCGTACACCTGGTAGATCTTGGCGGCCAGCAGCGGGCTGACCCCGTAGCCCTGGAGCACCACCATCAGCGCGGCGACGGCCTTCTGCTCCTTCCACGCCTCGACGATCTGCGCCTGGCGGGCGGGGCCGATGTTGATCACCTCGGTCAGCCGCTCGGGGGCGGTGTCGATGACGGTGAGCGTGTCCTCGCCGAAGTGGCCGACGATCGCCTGGGCCAGGCGCGAGCCGATGCCGCGGATGAGCCCCGAGCCGAGATAGAGCTGGATGGCGTGAACGGTGGACGGCACGACACGCTCGCACGCGGTGACCGCGAAGCGCTTGCCGTAGGTGGCGTGCTCCTCCCACTGGCCGTCCAGGCGGAGCGTCTCGCCCGGCTGCGCCCCCGCCAGCGCCCTGCCGGAGGCGACGAAGCCGGACCCGCCCGCCTCGCTGCTCATGCGGGCGACGGTGTACGCGTCCTCCCTGACGTACACCAGGTGCTCGACGGATGCCTCCACGTAGGGGATCCAACCACGCGGCGCCGACATTCGGCGGCACCCCACCGCCCCGAACGGTCCGGCCAGGGGCGCCACCTCCACCGGCCCGGCCCGAGGGACGCGGCGGCACGGAACAGACAGCGCCGGACAGACGACGCGGGAAAGCCCACGCGGGACAGGACCGAGGCGGGACAGGCCACGCGGGACAGGGCCGAGGCGGGACAGGACCGAGGCGGGACAGGGCCGAGGCGGGACAGGACCGAGGCGGGACAGGGCCGAGGCGGGGGAGGGGCACGAAAGGGGCAGGAGAAGGGCGGGCGACGGAGGGGCAGGGCAGGAGAGGGGCGGTGCGGGGGAGGGGCAGGGGGCGGCGCGGGGGGGTTCAGGACAGGGGTGGGGTTCAGGACAGGGGTGGGGGTCGGGAGGGCTGCGGGGTCAGGACAGGGGTGGGGCTTTGCGGGCGGAGCCGCGGTAGAGCTCCGGGTCGTAGCGGCGCTCGCTCTCGTCCAGCTTGGCGTGCGCCGCCGCCACGAGGTCGACGCCGAGGACGTCCGCCAGCCGTACCAGGTAGCCGGTCACGTCGCCGAGCTCGGCGCGCACCCGCGCCATCGTCTCCTCGTCGGGCCGCTCAGCCTCGGCGAGCCACTGGAACTCCGCCACCAGCTCGCCGACCTCTCCCGCCAGCGCCATCACGAGGTTCTTGGGCGTGTGGAACCGCTCCCATTCGCGGTCGCTCGCGAACCCGCGCAGCCGTACCGCCAGCTCCTCCAACGGGGACGTCATGGCTGGTGACACTACCCCCTGTGTCACCCGCCGGTTCGCGGGGACCGCACCACACGCCGCTGCCGGCGGCGGTGGGAGCGGGGCTCGCCCGGGGCCGGTGCACCCCGCGGACTCCATCGATGGCGGACACGGCCGGTCTCACCCGACAATGGGCTGATGCCAGGCGTTGAGACACCTGAGACACCGTGGGGCCGCTGGGAGCCGGCGCCGCTGGAGGAGGTCGTCGCCCTGTTCGGGGCCTCGACGGTGCCGTGGTGGGTGAGCGGCGGCTACGCGATCGAGCTGGCCGTCGGGCGGGCCTTCCGCGAGCACGGGGACGTGGACGTGTCGGTCCTGCGCCGGGACCAGCTCGCGGTACGCCGCCTGCTGGCCGGCTGGGACTGCCACGTGGCCGATCCGCCGGGAACGCTGCGGCCGTGGCCGGTCGGCGAGGTGCTGCCGGAGCGGGCGCACGACGTCTGGGTGCGCGAGAGCGCCGGAGGGCCGTGGCGGTTCCAGCTCATGCTGGACGACGCCGAGGGCGAGGAGTGGGTCTACCGGCGCGACCGGAGGATCCGCCGCCCGCTCTCCACGCTGGGGGTTCCTGAGGACGGTTTCCAGCGGATCGCGCCCGAGGTGCAGCTGCTGTACAAGGCCAAGGACACGCGTCCCAAGGACGAGGCCGACTTCGCCGAGGTGCTGCCGCTGCTGACCGGCGAGCAGCGGCGCTGGCTCGACGACGCGCTGGCGATCGCCTTCGGCGCCCACCCGTGGCGGCCTGCCGTCCAGACCGGGGCCGCCCCGCAGGGGACGCCTGCCGTCCAGACCGGGGCCGCCCCGCAGGGGACGCCTGCCGTACAGATCGAAGGAGCGGACGCGAGGACGCGTGCCGTACAGATCGGGTCGGCCGCCCCGCAGGAGACGCCTGCCGTACAGGAGGAGAGACCGTGATCGACCGTGACCGGCTGCGCGCGCTGATGGTGCGCGAGCAGGCCGACTACATCGCCCGCCATTCCGCCTCCCGCAGGGCGTTCGCCGCGGCCGACCACCTGTTCGGCAGGGTGCCCATGACGTGGATGAACAAGCGGGCCGGCGCCTTCCCCCTCTACCTGCGCGGCGCGCGGGGCGCGCGCGTCACCGACCTCGACGGCCACGACTACATCGACTTCGCGCTGGGCGACACCGCCGCGATGGCGGGCCACTCCCCCGCCCCGACGGTGGCGGCGGTCGCCCGGCGCTTCGGCGAGGACGGCGGGGCGAGCACGATGATGCCCACCGAGGACGCCGAATGGGTGGGCGCCGAGCTCACGCGCAGGTTCGGCCTGGCACTGTGGAGCTTCTCCCTCACCGCGACCGACGCCAACCGGTGGGCGATCAGGATCGTCCGCGCGGTCACCGGACGGCCCAAGATCCTCTTCCACAGCTACTGCTACCACGGCAGCGTGGACGAGTCGCTGATCGTCCGCGGCCCCGACGGCGAGGGCGTCAGCCGCGAGGGCAACGTCGGCGCGCCCGTCGACGTGACGGCGACCAGCAGGGTCGCCGAGTTCAACGACGTCGAGGGCCTCGAGCGGCAGCTCGCGCACGGCGACGTGGCGGCCGTCCTCATGGAGCCGGCGCTGACCAACATCGGGATCGTGCTCCCCGAGCCCGGTTACCTGGAGAAGGTGCGCGAGCTGACCCGCGCGTACGGCACGCTGCTGATCAACGACGAGACCCACACCTTCTCCGCCGGCCCCGGCGGCGCCACCGGGCTGTGGGGCCTCGAACCCGACATGCTGACCATCGGCAAGGCCATCGGCGGCGGCGTGCCCGCGGGCGCGTACGGCATGTCGGCCGAGCTGGCCGAGCGGGTGCTCGCCCGCACCGACCTGGACCTGGTCGACATGGGCGGCGTCGGCGGCACGCTGGCGGGCAACGCGTTGTCGATGGCCGCCGTCCGGGCGACGCTCGGCGAGGTGCTCACCGACGCGGCGTTCGCCCGCATGATCGCGCTGGCCGAGGTCTTCGCCGACGACGTGCGCGCCGTCATCGCCGACGCCGGCCTGCCGTGGAGCATCCAGCGGCTCGGCGCGCGGGCCGAGTACCGGTTCGCCTTCCCCGCTCCGGTCAACGGCACCGCCTCCCGCGCGGCCACCGACGACGAGCTGGACGACTACCTGCACCTCTACCTCGCCAACCGGGGCGTCCTGCTGACGCCGTTCCACAACATGGCGCTCATGTGCCCCGACACGACGCGCGCCGACGTCGACCGGCACGGCGTGCTGTTCCGCGAGGCGGTGGAGGAGCTGGTCGGCTGACGTTCCCCCGCCAGGGGGAGGCGCCTCCCCCAGCCGGGCGAATCGCGGCGGGGCCGCCGGGCGCGAAGCTCGTGAGCATGACGCGATGGATGACGTGGGTCCCGTGGGCCGCCGCGGCCGGCGCTGTCGCCTACGGGGCGGTGCAGGCCTCCTGGGCGCTGGGCGACGCACCGTCCTGGGTGCTCGGCTTCGACCTGACCTTCCCCGCGTGGGTGGTGGTCGGGCTCTGCGCCGGCGTCGTGCTCGTGGTGGCGGGGTTGCGCGCCACCGGGGGCCGGCTGCCGCTGGTGCTGGCGGCATGGGCGCTGAGCGCCGCGCTGGTGTCGGCGTCGGCGGTGCTGCTGCTCGACGTCGTCGGCGGCATCCTGCCGGGGCTGGGGCTGCCCCGCGACCTGCCCGCCTTCCTCAGCAGGGCGAGCTGCGCGACCGTCGGGCTGCTGGCGGGCGCCACCGCCCTGTCGTGGCAGCGCCGCCGTACGGCAGGCTGCCTGCGCTGCGTCCGCCTCCCGCGCCTGGAGGCGACCCCTCGCTGGGGTTACGCCGCCGCCTACGCGGCGGTGGCGGGCTGCCTGCTCAGGATCGTCGCCCAGCTGACCATGGGCGTCGCCATCCCCTACGCCGCCAGCCCCTCACTGCTGGTCTTCGAGTTCGGTTTCCTGCTCGCGGGCGTCCTGCTGCCCCTCGCACTGGTGCACGGGTGGGGCAAGGTCTGGCCGCGCTGGGTGCCGTTCCTCGCGGGGCGGGGGGTGCCGCGCTGGCTGGTCGTCGGCCCCGGGTTCGCGATCGCGGGCGCGATGCTGGCCTACTTCGGCACCGGCATCACGCAGATGGTGACCGAGACGATCGACGGCACCCTGGAGGAGCCCGCGTTCATGTGGGTGGCCGTCCCCGCCTACGTCGTGTGGGGCGCCGGGCTCGCCGTCGCCTCCGTCTCCTACTACCTGATCACCCGCCCCGCGTGCGCGGCCTGCGGCCGTTGACCGTGCGCACCCGGGACGACAGCGCGCACCCGGGACGACAGCGTGCACCCGGGACGTCAGCCGCCCTGGGTGTAGACGGTCCTCCAGCGGGAGCAGCGGCCCGTCGGCCCGGTGGCGGTGCCCCTGCACACCCTGACCCTGATGTGCAGGACACCGCCGACGTCCCGCCGGAAGCCCTTCGTCCCCGGCACGCAGGCGCCGGCGGACGCGGTCCGCCAGCGCCCGTTCTCGCTGCTCATCCCCTTGATCTGGACCCAGGAGCAGCCGGCGCCCCTGGTGTCGGCGAGCATGCCGGACACGACGAGGCCCGACTGGCCGGCGGCCACCTTGCCGGCGGCCTCGGCGTGGCCGTCGGTGGAGCGGACGGGGCCCCACCTCCAGACGGTGGGATCGGCGGCGGCGGGGACGGCGCCGGAGACGGCGACGACGGCGGCGGCGATCAGGCCGAGGAGTGTTCTCATGCCTCAAGAGCTACGCCCTCCGACTTGTGCCCGGCTTGGAGCCCCGTTGCACCCCGATGGAGCCGCTCGGCGGGGCGGGCATGGGGGCGGCCCGGCGGAGCGGCCCGGAGGCGGCCCGAGAGGGAGCGGCCCGGAGGAGCTGGACTGCGTGGCGGCTCGGCGGGCAGGTGGAAACCCGCATGCGGCCGGACGGGAGTTCTCGTAGGCTGCGGCCGTGCTGCCCGACCTGCCCTGGCCCTCGATGACCCACCGCCACGCCACGGCCGAGCTGGTGCTGGCGGGCTGGACCCCGTGCGGCGTCGGCGACTGGGCGACGGGGTTGCGGTCGCCCGACGGGCTGTGGGTGGCCAGGGTGTGCCCGTTCGACCCGGCCTATGCCGCCTTCCTGGAGCTGTGCCGCCGCCGGCCAGGCAACCCGTACCTGCCGCGCGTCGCCTTCGACTCCCCGCTGGAGGGCGGCGGCACGCTGGCCGTGCTGGAGTTCCTGGCGCCGCTCGAGCCGGCGCGGGCCGAGGAGGTGGCCCGCCGGTGGCGGGAGGGCGGGGGCGACGACCGGCACCTGGCGGAGGTACGGCAGGCGGCCGCCGCCGTCGACGCCGAGTTCCGGGCGCGCACGCCCTGGTGGGACGGCATCGACCTGAACCCCGGCAACGTGCGGCGGGCCCTCGACGGGCGGGTGGCGGTGATCGACGTGTTCTGCATGGACGGCGCCTCCGTCTACGCGCAGGTGCTCGAGGACGCCGGCGTGGTCAGGCGGAAGCTGCCGGGCAGCCGCCACCTCCTCGACATCCCCTACATCGCCCGCGAGAGCACCCCCGACGAGATCCGCGCCCTCCAGGCCGCCTGGTACCGCACACCGTAGGGTCGGCTACGTGGACCTGCTCGTTCGCAACGCCACCCGGCGCGATCGCCCGGGCCGCTGGATGCTGGCCGCCGACCACGGGATCCTCACCGTCGTGGCGCCCGAGGACCGCGACGCCCCGGGCGGCGCCACCACGGTGATCGACGCCGAGGGCAACCTGGTGACCGAGCCGTTCGCCGACGCCCACCTGCACCTGTGCAAGGTCCACACGCTCGACCTGGCGGGCTCGCGGGCGCTGGAGGCGTACACCGGGGGCTCGATGGGCGCGGCGATGGCGGCGATCGAGGCCGCCGCCGCGGTCAAGCGCGACCAGACGGCCGCCGCCGTCGCCGAGCGGGCCCGGCGGGCTCTCACGGAGTCGGTACGGCACGGCGTCCGGGCCGTGCAGGCGTTCGCCGACGTGGACCCCGACGCCGGACTCACCGGGGTGGAGGCGCTGCTGGCGCTGCGGGAGGAGTTCCGCGACCGGGTCGAGGTGCGCGTCGTCGCCTTCCCTCAGGACGGCCTGCTGCGCCGGCCCGGCACCGAGGAGCTGGTCTCGGAGGCGGTACGGCTAGGCGCCGACGTCGTGGGCGGCATCCCGTGGATCGAGTACACCGACGCCGACGCCGCCGAGCATGTGCGCCGCATGGTCGAGCTGGCCCGCCGTACGGGCAGGCGGGTGGCGATGCTGGTCGACGACGCCGGCGATCCGGGCCTGCGCACGACCGAGATGCTCGCCTCGGCATTGCTGTCCACCGGGGTGCGCGGCAGCGCGCAGCACGCCCGCGCGATGGCGCTGTATCCCGAGCCCTACCTGCGCCGACTGGTGGGGCTGTGCCGGGCGGCCGACCTGGGCTTCGTCAGCGACCCGCACACCGGGCCGCTCCACCTGCCGGTCTTCGCCCTCGCCGACGCGGGGCTGCCGGTGGCGCTCGGCCAGGACGACATCGAGGACGCCTACTACCCCTTCGGCCGGCACAACCTGCTGGAGGTCGCGTTCTTGGCCGCCCACCTGCTGGACGCCCGCGCCGACGCCGACCTCGACCGGCTGTACGACATGGTGAGCCTGGAGGCGGCCCGCGTGCTGGGCCGTCCCGTCCACCGGCTCGTCCCGGGAGCGCCGGCGGACCTGGTGGTCCTGGAGGGCCGGACGGTACGGCAGGCCCTGGCCCTGCACGCCCCGCCGCGACACGTCGTCGTGGGCGGTCGGGTGGTCGCGAGTACGCGCACGCGGACGGAGTTCTCGCCCCCCGCCCGTTGACAGGCATACCAACCAAGCGCATGCTTCGTTCGGCGCCCGGGCGCGAGGTGCCGGTCAAGGATCAGCCTCACGTCGAAGGGATGCGCCATGCCCGCGGACCACACCCCCCAGCCCGCACCACGGCACACCAGGCGGCAGGTGTTACGCGGCGCCGCGGGAGCCGTGCTCACCACCGGTGTCCTGGGTGGTCTCGACGGCACCGCCCACGCGGCCGTCGCGGACTACGACGTCGTCGTGGTCGGCTCCGGCGCCGCCGGGATGACCGCGGCGCTGCGGGCGGCCAAGCGGGGGCTGCGGACGGTGGTGATCGAGAAGGCGCCGACGTTCGGCGGCTCGGCGGCGCGTTCGGGAGCGGGCATCTGGATCCCGAACAACGAGGTCATCCTGGCCGCCGGGGTGCCCGACACGCCCGCCAAGGCGGCCACCTACCTCGAGGCCGTGGTGGGCGGCGGCGTGCCGGCCGACCGCCGGGCCGCGTTCCTGTCCGCCGGGCCTGCCATGATCTCCTTCGTCACGCGCAACAGCCCGCTGCGCTTCCGCTGGATGGAGGGCTACTCCGACTACTATCCCGAGCTGCCCGGCGGGATGCCGAACGGCCGCTCCATCGAGCCCGACCAGCTCGACGGCAGGGTCCTCGGCCCCGGGCTGGCCCACCTGAACCCCTCCTACATCCCCACGCCGCCCGGCCTGGTCGTCTTCAGCGCCGACTACAAGTGGCTCACGCTGGCCGCGGTCAGCCTCAAGGGCGCGGCCGTCTCCGCCGAGTGCGTCGCCAGGTACACCGCCGCCAAGCTGCGCGGCGAGATCCCGCTCACGATGGGCCAGGCGCTGGCCGGCGGCCTGCGCGCGGGGCTGACGGCCGCCGGCGTGCCGGTGTGGCTGAACACCCCGCTGCTGGACCTGCGCTTCGACGGGGACGGCCGGGCCACCGGCGTGCTCGTGTCGCAGAACGGCACGCAGGTGCTGGTCAGGGCCGCGCGCGGGGTCATCGTCGGCTCGGGCGGCTTCGAGCACGACCTGGCCATGCGCACGGAGTTCCAGCGGCAGCCCATCGGCACGGACTGGACCGTCGGCGCCAAGGAGAACACCGGCGACGGCATCCGGGCCGGCCGCCGCGCCGGCGCCGCCCTCGACCTGATGGACGACGCCTGGTGGGGCCCGGCGATCCCGCTGCCCGGCGAGCCGTACTTCTGCCTGGCCGAGCGCACGCTTCCCGGCTGCATCCTGGTCAACGGGGACGGCGTGCGCTTCGTCAACGAGGGCGCGCCGTACAGCGACGTCGTGCACGTCATGTACGACCGCAACGCCACAGGCCCGCACATCCCGGCGTGGCTGATCACCGACCAGAACTACCGCAACCGCTACCTGTTCAAGGACGTCGCGCCGACGCTGCCGTTCCCCGACTCCTGGTACGCCGCGGGCGCCGTCCACAAGGCGTGGACGGTCGGCGACCTGGCGACGAGGATCGGCGTCCCTGCCGCCGCGCTGCGCCAGACGGTCACCAGGTTCAACGGCTTCGCGATGACGGGCAAGGACCTCGACTTCCACCGCGGCGACAGCGTCTACGACCACTACTACACCGACCCCGCCGTGGCGCCGAACTCCTGCCTGGCGCCGCTCTGGCTGCCGCCGTTCTACGCCTTCAAGATCGTCCCGGGCGATCTCGGGACCAAGGGCGGGATGCGGACCGACGCGCGGGCGCGCGTCCTGCGCGCGGACGGGTCGGTCATCCCCGGCCTGTACGCCGCGGGCAACGCCAGCGGAGCGGTGATGGGCAACAGCTACGCCGGCGCCGGCTCGACGCTCGGCCCGGCGATGACGTTCGGCTACGTGGCGGCCGACGACATCGCCGGCGCCTGACGCGCGGCGGCCTCCCACCGGTCAGGCCGTGGTGGGCTCCCACCGGTCACGCCGAGGTGGGTTCCCACCGGTCACACGGAGGCGTGGCGGGCACCCGCCCCTCACGCGATGCCTGGGGGCGCCCCTCACGCCGAGGCCTGGCGGGCGCCCGCCGGTCAGGCCGAGGCGCGGCCGTGCAGGACCAGCGCCCAGACCAGCAGGCCGAAGGCCGGAAGGCTGGTGAGCACGCGGACCATGTTGAACGTGGCCCACCTGGCCTCGTCGAACCGCCGGCGCACCGCGGCCACGTCGATCCGGTCGGGATCCCCTGCCGCCTTGATGGCGTCGTTGCGCGGCACGTTCACCCCGACCGTGATGACGAACGTCACGACGTACAGCACGAGCGCGACCACGATCCACGGGAAGGCCGGCCGGCCGATCTGGGTGACGGCGGCGGCGACGGTGAACAGCAGGGCGCCGAAGAAGCCGCCGCCGATGAACCACGGATTGATGATCGCCCGGTCGATGGCCTGGAAGGCGCCGACGAAGGTGCGGTCGTCGGTCTTCCCGAGCCCCGGCATGATGGTGTGCGCGTAGAGCACGAACGCGCTCGCCGACATTCCCATCGACAACGTCGCGGCGATCAGTGACAGCGTGCGCAGTACGTCCATCGGACACTCCCAACAGGCGAGAAACGGGCCGGGACGGCCCGCGGAAGCGAAGGTAGCGGACAAATCCCATCGCGCGCGGCGCGAGCCGGACGGTAGCGTTCTCCGGTGCCCGAACTCCAGCGCCTGCGCCCCGACCACATCCCCGCCGTCCTCGCGTTCGAGCTCGAGAACCGGGCCTACTTCGCCGCGTCGGTGCCCGACCGTGGCGACGACTACTTCGCCGAGTTCGACGCCCGGCTCAGCGCCCTGCTCGCCGAGCAGGCCGCCGGCATCTGCCACTTCCACGTGCTGGTGGACGGCGACGCGGTGGTGGGGCGCGTCAACCTGGTCGACGTGGAGGACGGCGCCGCCGAGCTCGGCTACCGCATCGCCGAGAAGGCCGCCGGGCGTGGCCTGGCCACCGCCGCCGTCCGCCGGATCTGCGAGCTGGCGGCCACGGAGTACGGCCTGACCGAGCTGCGGGCTGTCACGACGCTGGACAACACCGGATCGCGGACCGTGCTCACCCGCGCCGGATTCGTTCCCGCCGGCGAGACGGTGCTGGAGGGCCGGCCCGGCGTGCGCTACGCCCGCGCGCTGACTGACACCGCCTCCTGACCGGGGCGGTGCGGGAGGCCGGGGCTGCCGGTCGTGCCCGGCAGCCCCCAGGACCTCAGTGGGCCTTCGGCAGCGCGTCGATGAGCTTCTTCGGCGCCGGCTCGAGGGATTCCTCGAGCGCGGGAACGTCCTCGCTGCGCGTGACCAGGTCCGCGGGCGGCGGCTCGACCGTCACCTTGGCGCCCCAGCCGGTGAAACGCACGTCCGCGCTGACGTCCAGCCGGCGGTCGGAGAGCCGCTGGTCGGCCAGCATGGTGGTCAGGCGGGTCACCCTGCCCTTGTCGTCGAACCAGAGCGCCCAGGCGATCTTCACGCCGTTCCGGGAGCCGAAGGGCCGGCCCGGGATCTTGCGGATGTCGATGGCGCCCTCGGCGGAACGGGAGCTGACGGAGGAGGCGGTGGCGAGCAGCGCCTTCAGCGCCCCTGGCTGGAAGAGATCGACCGTGAGGTCCGCGGGGCGGGACTCGCCGGGAATGTCGCGCACCCACTTCTTGTCCAGCGGCAGCATGCCAATCAGCTCGCCGCCGGAGGTGTAGCTCACGCCCTTGGCCCTGATGACGAGCGTCGGGAAGCGGAAGTCCGCCTGGAGGCTTTCGGCGCTGTCGGGCGCGTAGACGCTGGTCGTCTCGTCGGTGTCGACCTGCCATCCCTTGCGGAAGCCGGCGACGCGCTCGGTGCGGATGGTGGCCAGCCGCTTGCCGTCCAGCGCGATGCGGGTGATCAGGGAGACGTTGACGCCCTTGCCGGGCGCCACCTGGGCCTGAAGCGCCTTGACCGGGTCGGCCTTGGGCGCTGCCTGCGCCGGCGGAGCGGCGACGAGCGCGGCACCCGTGGTGAGGGCGAGGCCGACGATGATCCTCTTCATGCGATTTCCTTCAACATCTGGAGGGAGGAGGAGCATCCTGCCAAAAGAAGATCACGGCCCCGTCTCGACCAGCGGCGGGCCCCCACTACGGGTGGTGCCAGGGGATGACCACGGGCTCGGCGGGCAGGTCGCCCTGGAGGAGGCGTTCCAGCAGGTCGGCCAGGTTGAGCGGGATCACGCGCTCGGCGGTGGCGCGCAACTCGGCCACGCTCCACCACCGGTGGGTGCCGAACAGGGAGCGTTCGAGGTCCTCCATGCCGGAGGTGTCCACCGTGAACTCCGGGACGCGGAGGAAGAAGAAGGAGTCGTCGGCGTGGACGCGCACGCCGTCGTTCCGGACCCAGGGGCCGGAGCTGACCGCCACCACCGGGCCGACCGCTTCGGGGACGACCGTGTGCCCGGTCTCCTCGCGCAGTTCTCTGGCGGCGGCCACGGCCAGGTCCTCGCCCGGCCGGACACCGCCGCCCGGAGTGAACCAGGCGTGGCCGGAGTTCTTCGTCAATCCCCGCCCGTGGTACAGCAGGATCCTGTCGCGGTCGTCGACGAGGAGGACGCGGGCGGAGGGACGCGATATCGCTTCAGGCACGGGCGCGAGCATAGGGAGACCCGGCGGGCCTGTCATCGCCTTTTCCGGCGACCGCGAGACGGGCCGGGAGCGTCACCGCTGTTCGTCCGGGCCGCGGTCGCGGATACGGGCTCGTACGACGTCGGGGTACCACTGGGTGAAGCGAACGGCGCCGACGATCGCCGCGATCTGGATGATCCAGCCGGTCCAGATGTTGTCCGGGTCGCGCAGGACGAGGTCCCCGAAGAGGCCCGCGATCGCCGCGACCAGGAAGGCCAGCCCCCAGACGCCGGTGATCACATAGTTGGTGCGGAGGAAGACGGGCGAGTTCCAGTAGGCGCGGTCGACCTGCTCGCGGGCGTACTGCAGGGTGAAGGGCCGCCGCGCCGCCATCGACCCGAACGCGATCAGGGTCAGGGCGATGTTCGACATCTCGCCCGCGTACGTCTCCAGCCAGCGGCGCGTGTCCTCGCTCGCCGCCCCGCCCACCATGGCCGTGACGGCGAAGAACAGCACGGTGGCGACTTCGAGGAGCTTCCAGGAACTGCCCGGCCTGGCGATGCGGGCGGCCACGATCAGGAAGAGGGAGGCGGCCAGCGCCAGCATCACCGCCGACTCGAACCGCCCCGGGCCGACGAGCACGGAGAAGATGATCCACGGGGCCATGCCGACGGCCGGATTGTCCAGGACGCCGGTCGGTTTCCCGCGAGCCTGGGCGTTCATGGGCGCGCCTTACGTCACGGGTTCCTCACTGCCAGTGTGCCCTCCTCGTTCGGCCATCTGCCAGGGGGACGCGCCCCGTCGCGGGGGCCGCCGCGCCTCCGGTGGTGGTGTCAGGCGCCCGGTCAAAGCCGGTCGAGGATTTGGCGCAGCTGGTCCACCTCGGCCTGCTGGGTCGACGCGATGGTCCTGGCCAGTTCCCTGGCCTCGGGGTTGACGCCCCGTGCCTGCTCGGCCTCGGCCATCTCGATCGCGCCCTTGTGGTGAGCGATCATCAGCTGGCCGAACAGCTTGTCGAAGGCGGCGCCCTCGGCGGCCTCGAGCCGCTTCATGTCGTCGGCGGACATGATGCCCGGCATGTCGTGGTGCATGCCGTCCGAGGGCATGGGCCGGCCCCAGGCCCCCAGCCAGCTCCGCATGCTCTGGATCTCCGGCTCCTGGGCCGCCTTGATCCTGGCGGCCAGCTCCTTGACCTCGGGGTCGGCCGCGCGGGTCTCGGCCAGCTCGGCCATCTCCACGGCCTGCTCGTGATGCGGGATCATCATCTGCGCGAACATCACGTCGGCCTCGTCGAAGGCGGCGCCGGGCTGCGCGGTGGCCGTGGTGGCGACCGCGCCCGGCGCCGCGGCGGGCCCTTCCGGTCCGGCCGTCGCGGTGCCGCAGGCGGCGACGAGCAGCGTCGTCGCGGCGCCCACGGCGAGCCGCAGCCGCCGGGCGCCCGATCGGTCGGTGGACATCATGGCTGGGTGCCTCCTGGTGATCGGTGTGCACACAAACCGGAAAACTCCTCACATATCACTATGAGCCATAGTAAGAAGGAGCTGCTAGAAGGAGCTATCCAGGCCAAGCCTTACGACTATGGGTAGTAGCTATCCGACGCCCCAGCGCACCCAGTACTGGAGCGCTCCGGCGACCAGTTGCACCGCCATCGCGGCGGCGAGCAACCCCATGACCCGCGTCACCAGGTTGAGCCCGTTGTCCTTGAGCAGCCGCCCGATGAGCGAGGAGAAGCGCAGCGTGAGCCAGGTGATCGCCAGAGCGGCCACCATGGCCAGGACGACGGCCAGCGTGGCCGGCCCGCTGTCGGCCTTCTCCATGTAGAGCATGGTGGCCGCGATCGCGCCCGGCCCGGCCAGCAGGGGCGTGCCCAGGGGCACGAAGGCGACGGCGCCGCTCTCGGCCCTGGCCCGGTCGCGGGCGCAGTCCGCCTTGAGCAGGTCGAGCGCGATGAGACCCAGCAGCGCACCGCCCGCGACCTGCAACGCCTGCAGGGAGATGCCGAGCGCGTCGAGCAGCCGGTCGCCGAGCACGGCGAAGACGGCGACGATGCCGGCCGCGACCAGCACCGAGATCCTGGCGGTACGGCGCCGCGCCGCCGGCGTCTGGGCGCGGGTGAGGGTGAGGAACACCGGGATGGCGGCGAGCGGATCGAAGATGACCAGAAGCGTGACGAAGGCCTGGACGAACAGGGCGGTGGACATGAGACGACCCCACGGGTGAAAGGGAGGATCCCGCCCGCCGTCAGGAAGCCTCGGCGGGCAGGCTGGACCAGGTCGCCGCCCACTCGCAGGGCACGGTCCAGCGCAGCCACACCGCCACGCCACGCCGTCCGTCGATCATGCCCGCCGTAACCGCGGGGCTCTCCGAGCTATTCCGTCAGTCAGCGCCCGGATGGCCATCCGGGTGGCCACTGGACCAAACTTGACCTGCGCGAGCCTGACTGGAGGGTTTACTACTTCGTATAGTTATTTTGTCGGATCGACGCAAGCTGCGAACGCCCGGCGGCCCGACAGGGGTGGACATGTCCGACAGTTTCCCCGTGATGCCGGACATGTCCACCCGGTTTTCGCCTATATACCCCCCACCCGTATATGATGCGGACGTGACCTCTCCGGAACGACGCCTCGTCGAGCACCTCACCCGCTGGCTCGGCGGCTGGCCGGCCACCACCGGCCTCGACATCATCGCCGAGCCCGGGCGCGCGCTCCCCGGCTGGGACGGCCTGCTCCACCCCGTCCTGGGCGTGGCCGGACCGGCGGGCGGAGTCCTCTCGGTCCCCCCTGCGCATGCCGAGACGATCGCCGCGCGGTACGCCGAGAGCCAGGACCTGGCACACTTCGGCCCCCTGGTCCCCGCGATGGCGGGCTTTCCCGAGCGCGGCTGGTTCACCGCCGTCTACCGCTGGACGACGCGCCCCGCGCCGCTGGCCGACGCCGGTGTCTGGGTGCCCGCCCAGGACCCCGCCGTGCCGGAGTGGCTGCGCCCCTTCAACGGCGACGTGCTGGTCGCCCACGACCCGGAGACCGGCGAGCATCTGGCCGGCGTGGGGATCAAGCGGCACGACGACTACGGCCGCGAGCTCGCCGTCGTGACCGCTCCCGCCGCTCGCGGCCGCGGCCTGGCCCGCGGGCTGGTCGCGCAGGCGGCCCGCCGTGTCCTGGACGAGGGCGGGATCCCCACCTACATGCACAGCCCGGACAACCTCGCCTCCGCCGCCGTGGCAGAGGCGGCCGGGTTCGCCGACGCCGGCTGGACCGCCTTCGGCGCCACCGAACAGGCGACGCAGCAGAAGACCGCCGGCTGACGCTCCCCGCCATGCGGGGAAGGCGGCCGACCGACGTCCAGGCCGCAGGGCCGGCCGACGCCCGGTCCGCGGGAGGACGGCCGGGCCGGTCTCCGGTTTCCGGCTATCCCACCGCTGGGTCGGTGACAGCGTGGCGCCGGACGGGCTCGTCGTCGTCATGGTCGTGCCCGCGGCGGGCCGAGGCCAGCGCCGCCAGCGCGGTGGTGATGGGCACCGCGGCGATCAGGCCGAGGGTGCCCACCACGGCCCGGACGATCTCCTGGGCCATCATCGGGTTGGTCACGGTCTCGCCCAGCGGCTGGTCGCCGATGCTGATCAGCAGGAGCAGCGGCAGCGAGGCACCCGCGTAGGCCAGGATGATCGTGTTGATCACGGAGGCGATGTGGGCGCGGCCGACCCGGGCGGCGGCCCGGTACAGCCGCCTGGCGGTGAAGGCCGGGTTGGCGTGGGCCAGCTCCGCCACCGTGACGGCCTGGGTGACGGTGACGTCGTCGAGCACGCCGAGCGTGCCGATCAGGATGCTGGCCAGGAGCAGCCCCTGGGTGTTGATCCCATGGCCGGTGTCCAGGTAGAACGAGCTCTCGTCGGTGATCCCGTTCAGCTCCGCGAGGCCGATGGCGGCGTAGGCCAGCGCGCCGGTCAGCGCCAGGCTGGTCAGCGTGCCCACGATCGCGATCGACGTGCTGACGGTGAAGCCGTGCGTCAGGTACAGCACGGCCAGCATGATCGCGGCGGCGCCGACGACGGCCACGAGCAGCGGAGGCCGGCCGTCCAGGATGGCGGGGATCACGAAGAGCAGCAGCAGCGCGAAGGTGATGGCCAGGCCGACCAGCGCGCTGAGCCCGCGCCAGCGTCCGAAGGCCAGGACGGCCAGCGCGAACGCCGCCCCCGTCAGCCACAACGCCGAGGAACGATCGTGGTCGGAGATCCGGTACGGCGAGGCGTCCAGCGTCTCCTCCGGCGTGTAGATCACCACCACGGAGTCGCCCGCCGCGAACGTCTGTGCCCCCGGCCCGCTCGGCAGAGGCGTCGAGACGATCTGGCCGCGCTGGCTGCCGGTGGTCAGCTCGATGCTCGCGGTGCCGCAGGTCCGCGGGTCGGCCGGCGGCCGGTCCTCGGCCGCCACGCCGTCCGGAGCCGGTTCCCTGGGGCACGGCTTCGGCGTGACGGCGATGACGGTGGCGTGCATCCGTTCCAGACCGGCGGGTTGGGGCACGTCCGCCTGCCGCCGGTCGGGCCACAGCCACAGCAGCGCCACCACGGTGGCGAGCGCGAGCGGGATGATGACCGCCAGCGTCGCGACCACTGTGGTGCGGGAACTGCTCGCGACCGAGCCGTGATGGTGGTTGGCACCCACGAACGCGATCTCCTCGGGTGACGAGCGGAGGGGTTTCCGCGGCAGACGGCTACCGCCGCGCTGGGGTCGGCGGCGGCAGGCCCCGATTCCATCAGAGAAGGCCACGGGACCCAAACCGCCACCGGGCAGTCCGCCCGTCCCGCTCATCACTTCCGCGGTGTCGACGAGCCGTCCTTCTGTCGTCTTCGTCACAGCGCGCGCGATCGCCGCGAGGACAACCCGAGAGGGGGAAGGAAACCGTCATGCCCGACCGATATCCCACCGCCGCCCGGCAGGTGGTCCGGTGCCGCCATCGGCCGATCGGCTGCCAGGGGGTGTCCTGATGAGCACGACGGACAGGCGATCCGCCGTCCCGGCCACGGGCCGCGGCCGTTCCGCGGGCGGCCGGCGGATCGTCGCGGCGCTGTCGGTCACCCAGACCATCGGCTACGGCGTGCTCTACTACGCCTTCTCGGTGTTCCTGGGGCCCATGACCGCCGCGCTCGACGCGAGCGGAGCGCAGGTCACCGCCGCGCTCACCGCCGCGGTGCTGACCACGGCGCTGTGCGCGCCGCTGGTCGGCAGGTGGCTGGACGCCCACGGCGGACGCGCCCTGATGACCGCCGGATCGGTGCTCGGCACGCTCGCCGTCCTGGCCTGGTCCCAGGTGACCTCCCTGCCCCAGCTGTACGGGGTGTTCCTGGCGATCGGCGTCGCCTCGGCGATGGTGCTGTACGAGCCGGCGTTCGCGGTCATCGTCCACTGGTTCGACGGCAACGGCCGCGCCAACGCGCTGCTCGCGCTCACCATCGTCGCCGGATTCGCCTCCGCGGTCTTCCTGCCGCTCACCGGCCTGCTGGTCGACCGGTACGGCTGGCGCCAGGCGCTGGTCGTCCTCGCCATCGGCTACGGCGTGACCGCGATCCCGCTGCACGCCTGCGTGGTCCGCCGCCGCGCCGACCCGGCAGCGGCGGCGCGACCGCCCGCGCAACGCGCCGACCTGGTCAGGGCGGCGGTGCGGGGCCGGCCGTTCTGGCTGCTCGTGGCCGCCTTCACCGCCCACAGCGGGGCCGTGGCGACGATCGCGGTCCTGCTCGTCACCTACCTCGTCCGTCTCGGCCATCCGCCGGTGTTCGCCGCCACCGTCGCGGGGCTGCTGGGCGTGCTGTCGGTGACCGGCCGCCTGGTCACCACCGGGCTGCGCCGCCGCTGGTCCGCCGCGCCGGTGGCCGCCGCGGTCTTCACCCTGCAAGGCGTGGGAGCGCTCCTGCTGCCCCTCGCCGGCCGGACCGTCGCGGGCGCGATCGGCTGCGTGCTGCTGTTCGGGCTGGGGTTCGGCGTCGGCACCATCACCCTGCCCCACCTGCTCGCCGAGCGGTACGGCACCGCCGCCTACGCCACCCTGTCCGGCCGCGTCGCGATGTTCTCCGTCGCCGACCGGGCGGCCGCCCCGCTGGCCGCCATGGCCCTGGCCCAGGCGGCCGGCTACGGCTGGGTGATGGCCGCCGTGGCGCTGGCGTGCGCGACCGCGGCGTTGGCCCTGCTCGCCTACCACCGCCGCTGACCGGCGCGAGGTCCGGACGAGGTGCTGCCGTCCGAGCCCCGGCGGGGAGGGACACCAGGAGTGTTCAGCGAAGCATGGGTCACTCCAGGTTGGTGTGGCGGGCGCGCAGGGCCCGCGGCGGTTCCGACCGCCGAGTCCGGACCCGGTTCGTGACCAGGTCGGCCAGCACGAGCAGGGCGATCTCGTAGGCGCTCCCCATGGGCAGCACGGAGGTCGAGGCACGATCGTCGGCCATGGTCTGCGCGGTGACGCGGACGACGCGATCGGCCTGCCCGGCCGGCGGGCGCTCGGGCTGGGCCGTCAGGTAGAGCACGCGGGCGCCCGCGCACCCGGCCACGCCGGCCAGCGCCGCGACCGTGGACAGCTCCCCGGGACCGCAGGAGAGCACGACCAGGTCGCCCTCCCCCACCGCCGGGCAGGTCATCTCCCCGACGTAGTGCGCGTCGAGCCCCGCGTGGAAGAGCCGCATCACGAGGCCGCGCAGGACCAGCCCCTCCCTGCCCGGCGCGTAGCAGGCGATCCGCCGGGCGGCGAGCAACTCCTCGGCGATCGCGTCGAGCTCGGTCCCTGGCACGCTCCCGACCGCGGCGGCGATCTCCTCCATGGCCTGTGCGGCGTCGTCGGCGAGCCGGCTGTCAGTCGTCATCGCGACCTCCTCGAGCGGCGCCGCTGATCCGGTGAACGAAGCGGTGATCAGCGGAAACTCTGTCCCAAGAATCATTCTGCTGTTCGTGCTTCTCCTGCGGCGCGCCGCCGCGTGCCGTACTGGGCGGATCTACCGTGAGCGCCAGGGCCGACGTGATCGGGGGATGCACGTGCCACAGAAGACAGAGGAAGTTCCGCCCGCCCGCTTCGTCCGGAGCGGTCCGTTGCCGCCCCATCGCGACATCGTGTTCTCCCAGCGCCTGGCTCTGGCCACCGTTCTCGTGCTCGCCATGGCCGCGGGTGTCGGCGGCTGGCTGGGCTCGGCGTCGGCCAGGCAGCCCGCGCTCCCCGCGCCGGCCGCGGCGCCGCGCGCCGTAATCACCGTCACCGCCTCGCCGCACGCCCAGGCGAGGAGCACGGCGTCGCCCGCTCCGACCCCGTCCGCGACTCCCGCCGCCAGGAAGCCGGAACCGCGCACGAAGGAGGAGAGCATGCGCGCGCGGCAGCGGCTGCTGCTGCAGACCGCCACCCGGCGCGAGCTCACGAAGGGGTTCTGCGCCGCTTTCACCGGCCTGCGGCGCGACTACTGCTGGGAGTTGCTCCTGAGGCGCTGATCACCTCGGGGGGCGGGCCGTGCTGTTCCTGACCACGAGGCGGGGCGGGACCAGGTCGGTGCCGGGCTCGGCGGCACGGCCTTCGCGGATCTGGCGCAGCACCCGCTGCACGCATCTCCTGCCCACCTCGGCGAAGTCCTGGTGGACCGTGGTCAGGGGCGGGACGAAATGGGCGGCGTCGGGGATGTCGTCGAAGCCGACCACGCTGATCTGGTCGGGGATCGCCCGGCCGCGCTCGTGGAAGGCGCGCAGCAGCCCGAGAGCCATCTGGTCGTTGGCGGCGAACACCGCGGTGCAGCCGGGTTCGCCGGCGAGGCGGAGACCGGCGCCGTAGCCGGACTCCGCCGACCAGTCGCCGTGCAGGGGCGGAGGGACCGGACGGCCCGCCGATTCGAGCGCGCCGCGCCAGGCCTGGGCGCGGCGCTGGCCGGCGTAGGACGTCCGCGGCCCGGTGACGTGCCAGACGGTCCGGTGTCCGAGGTCGAGCAGGTGGTGGACGGCCCGCCGCGCCCCGTCGGCCTGGTCGGTGTCGACCACGCTGTAGCGGTCTCCGGCGTCGGAGTCCACGACGACGACGTGCACACCGGGCGGCAGGCTCACGGTCCCCGCGTCGAGCAGATGGATCCCCATGATGACGATGACCGCGTCGACGGCCAGCTCCCCCATCCGGGTGAACGCCCCGAGCACGTTGTCCTGGGTCGGCACGTCGATGGGAATCAGCGTGATGGCGTAGCCCTCGGCCGCCGCGTGCGTGGCGATGGCCTCCACCGTGCGGCTGTTGCCGGTCGACGCCAGGTCGAAGAGGATGACCCCGATGGTGTTGAACCGGCCGTACCGCAGCGCGCGGGCCGCGCTGTTGGGCCGGTAGCCCAGCTCCCGCATCGCCGCCAGCACCTGCTCGCGGGTCGACCCGATGACGCCGGGCTGGCCGTTGGAGACGCGGGAGACGGTCTGCGCCGAGACGCCCGCCAGCTTGGCGACGTCCGCCATGGAGACGCGCTGCTTGCGGCGGCCGCCCGGGATGCCCGACCCGCCACGCTGGACACCACCGGTGGGCGTGGCGCCCCCGTCCATAGCCTCACCCCTTGCCTGCCCTCGGCCGATGCTCTACCGTACCGCAACAAGTTTACGTAAACATCACCCTGAGGAAATCTCTGACTCCTCTGCGTCGCCATCGATCGCGGTGATGTCGACGTCGCGGGCGGCCGGCCTTCTCATGGCGGTTCGCCGGTCAGGAGGCGGGCCCCGGCTCGTGCGGCCGGCGCAGGACGCACACCTGGCGGGGGGCCAGGGTGAGGCCAGGGGCGAGGCAGGGAGCCTGCACCACCTCGCCCGCCACGTCGCCCACGGCGACGCTCCGGTCGGTGCGGTTGATGAGGAACCAGTAGTCGGCGTCGCCGCCGGTGCGGATCGCCAGCTCCACCGCTCCGGCGACGGCTGCCGGGAGTTCGGGGCGCACCCCGCTGAAGGCGAGAAGCCGGGACAGCACCGGGCCCAGGCCCTCGGGCCCCAGCCTGGTCGAGACGTAGGACGCCGAGCCCGGCCCGAAGGGCCGCGTGGTCACGGCGGGCCGTCCCGCGTGGTCGCCGGACGCGTACGAGGCGACGATCTCGACATCCGGCGCGACGACGTCGATCCGATCGGTCCACAGCGTGCCGGACACGCCCAGATCGAGGTCGACGCGGTCGCCCTCCAGCAGCGGCCCGAACTCCTCGATCCGGATGCCGAGCAGATCCCGCAAGGGGCCGGGATAGCCGCCGAGCCAGACGTGGTCGTTCTCGTCCACGATGCCGGAGAAGTAGGTGGTGACGAGATGGCCGCCGCCGGCGACGAACCCGTTCAGGCGCTCGGCCAGCTCTGCCGGCACGACGTGCAGGATCGGGGCGACCACCAGGTCGTAGTGCGAGAACGAGTCGCCGGAGGAGATGACGTCGACCCGCACGCCGGCCGCGGCGAAGGCCGTGTACCAGTCGAGGGCCTCCTGGCGGTAGCGCAGCCGCGAGGTGGGATGGGAGTCCAGCTCGCCGGCCCACCAGGAGTCCCAGTCGAAGACGATCGCGGCCGCGGCCCGCCGGCGGCGCGTCCCGGCGACCGGCGCGAGCGCTCGCAGCGTCGCGCCGAGATCGACGACCGACCGGAAGACCTCGCTGTCGGTGCCGGCGTGGGGAACCATCGCCGAGTGGTACTTCTCGGCTCCCGCCGCCGACTGCCGCCACTGGAAGAAGCACACGGCGTCCGCCCCGTACGCCACATGGGTCAGCGAGTCGCGGGCCAGGCCCCCCGGCTTCTTGGCCAGGTTGACGGGCTGCCAGTTGACCGCGCTGGTCGAGTGTTCCATCAGGAACCAGGGCCGTCCCCCGGCGAGCGAACCGGTGAGATTGGCCGAGAACGACAGCTCGTCCTGCGCCTGCGGTCCGGTCAGCAGGTAGTGGTCGTTGGACACGAAGTCCACCTCGGGCGCCCAGTCGGCGTAGTTCATGCCGCTGGTGTCACCCATGACCATGAAGTTCGTGGTGACCGGGATCCGCGGCGTCAGCTCCCTCAGCACGCTCCGCTCGGCCCGCAGGTAGTCCTTGAGCGCGTCGGAGGAGAAGCGTTTGAAGTCGAGCTGCTGGGTCGGGTTCGGGTAGGAGGCGGCCAGCCGAGGGGGCAGGATCTCCGCCCAGTCGCCGTACCCCTGGGACCAGAACGCCGTCGCCCACGCCCGGTTCAGCTCCTCGATCGTGCCGTACCTGTCGCGCAGCCAGATCCGGAAGGCCGCCGCCGCGTCATCGGAGAAGTCGTAGACGTTGTGGCAGCCGAGCTCGTTGGAGACGTGCCAGGCGGCCAGGGCCGGATGCGTTCCGTATCTTTCCGCCATGGCGCGGACCAGGCGCAGGGCGTGCTCGCGGAAGATCGGCGACGTCGGGCGCCAGTGCTGGCGCGCGCCCTGCCACAGCGTGCGGCCGTCACGGTCGACGGGGAGGATCTCCGGATGCCTGGTGGTCAGCCACGGCGGCGGGGACGCGGTCGCGGTGGCCAGGTCCACGGCGATGTCGTGGGCATGGAGCAGATCCATCACCTCGTCCAGCCACTCGAAGGTCCACACGTCCTGGCGGGGCTGGAGCCGCGCCCACGAGAAGATGGCCAGCGAGACGATGTTCACCCCGGCCCGGCGCATCGCCCTGACGTCCTCCTCCCACACCTCCCTGGGCCACTGCTCGGGGTTGTAGTCGGCACCGAAGGCCAAGCGTCCGCGCGAGCTGTCCGAAGGCCAGCGAAGCCAGCCCGGCCTGGACTCGTCATTGATCGTCACAACCACTCCTGCCCGGTCACCCAGTCTCATGTTTACGTAAACATACGCTATCGGGCCCGCCCGGTTCGAGCCGTCCGGGCGGGCCCTCTTACCAGGTGACAGGGAGCCGGCGCACGCCGTAGATGGTCATGTCCGTCCGCAGCGGGATCTCCTCGTGCGGTACGGCCAGCCGCAGGCCGGGGAAGCGGTCGAGGAGCGCGCGGTAGGCGACGCGGAGCTCGATCCTGGCGAGCTGGTGGCCGAGACACTGGTGGATGCCGTGCCCGAAGGCCAGATGCCCGGCCGTCGGCGGCCGGGTGACGTCGAGGACCTCCGGGTCGGCGAACCGTTCGGGATCGCGGTTGGCGGCGGGGATGGAGACCGTCACCACCTGCCCCTTCCTGATCGTCCGGCCGCCGATCTCGACGTCCTCCAGCGCGGCCCTGAGCGGACCGAGATGGGCGACGGACAGGTACCGCAGCAGCTCCTCGACGGCACCGTCCAGCAGGGACGGGTCCTCACGCAGGGCGGCGAGCTGCGCCGGGGCGCTCAGCAGGGCGTAGGCGCCCAGCCCCAGCATGTTCGCCGTGGTCTCGTGCCCGGCGACCAGGAGCAGCAGCCCCATCCCGGCGATCTCCTCGTGGGTGGCCTCCCCGGCGGCCACCAGGCCGCTGAGCAGGTCGTCGCCCGGTTCGGCCCGCTTCCTCGCGACGAGCTCGAAGAGGTAGCCGAACAGCGCCGCCGTCGCCGCCCCCACCTCCTCCTTGCCCGACCCCACCCGCAGCGCCGTGGCGGCGTCGCGCTGGAAGCGCTCCCGGTCGGCGTACGGCACGCCGAGCAGCTCGCAGATCACCAGGGACGGGACGGGCAGCGCGAACTCCTGGACCAGGTCGGCGGGCGCGCCCCCGTCCTCCATCGCGTCCAGCGCGTCCGCTGCGATCCGGGCGATACGTGGTTCGAGCCTGTTCATCCGGCGCACGGTGAACTGGGCGGCCAGGTGCCTGCGCAGGCGGGTGTGGTCGGGCGGGTCCATCTGGAGGAAGAAACCGGGAGGCGTGGCGAAGTTCTCCGGAGCGAGCCCCTCCCAGCGGATCGGCCAGCGCAGATTCTCCATGCGGCTGCTGAAGCGGGGGTCGGCCAGCACGGCCCTGACCGCGGAGAAGCCGGTCACCAGCCAGCCCTCGTGGCCGTCGGGATAGCTCAGCGGCCGGACGGGCGCTTCCTCCCTCCAGCGGCGAAGCACCTCGGGAGGGTCGAAGGGGGACGGGCGCTCTGTCGGAAAGGTGACGGGGGTGGGTGCCGCATCGGGCATGAGACGCTCCTTCGTCGGGCTCTACGCCTGTAGATGCCTCTACAGAAGTAGAGTATCGAGGAGCCGCCGCGGCCCGGTGACGAGGTCTTCCTGGAAGGCCGGCGGTGCCCTCCGGTCACCGCTCGCCGGCGGCGCTCAGCAGCGAGCCGATCGCGGGGCGCAGGTCGGGAACCTCGTCCGAGTCCGCGCCGACCAGGCGGTCGAACAGCAGCCCGTCGGCGAAGGCCAGCAGGTCACGCGCCCACAGGTCGGCGTCGGGCACGCCCCAGGCGGCCAGCAACTCGACGACCATGGCGCGCAGCCGGGCCCCGCCGGCGACGAGCACCCCGCGCAGCTCCGGTCGCCGCGTCGCCTCCAGGGACAGCTCGTACCTCGCCAGCTGGCGATCACGGTCAGTGGTGAGCCACCGCCCGATCACCTCCGCGACGGCGTCGACCAGACCGTCCCGGCCGGGCGTCGACGACTCCGCCGGCTCCCGCAACGCGGCCAGGTCGGCGGCGGTGTGCTCGGCCAGCCGTTCGACCGTCGCCTGAAGCAGCGACTGACGGGTGCGGAAGTAGTACGAGGTCGACCCCTCCGGCAGGCCGGCGGCCCGATCGACGGCACGGTGGGTCAACCCGCGCATGCCCTCCGCGGCGAGGAGGGAGATCGCCACGTCGGCGATCTCTTGTCTTCTGGACACTCACCAAGTGTAGAGACGGGCGCGCCTACTCCTCCAAAGCGGCGAGCAGCCGGTCGCTCTCGCCCGTCCAGTAGGCCAGTCCCAGGCGGGCGTGGGTCTCCCGGGCCCGCCGGGCGTGCCGGCGCGCGAGGTCGCGATCGCCCGTCGCGCCGGCCAGTTCGGCCAGCACCATGTGCATCGATCCCCACGCGGCACCGCCCATGCCGCTCACGACAAGCCGTTCGGCGTACGGCGCGAGCCTGCGGTAGTGGGCGGCGGGGTCGGGCGCCCGCAGCCGCGCGGCGACATGACCCCAGACGACCGTCAGGAACTCGGTGGCCCAGTCCTCGCGGACCTCGCTGCCCCACCGCTCCAGCAGCCGGCGGGCGAGCGCGGTGTCGCCGACGTCGAGAGCGGCCAGCACGGCGACGGGGCGCAGCGGCACGAGGCCGGGGTCGTGCGCCCGGGAGATCAGCCGGTCGGCGATCTCGGCCACCCGGCCCTGACCGCGCCTGCAGGTGTACAGGGTGATCAGACCGGGATAGTCGACCGCCCACATGCCGATCCCCTCGAGCAGCGCGGTG
Organism: Nonomuraea sp. NPDC004354; assembly: GCF_053602555.1. Classification (NCBI taxonomy): domain Bacteria; kingdom Bacillati; phylum Actinomycetota; class Actinomycetes; order Streptosporangiales; family Streptosporangiaceae; genus Nonomuraea; species Nonomuraea sp. NPDC004354. Next base: position 30,036 of record NZ_JBSGDV010000011.1, on the reverse strand, counting down.
AACTCGGCGGCCAGAACCTCGGCCCGTTCCCAGTGGCCGCGCAGGTTGTGGCCCGCGGCCTCGGCGATCCGGGCCATGCCGGTGAGCTCGGGCCGCTTGAGCTCGTCCACCAGCCACCGGCAGCGGGACAGGTCGCGCTCCCACGCGACCAGTTCGCCGGCCCGCAGCAGGTGCGCCATGCGGAAGACCCGCGCCACCGCCTCGGTCGGCGGGTCCAGCGGCAGGGACAGCATCTCCTCGACCGCCTGGCGGCGCTGCTCCTCGCGTTCCGGCACCCATGCCGCCACCAGGTAGTTGTTGAGCGAGCGGGCCAGCAGGCCAGGATCACCCGTACGGCGGGCCACCCGCACGCCCTCCTCGGCCAGCCGTTCCCCCTCGGCGCGGCGCGGGGAGTAGTAGAGCTCCAGGCCGAGGTTGCCCAGCACGGTCGCCCGTTCGGCGTCGCCGAGCGGCTCGGCCACCAGGCTCTCGAGCAGGGCGATCATCGTCGCGTCGACCTCGCCGTAATGGCGCCAGTTCCACACCGACAGGCCACCGAACACCTTGACGGCCTCGATCAGCGTGGCGCGGTCGCCGATCCGGGCGGCGAGCGTGATCGCCTCCTCCAGCGCCGACCGCGCCCCGCTCAGATCCCCGACCACTCTCAGCGCCTCGCCGTGGCCGACCAGCAGGGCGCAGCGCCGCGCGGGATCGGCGGGGCCGAGCGCGGTGAGAGCCTTCGCCCACCAGGTGACCGCCTCGGCGTACGCGCATCGCGAGGCGGCCTGGCCGGCCGCCCGGACGGCGTAGTCGACCGCCTGCGCCGCGCCGCCGGCGCGGGAGGCCATGACGAAGTGATGGGCGAGCACGGACACCTCGACGCCGGGCAGCGTCTCCAGCGCCAGTCCCGCACGCAGGTGCAGCTGAGCCTTGCGGACGCGACCGAGGTCGGCGTAGAGGGCGTCGCGGACGAGGGCGTGCGAGAAGCGGTAGTCGAAACCGTCCGGGACCTCGACGAGCAGCCCCGTCGCCACGGCCGGTTCCAGCAGCGCCATGACCTCCTCCGCGGGTGTGCCGCTGACGGCTTCGAGCGCGTCGAGGCTCACCTCCCGGCCGAGAACCGCTGCCGAGCCGAGCAGGGCGCGGGTCTGCTCCGGCAGCCGGGCCACGCGGCGGCCGATCACCTCCCGCACCCCGGCCGGGACGCCGAGGGAGGCCGCGTCGAGCCGGTGCTCGCTGTCCAGCAGCCTGATCAGTTCGCCCAGGTAGAAGGGATTGCCGGCGGTCCGGTCGAAGAGCACGCCGGCCAGCCGTGGGTCGGGCAGGCCGCGCCCGGTCAGGTAGGTGAGGACGTCCTCCCTGGTGAAGGGCGGGAGCGCGAGGCGCTCGGTGCCGCGTTCGCGGGCGAGGGCGGCCAGGGTGTCGCGCAGTTGGTCGGGGTCGCCGCCGGGTTCCGGCCGCATGGTCGCCAGCACCAGCACCGACGTCCTGTGCAGCGCTCCCGCCGCGAAGGCCAGCAGGCGCAGGGACGACGCGTCGGCCCAGTGCAGGTCCTCCAGCACGACGAGCACCGGGCCCACCGACCTGAGCGCGTGGACCACGCGTTCGTGCAGCTCGAACAGGGCGGCGCCGGGGTCACCGTCCCGTCTCGCGGTGACCCCGGACAGCGCGCCCAGCGCGTCGGCGGCGTCCTCGCCGAGGTCGCGCAGCACCTGCAGCCATGGCCAGAAGGCCGGGGCGCCCGTGTCCTCGGCACAACGTCCCCACGCGACAGCCAGTCCCAGCGCGTCCGTCTCGTCCGCCACCGCCTCCGCGAGGCTGGTCTTGCCGATCCCCGCCTCGCCGGAGACCAGGAGCACGCCGCCCCGGCCGCGCCGGGCTTCCGCCAGGCGCTCGCCGACCCGCTGGAGCTGCTCCTGCCTGGCGACCAGCCCGTCCCTCACGAGGGTGCCGGCCGGCCCAGGACTGACGGGGACGGGACCGACCGGGACAGAGCCGGCCGGGACAGAGCCGACCGGGACCGGACCGGCAGGGACGGCGGCGGCCCGGGCGGGACCGGCAGGGGCCGGTTCCAATACCGGCGACTGGTCGAAGACGTCCCGCTCCAGCCGCCGCAGCTCCGGACCCGGCTCCAGGCCCAGCTCGTCGGCGAGCCGCGCCCGGACCCTGCGCAGTGCCGCCAGGGCGTCGGCCTGCCGTCCCGAGCGGTAGAGGGCCAGGACCAGCAGCCGCCACAGGCGCTCCCGGAACGGGTACTCCTCCACCAGGCGTTCGAGATCGGCCACGCACGAACCGCTGTCACCCAGCGCCAGCCGGGCCTCGAACCAGTCCTCGGTCGCCGCGGCACGCAGCTCGGTGAACCGCGCGACGACCGGCTGGACGAAGTCGTGGCCGGCGAACTCGGCGAGCGGCTCGCCGCGCCACGTCTCCAGCGAGCGGCGCAGGAGATCGGCCGCCGTGTCGTGGTCGTGCTGGACGAGCGCCCTGCGGCCGTCCTCGGCGAGGGTGGTGAAACGGACCAGGTCCACCTGGTGGGGTGCGACGGCCAGCAGGTAGCCGGGCTCCCTGGTGATCAGCACCTTCGGCGGCGTGCGCGGCGGCCGCCCCGGCTCCAGGGCGCGGCGCAGCTGGGAGATGTAGGCCTGGAGCGTTCCCGTGGCGCTCGACGGCGCCTCCCCTGACCACAGCTCGTCGATGAGGCGGTCGAGGGAGACGACGCGCCCCGGCTCCAGGGCGAGCACGGCCAGCACCGCCCGCTGCTTGCGCCCCCCGAGATCGACGGCGTGCCCCGCCGAGTCCGTCACCTCGAACGGGCCGAACAGCCGAAAGTCCACGCTTCCTCACCAGAGCCGGAAAAACACTCGAAAGTGTAGGGCCATGCCGCGGGAACCCGTGGACTCCTAGTCACCTCCTACTCGCCTGCAAACCAGCTGCGGCAGGCTATGGCGCGAATGCCGCAGTGATCAGGAGGAAAGTGTGACATCCATCGGAACCGACCTGCGCCGCGTGGTGCGCGGCCGTGTCCTCGCGCCCGGCGACGACGCGTTCGAGACCGCCAGGCTGCCCTGGAACCGGGCGATCGACCAGCAGGTACGGGCGGTCGTCGAGATCGAGGACGCGGCCGACGCCGCCGCCGTCATCCGCTACGCCAAGCTGCACGGCGTCGGTGTCACCGCGCAGGCCGGCGGGCACGGCGCCTCGTCCCATCTCGACGGGACCATCCTGGTCCGCACCGGACGCCTGCGGGGGATCGACGTCCGGCCGGAGCAGCGGATCGCCCAGGTCGAGGCGGGCGTGCAGTGGGGCGACCTGCTCCTCGCGACCGGCAAGCACGGGCTGACCGGCCTGCCGGGCAGTTCCCCCGTCGTCAGCGTCACCGGTTACACCCTCGGCGGCGGCATGAGCTGGTTCGGCCGCCGGTACGGGCTGGCCGCCAACGCCGTGCGCGCGTTCGACGTCGTCGACGCCGACGGCGCTCGCGCCCACGTCACGGCGGAGTCGGACCCGGACCTGTTCTGGGCCCTGCGCGGCGGAGGCGGCGACTTCGCGCTCGTGACCTCGATGGAGGTGGACCTGCACCCGGCGCCCCTCCTGTACGGCGGGCGGCTGCTGTGGCCGGCCGACCGCGCCCCGCAGGTGCTGGACGCCTTCAGGGAGGTCACCGCCACGGCCCCGGACGAGCTGACCGTCTGGTTCACCATGCTCAGGTTCCCGCCGCTCCCCCACGTGCCCGAGCCGTTGCGCGGCCTCGCCGCCGTCGCGATCGACACCACGTACCTGGGCGCGGACGACGAGGCGCGGGCCCTGCTCCAGCGCTTCGAGACCATCCCGGGCACGATCCTCGACACGCGCGCGCCCATGGCGCTGGACGCCCTCGGCGGCATCTGCGCCGAGCCGACCCAGCCCGTGCCCGGGATGCAACGCGGCGACCTGCTGGTCGGGCTCGACGACGACGTGGCCGCCGACCTCCTCGCGGCGGCAGGCGGCATCGCGCCGCTGGCCGCCGTGCAGGTGCGTCACCTCGGCGGCGCCCTGAGCCGCCCGACCCCCGGCTCCGGCGCGTGCGGCCATCTGGCGGAGCCGTACCTGCTGGGGTTGCTCGGCCCCGTCCCGACTCCTGAGGCGGCACAGGCGGTCAGGGAACGGCAGGCGGAGATCTCGCGCGCGATGATGGCCCACACCACCGGCCGCAAGCCGTACACCTATCTGGGCGGCGGGGAGAAGACCGCCGCCGCCTTCCCCCGGGACGTCATGTCGCGGCTGCGCGACATCAAGCGCCGTCGGGACCCTGCCGGAGTCATCCGGAGCAACCACCCCGTGCTCATCTCGTGAGACGGTCCGCCCGCGGGCGAGGGCGGACCGGCGGTCATCGCGGAGCGGACGGACGACGGCGTCCTCCGGATCCGCGGCCTCCGGCCCGCCCGGGACCGTCGGGCAGGCCCTAGTTGTACTTGTACAGCCGCGTCGCCACCTGGCGGTCGTCGTCGAACACCGAGGCGCGGTACATGCTCACCGGAAGGTCGTCGTGCACGGCCTTCCCGCAGGTGTTCAGCCCGGCCAGCTGGTGGATCTCGAAGCGCGCCGTGGGGTCGCCGTCCAGGAAGTACTCCGCCCGCGCCTGGTGCCGGTCGGCGCCGGTGTCACACGCGTAGACGAAGGTCTTCTTCCCGCCGAAGCACATGCTGGCGGCGCCCTTCGTCGAGGTGCAGATCTCGGAGCGGGCCCGCGCACCGGCCGGGGTCACGCGGGTTTCCCGCTTGACGGGGTTCTTGGTGACGTCGCGGACCGTCCGCCACGCGCTGACCCTGATCCGCTCGTCACCGCTGTAGACGGCGGCCCGGAACGTGACGGTCTTGCCGATCCGGCGGTTCCCCTTGATCTCACCCTTGCGGGCGAGGTTGTGGATGACGTACTTCGTGCCCAGGTAGCCGTTCTGGTAGTACTCGACCGCGGCGTGGAGCCTGTCCTTGCGCGTGTCCTCGATCGTTATGCCGGGCAGGGAGCCCTGGTCCACTCCCACGCACGCCCTCGCGCCTTTGACGCGGACGCACTCGGCCGGCGCCGAACCCACCGTCGTGGACACCGCGGCCGGAGTGACCACGCCGACCGCCGCGGTGCTGACGCGGGCCACCGGAGCAGGGCGGGCCTGGACCTCCGCCGCGGCTCCCTCCACGCCGAACGCCGCGGTCATCACCATGACCACGGCGGCCAACCTGCGATCTAATACCATTCGTCCCTCCAACCTCAGCTGTCACATGTTCCAGGTGTGACGCGCCGCATGCGGTAAAGGTTCGGATGTGGAGGGATATGACCGTCAGGCCGTGGCCGGTCGCGCTCCCGGGCCGTACCGGTGAAGCAGCGGCTCGCCGCGGTTATCCCGCGCCGGGCCAGGCTCACCGCGGCTCGCGTCAGGCGGGGGCGACGCGGGCGAGCGCGTTCAGCAGGTGCGGCAGCGCGGGCCCCGGTGGGCCCGGGGGTACGGCCAGCGACGTGGTGAGGGCGGGCTCGGCCAGCGGCCGCAGCGTGACACCCGGAAGCACCGGCAGCCCGTTGACCTCGTAGAAGACCGTCCACGACGGTGTCCCGGCGCCGATCGCGGTGAGGGTCTCCTGGAAGCCGGTGAACGGCGGCCCGAGCGTGGGTTCGGCGCCGGCCGCGCGCATCGTCCCGACGACCAGGTCGTGGAACGGGGGATTGTCCTGTCGTGGCGCGAGGCGGAGCGGCAGGTCGGCCAGGTGCGCCAACCGCAGGTCGGGCGTCTCGGCCCGGGGATCGCTCGAGGGGAGCGCGACGTACAGGGCGTCGGTCCAGACCGGGAGCAGTTCCAGCCCCGGTGCCGCGGTCATCGCCCGGACGAACGCGGCGTCCAGTTCCCCGGAGCGCACCGCGGCCAGCCGCTCGGCCAGCGGCAGCCGCCGCGGCCTGACGCGCAGCCGCGGAGCGAGGCGGGACAGCTCGGCGAGCACCTGGAAGATCCGGTCACCCGGCCCCTGGATGACGCCCAGCCGGAGCACGCCGTCCGTGCCCGCGGCGATGTCGGCGGCCACCTGCCTGGTGCGATCCGCGGCGGCCAGGACGCCACGGGCCTCGGCGAGCAGCCGCTCGCCCGCACCGGACAGGCTCACGTGCCGCGTGGAGCGGTCGAACAGCCGCACGCCGAGTTCCCGCTCCAGCCGCTGGATCTGCTGGCTGACCGCCGACTGCACGATGCTCAGCCGCTCGGCCGCGCGGGCGAACCCGCCTTCCTCGGCCACCGCCACGAAGTACTGCAGCTGGCGAAGCTCCACGCGTTACCCCGATTTATCGCGATCGGTGATTTCTGCAGGTGACAACTGCCGGTGGCTCCGGTGATGTTCCCGCGATCGAATGAGAGCCCGCTCTCGATCAAGGAGATGACCATGACGTCCATCGGTGGAGCGCTTGTCGTGCGCCCGGAGGAGGCCGAGGAGGTGGCCCTGCCGCACGGCGGCGGTTTCCGCCTGCTGGCCGACGCCGGCCATACCGGGGGTGCGCTGGGGGCCAACCGCCTCGTGCTGGGCGAAGGCGCCGTCGGCGCCCGCCCGCACCACCACGTCCGGTCCACGGAACTGTTCTACGTCGTCGACGGCGAGCTGGAGTTCTGGCTCGACGGCGCCACGACGCGGGTCGGCAGGGGCGCCGTGGTCGTGGTGCCGCCACGGATGCCGCACGCCTTCGGCGCGGCGCCCGCCCGCACCGCCGAACTGCTGGCGATCCTGGCACCCGGCGTCGACCGTTTCGGCTACTTCCGCGCTCTCGGGCGCATCCAGCACGGGCTGGACTCCTTCGAGAGCCTGCTGCCCGAGCAGGAACGGTACGACGTGCACTTCCTCGACGCCACCGTCTGGCCCCGCTGAGCAAGGAGTTCGCATGTCACACACCATCGCGACCACGGGCGCCTCGGCACCGGACAGGGATCACGGACCGCTGTCGACCGCGCTGCGCCTGGGGGCGCTCTTCGGGCCGGCGGTCTTCGGGGTCACGGCGGCCGGTGTGGCGCTCCCCCAGGTCGCGGCCGAGCTGCGGGCGCAGCCGGACGCCGTGGCGTGGGTGCTGACCGCCCACGCGCTGGCCCTCGGTGTGGGCACGGCCGTCTTCGGCCGCCTGGCCGACACCCGCGGCCTGCGCGTCGCGCTCTGGATCGGCGCGCTCCTGCTCGGCGCCGGAGCGATCATCTGCCTGGCCGCGCCGGGGCTGGGCGTTCTGGTGGCCGGGCGGCTGGTCCTCGCGGCCGGATCCGGCGCGATGGCCGCCGGCGGGGCGGCCCTGGCCGCGGCGGTGCCACCGGACCGCCGCTTCCGCGTCCTGGCCGGGTACGGCGTCGTCATCGCGGCGTTCGCGGCCTGCGCCACCCTGGTCGGCGGTGTCGTCGCGACGTGGGTCTCCTGGCGCGCGACGCTGATCCTCCCGGCGCTGTCGCTGGCCGCCGTACCCCTCTGCCTGCCCCTGGTACGGCGGGCCGGGACCGGCCGTAGCCTCGACGTGACCGGCGCCGCCCTGCTGACGCTGGTCGCGACCACGCTCCTGGTGGCCATCCAGTCCGGGACCCTTCGGCTGCCCGCCGCGCTGGTCGTCGCGCTGGTCTGCTGCCTCGTCCCCGCCGCCGCCGCGCTGGCCTGGTGGACCCGGCGGCACGCGGACGGCTTCCTCCCCCACGCGGTGATCACCGACCGCGCGTTCCTGGCGGCGGTCGCCATCGGCGCGAGCGTCTTCGCCGGGCTGTTCGCCACCATGTACGCGGCGCCGCAGATCCTGGCCCGATCCCACGGCTGGAGCGTGCTCGCCATCGGGGCGGCGCTGTTGCCCGGCGCCGTCGTGGGCGCCGTCCTCGCCCGTACGGCGGGAAGGTTCCACCCCGGCGACCGGCGCCGCCTGCTGGCCGCGACGGCGCTGGTCACCGCCGCCGCACTGGCCGTCGCCGCGACCGGCGCGGCCGGGCCATGGGCCGTGGTGGCCGCCGCCTCGCTCAGCCTGTCCGCCTTCGCCGTCACGCAGGTCGTCCTGACCGGCGAGATGTCGGCGCGGCTTCCGATCCAGCTACGCGGTGTGGGGATGGGGCTGCTCAACCTGACGTTCTTCGTCGGCGGCGCGGCCGGTTCCGCGGTGACCAGCGCGCTGTCGGGAGGACTGGGGCTGACCCGGGCGCTGGCCGTGGTCGCGGCGTTCTCGGTCGCCGCGGCGGTGCTGGCGCTGTCCACCCGCCCGGCCGAGACCGCGTGATGTGACCCGCCGGGGCGGTCCGCCGGTTGACCGGCCCGGATGGCGGGATCCGGGGTGGGCGGCCGCGCCCGCCCGCGCTCCGACGGCGTGCCCGATTCGGGTGGTTATCGCACCACAGGGGAAATGTTGCGGGATTGATGGCTGTGTCCTGAATGGATACCCTCCGGGAGGATTCACCTAGCCGTTCGGAGTCGTTCATGCGCGATGTGGGCGGGTTAGTCGGGCGTGAAACCGCGTTTCAGGCCCTCCTGGAGGCCATGACGCACCCACCGTCGGTGGCCCTGGTGGAGGGAGAGCCGGGCATCGGCAAGACCACGCTGGTGCACGCGGCGGCTCAGGCGCGCGGAACCGGCAGCACGCTCCTGCTCGGCCACTGCCACCAGCTGCGCGAGCCGTTCCCCTACGGCCCCGTCTTCGAGGCGCTGCGCGACCTGACGGACCGGCTGCCTCCCGTGGGGCGGCTCAACCCGGTGACCGGGGCGCTGCGCGGCCACCTGCCCGAACTGTCGGACGTGCTGCCCCCGGCGCCCGCCGAGCTGGCCGACCCCGGAGCCGAACGCCACCGGCTGTTCCGCGCCGTCCACGAGCTGCTGGCCGCGGCCGGCCCCGCCGTACTCGTCGTCGAGGACCTGCACTGGGCGGACGACGGCACCCAGGACCTGCTGCACTTCCTGCGGCGCAGGCCCCCGGAAGGGCTCACGCTCGTCCTGACCTACCGCAGGCAGGACCTGCCCGCCGCCGGGCTGCCGCTCGTCGCCTCCTACCGCCAGTCGCCCGAGGCCACCAGTGTGCTGATCCCCCTCGGCCCGCTCGACGCCCGCGACGTCGGCACGCTGGCGGCCACCCTGCTCGACCGGCCCGAGCTGCCGCCGGAGTTCGTCACCCGGCTGCACGAGCGCACCTCCGGCATCCCGTTCCTGGTGGAGGAGGTGGTGCGCTCGCTGGGCGACGACTGGCGTCCCGAGGCGCTCGACCGCGCGGGGGTGCCGCTGCTGCTGCGCGAGTCGATGACCGAGCGGCTGGCCAGGCTCTCCCCCGCGGCTCTCGGCATCGTCCGGGCCGCGGCCGTCCTGCGCCTGCCGGTCGGAGAGGCGCAGCTCGCCGCGGTGGCCGGCGACACGGGCGGGCTGGTCGAGGCGCTGCGGCTCGGCGTGCTCCACGAGTACCCCGACGGCAGGTACGGCTTCCGCCACACCCTCGCCCAGGAGGCCGTGTACGACACGATCCCCGGCCCCGACCGCAGGCTCGCCCACGAGCGGGCCGTCGCCACGCTGGCCACGGGCGACCCCCCGCCCCTGGTCCAGCTCACCTTCCACGCGCGCAGGTCGGGCGACACGGCGGCCTGGCTGAGGTACGGCGCCGCGGCGGCGGCCCGCGCGGCGGCCGTGGGCGACACCCCTCTCGCGGTCGAGGTTCTGGAGGAGATGCTCGCCGACCCCAAGCTGCCGGAATCCGAGCAGGCCGCGCTGGTGCTCATGCTGGGCCGCCTGTCGCTGGCCGGCCTGTCCTACCCGCGGGTGATCAGGCTGCTCAGGCACCTGCTCGCCGACGACCGGCTCTCCCGCGACCTGCGCGGCGAGGCGCGGCTGTCGCTCGGGCTGATGCTGTTCGGTCAGGGCGGCGACGTGGCCGCGGGACGCTCGGCGATCCTGACAGCCGTGGAGGAGCTGGGCGACCGGCCCCTGGCGGCGAGGGGCCTGGCCGCGCTGGCGATGCCCGCGTGGGGCGAGGAGAGCCTGCCGACGCACGAGAAGTGGATGGCGTGGGCGGAGGAGCTGGCCGCCACCTCCGACGACGCCGAACTCACGGCGGCGGTGCGCGGGAACAGGGCGGCGCTGGCCATGGCGGTCGGCGCGCCGGAGGCCGGCGCCCTGGCCGCCGCGCTGCCCGCCACGGACCCGTCGGCCGCCGTCCGCAGGCAGGTGGCGCGCAGCTACTGCAACCTGTACGACATGGCGGCCAACCTGGGCCGCTACGCCGAGGCCGAGACGTACGGCAGGCAGGTGCGCACGCTGGCCGAGGAGACGGGGGCGTTCTTCCCCGCCCAGCTCGCCCAGGGGGTGACGCTGCGCGTCGACCTGATGACCGGCCGGTGGGACGGCCTGGCGGCCAGGGCGGCCGCCGCGACCGAGGCCGTGGACGAGTCGCCGGTGGCGGCGATGGAGGCGCACTTCGTGCTCGGCCGGCTCGCGCTGGCCTCGGGCGAGTGGGCCGAGGCCGCCGCCCGCCTGCGCGCGGCGGGGCTCGACGACCCCGGCGAACGCTACCTGCCGCTGGTGCTGGCCGCGTGGGGCGGCCTCATCGAGCTGCTGCTCGCCAGGGGCGAACTCGCGCGCGCGGTGGCGGAGTCGGGCAGGGCGGTGGCCAGGCTGCGCGACAAGGGGGTGTGGGTCTGGGGCGACGAGGTCGTGCCGCCCGCCGTCACCGCGCTTGTCGAGGTCGGCCGGGTGACCGAGGCGGCCGAGCTGACGTCGTTGTTCGCCGAGGGGATCGCCGGGAGGGCGGCGCCGTCCGCGGCGGCCGCGGTGCGTCTCGCGCGGGGCGCCGTCGAGAGCGCGCAGGACAGGCACGAGAGCGCCGCCGAGCAGTTCGCGCTGGCGCGGGCCGCCTACGCCGCCATGCCGCAGCCGTATGCCGCGGCCCGCGCGGGAGAGGCGGAGGCCCGCGCCAGGCTCGCGCTGGGTGACCGTACGGCTGCCGCCGCGGCGCTGGCCGAGGCCGCCGAACGCTTCACCGCGCTGGGCGCCACCCGTGACGCCGCCCGATGCCGTCACGAGCTGCGCGAGTGCGGCGTGCCCACCCCCGGGATGCGCCGCAGGGCCTCCGGCCTGCTGTCGCCCCGGGAGCGGGAGGTGGCCAGGCTGGTCGCGCTCGGCCGGACCAACAAGGAGATCGCCGAGGTGCTGTTCCTGTCGCGCCGTACGGTCGACACCCACGTGGCCACCCTGCTGCGCAAGCTCGGGGTGCGCTCGCGCACCGAGATCGTGGTCCCGGCCGAGGATCCGGCCGGGACCACGGGTGCCTCCTAGACGGTGATGCTCCAGGAGTCCAGGATTCCGTTGTCGAAGAAGTAGACGTCCTCGATCTCCAGCACCCATGTGCCGGCCGCCGGCTGGGTCACGGGCACCGAGAAGTTCCTGGTGCCGAAGACCGAGCAGGAGGTGCCGCCGGCCGACCTGAGCTTGTACCACGCGCCGTTCGGGCCGCGCAGCCAGATCTCCAGGTCCTCGATGCAGGTGTGCGTGCTGGTGATCGAGACCTTCACCGGCGAGACGGCGTTACCGCTGGCGGTGGAGGTGATCGGGCTCTGGACGGTCGAGAAGTCGTTGATGCGGTAGTCGGTGTCGTTGCGGAAGGTGCGCCCGGGCTGGGAGGTCTGCACGGTCAGCGTGTACACCGTGGTGTGGCTGCCCGTCTCGCCGGTGCCGACGATCGTCAGCTGGTGGTTGCCCGCCGGGGTGCCGGCACCGGTGGTGATCGTCAGCGTGGAGCTGGCGCCCGAGGTCACCGACGACGGGTTGAAGTTGACCGTGACCCCTGCGGGCAGGCCGGTGATGGTCAGGTTGACCGTCTGCGCGGTGCCCGCGGTGGTCTGGGTGGCCACCGTCGTGGTGGTCGCCTGACCGGCCTGGACGGTGCCCGAGGAGGGGTTCACCGCGACGGAGAAGTCACGCGAGGTGGGCGTGCCCACCGCCAGCTTCCAGATGGCGTACGCCGAGGCGTCGGCGGCCCGGTCCAGGATCGTGTCGTTGATGTTGGTGGTGGTGTCGCAGGAGGCGTGGTAGCAGGAGTCGTAGGCCTGGCCTGCCGTGCCGCCCCACTTGGCGGCCTGCGCCGACGACTTGGTGTTGCTGGCGCCGGCCGCCACACCCGAGGTCGCGATGCCCGCGTTGCGGAAGGAGGCGTCGTCGGAGCGGTTGGCGCCCTCGGTGTTCTCCTCCGGCTGCAGGTTCAGCGCGTCGTAGAACGCCTTGAGGTGGGTGGCCGCGGTGGTGGTGATGTTGTTGATGAAGTAGCCGCCGTTGCGCGAGCCGACCATGTCGAAGTTGTGGTAGACCTGGATCTTCGAGCGCTCGGCCGAGCTGAGAGAGGCGACGTAGCCCTCGGAGCCGTTGAGACCCTGCTCCTCGTCGCTCCACCAGCCGAACCTGACGTGCTTGGCCATCGTCGGGTTCTTGGCGGCCAGTGTCAGCGCGACCTCGAGCAGCGCGCCGGAGCCCGAGCCGTTGTCGTTGATGCCGGGTCCCGCGGAGACGCTGTCGAGGTGCGCGCCTGCCATGATCACCTGGTTGGCGTCACCGCCCGGCCAGTCCGCGATCAGGTTGGGTCCCGCTCCCGAGCTGCAGGTGGAGCCGCAGTTCTGCCGTACGACCGTGTACCCGGCGGCGCGCAGCTTGTCCTCCAGGTAGGTGACCGAGGCGGTGTAGCCGGGGCCGGTGGACCTGCGGTTGCCGCCGTTGTTCGTGGCGATCGTCTGCAGCTGCGCCAGGTGCGCTTTCACGTTGGCCAGGCTGACGTCCGGCGGGTCGGTCGGGTTGGGGCCGCCGCCCACGGTCAGGGCGTAGGTGGCGGTGTGGGTCGCCGTCTGGCCGGTGCCGGTGACGGTCACGGTGAAGGTGCCGGCCGGCGTCGAACCGGTCGTCGCGATCGTCAGCGTGGAGGAGTTCCCGCTGGTCACCGAGGTGGGGTTGAACGTGGCCGTGGCACCGGCGGGGAGCCCGGAGGCGGTCAGGTTCACCGTCTGCGCGGCGCCCGCCGTGGTCTGGGTGCCGACGGTGGTGGTCGCCGACTGCCCTGCCTGGACGGTGCCGGAGCCCGGGTTGGTGCTGATGGAGAAGTCCTGGCTCTGCCCGGTGCAGGTGGGCTCGCCGGCCTGCGCGGGCACGCTCACCGCGTTCCACGCCGCCTTGGTGGTGGCGCACTCGGGGCTGTTGGCGCCGTACAGCTCGGCCGCCGCGGCCAGCGACGCGGAGCGGACGTTCGCGTACCGCCAGGAGGAGGTCTTGCGGGCCAGCGCGCCCATGAAGATCTTGCCGGCCTTCTGGACGCCGACGCCGGTCACCGACGAGGGCCCGCCGGAACAGATCGGGCTGGGCGGCTTGCCGCCGCCCGGCGCCGACCCTTCGGCCAGCAGGTAGAACCAGTGGTTGAGCGGGCCGGCCGCCGCGTGCACCTCGGTGTTGGGAATCGAGGTCGACCAGCAGTTCGGGTCGCCGACGCGCGACGGGTTGTACATGTACCTGATCGGGCCGTCGCCGACCAGGTTGACCTCCTCGCCCACCTCGTAGTCGGGCGGGTCTCCCGCGTTGTTGGCGTAGTGCTCGGTCAGGGCGCCGAAGATGTCGCCGGTGCCCTCGTTGATACCGCCGTTCTCGTTGCCGGACCCGGCGCCGCCGGGAGTGGTCTGGAAGATGGCGTGGCCGAACTCGTGGCCGACGACGTCGATCGGGGTCGCCTGGCGCTGGTTGTCCTGGGAGTGGCCGAAGTTGGTGTAGCTGCCGTTCCAGTAGGCGTTGACGTCGGAGAGCCCGACCCTGGCGGGGAATCCGCGACCCTGGCCGTCGATGCCGTTGCGGCCGAGCCAGTCACGCAGCATGTCCCATTCCCGCTGCACGCTGTACAGCGCGTCGACGCAGGCGGTCTCCAGGTCGGTGCCGGAGTTGTTGCCCCAGGTGTCGTCGGGTCCCGTGTACGGCTGGCCGTTCTGGCCGCCGCACTGGATGCCGGGGCGGGAGGTGTCGACCATCCGGTAGGTGCCGCTGGACTGGCTGGTGTCGATGGTCACGCCGGAGTAGTAGTTGCCGTTGCCCGTGCCGGCCTTGACCTCGTCGTAGAAGTCGGCGACCCGGCCCGTGCGGGCGTCGACGAACACGTGCTGGCGACTCGGCTTGCCGTCGGCGACGCCGGAGACGACGGTCTCCCACGCCAGCCTGGGTTGCCCGCCCCAGGCGAGCACGACCAGGCGGGGCGCCTCGCTGTCGTCGACCTTCGACAGCCTCCCCCTGGAGACCTCGATCGCCCGCTCGGCGGTGACCCGCGGCCGGACGTTCAGGTTCTGGGGGGCGGGGCCCGAGGCGGCGGTGGTGTCGCGCACCCGCCCCTCTGAGTCGGTGACGACGACCGCGTCGCCGCCGACGACCGGCAGGCCCTTGTAGGTGCGGTCGTAAGAGACGTAGAACATGCCACTGGCGCCGGCCGTCACGGCGCGGCGCCAGTAGGTCTCGTCAGGTCCCTTGCGTAACTCGTCCAGGCCGCTGGAGACGGCCTGGTCGGCCGCCTTCGCGGCCAGGCTCGCGGGATCGTTGCCCGCTGTCAGGTTCTGCTGGGGTTTCACGCCGGGAGGCGCGCTTGCGGCGGCGGGGTTGACCACCAGCGCAGTCGTGGTCGCCAGCCCGGCGACTGCCGCGAGAACGGATCTGCGTCTCACTCGCCAGTCCTTTCATGCGGCCGTCCACGCCGGCCCGTTCGCTGAGCGGGCCGTGTGGAGGGCGGGGGGGTGTTCGGCGGCTTGACAGTAGATCCGAACTGGCGGACAAGATATCCGTATGAATATCGGTACCAGTACCGAATTAGGACACGGGAGGAGTGGGCGGGCGGCGCCCGTGGCGCGGCGGCCACCCCCTCCAGGACGGCACGGCACCGTCTCGTAGGCGGATGCACGAGGGCGGCTCGGCCCGAGGTCGGTGCTAGCGTGTGCCCGTGTCGAAAACAGACAAGGTGCGCCGTCGCTGAGAGCGACGGCGCAAAACCCCAGTTCTCGCCGTCGCTCCTGACCCTGTGGCCAGGAGCGCCTTCGGGGCGCTCGGACTTCCCTTGTTCCGGAGCGCATCCGTGTTCGCCTTGTCTCTTCGTCAACGTCGGCGTGTCCTTGTCGCCGACCTCATCTCCACCGCGGTCTTCCCGCTCGCGATCACCGGCGCGACGGCGATCGTCCCCGATGTGAGCGCGCGGCTCCCAGGTGCGGACGCCCTGGGTCCGTGGATCGTCCTCGCCTACAACGGGCTCTTCGCCGCGGCCCTCCTGCTGGCGGGGGCGAGCGCGGATCGCACCGCCCGCACCCGGTTCTTCGCCGTCGGCAACATCGTCGTCGCGGCCACCGGGATCCTGTCCGCCTTCGCCCCGGACCTGCCGTCTCTGGTCGCCCTTCGCGCGGTCGCCGGCGTCGGGGCGGCCATGTGCGCCGCCGGCGGATCGTCGATGGTCCTGGCCGTCTACCCGCCGGAGGAGCGTCCTCGGGTGTACGGCTACGCGGGCGCCGTGCTGGGCAGCAGCCTGGCGCTGGGACCGGTCGTCGCCCAGGCCCTCACGGCCGTCGGAGGCTGGCCCCTCGTCTTCGTCGCGCCGGCGGCCGTCGCCGCCGTCGCGGCCCTGACCACACTCGGGCTTCCTGGTCTTCGCAGCCCCGAGGTGCCCGACGACTTCGACCGTGCCGGAGCCGTCCTGTTCGGGCTGACCATCGCCGCCGCGGTGACCGCACTCGGGCTGGGCCTGGGGACCGGCGTCGCCTGGTGGGGGCCGGGCGCGCTCGTGCTCGTCGCGGCGGCCGCCGCCACCGGGCTCGTCCGCGTGGAACGGCGCGCGTCCGATCCCGCGATCCCCCTGGACCTGTTGCGGATCCCCGCCTACCGGGCGTACGCCCTGGCGACGGGCGCCTTCATGGGGATGCTCGTGGTGGGGTTGACCGTGCTCCCGCAGCTCGCCGCTGTCCGAGACATGGGCCCAGGCGAGGCCGCGGTCATGCTCAGCCTGCTGACCGTGCCGTCCACGGTCCTGCCGCTTGTCGCCGCACGGCTCGCCCGCCGGGCGGCTCGGCCGCTGGTGACAACCGCGTTGTCGGCCTGCACCGCCACCGCGCTCGTCCTGCAGGTCACCGACCATCCTGCCGTTCTTCTCGCCGCGGCCGGGGTCATCGGACTGTGTCTCGGCCTGACCGAAGGCGTCCCTGACGGGCAGGCACTGACGTACGTGCCCTCCCAGCGCGGAGGTGCGGGCGCCGCACTGTTCAGCACGGCGCGGATGAGCGTGGAAACACTCACCCTGGCGGCGGCCACCGGGGTGATGGCGGCGCTGGGTCCTGCATCCGGCATGGCGGTCGCCGGCGCCATGTGCCTCCTGGCCGGCTTCGCCGTCCGCCGGACCGCCTCCTCCCGCGACGCATAGCCGGGGAACGCACTCCCCTGGGCGCACGCCGTCGCGGCGTGCGCCCCGCTCGCTCATGGGACCGGCTCATCCACCGGCGGCCATCACCTCCTCGGGGAGGGCGGCCGAGGTCTTCCGGCGAGTGACGAGGGTGACGGCCAGCGAAGCCGCCATCAGCGCCACACCGAACCAGAAGGCACTCCTGACACCCACGTTGTCGGCGAACACCCCACCGAAGAACGCTCCGAGCGCGATGGCCGTGTTGTATCCCAAGGTGTTGAGTGACATGGCCGCTTCGAAGGTGTCGGGCGCGGCGGCGAGCGTCATGTTGATCTGGCACAGGTTCACGGCGCCGAAGGAGACTCCCCACAGGGCCACCGAGACGATCAGGCCGACCTGTACGTGACCGATCGTGAGCAACAGCAGCAAGGACGCCACGAGTCCCGCGCAGGCGACGACGAAGCTCGCCCTCAGATTCTTGGTCGCGGTGTATCCGGCGACGAAGTTCCCGGCCGCGCCTCCGACACCATAGATCACCAGCAGTGCGGTGATGAAGGCGGGCGTGGCGGCTGAGCCGTCCTCCACGAAGGGGCGCAGAAAGGTGTACGCCCCGAAGTGGCCGAGCACGTACAGCACGACGGTGAACATCACCGCACGTAGCCGGGTGTTCTTGAGCGGGAGCCCGAAGACCTCCCGGACCGGGACCGCGTTCTCCGACGGCAGCGAGGGAATGACGGCAGCGACCGCGAGGAACACCAGCGCGCCGAGGCCGCTCCAGATGAGAAACGTCGTGCGCCAGCTGGTGAGGCTCTCGAGGAAGGTTCCCAGCGGGATGCCCACCACCGTGGCGATCGAGATGCCGGACAACGCGACCGCGGCCGCCCTGCTCGCGTGGCGGCCCGGAACGAGGCGCATCGCCATGCTCACGCCGATGGCCCAGAACACCCCGTTGGCGAATCCCATGACCAGCCGCGTCGTCAAGACCAGCGGAAAGTTCGGCGAGACGGCGGTGACCAGGTTGCCCAGGACCAGTACCGCCAGCAGCGCGGACAGCAGGACGCGCCGGTTGACCCGCCTGGTCCAGGCCACGATGAACGGGACGCCCAGCCCGGCCGAGATGCCGTACAAGGTGACCATCAGCCCGGCGATTCCCACAGATATGCCCAGGCTTGCGCTCACCGGAGTAAGAAGGCCGACGGGCATCAGCTCGGTCGTGACGAAGACGAACAGGCTGGCCGTGATGACGGCGACACCCAGCCATGACCTCAGGGCCGAGTGCGGGTGCTCATCGTGTGTGGTCTGTGTGGTCATTGCTTCTCTCTGTTTGTCCGGATGAACGGCGATGGCGCCCGAAATCGGGCGCCGCCCCCTGCGTCGCCCGGCCAGGGTTGCGCGAGCAGGACGGCAGCGATGATCACCACGGTTCCGGCCAGCTGCGGAACCGACAGCGTCTGGCGGAGGAACAGGTATCCGAGGAGGGTCGCGACGATCGGGCTGACCAGGGCGAGGAAGGAGACCGCCGGGGCCGGCAACCGTTCGATCCCGCGGAACCAGATCGCATAGCTGATGACGGCGCCCAGGGACATCAGATAGCCGAACCCGATGATGTTGGTGCCGCTGATGGTGGTCGGCAGCCCTTCGACGGCCAGCGTGAAGGGCGACAACACGAGTCCGCCCGCGACGAGTTGCCAGCCGGTGAAGGGAAGGAGTCCCACTCCGGCCGGGCGTCCCCACAGTTTGGTCAGCGTGATGCCGGCAGCCATGCAGGCCGCTCCGGCCAGGGCCGCCGCCACACCGACGACATCGGCTGCCGCCGTCCCCTTGAACACCAGCAGCGCCACGCCGCCTGCGCCCAGGACGCAGGCTGCCACCTGCTGGTACCGGATGCTGTCCCCGATGAGGAGCGCCGCCAGGACCAGGACCAGCATCGGCTGCACCGCCATGATCATCGCCGCTGTACCCCCTGGCAGGTGGTAGGCCGCGACGAACAGCAGGAAGTTGAACGCGCCGATGTTGAGCGTCCCGAGCACCAGGGCGCGCCATAGCCAGATCCCGGTCGGCAGCGTGCGGGCGAAGACCATCAGGATGAGACCCGCGGGAAGCGCCCGCACGGTGGCGGCCAGCAGCGGGCGGTCCGGCGGCAACCACTCGGTCGCCACCAGATAGGTGCTCCCCCAGATCGCCGGTGCCAGCGCCGTCACACCCGCGGCGAGGAGTGGCCGGCCGCTGCGGCGGCATTTATCTTCCACGGAAGATAACTTATTTTCCGGGGAAGCTATAGTCAAGGCATGACAACGCCCACCGACCCTGACGGCGTGGATCGGATCGTCGCGCAGTGGCGCCGCGAGCGGCCTGACCTCGACCCCAGCCCGATGCACGTGATCGGGCGGATCAGCCGGCTGCACTGGGCTTTCCACGAGCGGCTGCTGCGCGTCTTCGCCCGCTATGACCTGGGCCGGGGCGAGTTCGACGTGCTGGCCACGCTGCGCCGCGCCGGCGAGCCGTACGAGCTGACCGCCGGCGAGCTGTGGGGGGCGACCATGGTCACCTCCGGGGCCGTCACCAAGCGGGTGGACCGGTTGGAGCGGGCCGGGCTGGTCGCCCGCCGAGCCGCCGAGGACGACGCGCGCGGCCGGCTGGTCAAGCTGACCGACCAGGGCCTGCAGGTCATCGACGACGCCATCGTGGCGCACGTGCGCCATGAGACCCAGCTGCTTTCCGGCCTGACCGATTCGGAGCGAAGCACCCTCACCGACCTGCTGCGCAAGCTGGGCCAGACGCTGCCCGAGGACTAGCGATCGGGATCGGGCGGCACGCCGACGGCGCCGGCCGTCCCGGCTGAGACCCACCCGACGCGCCTTGCCGCGGCTGGGCGACGTCCTGCATGATCGACTCTTCGGCAAGGCTGGGAGGGCGGATGCGGGACAACGGCTGTCGGCACGGCAGGCTCGGCGGCGCGGGCGCGTGAGGGATCGGCTGATCGAGATCGCCGCGGCGGTCCTGCCGGGGACGCCCGTGGACGGCGCCGTCCTGGCCGGCGGGCAGTTCCACGACGTCGTGCTGCTGCCGGGCGTGGCGGCCGTACGGGTGGCGCGCCACGAGAGCGCCGCGGCCGAGCTGCCCAGGCGTACGGCGCTGCTGGCCCGCCTGGCCGCGCTCGGCCTCCCGTTCCGCGTGCCCGAGCCACTCGGTCCTGTCACGACGGTCGACGGCCTCGCGGCCGTGGCGCTGAGCTGGGTCGGCGGCGCCGCGCACCCCAAGGGCAGCGGCGATCCCGTACGGCTGCGCGGACTCCTGGAAGCTCTCGCGGCCGTCGACGTCACCGCCGTCGAGGACCTGCTGGACGTCCCGCACGCCTACGCGGGACGGGAACGCTGGGAGGAACTGCTCCTCGAGGAAGTCCTGCCCAGGCTGCCGGGTCACGTGCGCGGCGAGGCGCGGCGCAGGATCGAGGCCGCCGCCGGACTGGGGCCGGTGCCGGCCCGGCTCGTCCACGGCGACCTGGCGGGCGACAACGTGCGCTGGGGGCCGGACGGCGCCGTGGTGGGCGTCCTCGACTGGGACCTCGCCTCGCCCTTCGACCCCGCGGTCGACGCCGCCTGCCTCGCCTGGCACGGGTGGGAGGCGGTCGCGGCGGCCGTCGACGGCGAGACGTACCGGAGGGCACGCGTGTGGGCGGCGACCTTCGCCGTCGAGGGGGTCGGCGCCGCGCTGCTGAACGGCGAGCCGGTGGATCGGCAGATCGCGGCGGCGACCCGAACGCTGGAAACCATGAGGTGAGGCGGTGCACGACCGCTCGGGCAGGCGAGCCGGCCCGCACCGCTGCCTGTCCGGCCAGGCGTCGAGACAGGGGAAACCTGTGCCCGCCCCTCGGCGAGGCCGGACCGAAGGTTACGCCGTCTCCCCGACGGCCGAGGCCGCCGCGGCCCGCTGCCGGGTGACGCGGCGGCGCCGGGTCGGCAGCCGGAGCGTCGGGTTGGCGACGGCCCATGCGGCGCTCTTGCAGATCAGCTCCTTGTAGACGGCGGCGAGCCGTCCGGTCAGGACCGCCCGCACGGCGCGGTCGTCGGCGGTGACGTACTGGATCAAGCCCTCCTGACGGCCCAGCGAGACGCACTGGTTGAAGTAGCGGATCGGCACGTTCGGGAGCTTCCCGCCGGTCAGGCGCGCCGCGATCGCGCCGGCGGCCTGCCACGCGGTCGGGGTTCCCGAGGCGCACGACATCCGCAGCGGCTTGCCGCCGGGACCCGTCACCATGGCCGCGTCGCCCACGGCGTACACGTCCGGGTGCGAGACCGAGCGCATCGTCCCGTCGACCACGATCTGGCCGCTGGCGGTGACCTCCAGGGCGGTCGCCTGCGCGATCGGGTGGACCGCGAAGCCGGTGGTCCACACGGTGACCGCGGCCGGGATGACCTTGCCGTCGGCGGTGGCGACGTGATCGGCTTCGACGCCGGTGACGGCGGCGTGCTCGTGCGCGGTGATCCCGAGCTTGCCGAACACTCTGCGCAGGTGCTCGCGGCCCTTGGGCGAGAGCCAGTCGCCGAGGCCGCCGCGGGCGACGAGGGCGACGTCGAGGTCCGGCCGGGCCTCGGCGATCTCGGTGGCGGCCTCCAGGCCGGTGAGACCGCCGCCGACGACGACCACGGCCTGCCCGGCGTCGAGGCGGGCCAGGCGCTCGCGCAGCCGGAGCGCTCCGGGACGGCCGGCGATCTCATAGGCGTGCTCGGCGGTCCCGGGGACGTCCTGGGCGTTCGAGCCGCTGCCGAGGGCGTAGACGAGCGTGTCGTAGGCGAGCTCTCCGGCGCCGTTCGCGTCGACGACGGCGACCGTCTTGCGGTCGACGTCGACGCCGGTGACCTTCGCGAGCCTCAGTTCGACGCCGGTGCCCGCGAACATCTCGCTGAACGGCCGGGGCCTGAGGTCCTGGCCGGCCGCCAGCTGGTGCATGCGGACGCGTTCGACGAAGTCGGGCTCGGCGTTGACGAGGGTGATGGCCACGTCCTCGCGGTGGAGCCGCTTGGCGAGGCGGCCGGCGGCGACGGCTCCGGCGTATCCGGCTCCGAGGACGACGATGCGGTGCTGCATGTCCTTGCTCCTGTCCTACGCGGGTTCGCCCCTTGAACCGGGCAGCCCGCCGTTTCCTGACAGGAACGCGATGTGAAACACCTCACATGACGGGTCAGACGCTGAACAGGGGCTCCCCGTGGTCGGTGGCCGCCCACTGCGCGGTCGCGCGTTCGAGCTTGTCGGGGTTGACCTGGTGACGGAATGCGGCGATGCCCTCGGCGGTGACCTCCAGACACATGACGCCGACGACCCGGCCGCCCACGACGGCCACGACGGCGGGGTCGCCGTTGGCGGTCCAGGCGTAGATCTCGGATGTGCCGCCGACCAGGGCGCGCTTCGCCTTGCCGGGTTTGAACAGGCCCCACAGGAACCTCGCGACCGCGACTGCGCCCTCGAACGCCTTCGCACGGGCCGGGACCTTCCCGCCGCCGTCGCCGACGGAGACGGCGTCCGCGGTGAGCAGGCGCACGAGCGGCTCGGTCCGGCCGCTGGTGGCGGCCGCCAGGAACTCCTCGACGATCCGCCGGGCGGTGGCCTCGTCGATCTCGGTGCGGGCCTTGCCGTCCGCGACGTGCTTCTTGGCACGGTGGAAGATCTGCTGGCTGGCGGCCTCGGTGACGTCGAGGATCTCGGCGATCTCCCGGTGCGGGTAGTCGAAGGCCTCCCGCAGCACGTACACCGCCCGCTCGTTGGGGGAAAGGCGCTCCATGAGGGTGAGGACCGCGTACGAGACCGATTCGCGCTGCTCGGCGGTTTCGGCCGGGCCGAGCATCGAATCCCCGCCGAGCAGCGGCTCGGGAAGCCATTGGCCCACGTAGGTCTCCCGGCGCGCCCGCGCGGAGGTGAGCTGGTTGAGGCACAGGTTGGTGAGGGCCTTCGTCAGCCAGGCCTCGGGGACCTCGATACGGTCGACGTCGGCGGCCTGCCAGCGCAGGAACGTCTCCTGCACGGCGTCCTCCGCCTCCCCGGCGGAGCCGAGCAGACGGTAGGCGATGGCTTCCAGACGCGGCCTGGAAGCCTCGAACCGGTCGACGTCGTTCACGGTCAAGGGCATGACCCGATCCTAGGCCGCGTGGCATCGACCGCCGCGGCGACGGGGCCCTTCGCCGTTCGATACGCCATCCGACCTCGCGGACGTCGCCTCGCCCAGGCGGAGCTCACGGACGCAGCAGTTGCCGCACCCGTGCCGCCTCCCGCGTGAGGTGGTCGCGCTCCGGCACGCTGGTAGCGGCGCGGGAGGCCTCGGCATACAGCTCGGCGGCGTGCTCGAGGTTCCCGGCGCGTTCGTGCAGGTATGCCGTCACCGCGGCGTAACGCGGCAGGTCGGGGCGCACGTCAGCCAGCGCCGCCAGGCCGGCCTGCGGACCGTCGGCCTCCCCGACCGCCACCGCGCGGTTGAGCCGCACCACCGGGCTGCCGGTGAGGAGCAGCAGTTCGTCGTACCACTCCACGATCTGCACCCAGTCCGTCTCGGCTGCCGTCCTGGCGTCCGCGTGCAGGGCGGCGATCGCGGCCTGCGCCTGGTATTCGCCCAGCCGGTCGCGGGCCAGCGCGGCCTGCAGGATCGTCACCCCCTCGGCGATCAGGCCGGTGTCCCAGCGCGAGCGGTCCTGCTCACCGAGCGGCACCAGGCGACCTCCCGGGCCGGTGCGAGACGCGCGGCGCGCATGGTGCAGCAGCATGAGCGCGAGCAGCCCCGCGACCTCGGGCTCGTCGGTCAAGGCGACGACCTGGCGGGTGAGGCGGATCGCCTCGGCCGCCAGGTCGACCTTTCCGCTGTACCCCTCGTTGAAGACGAGGTAGAGCACGCGCAGCACCGTCCCCAGATCGCCGGGCTGGTCGAGCGGCAGCCCCGCGATCCGCCGCTTGGCCCGGCTGATCCGCTGCGCCATGGTCGCCTCGGGGACGAGGTACGCCGTCGCGATCTGCCGCGTGGTCAGGCCACCGACCGCCCGCAGCGTCAGGGCGACGGCCGAGGTCTGCGGCAGGGTGGGGTGCGCGCACAGGAAGTAGAGCCGCAGCGTGTCGTCCGTGGCGGGCACCGGACCGGCGGGAGGCTCGACCTCCACGGCCAGTTCGCGCCCCCGCCGCGACGCCTCGGCACGGGCGGCGTCGAGGAACCTGTGCCACGCGACCGCGACGAGCCATGCCTTCGGATCGCGCGGTGGATCGTCCGGCCAGGTTTCCAGCGCCCGGATCAGGGCCTCCTGCACGGCGTCCTCGGCCGACGCGAAGTCGGCTCCGCGCCGGACGAGGACCCCGATCACCCCGGGCACGAGCTCCCGCAGCAGCGACTCTTTCACTCTTTTACTTTTTCACTTTTTCACTCGGTCACTCGGTCACTCGGTCTCTGCTCACTCGGTCCTTGGTCCGTGGTCACTCGGTCACCGTGGGCGCCTCGGCGAGAAACGGCCGGACCTCGAGCCACTCGTGGATCGGCTCGCCGCCGGCCCCGGGAGCGGCGGACAGTTCCCCGGCCAGCTGGACCGCGCGATCCCAGGACTCCACGTCGATGACCATCCAGCCGGCGATGAGGTCCTTGGTCTCGGCGAACGGTCCGTCGGTCACCGGTGGGCGCCCCTCGCCGTCGTACCGCACGAACGCGCCCTCGGGCGCCAGTGCCTGTCCGTCGACGAACTCACCCGTCTCCTCCAGGCGGGCCGCGAAGTCGCTCATGTACTGCACGTGCGCGTCGACCTCCTCCGGCGTCCATCGGTCCATCGGCACACAGTTGACAGCGGGGGTGGGGCCGCCTCGGTAGTGCTTCAGCAGCAGGTACTTCATGGTGGTTCTCCCTCTTCGTCACGCGGCCCACCGTGGCCACTCGTGTCCCTGGGACGAAGCCGACACCACATTCTCGACATCCAGCGGCACACAGACTTCCAGAACCTTCTTCTGCCCGTCACCGCCCTGCCGAGCCGCCCGTACCGCATGCCGCCGACGACGAGGGCGATCGATTGAGCCACGGACAGATGGCGTCCTCCATGAGGCGGTGCCGGACCCGGGCTCGGCAGGGCCGGGCAACCCAAGAAGAGGCGCAGACATGGGTCGAAGCCGGGAGCTCCTTGGTCTCCGGCACTTTATTCGTCATGGCGTCGATCAGGGCCGCCTTGTCGACGGGCTTGGTGCCGGCATCGCCTGCGGTGCCCGCACCTCCTCCGCAGGCAGAAGCTGCCGAGACCAGGGCGACGGCCGTAAAGGCCATCACACAGGTTTCGCATCGTTCTCCCCTCATGCTCTTGTCCAGGACGTGCCGTTCGTTTCTATGAGCCGTCACAACGAGCGGATGTGACCGACAAAAGATCACGATCTTCTAACGGGACGGCTCTCATGCCCGAGGCGCGGCAGGGACAAACCGTGCATGCGATCAGTAATCAGATAATCACAAAATGTCACCGAATGTGGCGTGGTCCACATGTGCCCCCGAACCCCCGGGAACAGACAAAACGGGCAGAAGGCCCACAAAACGGGTGTTGGGGGGTTCGGATGTCACTGCGCGTCCCGTTCGTAGCGGTCGCAGTCGCGGCCGCCACGCTGCTCCTGGCCACAGGCCTGGCGGCGTCAGCGACGGCCAAGGTTCCCGAGCAGGACACACTCTTTCTCCGTCAGGCACACCAAGGAAACCTCGCCGAGATCGCCGCCGGAACCGCCGCGCAGGAGAAGGCCGAGGCCGACGTCGTCCGGGCGATCGGAGCCGATCTCATCGCCGACCACACCAGGCTCGATGCCGCGCTCAAGCAGACCGCGCGCGCCTTGCGGGTGTCACTGCCATCACGACCGTCGGCGAACCAGCGGGCCGCTCACAAGCGGCTGGCAGCCCTGTCCGGCGCCGCCTTCGACCAGGCGTGGACGCAAGCGATGATCGAAGGACACCGGATGGCGTTGCAGCTGGGCGAGCGGGAACTACGGGAAGGCACCTCGGCGAAGGCCAAGGAGATCGCCTCATCCAGCACACCGGTCATCCAAGGGCATCTGGACCGGCTGCTCGAAGCGCAGAAGACGCTGGGCGCACCACGGGCGGTTCCAGCCGGCGACGGCGGCCAGGCCGGCGCCGGGACGATGCGACAGCAGGGCCTCGGCGCCGGCGTGCTCGCCGCCGGTTTGGCGCTCGCCCTCACCGGCATCGTGGTGTGGAGGCGTGCCCGCGTGAGGCAGCGCTGAAGCAGGCGGGTGCGACGATGACGCTGCTCGGTACGGTGCTCGCCTGCTGCGGCGGCACCGTACTGCTCGGCAACGCCCTCACCTCCGCACCCTCATCGCTGAACGCCGGTCTCGTCCCGTCAACCGCGGCCGGTCTCGTCCCGCCGACTGCGGCCAGTCTCGTCCCGCCGAATGCGGCCGGGTCCACCTCGCGTGCCGGCGGTGGAGGTTCGCCGCCGGTGCGCCTCTTCATTCCCGCCCTGCAGATCAGCGCGGACATCCGTCCGGTCGGCGTGGACGCGCACGGGGCTTTGCGGGTCCCCTCAAGTGCGCGCGTGCTGGGCTGGTGGAGCGGCGGGGCCGGTCCTGGATCCGGCGCGGGCCGCGTAGTGATCGCTGGACATGTCGATTCCATCCGGCAAGGTCCTGGGGCCTTCTTCCGGTTGACCCAAGTGGTGCTGGGACAACAGGTGCTGCTGCGTACCGCCGACGGACGCTCCCGCTCCTACCGCGTCGTCGCTCGCCGCTTCTACCGCAAGGAGCAACTTCCAGCACAGGTCTTCGCCCGCACGGGTCCGCCGTGCCTGGTACTCATCACCTGCGCGGGCCCTTTCGACCGACGAACCGGCCACTACCGGGACAATTTCGTGATCTACGCTTCGCCCGCCTGAAGACCACGTACGTCAATGGGCAAACCCATGCGGTCCCGTCCGAACGTGATCCCCGCGATGCGGGCGGTCCGGCCCATCAAGCCTGTGCTTTCGACGAGGCGTGCACCTGCGCGGCTCCACCGAACCCACCCCGGCGATGACCGAGGCCCGCCAACCCGAAGGGCGGCATGACGGCGGGGACATCGCCGTCGAATAAGTTGGCTGACTGACTGTAGACGCCTGCCTTCGGCGACTGCTACGGTTCCAATCAGTCAGCCAACTAACTAACTCACTCACGGAGACCTCCCATGATCGTTGTCACTGGCGCCACAGGTAATGTCGGACGCGAGCTGACCGGATCGCTCGCCGCCGCCGCCGAACAGGTGACCGCGGTGTCCCGCCGCCCAGGGCCACTGCCGGAAGGGGTACGGCACAGCGCCGGCGACCTGGCCGACCCGGCGAGCCTGAAGGCGGCCTTCACCGGTGCCGACGCGTTGTTCCTTCTGGTGGCGGGCGAGGATCCGCAGGAGATCCTCGAAGTGGCCAAGGCGGGCGGGATCCGCCGGGTGGTGCTGCTGTCCTCCCAGGGCGCCGGGACCAGGCCGCAGGTCTACCGCCATGCGGTCACCTTCGAGGAGGCGGTCCGGGCCTCCGGGCTGGAGTGGACGATCCTGCGCCCGACCGGGTTCGACTCCAACGCCCTCGCCTGGGCCGAACCGATCCGCGCCGAACGCACGGCCGCCGCCCCCTTCGCCGATGTGGGACTGCCCACCATCGACCCGGCCGACATCGCCGACGTCGCGGCCGTGGTGCTGCGGGAGCCCGGGCACGCCGGTCGTGTCTACGAGTTGACCGGACCCGAGCCTGTCACCCCGCGGGAACGCGTCTCGGCGATCGCCGCGGCGCTGGGCGTGAAGGTGCGGTTCGTGGAGCAGACCCGCGAGCAGGCCCGGGCGCAGATGCTGCAGTTCATGCCGGAGGCGGTCGTCGAGGGCACGCTCGCCATCCTCGGCGACCCGACCGAGGCCGAGCGGCGGGTCAGCCCGGACGTCGAGCGGATCCTGGGTCGCGCGCCGCGCACGTTCGCCGAGTGGGCGGCCCGCCACGTGGCGGCGTTCCGATGAACGCCCCGGCCGCCGCCCTGAGCCCGCGCGTCGCCGCGTTCCTGGCGGAGCCGTACGTCGCGACCCTCACCACGTTGCGTCCCGACGGGTCCCCGCACGTCGTGGCCGTCCGGTTCACCTGGGACGCCGCCGCGGGCCTGGCCCGGGTGCTGACCGTCGCGACGACGCGCAAGGCACGCAACCTGCTCGCCCGGCCCGGCGGTCGGGCCGCGCTCTGCCAGGTCGACGGCTACCGCTGGGTCACCCTCGAAGGCTCCGCCACGGTGTCGGACGATCCGCCGCGGGTGGCCGAGGCCGTCCGCCGCTACACCGAACGCTACTTCTCGCCGCCACCCGCTCCACCCGGCAGGGTCGTCCTGGAGATCGCGGTGCACCGGCTGACACAACTCAACATCTGAAGGAAAGCACGATGCCGAACCAGCAAGTCCTCGACTCCACGATGTTCTATCGGGAGACCGGCGCCGGGAGACCGATCGTCTTCCTGCACGGCAACCCGACCTCCTCCCACCTGTGGCGCCATGTCCTGCCCGCCATGGGACCGGGACGCCTGCTGGCCCCCGACCTGATCGGCATGGGCGAGTCCGGCAAGCCGGACGTCGAGTACACCTTCGCCGACCACGCCCGCTACCTGGAAGCCTGGTTCGACGCCCTCGCGCTGGACGACGTGGTCCTGGTGGGCCACGACTGGGGCGGCGCGCTGGCTTTCGACTGGGCCGCACGCCACCCGGGCCGGGTCAGCGGCATCGCCTTCACCGAGACCATCGTCAAGCCGATGACCTGGGAAGAGTTCCCCGAGGGCGGCCGCGAGCTGTTCCGGGCCATCAAGACCGACGGCGTGGGAGAGAAGATGATCCTCGACGACAACGCCTTCCTCCTCCAGGGCCTCCCCGGCACGATGGCCACCGCGATGTCACCGGAGGACCTCGAGGTGTACGGCCGGCCGTACCCGACCAGGGAAAGCCGCCTGCCGCTGCTGCGATGGCCGCGTTCGATGCCTCTGGGCGGCGAGCCGGAGGACGTCGTGGCCAGGGTCGAGGCCTACGACAGGTGGCTGGCCACCAGCGTCGAGGTGCCGAAGCTGCTGATCACCTTCCGGCCCGGTCCTGGCACCATGATGGGCCCCGCGCTCCTCGACTGGTGCGCGGCCACCATGGCGAACCTGGAGATCGCCGGGCACGACGCGATCGCCGGACACCACACGCCCGAGGACCAGCCCGAGGCCATCGCGTCGGCGATCCGGTCCTGGATGGATGCCCACGGCCTGGCTCCCTGACGGACAGGATCAACGCCCAGGTCCGGATCTCCCCGGCCTGGGCTGTCTCATGAGGGCTCCGCCATCGTGAGCTGGGCTGCGGGGAGCCTGACCGGCACGGCGCCGAACCCCTGAGACCCCCCGACACCTGGCAGCTTGGGGCGTAGGCCGCCTACGACGTGTCCGATCGGGGTGATCCGTCATGTCGCCGGGCAGGGCACCTCAAGCGGCGCGCGTGCTCACAGGTCTTGCGTCCATACGCCGGGAAGGTGTTCGTCGGGTCTCACCCACAGGCGGGGCTGGTGGTCGCGGTAACGGTCGTCCCCCTCCGGTTGCCAGGGGAAGAAGCCATCCGGGGCAGGCCATACGACCTGGAGGAACGGGAAGGGAGGCCGCTGGTAGAAGTCGATCGCCGTGCCGAAGAAGGCTCGATGCCAGCGATGGTCGACTGCCTTGAGAGCGACGGGGTGCCGGTCGACGATGTCGTGCCACTCTTGACCAGCCTCCAGCGTCAGGCCGGCGGCCACCTTGTCGCCGAGGGCGTTGAGGCAGGTCTGCATGTCGTGGATGTCCAGGCCGAACATGGCCAACTCGGGTGAGCGGTAGTGGTGCCACAGCCCGATGGTGAAGGCCCAACCCGGCCCGTGCTCGTCATGGGGAATCATCACGACTTGCCAGCCGTACTCCTGAACCTTCTCGATCGTCAGCTGAGCACGACGATCCAACTCGCCGGGGTCGTTGCAGAGGACACAGTGGCATGCGGTCAGATCGACAGGCATGGGCGTGAGCGTACGGGATGTCAGTGAACAGGGCGGCCTCCAGTCCGCCCTCGATCCGGGCGAGACAGTGCACCAGGGACTCTCGGCGCATCGTCATGTCCTCCGTGGTGACACCGAGACCGGGAAGCCGGTCCCAGATCGCGCGGGCGCGGTCGGGTGGCACGGCCCGAACGCCGTTGGCGAGCCGGTGCAGCGTGTCGCGCCGCGCCGTCAGATCGTCGATGCGGCCGGCGAGGCGCCGTTCGACGTCGACGAGCGCGGCGCCGAACCGGTCGGGATCGGCGTCCGGGGCGAGTGCACGTTGCTCGTCCGATCAGCGTGCGCCCTGACGTGATGCCAAGGGCAGCGAAGTCCGGTCATGTCCGCCCGCCCTCAACCCCGAAACCGGCGAACAGGGGTCGCCGTAGCATCCGCCGGCGGCGATCAGGTCTGATGCGGTGTCGTGTCAGCGCCGTGTCAGCACGGCAACGGCCCGGTATCAGGGCGGTCGGGGATGGTGGACGCCATGGAACACACCGTCACAACGCTGCCGACCTCGCGTCAGCCCGGCTGTCCCTTCGACCCGCCCAAGGAGCTGATCGAGGCGCGCGAGCACGGTCCGATCAGCCGCTTCCCCTTCCCCGACGGGCACGAGGGCTGGCTGGTCACCGGATTCGACCTGGTCA
>NZ_JBSGDV010000010.1:0-295622 GCF_053602555.1 Nonomuraea sp. NPDC004354 | reverse complement strand
AACTTCGTGGCCAACGACAGCGCTCGGATCTTCCCTGATAGCAGGCGCTTTACTGGCTCGCCTATTGAACTCTCGCGAGTTGTCATTCCCGTAGGGGTTGATGGTGACGTTCCGTGATCTCCTGCGGCGTAGCGGCTCCATGCTCCACCGCTTTCCCGAAGGAGCCGGGCGGTGGTCTTGTCGTGGTAGCCGAGGGCGTCGGCGACGACAGGGGCAGGCATCTCCAGGAGTTGCTGCCGGACGGCGGCGCCGCGGCCGGCGGCCGCTGGGATGCCGATCTCTCTGAGAAGCGCAGACAAATGGTCGGGGCGGCAGGGCTGGCCTGCTCGGCGGCCAGGGAACATCCAGCGAGAGGCGCGGTTGGTGGCGGTGTTCATGTTGTCGCGGTCCTCGATGTAGGCCAGGAGCAGGGATGCGACCGGTTCGGGGACGGGCGAGGGCGGCTCTCCGAGCCGTAGGAGAAGGGCTTCTCCGTCGCGGAGCAGGTCGTCGGTGGTGAGCCGGACGACCCGCGTAAGGGGTTGCGCGTAGAGGAGCACGATGATGCCAGCGACACGCAGAAGTTGGGGAACGTCAGCATCGATGAGCAGGCGACGGAGGGCAGCGAGGCGCTCGTTCTCGGTCATGGGGGTTCGGCGGGAGATCTTCATCGGGGGTAGAGACAGTGATCGTGAGCACTGACGGCTCTTCTTGGCCCAGGTGAGAAAGGCTCGTAGCCGTTTGCGGGTATGTTCGGTGTTCTGGGCATGCCAGGCGTCAATGTCGCTCTGGCGGCAAGAGGCGAGCGTGCGGTCGCGCTTGTCGAGCCCTCGTTCTATACGGTTCCCCAAAAGGCGCGCAGCAGATCGCGGGCGGAGACGGAGACCTGGTCGGCGACGTCATCCGTCGGCGTGGGCCGGCACGCCTCCAGCTCCGTTGGTGTCAACGGCGGCGTGTAGCCGTTGGGCGGCAGCTGCTCGGCGATCGCCACAGGCGGTGCGCTGCGACCACGACTATCTCCCCTCCGGCTGTCAAGTCCCGATATTTCGCGACATGACAGCAGTTCTTTCGAACAGCTCTACTGGAGGCGACTTCGAGCACGGTAACGAACGGGCGCGGGGTCGCCTCCCGCCCTCCGGCGGTGGCACCGACCTGAGGCTGCCGCTTGGTGGGCGCCGAGCGAGCAGCTGACGTTCGGGGTCGTCACCGACAACGAAACGGCAGCCGGGCAAATACAGAGAACGGGGAGACCTATGGGATGGGGATTGGGCGACATTGCCGACGCCGTCTCCGACGTTGCCTCCGGGGCCGGCGGCCTGGTCGAAGATGCCGTCGACACCGCCACCGACCTCGTCGAGGGGGCCGTCGACGAAGTCCTGGACACCGCGGGCGGTTGGCTGGGGGACGCCAACGGGTGGCTATGCGCCAACGGACCCAGCTGGCTGTGTCATACGAGCAACGTCGTGCTAGGAGGCATCCGAGGCCTCGTCAACAACGCTTCCGACCTCGTCGAAGACGCAGCCGACCTGCTGAGAGACGGCGGAGCGATCGTCGCAGACGTGCTGCGCGGCGACTTCTGCAAACTGGTGAACGATCTCGGCAATCTCGGGGTCGATGCCCTCGACGCCGGCGTCGACCTCACACGCACAGTGACGGGCGGCTACATCGTGGGCGGGTGGCTGGATGCCCGCGACCGTGAGCACCTTCGCCGATTCATCGATCAGCGCCTCGAGCAGAAGTTCAGCAGCGACCTCCCGACGCTGGAGAAGATCCGCGAGCACATCGGCCTGGACCGAGCCTCGTACGGACTGCCGCTCAAGGCCGAACACTACGTGTGGCGGCTTGACAGCATCAACGCCAAGCTCGCCGAATGGCACCACGAAGGCACCCTCGACCTGTACGCGCTGGCGCATCTCTTCAGCGATCGCGACACCTGCGAACTCTGGAACCTCACCGGCCCCGCCGCCCGCACCGTCGTCAAGTTCGTCGATGAGAACGGCGTCGAGGGCACCGGACCCATCCGCCGCTCTCAACTGCGGAAATACATCGACAGCAACGGCGCCACGGGACGCATCCGCGTCTACGCCATGAAAGATCGGGTCGTCGCCCACAAGACGAACATCGCCACCAAGAAGTGCAAGCGCATCGGCGTCGACCTGAACTGGAATTCCAGCGAACGGTTCCCGCAGTTCGGCCAGTACGCCGTCCGAGACATCACCGAACGCGACGAGTACCTGTTCCGCGTAGAACTCGCAGCCAACGGGGTGAGCGTGAACACCGACCTCGGCGACTACCTTCGCAACGCCGGGCTACGCGCGACGAACCCCGGCCCGCGCTCTCCCGAGGAGTGCATCATCGTCGCCATCGGCGCCTTCCGCTACACCTCAGACAAGCTGCTGGGCGCCTGCAGCGGCCGCAGTATCGCCGAAGGCGCCACCTGTACAACGCCGCCTGACCGTACCGATCCCTGCTGCGTGACCGTCCATCGAAGCGGCGGCTCAGGGGTCATCCACCGCGACGTTTCACCGTTCAAGGTCTTCGAGTACGCCCTGGTCCATGAAATCGGACACTACCTGGGGCTGTGTCACAGCGGTCACGACAGCCCGGCGCACATCATGTGGGTTTCACGCACGCAAGGATGGGTCGGGTGGAGCCTGCTTGGCTACTACGCCAACAGCGGCCCCTACTTCACGCGGGCTGACGGCGAGAACGTCTGGCGGTTCCTGATCGACCAGATGCCGCAGTGCCTTGCCGCCGACCACTCCGTACGGCCTCCGAGAACCCCGCAGCTGATGTAGCTCGACCGCATCATCCACGTGAAGGACGCGGGGTGGTGGGCCTGGTGCTCGGGTTCCGGGCACCAGGCCGGGGTCACCGGGTCGCTAGGCGGTCAGGTGGCGCTCCCACCAGTCGAGGATGGCCTCGAAGCGGGCCACCCGGTGGGACGGCAGCCCCGAGCGCGACATCTCGTGCCCTTCGCCGGGGAACAGCAGCATCTCGGTCTCCACCCCGCGCAGCTTCAGCGCCACGAACAGCCGTTGCGCCTGCTCGACGGGGCACCGCCAGTCGTGCTCCGAGTGGATGATCAGGAACGGCAGGTCGATGCCGGACGCGTGGCTGAGCGGGCTGAGCTCCGCCCACCCGGCGGGGTCGGCCCCGTAGAGGTCGAGCGCGAACGCCCAGCCGATGTCGCTGGAGCCGTGGAAGCTGTCGATCGCGTTGACGGCCCGCTCGCTGATCGCCGCCCGGAACCGGTCGCCGTGGTGGGCGGCCAGCCACGTGGTCATGTAGCCGCCGTGCGAGCCGCCCAGCACGCCGACGCGTCCGCTGTCGAGGCCGCCGGTGGCGAGGGCTGCGTCGAGGAGGGCGAGCAGGTCGGTGGCCGAGACGGCGCCGACGTCGCCGATGACGGCCTTGCCGTGGGCCTGGCCGTAGCCGGAGGAACCGCGCGGGTTGCCCATGACGACCGCGTATCCGGCGGCGGCGTAGACCTGGGCCTCGTCGAAGACGTGCCAGCCGTACTGGGTGAAGGGGCCACCGTGGATCATCAGCAGCACGGGGTGCGGGCCGTCCCCGGTGGGGCGGACGATCCAGCCGTGCACGGGGTAGCCGTCGGGCGGGGCGGTGGTGATCTCTTCGAGGGGGAGCGGGGTGAGGGCGGCGAAGGCGGTGAGGGTGATCTCCTTGCCGTCGCGGAGGGCGACGAGCTCGCCGGCGCTGGTCTGGTCGGCGACGGTGGCGACGATGGTGCCGGCGGCGTGCGCGGGGGCGTAGACCTCGCGCGCGCCGGAGATCAGGATCTCGGGGTCGGCGCCGTCGTAGGGCACGAGCAGCAGGTCGGAGGCGCCCCGGTTCTCCGAGGGGAACAGCACGCCGTCGCCGGTGGTGGCGATGACGCCGTTGTTGGCCAGGTGGTACGGCTCGGCGGCGGTGAGGCGGCGGGGCGGGGCCGAGCCGTCGGCGGGCACGGACCAGACGCCGTAATGCTCGGCGATGAGGGTGCGGCCGGTGGGGCCGGGCGCGGCGGCCACGAAGCAGACGGTGGCGCCGTCGGGGGTGAAGCGCGGCTGGCCGGCCGACAGGGTGGTGTCGGTGATCTGGCGGAGTCCGGTGCCGTCGGGGCCGGCGAGCCAGATGTCGGCGTAGTGGGTGTGGTGGCGGGTGTCGTGCCGAGCGGCGCTGAAGGCCAGCAGGGTGCCGTCGGGGCTCCAGGCCGGGGCGTCGTGGTCGAAGTCGCCTTCGGTCACCTGGACGGCGGGCGGCACGGCGGTGCGGGAGGCGTGGGGGTCGGTGACGAAGACGTGGGAGCGCCGGTCGGTGTAGAAGCCGAGGTTGTCCAGGCGGTATTTCAGGGTGGTGATGCGCCGGGGCCGTTCCTTGTCCGGCTTGGCGTCGCCGTACCGGCCCTCTTCGGGGACGCGGGCGACGAACGCGATGCGGCGCGAGTCGGGGCTCCACACGGGTTTGCCGGCGCCCAGCGGCTGGTCGGTGACCTTCCATGGTTCACCGCCCGCGGTGGGCATGACGTGCACCTGGGGGCGGCCGCCTGATTCGGCGCGGGTGAAGGCGAGCCACTGGCCGTCGGGGGAGTAGGTGGGTTCGGCGTCCCTGCGTCCGGCGGTGAGCTGCCGGGGTGGGTCGCCGCCGTCGGTAGGCACCAGCCAGAGCTCGCCGCGGTATTCGTCGGCGTCGAGGTCGGGCCGGGTCACGGCGACGACCGCGTGGGTGCCGTCGGGGGACACGGTCGGGGTGCCGAGCGTGTGCAGAAGGGAGATATCTGCGGGTTTCATGGCCGAGACCCTATCTGCCGGGCCTCGGCGGCGACGGCGTTGCGGAGGTCCCGGATGCCGGGGCGGCCGCGGAGCGGGTGGACGGCGTTGGTGAGCAGGACGACGGTCAGCCGGTGGGCCGGGTCGACGATCAGCGAGGTGCCGGTGAACCCGGAGTGCCCGTAGGCGTCGGTGAGCGGGCCGACGATGCCGGGGTCGCCGATGCGGACGCCGAGGCCGTGGCGGAAGGGGGCGTCCTGGACGGGGTGCTCGCGGGTCATCTCGCCGGTGAGGGGAAGGGCGCCGAGGCGCAGCGCCTCGCCGAAGCGGAGCAGGTCGTCGGCGGTGGAGAAGAGGCCGGCGTGCCCGGCGACGCCGCCGAGGGAGTGGGCGGTCTCGTCGTGCACCTCGCCGAGGGCGCGGTGGCATTCGGTCTTGGCGATGCGGGCGAGGTCGGCCTGGTCGCCGGGGGCGCCGATCGGGCGGTAGCGGGTGTCGGCGAGGCCGAGCGGGGTGGTGACCCGGTCGCGGACGAGGGTGTCGAGCGGTGCGTCGCCGGCGATCTCGGCGATCCGGCCGGCGGTGATCATGCCGACGTCGGTGTACAGGTAGGGTCCGCCGACCGGCGAGGTGATGGGGGTGGCGAGGATGGTGTCGAGGCGGTCGGCCGGGGGCACGTCGTCGACGCGGTGGGTGGGCTGGAGTCCCGCGGTGTGGGTGAGCAGGTGGCGCGGGGTGATGTGGGTGCGGTGGCCGTAGTGGTCGGGCAGCCACGTGGCGGCGGGCGCGTCGAGGTCGAGGCGTCCTTCGGCGGCCAGGGACAGGATCACCGCGGTGGTGAAGATCTTGCTGACCGAGGCGAGGTCGAAGACGGAGTCGCGGCGGGCGGGGGGCCGGGCCGGGGCGAGCGTGCCCTGGGAGTCGGTGTAGCGGACGAGCTCGCCTGCCGCCGCGGCGTCGGCGATCTCACCGTCCACGGCGATCAGCGCGACGGCCGCGGGTACGACGGAGGGGGTGGCGGCGGCCAGGATGTCAGCGAGCATGCCGTACCTCTTCCAGGCGGGAGCCGTGTGATTCCAGCAGCGCCTGTGCCTCGTCGGCGTCGACGCCGTGCTCGATCATCACGACGGCGATCTTGGCCTGGCCGCCGGCGGCGTCCAGCGCCTTCCTGGCCTCCTCGGGGTCGGCGCCGGTGATGTCGCTGACCATGCGGGCGGCGCGGCCGGCCAGCTTGGTGTTCATCGCGGACATCTCGATCATCTTGTTCCCGTAGGTGCGGCCCAGCTTGATCATCGAGATGGTGGAGATCATGTTGAGCACCAGCTTCTGCGCGGTGCCGGCTTTGAGCCTGGTGGAGCCGGTCACGACCTCGGGTCCCACGACGACCTCGATGGCGTGCTCGGCGGCGGCTGACAGGGGCGTCTGGTGGTTGCACGAGAGGGCCACGGTGAGGGCGTCACGCCGGCCGGCCTCGGCCAGGGCGCCGAGGACGAACGGTGCCGTCCCGCTGGCGGAGATGCCCACGACGGAGTCGAGCCGGCCGACGTCGAGGTCGGCCAGGGCCCGCTGGCCGGCGGGGAAGTCGTCCTCGGCGCCTTCCACGGACCTGGTCAGCGCGGGCCGGCCGCCCGCGATGACGCCCTGGACGAGCGAGGGGTCGGTGCCGAAGGTGGGTGGGCACTCCGAGGCGTCGAGGACGGCCAGGCGGCCGGAGGTGCCCGCGCCGACGTACAGCAGCCTGCCTCCGGCCTGCATGCGCGTGGCGATCGCGTCGATGGCGGTGGTGATGGCGGGCAGGGCCGCGCCGACCGCGGCGGGCACGGTGGCGTCCGCCTGGTTCATCAACTGGGCGATCTCCGAGGTCGGCAGCCGGTCGATCTGGCTGTAGCGCGGATCGCTCTGCTCCGTGGACAGCTCGGGGAGTCGATCAATCATGACGCTAATTTCCACCTTTGGCATCTCGTATGCAAATAAGCTTCAGGTATGTCTTACGTACGTACCGGAGCCGAACGGCTGGCCATGGATCCAGGCCTCGTGACCGGCGACCGGCTTGGCCTGATCACCAACCAGACCGGAGTGCTGAGCGATCTGACTCCCACGCCCACAGTCCTGCGCGGCCTGACCGCCCTGTTCAGCCCTGAACACGGCATCAGAGGCACGGCGCAGGCCGGGTTCAGCGAAGGCGGGGGAGAGTGTTACGGCCTGCCCGTCCACGACACCTACCAGAAGACGGGGGCGGAGCTGGACGGCCTGGTGGCCGCCTCGGGTGTCGACACCCTGGTGTTCGACCTGTTCGACGTGGGTGCGCGCTTCTACACCTACGTCTGGACGATGAAGGATCTGATGGAGTCGGCCAGGCGGCTCGGTGTCGGCTTCGTCGTGCTGGACCGGCCCAACCCGATCGGCGGGACCGTGGCGGAGGGCCCGCCGCTGGACATGGCGTTCGCCAGCCCCGTGGGCGGCGCGGCCGTTCCCGCCAGGCACGGGCTGACGGTGGGAGAGCTGGCGCGGCTGCTCGACCCCGAGGTGCGGGTGATCACGATGGAGGGCTGGCACAGGGACCTGCCGTTCGCAGAGACGGGACTGCCGTGGGTGATGCCATCGGTGAACATGCCCACGCTCGACACCGCGCTCGTCTATCCGGGCACCGGGCTCGTCGAGGGCACGAACCTGTCGGAGGGGCGCGGCACGACCCGGCCCTTCGAGCTCGTCGGCGCGCCGTACCTGGACGACAGGTTCGCGCCGGCGCTCAACGAGCTCGGACTGCCGGGCGTGCGCTTTCGCGACCTGTGGTTCACCCCGACCTTCAGCAAGCACGCCGGTGCCGCCGTCCGGGGGGTGCAGCTGCACGTCACCGACCCGCGGGCGTTCCGGCCGGTGTTCACCGCGGTGTCGCTGATCCACGTGGCGCGCTCGCAGCATCCCGAGGAGTTCGCGACCAACGACTTCCTCGACCACCTGTGGGGGTCCGACACGCTGCGGCGCTGCCTGGAGGCAGGACAGGACCCGCGCGGGCTGTGCCCGGAGCCCACCCTCCCCCGGGGTGAGCTGCTCTACCGGTGATCTCAACGCAGATCGCGCCGGTAGAGCCAGAAGACCCGCTCTGCTCGCGCGCCCACGGCGCGCGAGTAGAAGCGGAGCGGGCCCACCCAGCCGATCTGCGTCTCGGTCAGGCCCGCGGCGTGCTGGTCGGCCAGGCAGCGGCGCAGCAGCCTGCCGCCCACGCCGAGACCGCGCGCCGCGGGGGCGGTGCCCATCGGGCCGAACCACAGCGGCCTGGCGCCCCAGGCCGCGAAGGCGACGATCTCGCCCTCGAGCGTGGCGTAGTGCAGGCCGGTGGCGTTGGCCGCCTCCCAGGCCCAGTTCGCGTTCCACTCCCGCTCGGCGAAGGCGGCCACGCGCGCGCGGTCCTCGCCGGAGGCGGCGGTGTGCAGTTCGACGCCGGGCCGCAGCGGCGGCTCCTCCTCGGCGGCGACGGGCAGCCGGGCGGTCATGTTCCAGGCGACGTGATAGCGCTCGTAGCCGGCGCTCTCGGCCAGGCACGCGGCGGCGGTGTAGCGCACGTCGATGCC
Source organism: Nonomuraea sp. NPDC004354 (assembly GCF_053602555.1). Taxonomy (NCBI): domain Bacteria; kingdom Bacillati; phylum Actinomycetota; class Actinomycetes; order Streptosporangiales; family Streptosporangiaceae; genus Nonomuraea; species Nonomuraea sp. NPDC004354. Next base: position 287,302 of record NZ_JBSGDV010000010.1, on the reverse strand, counting down.
GGGCCAGGCGTAGGCCGGCGGGTTGCCGGCGAAGCGCGCCTGCGTCGCCCCCTCGGCACGCAACCACGTCTCGGCGGCGGCGACCAGCTCGCGCCCGCGTCCCTTGCCCTGGGCGTCCGGGTGGACGGCCAGCAGGTCGATGTGCCCGATCGTCGGGTCGCGCTCCGACAGCGAGACCATGACGAGGCCGCCGTCGGTGGTCAGCGCCTTCCACCTGCGGGTGGGAGGCGGCGACATGAGCCGGTCGACCAGGGCGGGAGCCTCGGCGGCGTCGAAGGTGAGCGCCGCGCGCGCGATCTCGCGCGGCCCTGTCATCCGCGCTCCACATGGGTGGCCACGACGCTGCGCCGCTGGGGGTGGAAGCAGGCGTGCCGCTGCGGGACGTCGCCGGTGATGCCGAGCACGGGACGGCTCGCCTCGCACTCGGCCGTCCTGAACGGGCAGCGCCTGGCGAACAGGCAGCCGGCGTCCTGGTGGCTCTCGTCCAGCGACTCGGTCGGCACCACCGGCTCGGCGCCCGGCACCTCCAGGCCGTGCAGCACGGGGATGGCCGACAGCAGCGACTGGGTGTAGGGGTGGACGGGGTCGGCGATGATCGTGTCGACCGGGCCGCGCTCGATGACCTGGCCGCGGTAGATGACGTACAGCTCGCCGTCGTCGCCGATGTAGCGGGCGGTGGCCACGTCGTGGGTGATGAACAGCACGCTCACCCCGAGGCTCTCCCGCAGGTCCTTCAGCAGCGCCAGGATGCCGAGGCGGAGCGACACGTCGATCATGGAGGTGGCCTCGTCGGCGACGAGCATCTCGGGGTCGACGGTCAGCGCGCGGGCGATGACCACGCGCTGGCGCATGCCGCCCGACAGCTGGTGCGGGTAGCGGCCGAGCACGGAGGCCGGGTCCAGGCCGACCAGGGACAGCACCTCGGCGGCGCGCGCCTCGATCCACGACTTCGGCCTGCCGGTTTGCCTGGCGCGCAGCTCGAGCGGGGCCTGGAGCGTCTGGTGGATGGTCCTGGTCGGGTTCAGCGCCGAGTAGGGGTCCTGGTGGATCATCTGGATCTTGCGGAAGTGCGGCTGCCTGGCCTTCGGCTTCAGCGACGACATCTCCACGCCGTCGATGCTGATCTGGCCGTCGTCGTAGCTCTCCAGTCCCGCGATGATCCTGCCGAGCGTCGTCTTGCCGCAGCCGGACTCGCCGATGAAGGAGGCCGCGCCGCCCTTGGGGATCTCGAAGTCGACCCCGCGCAGGGCCTGCACGGTCCGTCCCGACAGGACGCTTCCCCGCTGCTTGAAGGTCTTGGTGATGCCCTTGCCGCTGATCATGCGTTTTCCTTCACCTTGACCGCGTGGCAGGCGACGATCCGGTCCCCGTGCGGCAGCGCCTCGGGGTCGGCGGTCTCGCAGACGTCCATGCGCAGGGCGCAGCGCTCCCTGAACACGCATCCCTCCTTCGGCACGGTGGCCAGCGTGGGCGGCCGGCCTGGCAGGGCCTGCGCCTCGTTGATGTCGCCGGTCAGGCGGGGGATGGCCTTGATCAGGCCGCGCGTGTAGGGGTGCTGGGGGTCGGCGAGCACCTGGCGGGTGGGGCCCTGCTCGACCAGCCGCCCGCCGTACATGACCGCCAGCCGGTCGGCGACCTCGGCCACCACGCCGATGTCGTGGGTGATGACCATGGTGGTCAGCCCGCGCTCGGCGTGGACCTCGCGGATGATCCGCAGGATCGTCGCCTGGGTGATCATGTCGAGCGCGGTGGTGGGCTCGTCGAGCACGACCACGTGGGCGTTGAGCACCAGCGCCAGCATGATGCCGACGCGCTGGCGCATGCCGCCCGACAGCTCGTGCTGGTGGGAGTCGAGCACCCGCGCGCCGTCCAGGCCCATGCGGGCCAGCAGGTCCTTGGCGTCCTTCACCAGGCCCCGCAGGTCCTCGACGCCGTGGGAGCGGCCGAGGTCGAGCAGCTGCTTGCCGACGGTCTTGAGCGGGTTCAGCGAGTTCTGCGCGGCCTGGAAGACGTAGCCGATGTGGGCGCCGCGCGCCTTGCGCAGCCGCTCGCCCTCCAAGGTGACCACGTCGCCCAGGTCGTCGATCTCGACGCTGCCCGCGCTGATCCGCCCGGGCGGCTGCACCGCGTTGAGCAGGGAGAACGCCAGCGTGGACTTGCCGGAGCCGGATTCGCCGACGATGCCGGTGATCGTGCCGGCGGGCAGTTCCATGCTGACGTTCCTGACGGCGGGCAGCTCGCCCGCCGAGGTCTTGTAGACGACCGTGAGGCCGTCGATGCGCACGCCCGGCGCCTGCTTTGCCACTTCCTACTACTCCTCGCGCAGCCGGGGGTTGAAGATCTCGTCCATGGCGTCGACCACGAGCACGATCCCGAGCGTCAGCAGCAGGATCGCCAGCAGCGGCGCCAGCAGGTAGCCGAGCGCGGTCGGCGTGATCATGGCGCCGGCCTGGAAGACGGCGAGGTTGAGCATGACGCCCCAGTTGTCGGACTCGTACGGGAGCACGCCCAGGAAGAACAGACCGACCTGCGCGTAGACGGCGCCGGTCACCGCGATGAGCATGTTCATCGCGATGTAGGGAGCCATGCTCGGCAGCAGCTCCTTGCTGACGATGTGCGTGGTGGACAGGCCGAGGCCGCGCGCCGCCTCGATGAAGCCGCGCTCCCGCAGAGAAAGGGTCTGCGCGCGTACGGCACGCGCCACACCGCCCCAGCCGAGCAGGCCGAGCACCAGCCCCATCTGGATCGGGTTGCCGAACTTCCACACCGTCGCCAGCACCAGCAGCAGCGGCAGGCCGGGAATGGTGAGCTTCATGTCGGTGATCCGCATGAGCACCGTGTCCCAGCGGCCCCGCCTGAAGCCGGAGTAGAGGCCGAGCGCGGTGCCGAAGACCACCGTGATGAGGGCGGTCACCGCGGCGCTGAGCAGCACGTAGCGCGAGCCGGTGATGACCAGCGCGAGCACGTCCCTGCCCTGCGGGTCGGTGCCGAACCAGTGCTGCCAGCTCGGCGGCTGGGTGATGGCGTCGGGGTTGTCCGGCAGCGGGCTCGGGAAGAACATCGGCCCGAAGACGCCCATGAACGCGAAGCCCAGGATGATGATCACCCCGGCCATGCGGCTGGGCTTGCGCTTCATCACGCGCCAGACGCCGTACCAGAAGTTGCGGCGGATGGTCGCCGTGCTGCTCTCCAGCACGATGGCGCTCATCGTCCCCCCTCCCCGCTGCGCACCCGCGGGTCGATCACGGTGTAGAACAGGTCGGCCACGATGTTGGCCACGACGACCGACACGGTGATCAGCAGGAACGCGCCGCCCATCAGGGCGTAGTCGCGCAGGGTGATGCTGTCGATGAGCAGCCACCCGAGGCCCGGATAGTTGAAGATCTTCTCGATGAAGACCGCGCCGCCGAGCAGCAGACCGAGCGAGAGCGCCAGGATCGTGAACAGCGGCAGGATCGCGTTGCGCGCGACGTACCTGAAGATGATCGACCGCTTCATCCCGCGTAGTTCGGCGGCCAGGATGAAGTCGTCGCCGAGCACCGTGACGACGCTCGACTTCATGGCCAGGATCCAGCCGCCGTAGGCCGACAGCGCGTAGGTCGCGACCGGCAGTACGGCGTGTTCGGCCAGGGAGCCGAGGTAGCCGGCGTTGAAGCCGGGCTCGAACAGGATGTCCACCGGGCCGTCCGCCGGCAGGATCGGGATCAGCGTCGCGAAGATGACCACCAGCAGCATCGCCAGCACGTACTGCGGGATGCCGTGCAGCAGCGAGCCGGAGATGGCCAGCGCGTCACCCAGCTTGCCGGTGCGCTTGATGGCCGCGTACACGCCCAGGATCACCCCGACCAGGAAGCTGAGCAGGGTGCCGAGCAGCACCGGTAGAACGGTCCACTTGGCCGCGTCCGTCAGGACGTCGAGGACGGGCGTCCCCGGCCTGGTGACCGAGACGCCGAGGTCGAAGCGGAGCAGGCCGCCCATGTAGTCGACGTACTGCTCCCACATCGTGCCCGAGGGCAGGAAGCCGTACATCACCTTGGTGGCCTGCATGGCCGCCTCCGGCGACATGCCCCCCTCGACGAGCTTCTCGTAACGGGCGGCGACGGGGTCGCCGGGGATGTTGTTGACGATGAAGAAGCTGATCGAGGCGACCACGAGGATCATGACGATCCCGCGGGCCAGGTGGCCCGCGAGTCGCCGAGCGATAACCGTCATGTGCTACTGCTTCTTCTTGACCAGACCCTGCTGGATCCAGACACCAGAGGGAAGGACGCCCTGTCCGAGACGCAGGACCTCGTCGTCGTGCGGCCAGCCGGTGAAGCGGCTGTTGTTGACGAACTGGTTGTTGATGTAGTCCCACAGCTGGATGACCGGGAGGTCCTGGTTGGCGGCCGTGGCCAGCTGCGCCATGATCGGCTTGGCCTCCTCGGGGCCGACCGAGTTCAGCTTGCCGGTGAGCTCGCCGGGGTTGACCTTGGTGCCGTCGACCTCGGTCTCCTCGGGGCTGCCCATCCAGTTGCCGGCCTCGCCGGGGGCGGAGTGCTTGACCTTGCCGCCGACGTTGGCCCAGCCGTTGGAGGCGCCGTAGAGGCGCTGGAAGATGTCGTACGGCGCGGGGCCGAGCGCCATCAGCCAGAAGCCGACGTCGTACTTACCTGCCGCCAGCTCCTCCAGGTAGACCGGGTAGTCGGCGGTGGTGACCACCTCGGCGTCGATCCCGGCCTTGATGAGCTGGCTCTTGATGTTCTCCTGGGCCGACAGCCAGTCGGAGAAGCCGGCCGGCGCGTGCATGGAGACCTTCCACGGCGTGCCGTCGGCCAGCGTCCACTTGCCGTCCTTCTTGGTCAGGCCGGCGGCCTTGAACTCCTCCTCGGCCTTGGCCGGGTCGACCTTGTACGGCTCCAGCTTGGGCAGCGTCTCGGGGATCCAGGCGTTGGCGGCCTTCTGGTGGATGCCGGTGATGGTGGTCGCCGCGGTGCCGCCCTCGGGCGAGGCGACCTTGGTGACCTGCTCGCGGTCGATCAGGTAGGCCAGGCCCTTGCGGACGTGCACGTTGTCGTAGGGCTTCTTGGCCTGGTTGAAGGCCATGCCCACGGCCACGGGGGAGTAGCCCTTGATGACCTCGCTGCCCGGCGCGGCCTTGATCCGGTTCATCACGTCGGTCGGAGCGGCGACGAAGCCGGAGTGGTCGAGCTTGCCCTGGGTGAGGTAGTTCCAGATCTGCTCGTTGCCGGTGTAGTTGAGGAACTTCACCTGGTCGGGCGCCACGTTGGCGGCGTTGAAGAAGTGCTTGTTCTTGACCAGCAGCGCCTCGCCGGGGTTGACCCGCGACAGCACGAACGGCCCGCCCGCGACGTCGGTCGGCGGAGCGAAGGCGATCACCTTCTCGCCCAGCGCGGTGATCTCCTCGCGGGCCTTCTCCGCTTCGGGGCCGTCACCGCGGGCGGTCTTGATCGTGTCCCAGATGGTGGCGGGCACCGCGCTGCTCCACACGTGGGCGGGCAGCACAGTGGTGTCGAGCACGCCGCGCGCGAACTTGGGGCTGGGGTTCTCGGGGTCCTGCGTGATCTTGATGGTCTTCTCGTCGACGACCGTGACCTCGGCCGCCGCGCCGGCCGCGCCGGGGGTGACGGCGAAGGCCGTGCTGCCCTGGGTGTAGGCGAGGGCGATGGAGAGCTTCACGTCTTCGGCGGTGACCGGCTTGCCGTCGGACCACTTGGCGTTCGGCTGCAGCTTGAGCGTGATGGAGGAGTTGTCCGGGGCGATCTCCCAACTGGCCGCCATGCCGGGCAGCGCCTTGTTGGGGTCGGTCAGGTGGTTGACGACCCACCCGATCTTCATCGTGGTGTAGCCCGGGAAGGCGTTGCCCTTGGGGTTGTAAGGGTTGGCAGGGGCGCTCGCGTCGATGCCAGGCCTGTTCACGTCGATCGTGGTGAAGAGGCCGCCGCCGGCGCTCCCACCACCGCCCGCGGACTTGTTGTCGGTGCTGCTGCACGCCGTCGTCGTGGCGAGACCGAGCAGCGCCACTACGGCTGCTAGTCGCTTCATGTACCGCTCCGTGGGGGGCTTATCGATGGGTCCGGTATAGATCGGGGATTGTCCGGACCCTATGGTCAGCCCGCGGATGCGTCAATAATCTCCAGCAGTTGTGAGGTGAATGTAACTTTCCTTCATCACCCGCCATGCTGGAAAAAGGGCGTCACAAGGGGGGTGGGGGCCGCGCGGCGCGCAGGGCACGCGCCGGGACCCCCGTAGTGTATCCGCTGGTCAACGGCTTCCAAAGAGTTCGTTGACGCGCGCGTTGGCGGCGGTCAGCGCGGTGGCGGCATCCTTCTGCCCCAGCCAGACCTCCTCCAGCGCCGTCTGCACGATCTGCCCGATCTCGTCGCCGTGGTCGCTGACCGGCAGCAGGAAGGTGCCGTCCTCGGCGTCGGCGACGGAGGTGAAGGCCGACACGTCACGCCCCGCCTTCTCGTGCGCCTTCATCGCCCGCTCGGCAGAGGACGAGATGGCGGGGAAGACCACGGCGCTGTCGCCCACCAGGTCCTGGCAGCCGGTCGAGCCCAGGAACTTCACCCACTTCCAGGCCGCCTCCTGGTGCTGGGTGCCGGCGTAGATGACGTCGGCCAGGCCGTTGAAGGACGACTTCCGACCCTGGGGGCCCTCCGGCAGCGGGGCGAAGGCGAACTTCCCGTCCGCCAGATAGGTGTTGATCATCCAGGAGCCGGTGATGCCCAGCGCGGCCTTGCCCGAGGCGAGAACGGCGTCCGGGCCCAGCGAGCTGGTCTTGTCGTAGGAGGCGGTGTAGCCCTTGTCGGCCAGGCGCTTGAACCACTCGACGGTCTCGGCGAGCTTCGGGTCGTCGTAGAAGTACCTGGTGCCGAACGGGTTCTTGTCGATGAAGCCGAAGCCGTTGGAGACGGCCAGGTCGCCCCAGCCGTTCTGGCCGAGCGCGCCGTCGCGCAGCTCCGGGACGTAGCCGTGGACGGCCACCTTGCCCTTGTCGAACCCGGGCTCGTCACCGCGCCTGCCGGCCGAGTCGACGGTGAGCCGGGCGATCGCCTTCTCGAAGGTGCCGCCGTCGGCGGGGTTCCAGGTGAGGTCCTTGAGGTCGACGCCCGCCTTCCCGGCCTGCTCGACGTTGTAGACGACGGCCATCGTGTCCCAGTCCTTGGGCAGGCCGTACCGCTTGCCGTCCTTGACCCACAGCTCGGCCAGGCCCGCGCGGTACTGCGACAGGTCCACCTTGTCGGCCCGCACCATCGGCTCGATGTCGAGCAGCTGGCCGTTCTTGACGAACTGCGGGTAGTAGGAGGCCTGCATGGTGATCACGTCGGGGGCCTCGCCGGAGACCATCTGGGTGGTGAGGTTCTGCCAGTACTGGTCCCAGGCGCTCTGCTGGATCTTGATCGTGATGCCGGGGTTGGCCTGCTGGAAGGCGTCCGCGCACTTCTGGTAGGCGCCCTGCTGGACGTCGTCCCACAGGCCGTAGGTGAGTGTGACGTTCCCGCCGTCCTGCTGCCCGGAGGTGCCGCAGGCGGCCGTCAGCAACAGGACGGCCAGCGCCGCCGCTCTTCTCATGGGGAAACTCTCCTATTTGAGTCCGCTGAACTGGATGGAGTCCACGAGGCGGCGGCCGAAGAAGACCAGCAGCAACAGGACGGGGATCACCGACAGCGCCGAGCCGGCCATCAGGCCGGTCCAGTCGGGCGCGGTGTTGGGCGACTGCTTGAGGAAGATGCCGAGCGCGGCGGTCAGCACGCGCGTCTCCTCGCCCGGCGCGACCAGCAGCGGCCACAGGTAGTCGTTCCAGGCCCAGACCGCGGTGGTCAGGGCGAGGGTGAGCAGCGGACCCCTGGTCATGGGGAGCACCACCCGCCAGAACAGCGTCCACCTGCCCGCGCCGTCGATCGTCGCGGCCTGCTCCACCTCGCGGGGGAAGCCGAGGAAGAACTGCCGCAGGAAGAAGACCGCGAAAGGGGTCATCAACAGGCTGGGCGCGACCAGGCCCTGGACGGTGTTGAGCCAGCCCAGCTGCTTGACCACGGCGAAGCCGGGCAGCAGCGTGAAGATCGGCGGCACCATCAGGGCGGCGACGAACAGCCCGAACAGCGCGTTCCTGAAGGGGAAGCGGAGCCTGGCGAAGGCGTAGCCGGCCATCGCGCAGAAAAGCGTCTGCACCACCGTGATCAGGCCGGTGTAGACCAGGGAGTTGCGCAGGTAGAGGAAGAAGTCGAGGTTGGCGCCCGAGCCGCCGGCCGCCCTGGTCTCCTCGCGGGAGGCCAGGCCGAGCACGCGCTCGAAGTTGACCAGGGTCGGATGCTCGGGCAGCAGCCCGAGGTTGTCGGCGGCCAGTTCCCTGCCGGGGGTGATGGCGGTGCGCAGCATCCAGTAGAAGGGGAAGAGTGTGATCAGGATGGCCAGGGCGAGGCATGCCCACGCGAGGAGTCTTCTCATGCGGGATCCCATCACGCGAGGTCCGAGGTCGAGGCGCGGAGCATGCGCATCTGGACGAAGGTCAGCACGCCGAGGATGAGCACCAGCGTGAGGGCCATCGCCGAGGCGTAGCCCATCTTGAAGTGGGTGAAGGCCTGCTCGTAGATGTAGTAGTAGACGACTCTGGTGGCGTTGACGGGGCCGCCCTTGGTGGTCACGGCGACGGTGTCGAACAGCTGGAACGACCCGATCAGTGACACGACCAGCACGAACGCCAGGATCGGCCGCATGAGCGGCAGCGTGACCCTGAAGAAGGTGCGCAGCTCGCCGGCGCCGTCGAGCGCGGCGGCCTCGTAGACCTGCTTGGGCACCAGGCACATCCCGGCGTACAGCAGCAGGGCGGTGTAGCCGGTCGAGGTCCAGGCGTTGATCATGGACACGCTCGGCATGGCCAGCTCGGGCGAGGTCAGGAAGCCCTGGTTGTCCAGCCCCATGCCGGTCAGCAGGTGGTTGAAGAAGCCGAGGTTGGCGTCCAGCAGCCACATCCAGAGCAGGCCCACCGTCACGTTCGGCACCAGCCAGGGCACCACGAGCAGCGAGCGCAGCACGACCGAGCGGGTCAGCCGGTGCATGAGCGCGGCCAGGAACAGGCCGCCGAGCAGCTGGACGCTGATCGTCAGCACGACGTAGTAGCCGGTGACCTTGAGCGAGTTCCAGAACAGCGAGTCGTGAAGGAGCGTCACGAAGTTGTCGGCGCCCACGAAGGCGGGCTCGGACAACAGGTTCCAGTCCGTCATCGAGTACCAGGCGCCGAGCAGGGCCGGATACACGTAGAAGACGCCGAAGCCGACCAGCGCGGGGGCGAGGAAGAGCAGAGCCACCCGTCTGTCGTCGCGCCCTCGGTTCGGCAGCGAGAGTGTGGACACGGGGCCAACTCTTGGGAACTTGCGAAAACTTGTCAATACCTTCGCTTCGATTCCTATTTTGAAAGACTTGACAAGTCATCGAAGGCGCTGGGACCGTTCCTGCCCATGGCCACAACAGATTTCGACCTGCTCGTCGTGGGAGACGCCAACCCCGACGTGATCGTGGCGGGAACACCGTCCACGCTCGCCTTCGGGCAGCGCGAGCAGCTGGTCGACACGGGGGAGCTGGTCCTCGGCGGATCGGGCGCGATCACCGCCTGCGGGGCGGCCAGGCTCGGCCTGCGCACCGCCTTCGCCGGCCGGGTCGGCGCCGACGCCGCCGGCGACTTCGTGCTCGACACCCTCGCCAGGCACGGGGTGGACGTCTCCGCCTGCGTCGTCGACCCCGCCAGGCCCACCGCGCTCACCGTGGTGCTCGTGCGCGGCGCCGACCGGGCGATCCTGACCGCGCCCGGCTGCCTGTCCGACCCGTGGCAGGTCCCGCCATCGGTGCTCGCCAGGGCCGCCCACGCGCACGTCTCCTCCTTCTTCCTGCAACCCGGGCTGGACGTCGCCGCGCTGTTCGCGACGGCACGCGAGCTCGGCCTCGGCACCTCCCTCGACACCAACGACGACCCGGCCGGCCGGTGGGAGGGGCTGGAGCGGGTCATCCCCCTCACCGACGTGCTGCTCCCCAACGACGCAGAGGCCGTCGCGATCGCCGGCAGCGCCGGTCCCGCCGGCCACGCCGATAGCGCCGGTCCCGTCGGCCACGACGTGCCGGCCGCAGCGCGCGTCCTGGCCGCGACGGGGACGCTCCCGGTCGTGAAGTGCGGTGCCGACGGCGCGCTGGCCTGGACGCCCGACGGCGCCCTGCGGGTCGCCGCCGCGCCCGCTCCCACCTTCGCCGACGCGGTGGGCGCGGGCGACAGCTTCAACGCCGGATTCCTGGCCGCCAGGCTCAACGGGCTGCCGCTGGAGGACTGTCTGCGCCTGGCAGTCAGGGCGGGCACCCTGTCCACCCGAGCCGCGGGGGGCACCGCGGCGCAACCGACCTGGGAGGAAGCCACCTCATGAGAAACCCCAAGATCGTGTTCGTGGGCGCGGGAAGCGTCGTCTTCACCCAGGGACTGCTGGCCGACCTCCTGCGCCACCCCGAGCTGTCGTCCCTCCACCTGGCGCTGCACGACATCGACCCCGAGCGGCTCGAGGTCGCCGAGGCCGTCGCCCACCGCATCGCGGCCGCGAGGGGCGCCAGGCCGCGCATCACCGCGACCCTCGACCGCAGGGCCGCCCTCGACGGCGCCGACTTCGTCATCAACATGATCCAGGTCGGCGGGCACGACGCCACCGTCACCGACTTCGAGATCCCCGCCCGCTACGGCCTGCGCCAGACCATCGCCGACACCATCGGCGTCGGCGGCGTCTTCCGCGCGCTGCGCACCTTCCCCGTGCTCGACGCGCTGGCCGCCGACATGGCCGCCGTCTGCCCCGACGCGCTGCTGATGAACTACACCAACCCGATGGCCATGAACGTGTGGTACCTGTCCAGCCGGGTGCGCAACGTCGTCGGGCTGTGCCACTCGGTCTACTGGACGATGCGCGGGCTGGCCGAGCTGGTCGGCGTGCCGTACGAGGAGGTCTCCTACCGGGCGGCGGGCGTCAACCACCAGGCCTGGGTGCTCGGCTTCGAACGCGACGGCGAGGACCTGTACGGCAGGCTCGACGCCCGCATCGACGCCGACGCCGAGCTGCGGCGCAGGGTCCGGGTGGAGATGTACCGGCGCCTGGGCCACTACCCGACCGAGACCAGCGAGCACTCGGCCGAGTACGTGCCGTGGCTGCTGCGCCACGGCGGCGAGATCGAGCGGCTGCGCATCCCCGTCGGCGAGTACCTGAGGGTCAGCGAGGAGAACGTGCGCGAGTACAGGCGCACCCGCGACGCCGTCCGGCACGGGGTGGAGCTGGAGATCGCCGGCACCGACGAGTACGCGCCGCAGATCGTCCACAGCATGGTCACCGGCACGCCGCGCGTCGTCTACGGCAACGTGGTCAACGACGGGCTGATCTCCAACCTGCCCGGCGGCTGCGTGGTCGAGGTGCCGTGCGCGGTCGACGGCACCGGCGTGCGACCCACCCGCGTGGGCGCGCTGCCGCCGCAGTGCGCGGCGCTCAACCGCGCCTACGTCAGCGTCAACGAGCTGACCGTCCGTGCGGCCGAGGAGGGCAGGCCCGAGCACGTACGGCACGCCGTCATGGTCGATCCGAACGCCTCGGCCACCCTGTCGCTGGACGACATCTGGCGCATGTGCGACGAGCTGACCGCCGCCCACGGCGACCTGCTGCCCGAGCCGCTGCGGGTCAGGCCGGCGATCTGACCGGCGAGCCGGACCTCCAGCCCCTGCTGCGGGCCACGTCGGCGGCCTAACCGGCGAGCTGGACCTCCAGCCCCCGCTCGCGCAGCCGCGCCACCTCGGCGGGGTCGGCCGACTCGCCGGTGATGAGCAGGTCGACCTCCGGCAGCAGGCAGATGGGGGCCAGCTCGATCCTGCCGAGCTTGGTGGAGTCGGCCACCATGACGCGCCTGGTGGCCGACCGCAGCATGCGCTGCTTCATCTCGGCGTCCGGCAGGTTGACGTTGGTGAAGCCGCTGTCGGCGTGGACGCCGCCGCAGCCGAGGAACACCGTGCCGGCCCTGATGCCCTCGAGGAGCCGGCCCGCCATCGGGTCGACGAGGGAGTGCTGCTGGCGGCGCAGGCTGCCGCCGGTGACCACCACGGAGAAGCGGGGGATGGCGGGCTCCAGCTCCAGCGCCGTGCGCAGGCCGTTGGTGAAGACCGTCACCTCGGTCAGGTCGGCGCGGGCCACCAGCTCCCTGGCCACGTAGGCGGTCGTGGTGCCCGCGCCCATCAGCACGCTCTCGCCCGAGCTGATCAGGCGGGCGGCGGCCTTGGCGATCAGGCCCTTCTCCACGGCGGCGGCGCCGAGCGACATCTCGAACGACGGTTCGGTGAGGGTGGGCCCCGCGGCGACCGCGCCGCCGCGGACCCTGCGCACCTTGCCCTGCTCCTCCAGCGCGTCGAGGTCGGCGCGGACGGTCACGCCGGAGACGCCGAACGCCTCGGCCAGCTCGTTGACCCTGGCGAAGTCCTGCTCGCGCAGCAGGCCGAGCATGCGCTCGCGGCGCACCTCCGTCGGCATCGGCTCCTTCACCGGCGCACCTCCCACGGCCTGGCGGCCGCCCGCCCAGGCCGGCCCCGCCGGACCGGCCGGCTCATCCGCGCACCGCCTCGGGCAGCAGCTCGCCGTGAGCGGCCAGCAGTTCCTCGCACAGCGCCTCGATGGCCGGCAGCGGGAGCGTCGCCGCGGTGTTCGGGTCGAGCATCGCCGCGTGCAGGACGTGGCGCCGGTCGCCGTCGAGCACCGCCCGCACGGTCAGCTCCACCACGTTGAGGAAGGTGCGGTTGAGCGCGGCGAGCTGGATCGGCAGCTCGCCGACCGGTTGCGGACGGATCCCCGTCGCGTCGACCACCGCCGGCACCTCCACGCACGCCTCCTCCGGCAGGTTGCCGATCAGCCCGCCGTTGCGGACGTTGACGTGGACGAGCTTCTCCCGCCCGGTCAGCATGGCCAGCAGCGCCGCCGCCGCCGGCTCCTGGTGCTGCCATCTGATGAGCAGCGGCCGGCCCGCCGCCAGCGCCCGCCTGGTCTCCTCGTAGACGTGCAAGCTCATGCCGGCCCTGCGCAGGTACTCCTCGACCGGCACGCCGAGTCTCGAGGTCTCCTCCGCGTGGCGCATGATCCACGGCACGTACTCGGCGGCGTGCTCGCTGGACTCGGTGGGGAAGAAACCGAAACGGCGGTACATCTCCACCCGCACGTGGCTCTTCAGCTCGGGGTCGGCGGCAAGCGCGGCGTCCAGGTCGGAGTAGAGGCACCGGCCGGCGTCGTCGGCGAAGACGAGCACGAACGACTGGTGGTTGACGCCGGCGCTGCGCAGGGTCAGCTCGTCGAGGTCGCGGCCCACGAGGTCGGCCAGGTAGGCGTGGGTGTCGCAGACCGCGTGGCAGACCCCGGCGAACCTGGTGAAGCCCGTCGCCTCGTGCATCGCCCACCCGGTCATCGCCATCGGGTCGGTGTGGCTGAGCAGCCAGGCGTCGGGGCACAGCGCGGCCATCTCACGGCCCAGCTCGACGGCGGCCGGAATGGTGCGCAGGCCGCGGAAGATGCCGCCGATGCCGATGGTGTCGCCGATGGTCTGGCGCAGGCCGTAGCGGTGGGGGATCTGGAAGTCGCGCAGCGTGGCCTCGAAGCCGCCCACCTCGATGGTGGCGACCACGTGGTCGGCGCCGTCGAGCGCCCGGCGCCGGTCGGCGTGGGCGCTGACGCGCGCCCCCGCGCCCGCCTCCGCGTCCAGCGCCCTGGCGAGGGCCTCGGCGGTGGCCAGCCGGGCGGGGTCCTCGTCGTGCAGGACGATGTCGAGCTCGCCGCGCAGCGGCTCGGACAGGAAGAGGTCGGACAGGATCTTGCGGGTCAGCTCGACGCTGCCCGCCCCGACGAAGACGATCCGCGACATCCGCACCTCCTACCTGGGCGACCAGTATTCCACGACGCTCTTGTGCGCGAAGTTGTTGAAATTCCGGCCGACATGGGCAACTCTAGGCATGTGCTGGCGTGGGCACCCCGCCCTTCCCCCGGGCCGCGCCACCGCCTGCGTGCCGTGGGCCTGGCCGCATGAGCGGAGTGAGGAACAGCATCCCGTGCGCCCTTGCCGATCATCTGCGAGGACAAGCATGAGAGCGTGGAAAACCCTGATCGCCGTCCTGCTCACCTGGGCGGCCTGCCTCGTCGTCCCCGCCTCCGCCGAGGCGGGCACCACCGCGCCGACCCCGACCCCCTGCCCGGGCTGCTGGAAGCCGGCGCTCGACACCAGCTGGCAGTGGCAGCTGTCGTCGGTGCCGAAGGAGCCGTTCCTGAACGTCACGATGTACGACATCGACGGGTTCAACGCCACCGCGGCGACCGTCCGGCGGCTGCACGAGACCAGGGCCGGCCGCAAGGTCGTCTGCTACGTCAGCGCCGGCACCTACGAGGACTGGCGGCCCGACGCCGGCCGCTTCCCCGCCGCGATCCTCGGCGCCAACCTCGACGAGTGGCCCGGTGAACGCTGGCTGGACATCAGGCAGTACGAGGGCGAGCTCGGCACGATCATGCGGTCGCGCCTGGACATGTGCAAGGCGAAGGGCTTCGACGCGGTCGAGTTCGACAACCTCGACGCCTACACCAACGACAGCGGCTTCCCGCTGACCGCCGCCCACCAGATCGAGTACAACGCCTGGCTGGCCAACGAGGCCCACGCGCGCGGGCTGTCGGCGGGCCTGAAGAACGACATCGCGCAGATCCCGCAGCTGCTGCCGTACTTCGACTGGGCGCTGAACGAGCAGTGCTGGCAGTACGACGAGTGCACCACCGCGCAGAACGGCGGCTACGGCTACGACCAGTTCGTCCGGGCGGGCAAGGCGGTGTTCACCGTGGAGTACGAGCTGGCCGCCAAGGCCTTCTGCGCCAGGTCGAACGCGCAGAACTTCAACTCCCTGCGCAAGAAGTACGAGCTGGACGCGTACCGGGTGGCCTGCCGCTGAGGCACGCCCTGGCCGGGGGGCGATCGAGGGCCGCCCCTCGGCCGATAAACCGGGTGAGCGGACCGACACGCGTCGCTATCCTTCCGGCATGGCAGACGACCATGGGGTGACCCCGCAGAGTGAGGACTTCTCGGCCTGGTACAACGAGCTGGTCGCCAAGGCACAGCTCGTCGACCGGGGCCCGGCGAAGGGCACCATGGTCATCCGACCGTACGGCTACCGCCTGTGGGAGCTGCTCCAGGGCGAGCTCGACCGGCGGATCAAGGACACCGGCCACGAGAACGCCTACTTCCCGCTGCTGATCCCCGAGAGCTACCTGCGGCGCGAGGCCCAGCACGTCGAGGGCTTCTCGCCGGAACTCGCCGTCGTCACCCACGCCGGTGGCAAGGAGCTCGAGGAGCCGCTGGTCGTGCGCCCCACCTCGGAGACCGTCATCGGCGAGATGATGGCCAGGTGGATCTCCTCGCACCGTGACCTTCCGCTGCTGCTGAACCAGTGGGCGAACGTCGTGCGCTGGGAGCTGCGGCCCCGCATGTTCCTGCGCACCACCGAGTTCCTGTGGCAGGAGGGCCACACCGCGCACGCCGACGCGGCCGACGCGATGCGGGAGACGATGCTCGCCCTCGACCTCTACACCGAGGTGGCGCGGGACATCGCCGCCATCCCCGTGGTGGCGGGCGAGAAGACCGCGGGCGAACGGTTCGCCGGAGCGGTGCGCACCTTCACCATCGAGGGCATGATGCGCGACGGCAAGGCGCTGCAGGCCGGCACCTCCCACTACATGGGCACCAACTTCGCCGCGGCCTTCGACATCCACTACACCTCCGCGGCCGGCCGCCTCGAGCTGTGCCACACGACGTCGTGGGGCATGTCCACCCGGATGATCGGCGGCGTCATCATGACGCACGGCGACGACAAGGGGCTGGTGCTGCCGCCCAGGCTCGCGCCGTACCAGGTCGTCATCGTCCCGATCGGCCGCGGGGAGCAGGGGGAGCGGACGCTGGCGGCCGCCCGTGACCTCGCGGCGCGGCTGACGGCGGCCGGTGTGCGCGCCCACGTCGACGACCGCGCCCAGCTCTCGCCGGGCTTCCGGTTCAACGACTGGGAGCTGCGCGGGGTGCCGATCCGCCTCGAACTGGGCCCCCGCGACCTGGAGTCGGACACCGTGGTCATGGCCAGGAGGCTGGGCGAGGAGGGCAAGCAGTCGCTCCCGCTGGCCGCCGTGCCCGCGAGCATGCGGGGGATCCTCGCGGAGTTCCAGGAGTTCCTGCTGCGCCGGGCCACCGCGTTCCGCGACGAGCGCACCACGCCGGTCGGCACGTGGGAGTCCTTCGCCGCCGCGGTCGGCTCGGGGTGGGCGCTGGCGCTGCACTGTGGCAAACCCTCGTGCGAGGACGACATCAAGGCGCGCACCGCCGCCACCCCACGCTGCGTTCCGCTCGACGGCGCGGCCGAGACCGGGACCTGCGTGCGCTGCGGGGAACCCTCCGCCTACGGCAAGCGGGTCGTCTTCGGCCGCTCCTACTGAGCCCTGCCCCGGCGGGTCATGGTCAGATCGTGTCCCAGGCGACGTCCTCGTACAGGGCGAGCAGCCGGGCGGCGAACGCCTCGTCGAGCTTGAGGGCGGCCTCCTCGAGCCGGCCGACCATGACCACGCCGTGGGAGTTGGTGAGGAAGACCGCCTCGTAGGCGGGCAGGTCGGCGACCCTGACGGGGCGGCGCTCCTGCGGGATGCCGGCCGGCTCCAGCGCGCGCTCCATCAGCTGCATGGTGATGCCGTGCAGCATCGGCGCGTCGGGCCAGATGACCGCGGTCCCGTCGAAGCAGCCGAGGTTGGTGATCAGGCCTTCGGAGATCAGGCCGTCGGGACCGGTGAGCAGGCCCTCGTCGTAGCCCTCGGCGTGGAGCCGGCTTCCGTAGTACGCCTGGGGGAGGCCGCCCAGGTGCTTGATGTGCGGAAGGAAGCGCTGGTAGCCGACGGGTCTGACGCTGCGCGGCGTGGTGGCGACCGCGATGGGCGGGCGGGCGGTGACGAACACGTGCGGGCGGTCGTCGGCGTCGGCCGCCTGGACGTAGACGCGGACGCTGGCGTCGGTGAGGTCGTCGCCGAGCGCGGTCCTGATCGAGTCGATGACGAGCGCGGTGTCGAGGTCGAGGCCGAACAGCTCGCGGTTGGCCGCCCTCAGGCGGGCCAGGTGCAGGTCGAGGCCGCGGGTGCGCCGGTCGCGCACCTGCATGGCGGTGAAGTGGCCGTAGCGGGCCAGGAGCGGCAGGCCGGCCTCGGGCCCGGCGACCCGGCCGTCGATGACGGTGATCACCCGACCAGCTTACGGGCGGCCGGGACTGTCGTGTGTAGCAAGCGTTTGGTTAGATCCGGGCATGGACGAACGTGAGGTCGCCGACCGGCTGGAGATCGCCGGGCTGCTCGCCCGCTACGCCAGGGCCGTCGACGCCGGGGAGTGGGACCGGCTCGCGGAGGTGTTCACCGCCGACGCCGTGATCGACTACCGGTCGGCGGGCGGGATCGCGGGCGGGCTGGAGGAGGTCAGCGCCTGGCTGGCCGCGGCGCTGGCGCCGTGGCCCGGACGGCTGCACCTGGTCGGGGCGCCGGTCATCGACTTCACCGCCGCGGACGGCGACGCCGATGCCGCGGCTGGTACGGCGGCGGGCACCGAGGCCGTGGTGCTGGCGCCGTTCACCGACACGCTGGCGCCCTCGAGGACGATGCTGGCCGCCGGGGCCAAGGGGGTGTGCCAGGGCGGCGGCTGGTATCACCACCGCATGGTCCGCACCGCCGCGGGATGGCGCAGCAGGGAACTGGTGGAGGAACAGACCTGGCGCACGATCGGCTGACAACGTCGCGGCGGCCCGCCCCGCACGCCGGAGCGGCGTGATGGACGGGCCCCGCCCCGTGACCGCGGTGGCCTCTCGGGGGCTTGCCGTACGAGAGGGGCTGCCGGACGCGGGACTCCTCGCCGACGCGGGACTTCTCACCGACGCCGGGCTCCTCGCCGACGCCGCACTCCTCGCCGGACGGGCAGGGGAGCGAGCCGACGGGTCAGGACGTCGCGGGCGACAGGCGCGACAGCGCGAGCGAGGCGTAGAGCGCCGCGCCGTCCGGCAGGACGGCGTCGTCGAACCGCGCCTCGGGGGAGTGGTTGTACGGCGCGCTCGCCGGGTCCCGGTCGGGCGGGCACGCGCCGAGGAAGACGAAGGCTCCGGGCACGTCCTCGAGCACGTAGGAGAAGTCCTCCGAGCCCATGACCGGCTGCGGGGCCACGAAGAAGCGGCCGGGACCGAAGAGCCCGTCGATGGTCTCGCCCGCGAATGACGCCTCGTCCGGGGTGTTGACCGTGACCGGATAGCCCATGCCGAAGGACGCCTCGACCCGCAGGCCGTGCGCCGCGCCGATGCCCTCGACCAGCTGCACGGCGCGCTGCTTGACGCGGGCCCTGGTGTCCTTGTTGAAGGTCCTGATCGTGGCCGAGAAACGGGCGTCGTCGGGGATGACGTTGTCGACGGTGCCCGCGTGGAAGCTGCCGACGGTCACCACGACCGGGTCGAACACGTCGAAGGCCCTGGTCACCAGAGTCTGCAGGGCGGTGACCATCTCGCAGGCGGCCGGGATGGGGTCCAGCGCCCGCTGCGGGGTGGACCCGTGGCCGCCCCTGCCGATCACGTGCACGTCGAAGGTGTCGGCCGCGGCCATGATGGGCCCGCCGCGCGAGGAGAACGTCGCGGGCGGCAGCATCGCCGAGACCACGTGCATGCCGTAGGCGGCCACGGCCCGCGAGCCGGCCGCGTCGAGCACGCCCTCGTCGATCATGACTTTGGCGCCCTCGTAGCCTTCCTCGCCCGGCTGGAACATGAACACCACGTCGCCGGCGAGCTGCTCCCGCCGGGCGGCCAGCAGGTGGGCGGCCCCGGCGAGCATGGTGGTGTGCAGGTCGTGGCCGCAGGCGTGCATCCTGCCCTCGTGGGTGGAGATGTACGGCAGGTCGTTGCGCTCGGCGACGGGCAGCGCGTCCATGTCGCCTCTGAGCAGGACGGCGGGGCCCGGCCTGCCGCCGCGCAGCACCGCGGTGACCGAGCTGAGCGACTCGCCCGTGCTGATCTCCAGCGGCAGGCCGTCGAGCGCGGCCAGCACCTTCTCCTGCGTGACGGGCAGGTGGAGCCCGACCTCGGGCGTGGTGTGCAGCGAGTGGCGGAGCCGGACGAGCTCGTCCCGCATGTCCTGTGCTGATTCAAGAAGCGACATGGAGCACATTCTTCACACGCCCGCCACTGGCTGGACAAGTGGTCATTTGTAGGATGGCCGCGTGACTGAGCGTAAGCCCATCCAGACCTGGTTGTCCGACATGGACGGCGTCCTGGTGCACGAGGGGCATCCCGTCCCCGGCGCCGAGGTGTTCGTCAAGCGCTTGCGCGAGTCGGACAAGAGCTTCAAGCTGCTCACGAACAACTCCATCTACACCCCGCGCGACCTCGCCGTACGGCTGCGCGCGGGCGGCCTGGACGTGCCGGAGGAGGCCATCTTCACCTCGGCGATGGCGACCGCGCGCTTCCTGGACGACCAGCGTCCCGGCGGCTCCGCCTACGTGATTGGCGAGGCGGGGCTGACGACGGAGCTGCACGAGATCGGCTACGTGCTGACCGACATCGACCCGGACTACGTGGTGCTGGGCGAGACGCGCACCTACAGCTTCACCCAGATCACCAAGGCCATCAGGCTGGTCGAGGCCGGCGCCAGGTTCATCGCGACGAACCCGGATCCGGTGGGTCCGTCGAACGAGGGCTCGCTCCCGGCCTGCGGCGCCGTGGCCGCGATGATCACCAAGGCCACGGGGGTCGAGCCCTACTTCGTCGGCAAGCCCAACCCCATGATGATGCGCCACGCACTGAACGCCATCGACGGCCACAGCGAGACCACCGCGATGATCGGCGACCGGATGGACACCGACATCGTCTGCGGCATGGAGGCGGGCCTCTACACGATCCTGGTGCTGAGCGGCGTGACGCAGCGCGAGCAGGTCGACCGCTTCCCCTTCCGGCCGTCGCTGATCGTGGACTCGGTGGCCGATCTCGTCGACCGGATCTGATTCCTGACGCACCCTGTCAGGTACGGCTGGCAGGCTGGCTCTCATGCACCGCATCTACCTGGAGCTCGGCCCCAAGAAGGTGTTCGCCTGCTCGCTCGACTGGCCCGGCTGGTGCCGCGTCGACAGAAGCGAGGAGCTGGCCATCGACCGGCTGACCGACTACGCCCCGCGCTACCGCGTGATCGCCGAGCGGGCGGGCCTCGACTTCGCGCCCGGCGAACCCGTCGTGGTCGAGCGGGTCAAGGGCTCCAGCACCACAGACTTCGGCGCGCCCGACGCCGAGCCGTCCGCCGACGCCGAGCCCGCCGGCCCGGCGACGCTCGCCCGTGACGTCGCGCTGCTGCGCGCGGCCTGGGCGCTGTTCGACGAGACCGCCGCCGCCACGCCCGAGGAACTGCGCAAGGGGCCGCGCGGCGGCGGGCGCGACCGCACCAGGATGGTCGAGCACGTCACCGAGGCCGAACGCGCCTACGCCCGCCGGCTCGGCGTCAGGTACCCGCCGTACAGGTCGGTCGCCGACCGCGACGCCATGCGGGAGGAGCTGGCGGCGCTCCTGCTGGAGGGCCGTTCGGGCGCCTGGTCCACCCGCTACGCCTGCCGCCGCGTCGCCTGGCACGTCATCGATCACCTGTGGGAGATGGAGGACCGCAGGTCGTTCTCGTAGGCGAGGATGACCAGCTGGACCCTGTCCCTGACGCCCAGCTTGGTGATCGCGCGCGAGATGTGCGTCTTGACGGTGAGCGGGCTGATCACCAGGTGGTGGGCGATCTCCTCGTTCGACAGCCCGGCGGCGATCAGGCCCACGACCTCCAGCTCGCGCGCCGTCAGCGCCTCCAGCGTGCCGGAGGGCCCCGGACGGCCGGCGAAGCGCTCGACGACCTTGCGGGTGACGCCGGGCGACAGCAGCGAGTCGCCCGCGTGGACCACCGCGACCGCCCGGCGCAGCTCGGCGGGCTCCACCTCCTTGGTCAGGAAGCCGCTGGCGCCCGCGCGCAGCGCGGCGAAGACGTTCTCGTCGGTGTCGAAGGTGGTCAGGATGATGATCCGGCACTCGGGCAGCTCGGCGAGGATGCGCCTGGTGGCGGCGATGCCGTCCGAGCCGGGCATGCGGATGTCCATCAGCACCACGTCGGGCCTGAGGTGGCGCGCCTGCCGTACCGCCTCCTCGCCGGTGGCGGCCTCGCCGACCACGGCGATCTCCTCGTCCTTGGCCAGCAGGGCGCGGAAGCCGGCGCGCACCAGCGCCTGGTCGTCGGCAAGTAGCACGTTGATCGTCATACCGGCAATCCTGCCCTGACCGCGAAGCCGTCGTCGGCCTCGATCTCCAGCCAGCCGCCGAGGGCGCCGACCCGCTCGCGCATGCCGGTCAGGCCGTGGCCCTCGGTGTAGGGGACGGGGCCCGTGCCGTCGTCGACCACCTCGAGCCGCACCTGGCGGGAGGAGTAGTCCAGGTGGACGAGCAGACGGCGGGCGTCGGAGTGCTTCAGCGCGTTGGTCATCGCCTCCTGCACGATGCGGAAGGCGGCCATGGCCTGCGCGGCGGGCACCTCGGTGGGGTCGCCGCGCTCGTCGAGGGTGACGTCGAGCCCCGCCTCCCTGGCCCTGGCGACCAGGTCGGCGATCGAGGAGAGCTCGGGTTGCGGCTCGCCCGACACGTCGCGCAGCACGCCGATCAGCGACCTGAGGTCGGCCATCGCCTTCTTGCGGACATCGGCGGCGACCCCGATGGCCGCCCGCGCCTCCGGCAGCGTGTCGGCCTCGGCGGCGACGTTCAGGTGGAGGCCGACGACCGTGAGGGTGTGCGCGACGACGTCGTGCAGCTCGCGGGCGATCTGCAGCCGCTGCTCGGCCAGCCTGGTCGTGGCGGCCTCGCGCAGCCTGGCCTCGTGCTCGGCGCGCCAGCGCAGGTGCTGGCGGTAGCCCTGGGCGAGAGCCAGCACGAGAGCGAGCCACAGCAGCTCCGCCCCGCCCCTGGCCAGGTCCATCGTGGGGGCGACGCCCGCCGCGAGGGTGAGCGTGCAGATCACGCTCGCCCACGGCAGGTTCGCCAGCCCCGCGGAGAAGACCGCGACCGACATCGGCCAGATGACGCCGCCCTCGAACAGCCCGCCGTACTGGGCGCCGACCAGCACCGCGGCCGACAGCGCCAGCACGGTGACCGGCGCGTACCGCCTGCCCAGCAGCAGCAGCCCGAGCGAGATGGAGACGGGGACGGTGCCGTTCCAGGTCAGCGGGGCGCCCACGGAGGCCAGCGAGGTGAGGGCGCAGACCGTCGTCAGGACGGCGAGCGCGGCGTCGAGCCGCAGGAAGGAACGGGACATGCCCCGAACGGTAGCGAGGGCGGCGTCCGGCGGTCGTCCTCCGTCGTGAGTCACCCGGCTACTTCGATCGATGTATGAGGCGGGGCAGCGAGGTGATGTGCGCGGCCAGGTAGTCGCCCAGGGCCTCGGGAACCAGGTGCCGCGAGGTGATCTCGGCCGGGTCGAGGGGCAGCCGCTCGACGTCGTAGGCGCCGCTCGAGGGGTCCTCGCACTCGGGGCCGTGCCGCAGGGCGGGATCCATGCTGACCAGGCGGCAGCCGTACACGTGCTGGGTCTTGACCCCGCCCTGGTGGGGGTAGGTGAGCGTGGTCAGCGGGGTGACCGCGGAGACGACCGCGCCCAGCTCCTCCAGCAGCTCCCTGTGGAGCGTGTGCTCCAGGGTCTGGTCCTCCGGCTCGACATGGCCGCCGGGGACCGACCAGTACAACGCCTTTCCGGGGACCGTGCGCCGGAAGACGATCAGCCGTTCGTCGTCATCGAGCAGGACACCTCGGACACTAGGTCGCATAAAGACCCTCCAATTTCTTGGGGTAGCCTAACTTACGGTTGCGTAGCTTGAAGGAGATGAACTTTATGGTGATGAGTCAGACGGAGCTGCTGCACGAGCTCGAGCCGGTGGTGGCGAACGAGCTGGACCGCCATCTCAAGGTGGCCAAGGAGTGGTTCCCGCACGAGTACGTGCCGTGGAGCCAGGGCCGCGACTTCGACGGCGTCCTCGGCGGCGAGGCCTGGCAGCCCAGCGACTCGACCATCCCGGAGGCGGCCCGCATCTCGCTGATCGTCAACCTCCTCACCGAGGACAACCTCCCCAGCTACCACCACGAGATCGCCACCACCTTCGGCCGCGACGGCGCGTGGGGCACCTGGGTGGGTCGGTGGACCGCCGAGGAGGGCAGGCACGCCGTCGCCATCCGCGACTACCTGACCGTCACGCGTGCCGTCGACCCCGTCGCCCTCGAGCGCGCCCGCATGGTCCACATGGAGGGCGGGTTCCAGACCGAGTACACCAGCATGCTGGAGCAGCTGGCCTACGTCTCCTTCCAGGAACTGGCCACCCGCATCTCGCACCGCAACACCGGCAAGGCCGCGGGCGACCCCGACTGCGACCGCCTGCTCGCCAAGATCGCCGCTGACGAGAACCTCCACATGCTCTTCTACCGCAACCTGCTCAAGGCGGCCTTCGAGCTCGACCCCAACCAGACGATGCGCGCCATCACCGACGTCGTGACGACCTTCCAGATGCCGGGCACCACCATCGAGGGCTTCACCCGCAAGGCGATGATCATCGCCAACGAGGGGATCTACGACCTGCGCCTCCACCTCGACGACGTGCTCATGCCCGTGCTGCGCCAGTGGGGCGTCTTCGAGAAGACCGACCTGGACGGCGACGGCGCCAAGGCTCGCGACGAGCTGGCCGCCTTCCTGGCCAGGACCGAGACGACGGCCACCAGGTTCGTCGAGCGCAGGGAGGAGCGCAGGGCACGCGCCGCGGCCATGCGATGATCTGCGGGTGTACCTGCTCATCACCCCCTCGCTAGCCGTCGTCGTCCTGCTGCTGGCGACGGCTACGCAGCGCCTGCTCGACGTCAGGTTCGGCCCGGTCCGCATGGCGCTGGCCGTCCTGCTGGGGATGACGCTCGCCCCGGTGTTCCTGGCGCCGGTCTTCCAGTCGTTCGAGAAGTTCGACCCCAGCCGCGACCCCAGCCTCGGTCCGCTGTGGATCGTGATCCTGGTGTCGATGTGCGTCGTGCTCATCCCCATGGTCATCCTGGTGCTCGGCGAGGCGCTCGTGCCGCCAGGCTCCATACCGGGGCCGATCGAGCTGATCAGGTCGCTGCGCGGGCGACTGGCCCGCGCCCGCCGCTACTCTCAGATCACCAGGATCGCCTTCCGTCACGGCCTGGGCCCCTACCTGAGAGGGAGGGGCGACG
Organism: Nonomuraea sp. NPDC004354; assembly: GCF_053602555.1. Classification (NCBI taxonomy): domain Bacteria; kingdom Bacillati; phylum Actinomycetota; class Actinomycetes; order Streptosporangiales; family Streptosporangiaceae; genus Nonomuraea; species Nonomuraea sp. NPDC004354. The sequence goes on along the minus strand of NZ_JBSGDV010000010.1, from coordinate 262,971 downwards.
ACCCCGGCGACCGGAGCGGCAGGGTACGGCTGGCCGCCTCGCTGCGCGAGGCCCTCGACGAGGGCGGCGTGACGTTCGTCAAGCTCGGGCAGGTGCTGTCCACCCGGCGCGACCTGCTGCCGCCCGAGTTCGTCGACGAGCTCGGCAAGCTGCAGGACCACGTCAAACCAGCCTCGTGGGAGGAGATCGCCCAGGTCGTCGACCTCGCCGCCTTCGCCTCCTTCGACCGCACGCCGCTGGCCGCCGCCTCGATCGCCCAGGTCCACGCGGCCCGGCTGCACAGCGGCGAGGAGGTCGTCGTCAAGGTCCAGCGGCCCGGCATCGCGCCGCTCGTCGCCCGGGACCTCGACATCGTCGCGCGGCTGGCGGCCACGCTCGAGGCCAGGACGAGGTGGGGCCGCTCGCTCGGCCTCAAGGAGCTGGCCGCGGGCTTCGCCGTGGCGCTGCGCGAGGAGCTCGACTTCCGCATCGAGGCGGGCAACATGGCCGCCGTCGCGGCCACGGCCACCGGTGCGGTCACCTATCCGACCCCCTACGAGCCGCTGTGCACCGACCGGGTGCTGGTGATGCAGCGCCTGTCGGGCAAGCCGCTGGCGACCGCCTCCCCGGCCGAAGGCCCGGCGCTGGCCCGCACGCTGCTCGAGTGCCTGCTGCGCCAGATCCTGCTCGACGGTGTCTTCCACGCCGACCCGCACCCCGGCAACATCATGCTGCTGTCCGACGGCGAGGTCGGCCTGCTCGACTTCGGCTCGGTCGGGCGCCTGGACGCCTCGCTGCGCGCCTCGCTGCAGCGCTTCCTGCTGGCGATGGACCGGCAGGACCCCCTCGGGGTCACCGACGCGCTCCTCGAGGTCGTGCCCAGGCCGGAGGACATCGACGAGGCGGCGCTCGAGCGCGCCCTCGGCCAGTTCATGGCCCGGCACCTGGGCCCCGGCATGGACAGCGTCGCCATGTTCACCGACCTGTTCAAGATCGTCTCCGCGTACGGCCTGTCGATCCCGCCGGAGGTCGCGGCCGTCTTCCGCGCGCTGGCCACGCTGGAGGGCACCCTCGTCCGGCTCTCGCCGGGCTTCAACCTCATCGGCGAGGCCAGGGCGTTCGCCGGGCGCTACCTGGCCGAGCAGATCAACCCCGCCACCGTGAAGGAGGCGGTGACGCAGGAGGTCACCGCGCTGCTGCCGATGCTGCGGCGGCTGCCCCGGCGGATCGAGCGGATCGCCAGCGCGGCCGAGCACGGCAGGTTCACGATGAACGTGCGGCCGCTGGGTGACGAGCGCGACCGCGCGTTCGTCACGCACCTGCTGCACCAGACGCTGCTGACGGTGCTCGGGGCGACGGCCGGGCTGATGGCGGTGCTGCTTCTCGGCACCGAGGGCGGGCCGGTGGTGATCGCCGGGCAGATGTCGCTGTTCCAGCTGATCGGCTACAACCTGCTGGTGGTCAGCTCGGTGCTCGTGCTGCGCGTGCTCATCCTCATCTTCCGCCGCAGACCACCCGCGTAGCGCCGCGGCACCGGTTCGCGCGGGTCGCGGCGCCGGCCCGCGCGGGGCTCGGGGGTTCCGCGGGTCCGTGGATCGTCGAGTCGTGCGGGTCCGCGGGGTTCGGCGGCGAGGGGGTCGGGGGGGCAAGGGCTCGGCGGCGCGGGGCTCGGGGGCAAGGGTTCGGGGGCCCGGGGTTCGGGGGCCTGGGGTCGGGGAGGCGGGGGGTGCGCGGGTCGGCCGGGTAGCGCCTGAGAGGGACCCGCGAAGATCACGCCGAGGGGCGACGCCCGGCGACGGCCGCGATTCCTAGCGTTCGCCGCATGGTCAGGAAATCCCTCGCAGCCGGTGCGCTGCTGCTCGGCGCCGCCGCGTTCGCCGTCCCATCCTCGCCCGGCGAACGGCTGGTCAGGGTCTACGGCGATCTCGCCACCGCCGACCGCGTCGCGGTCATCGTGCCGGGCACCGACACGACCGCCGCCACCTTCGAGAACGGCACCCACCGCCCGGGAGGAGCGGCCAGGGCGCTGCTGGCCGAGGCGCGCGCGATCGACCCCGGCACGAGGCTGGCGGTCGTCGCGTGGCTCGGCTACGACAGCCCGCGCCTGTGGAGCCTGGGCGCGATCACGCGCGGGGCGGCCGAGAGCGGCGCGGAGGAGCTGCGCGCGTGGATGCGCGGCCTGCCGAAGGTGCCGGTATCGCTGCTGTGCCACAGCTACGGCTCGGTCGTCTGCGCGCGCGCCGCGGCCCGACCACAGGCCGCCGACCTCGCTGACCTCGTCGTCGTGGGCAGCCCCGGCATGGGTGGCGCGCGTACGGCGGCCGCCGTCGGGCCGCGCGTCTGGGCCGGGCGGGGCGCCCGCGACTGGGTGGCCGACGTGCCCCATCTCACGGTGGGCCCGTTCGGGTTCGGCGCCGACCCGATGGGCCCGGCGTTCGGCGCCCGGATCTTCGCCACGGGCCCCGGCGGGCACAGCGACTACTTCGACCCCGGCACCGCCTCCCTGCGCAACCTCGCCCTCATCGCGCTCGGCCGCGGCGCGGAGGTCGGCGGTGCTTGACGTCCGCGGGATCGAGGCCGCCACGCCGGTCGGCCGCGACAGGGGCGTCGACGCCCTGCGGGCGGCGGCCATCGTGGGCGTCGTGTTGGGCCACTGGCTGGTCAGCGCGTGGGAGCGGAACCCGCACCTGGCCATCTCCTCGCCGCTGGCGTACATGCCGGAGCTCGCGCCCGTCTCCTGGGTGCTCCAGACGCTCGCCCTGTTCTTCTTCGTCGGGGGCTACGCGGCCGCCCAAGGACTGCGTGCGCCCCACCGTTCGTGGATCGTGACGCGGCTGGGCCGCCTGGCCAGGCCCGTGCTGCCGCTGCTGCTGGGGTGGGCCGCCCTGGCGGTCATGGTGACGGTGCTGAACGGCCAGCCGATCACGTCGGTCCGCGCGCTGGCCAGGTCCGCCCTCGGCCCGCTGTGGTTCCTCGCCGTGTTCGCCGGGCTGAGCGCGCTCACGCCGTGGCTGGTCAGGACGCGGGCGGTGGTGGTCGGCGTGGCGGTCGCGGTCGTGGCGCTGGTGGATCTGCTGCGGTTCGGGCTGGGCGCCCCCGCCGCGGTCGGGTGGGTGAACCTCGGGGCGGCGTGGCTGGTGCCGTACCTGCTGGGCATCCTGTGGGCCCGCGGCGAGCTGCGCCCGCGCAGGGACGGGGCCTGGCTGCTGGCGGGCGGCGGCGCGGCGGCGTTCGCGCTGGTGGCCTGGGGCGGCTACCCCGCGGCCATGATCGGGATCACCGGGCGGCCGCTCTCCAACCTCAGCCCGCCCACGCTGGCCGCGGTCTGCTTCGGCCTCGCCCAGGTGGGCCTCGCGCTGCTGCTGCACGGGCCGCTGGGCGCGCTGATGCGCCGGCCGCGGCTGTGGGCGCCGGTGGCGCTGGCCAACCTGGGGGCCATGCCGATCTTCCTGTGGCACCAGACGGCGCTGGTGGTGACCGTGCTCGCCGGCGGCCTGTACGGCAGGCCCGACACGCCCGCCTGGCTGCTCGAACGGCTGGCCTGGCTGCCCGTCGTCGCGGCGGTCCTGCTTTTTATGACATGGTGTCACCAACGGCTTGACGTGAGGCGCCGATTTTGGTGACACTATGTCATGACCTTCTCCGAGACGCTGCGCAACGCCACCTGGGGCGACCACGAGTCCGCCGAGGACGAGAGCTACCTCAAGGAACTCATGGCCGGGCGGCTCAGCGCCGAGGAGTACGGCGAGATGGTCGCCCAGCACTACTTCGCCTATCTCGCCCTCGACGGCGTCGCCGAGCGCCTGGCCGACCACCCCGTGGCGGGAGCCTTCGTCTTTCCTTCCCTGTACCGGCAGGCCGCACTCGAACGCGACCTGACCGCCATCTACGGCCCCTCCTGGCGCGAGCGCATCGCCCCCTCCAAGGCGACCAGGACACTGGTGGCACGCATCGAGCAGATCGCCGACTGGCCGGGCGGCTACATCGCCCACCACTACACGCGCTACATGGGCGACCTGTCCGGCGGCCAGTTCATCAGGATGGAACTGCAGAAGATCTACGGGTACGGCAAGGGCGGCGGCGTCGACTTCTACATCTTCGACGAGGTCGGTTCGCTGCCCCGGTTCAAGAACGAGTACCGGGCCAGGCTCGACGCCCTGACCGCCGACGAGGCCGAGCAGCAGCGCATCATCCGCGAGGTGCGCCTCGCCTACCAGCTCAACACCGAGGTCCTGACCGAGCTGCTGCGCGCCATCCGGCCCGCGGCCTAACATGGGCTCATGCCCAGGATCTCCGCCGCGACGATCGGCGAGCACCGCGCCCAGACGCAGGACAGGATCCTGCAGGCGGTCTCCCGGCTGTCGCGCGTCCAGGGCATCCAGGAGATCTCGATGACGGACGTGGCGCAGGAGGCGGGCATCACCCGCACCGTGCTCTACAACTACTACCCCGACAAGGCGGCGCTGCTGCTGGCGTTCACCGAGCGGGTGACCCACTACTTCATCGAGTCCTACACCAGGGAACTGCCCGCCTCCGCCACGCCCGCCGAGCGGCTGCGCGCCTTCATCCGGCTCCAGCTGGCCGGGCTCCTCGCACACCCTCACCCGGGAGCGGCGGGGCTCAGCGCCGCCCTCGGGCCCGACGCCTACCAGCGGCTGGCCGAGCACGTGGCGCCGATGCAGCGGATCCTGGTCGAGATCCTCGACTCCGGGGCGAGCTCCGGCGACTTCCAGATGCAGGACGTGGCGGCGACGGCCCGCATGATCCTCGCGGTGATCGGCGCCGAGCGGGAGTCGTTGATCAGCGGCCGGGTGAGCGTGGAGGCGGCCGAGGAGATCGTCTCCGGGTTCGTGCTACGCGCCCTGAACAGCACCCTCTGACCTGTCCCCAGACCCTTCTCTTCACGCGGCGTTTGTGGGCCGCGTCGGGCTCCTGCGGCGCGCCGGGCGGCACCGCCTCACCCCCCGCCGTCGCGCCCAGCGGGGCTATGTCTCGTCCTCCGCCGTCGCGCCCAAGGCCGGTGTGCTGCCCGCGGTGAGCAGGTAGCAGCCGTTGACCTGGCCCCGACCCGCCCAGCACCGGCTGGTCCGTGTCTCTGGACGCCCGCCCAGTTCTGGCTCGTCCGGGACTCTGGACGCCCGGCAGGTACCGGCTGGTCCGCGGCTTCGGTCACCCGCCCCGTACTGAGGTCCCGGGCTCTGGACGCCCGCCCGGCAGCGGCTCGTCCGTGGCTTCGGCCGCCCGATAGGCGCCCGTCGAGGGCCGGACTCCCACACCTCCGAATCTGTCGGTCCCGTCGGATAGCTTCCGATCACCGATCCGACGAGGAGGTCCACGTTGTTCCGTCAGGGAGACATCCTGATCGTGCCGGTGGCGGAGGAGTCCGTGCCCGCACGGGTCAAAACCCTCCCCCCGGCCCCGCGCGACTCCCGCGGCCGCCTGGTCCTCGCGCTGGGTGAGGCGACCGGCCACGCCCACGCCATCCCCGGCCCTGGCACCCTCCTGCTCGACGACGCCTACACCGGTGCCGACTACCTCCACCTTCCCGCCGGCACCCGCCTCGTCCACGAGGAACACGACGCGATCATGCTGCCGAAGGGCTGGTTCCGGGTGGTGCGGCAGCGCGAGTACGTCCCCGGCTCCTACCGCACGGTCGCCGACTGACCGACCGGCCGGCCGACGCCCGAGACATCCCCCTCTCCCAGGAAGCCTCCGACCCTGATGACGACCCCCGCAGCACCCGCGCCCCTGCCGGCTGAGCTGGCCGGCCACCTGACCGCAGCTGCCCGCCGCTGGCGCGACATCGCCCGCACCGCGGGCCCCGCTGATCGCACCGCCGCCGAGCTCGGGGTACGGCGCGCCTACCGCAACGCCGGTCTTCCCGAGCCCGAGGCGATCGTCTGGCTCGCCTCCCCCGCGCAGGGCGCGCTCGCCGCCGCACTCCTCGTCGGCGACGCGAACACGGTCCGCACGTTCCACGAGGTCGGCCTCACCGCCCACATCGGACCGGTCCTCACCGCCCTCACACCCCGGACGCCCGGCGATCCCACATCCGAGCCGCCCTCCACCCTCACGCCGCCACACTCGTCATCGGCGTCCCCAGGAAACGCCCCGAACCCCATCGCGGCCCCAGGCACCGTTGCCGCCCCAGGCGTCATCGCCGCCCTGGAGACCGTTGCTGCTCCGGATACTGTTGCCGCTCCGGACCCCATTGCGGCCCCGGGCATCATTGCCGCCCTGGAGACCGTTGCCGCTCCGGGCACTGTTGCAGCCCTGGACCCCATTGCGGCCCCGCTCACCGTTGCCGCTCCGGGCGCCGTTGCTGCCTCGGGCGCCGTCGCTGCTCCGAACACCACTGCGGCCCCGGGCACTGTCGCTCTTGCAACCACTGCCGCTCCGGAAGCCAATGCCGCTCCTGCAACCACTGTCGCTCCCGAAACCACTGCTGACCCGGACATCCTGGTCGCGCAGCTGAACGATCTCCGCGCCATCGCTGGTGCCTCCGTGCGCCACGCCGTACGGAACCTGCCATGGGAGCGGGCCCGCGCCGCGGCCGCCACCTCCCTGGGCACGGTGGCGTGGCCGCGCGCCTGGGCGCTCACCGGCGACCTGCTGTGGCCGGAGGTGAACACTCTCGCCGCTGACCTGCGCCGCGCGATCGGCAACCTGCCCCAGTCCGCCACCACCGGCGACACCTACAGCGCCCCTCGGGTCGACGGCCGCGACACGGATGACGACGCCGCCGCGCTCCTCCGTGAGCAGGCCGGGTCGCTCCTCCGCCAGGCCACGCTCGACGCGGTCCTCGGCCAGCACGAGGCGCCTTGGCTCGCCCTGTTCGACGGTCTCACTGCCCACGCGACGGCCGGGCCGGACGGCGGGACAGGGGCGCCGGGCAGCTCGATGGGGTCGCTCGACGGCCTGGCGCAGGTGGCGAAGGCGGCCGGGTGGTGGTGGCCGTTCGAACGGCTGGCGATCGTGTGCGAGCGTCCGGCCGACCTGCACCTTGACGACCTGGGACGGTTGCACCGCGCCGACGGTCCCGCGATGGGGTTCCCCGACGGGTTCGCGCTGCACGCGTGGCACGGCATGCCGGTGCCCGCCTCGTTCGGCGTGGCCATGGCCGGGCTCGACGCCAAGCGGATCCAGGCCGAGGAGAACGCCGAGCTGCGCCGGGTGATGCTCGAGCACTACGGCTACGAACGATATCTGGCGGAGTCAGGCGCCAAACCCACACACGAGGACGAGACCGGTGTGCTGTGGCGCATCGACCTGGCGGACGACGAGCCGGTGGTGATGGTGGAGGTGGTCAACTCCACTCCCGAACCGGACGGCACCAGCCGCACGTACTTCCTGCGCGTGCCGCCGTGGGTGACTCGGGCGCGTGAGGGCGTGGCGTGGACGTTCGGGGTGTCCGAGCAGGACTACCAGCCCGAGAAGCAGACCTGACCAGGCCTGACGCGAGCCATCCGGACCTCGCGCCCCAAGACCTGCCGGGGTACGGGGCGCGCGGTCGCACGTAGCTCACCGCCGGAGCGCGCTACGAACTGTTCCGATCGCAACCGCGACTGCCCTCTCGGCCTGAGGGGTGCTCGGGCCGGGTTCCAGAAGTGCGGGGCCCGAAGTGATGGCCAGATGGCGCGGAGACAGGAACGTGGGCCGGCTCCCCGCCTGCGGGGTGGGCGGACCCGGTCCAGGGGGTCGGGCGGTGCGTGGTTGGAGGCGGCGGTCGGAATCCAGGACGGCAGGTGATCCATGGCACGTGGTCGGAATCCAAGGGGCGGGTGGTTCATAGGACGTGGTCGGAATCCAAGGGTTAGTGGGACGTGGTCGGAATCCGGGAGGGTGGGCGGCTCGCTGACCTAGGGGTGGGGGGACACACTCCAGAAGTGCGGGGCCGTGGCTCATGGAGGTGGTCTGCGGTCCAGGAACGCAGGCGGCCTTCTCGCCGAGGGACCGGCCGCGGTCTCACCGTGGGGAAGTCCATCCGTGCCGGGGGAAGAGCTGAGGGTGGGCCGGCCTCATGAGCGGCGGTTTCCGGTTCAGCGGGGCGGACCCGTCGATACCGAAGCGCGTCCGGTGGTGACCGGATCAGTGTGGGGCCACATGGCCGGGATGCGTTCCAGGATGCCGCCGCTGAACGTGTCGTACAGCCCCAGCGGCTCCAGGTGCACGTAGCCGATGTGGCAGTCGCACACCTCCAGCGGGCATCCGCGAGGAGCGAGCGCCCGCAGGGCGGTCCCGTCGTACAGGTTGCCGAGCACGGCCGGTACGAAGTGGCAGCGGCGCACGGTGCCCTCCCCGTCCACCGACACCACGCTCTCCCCGGTACGGCAGGCCAGCCCCAGGCTCCGGTGCGGGAACCTGCTGTGGCGGAACAGCGGGTCGACGCCGGTCCACGCGGCCGCCTCGTCGTCGGTGTAGGTGTGTCCCTCGGCCGCGTTGATCCACACGTAGACGGAGGGCGGCAGTGCCTCCCGCAGGGCGCGCGCCTCGGCGAGGTGTTCGGGCAGGCCGACGACGCCGACGCTGAAGCGCACGCCGAGTGCGCTCAGTTCCGCGCATCTGGCCAGGAACCGCTGCCTGGTGACCTGCCCCGGGTGGTAGGTGGTCCAGAGGGCGAGCGTCGTGAGGTCGGCGGTGGGCAGCCAGGACGTCCGGAAGCTGAGGTTGGTCTGGATGGCGACGCGTGGCACGTGCGGGAGATGGCTGAGCTCGATGAGCGCGCGCCGGTACCAGGATCGGACGGCGCCCTCGCCCCACGGCGTAAACAGCACCGACACCTGGAAGGGCTGCTCGGCGACCCATGCGGTGAAACGTTCGAGGGCGGCCCGGTCGGCACGCAGTTGCTCGGGCGTGTCGCGGCGCTTGGCGAACGGGCAGTAGGGGCAGTCGTAGTCGCAGCTGGCCAGGGGCCCGCGGTAGAGGATCGTCAGGTGTTCAACGCTGGTCATAGCTCTCCATCAGCGCCTGGACCTCGGTGGAGAACAGCGCCGGCCCGATGGTGTCGGAGTGGGCCAGCCCGTCGGCGGTCAGCCAGGCGCGTGCCGTGTCGGTCTCGATCCAGCCGCGGGTGACGAACGGCGTGAGGTCGAAGTCGTCGAGCGCCTCGGTGCCGAACTCCTGCCGGTATCCGGCCAGGGATAGCCCGGGGACCTGGAGCAGCGACTGGATGAGGTGGCGGCGGCGGCGCTCTGCGGCGTCGAGGAGGAAGCCGACGTTGGCGTGGTCGAAGCTTCCGGCTCGGACGTACTCGTCGATGATCGCGCGGACGTGTCGGACGCCGACGGCGTACTCGAAGGAGTAGTGCAGGTGCGAGGTGTAGGAGCGCGCGCCGCAGCCGAGGCCGATCATCCCGTCGGTCTGGCAGCAGTACTCGGTCGAGGCCTCCACCGGGGTCGGCGCGGCCGGCACCGGAGGACCCGCCAGGGCCGATCCGAGAGCCTCCGCCGCCGCCGTCGCGCTCCTCGCCAGGCGGAACATGCGCATCGACACCTGTTCGTACCCGCTGGCCAGCAGGTGGTCGCGTCCGATCCGGTACAGCGTGAGCCGCTGGTCGTCCCACTCCTTGCCGAGCAGCCCGAGGCCGGTCAGCGGCCGGACGTACAGCGGATACAGGTAGATCTCTTCCGGTTTCCAGTCGAGCGCGGCGTTCAGCGAGTAGAGCCACGACCGCGGGGTCTGCCCGTCGATGCCGTAGATCAGGTCGATGTTCAGCGTCGGGATCCCGGCCGCGCGGATGGTCGCCAGCGCCCGCTCGACCTCCGTACGGCGCTGCGGCCGGACCGCCGCGCGCGCCTCGGCGTCGATGAAGCTCTGCACGCCGATCGACACCCGCGTGGTGCCGCGTTCGGCGAGGACGGCCAGCCGGTCAGGGGTGGCGGTGGCGGGCGACGTTTCGACACCGAGCGGGATGGCGGTGAAGTCGGCCCCCATGGCCCGAGCCGCCAGGTCGAACAGCCTGGTGAGTTCGGCGGCCGACAGGTAGGTGGGGGTGCCGCCGCCGATGGCGGCGGTCGCGAAACGCGCGTCCGGTACGGCCCGCCGTACGGCGTGGGCCTGCCGTTCGAGCGCGGACAGGTAGGCGGCGACGAGCTCCTCGGGCGCGCCGGTCCTGGTGAACAGGTTGCAGAAGCCGCAGCGCATCTCGCAGAACGGGATGTGCAGGTAGAGGAAGAGCGCGTCGGTGCGCTCCCGCTCCCACACCGACGCCAGCGACGGCCGCGGATCGAGCGGCCGGTAGGCGGTCTTGTGTGGGTATGCGTAAACATATCCCTGGTATGGCGAACCCTGGTGCGGCGCGCTCACGCCCACGCCCCTTTCTCCAGCACGAACTCCCCGTAGGGGACGGTCCACACCACCGGATGGCCGATGCGGTGCCCCACATGTCCGTCTTCGCCGTAGGCGGTGCCGTGGTCGGAGCACACGATCGCCAGGCACGGCCGCCGCGCCGTCATCACCGCGAACAGCCTGGCCAGCTGCCGGTCGACGTACTCCAGCGCCGCCGCGTGGCTGTCGATCGAGTCGCCTGGCCCGCCGGAGTAGAACCAGTTCGGCTGGTGCAGCGCCGACACGTTGACGAACAGGAAGACGGGCCGTTCCACCCGCTCGACCGCCGCCGCCGCGCACGCGATCTGCGCCTCGAAGGACGAGGGCGACGTCACCCCGAAGGACGGGTCCCAGTGCGACTCGGCGAACAGGGACGGCAGCGCCGAACCCAGTGGCGTGAGCTTGTTGAAGAACCCGACGCCACCGACGCACACCGTGTGATAGCCGGCCGCGGCCAGCCCGGCCGGCAGGTCGGCCGCCTCGAACCGCCACGTGCCCGGCGCGGTCGTCTCGCTGCCGGGGAAGGCGGCGGCGAACAGCCGTGGGTGCGGGCCCGGCGCGACGGGGGTCGGCAGGAACCCGGCCAGGATCGCGGCGTGCGCGGCGTAGGTGAAGCTGCCCGGCGTGTGGCGCTCCTCCCACACCCCGCCGGGCAGGACGGCGGCGAGCGTCGGCAGCCGTCCCGCGGCCAGCAGGTCGGCCGCCACGTCGTAACGCAGCGTGTCGAGCGTCACCAGCAGCAGGTCGTGGCTGCCGATGACGGCGTTCATGTCACGCACGCGCGCCCGCCTCGACCTCGTCGTCACGCCCGGCGGCCACGTAGGGGAGCGTCCGCGTCTCGTAGGGGAGCGTCCGCGTCTCGTTGGGGAGGGTCCGCGTCTCGTTGGCGAGCGTCCGAGTCTCGTTGAGGAGCGTCCGAGTCTCGCCGGAGAGCGTCCGCGCCTCGTAGGCGCGCACCTGCGTCTCGTAGGTGTCGAGCCCCTCGGCGCCGCTGCCCGGCAGCCCGGTCAGGCCGGGCAGAAGGTCGCCGAACGCGTTGACCTCCGCCACCGCGAAGCGCCGCAGGCTCGCGCCCACCATCAGGTCGACGCCGACCGCCGGGCTGCGCGGGAAGCAGGCCGCCGCCCGCGCGCAGATCTCCAGCGCCCTGGCCCACCCTGCGGGGCCGAGCGCCGCCATGACCGTCTCCAGCGAGCCGCGCGCGCCGCCCAGGTGCAGGTTCGTCATCGGCGCCCGGCTGGTGCGGACGACCGCGTGAGTGGGCCGTCCGGCCACCACGACCACCCGCAGGTCGAACACCCGGCCGCCGACGGCCGCCTTGGGGAACCACTCCTCGACGTGCAGCCCGTCGGGCGCCAGCGCGTCGACGATCGCGGCGACGGTGGTCTCGTCGTGGTAGTCGCGCACCCGCAGCGAGTTGTGCAGCTCGCCCCCGGCCGGCTCGACCGACGTCGTCGCCTTCACCAGCGAGCCGTTCGTCTGGAAGGCGACGACGCCCGAGGCCGACGAGCCGTGCGCGGGTTTGACGAACACCCTGGCCATCCCGCGGTCGGCCATGAGCCGCCGCAGGTCGGCGTAGCCGCCGACGGGCGCGGGGCCGAGCGCCGCCGGGACCGGCACCCCCGCGGCGGCGAGCCGCGCGTGCGTGCGCCGTTTGTCGAACATCTCCGCGATCTCGCCCACGTCGCCCAGCACCCGCGCCCCCGCGGCCGACGCCGCGTCCGCCACCCTGGCGAGCCCGGCTACGAGGCGGGAGTGCCACAGCGCGCCGCCGCCCACCCGGGTCGGCGCGCCGGGGCCGCGCAGCAGCGCGTCGGCGGCGGTGTCCTCGCCCGGCGAGTCGATCCGCACCCGGGCACCCGGCGGGATGGCGATCTGACCCGCCAGCACGTCAGGCCAGGCGACCACCTGGGGCGGGCGCAGGCCGTACCGGGTGAGGGCGGCGGCGAACATCGTCACCCGCCGGTCCCCGGGGGTGCCGACGACGACGTAGGTCATTCCGGCACCGCGACGTGGCGGGTGCCGGGTGACCAGTCGTAGCTGCGGCCGGTGGTGCCGGCCACCGGCTCGACGCCGGGCAGCGCGGCCCGCAGCCGCGCGACGTGCGCGAAGACCGTCATTCGGACACCGCCACGTAGCGCCACTCGTCGTCCTCGTCCTGCCGGTCGGACAGGTCGACCTCGACCCCGGCCAGCGCGGCGCGTACCCGCTGCTGCATGGCGTCGCTCAGATAGTGGTGGCTCAGGTCGAGCGAGCGCAGGTGGGTCAGCGGCTGGCCGGACAGCAGCGCCTCCGCGCCGGTGTCGCTCAGCGTGCCCATCGACAGGTCGAGCGACTCCAGCCTGGCCACGATCGGTGCCGCCGCCACCGCGGCGGCGACCTCGTCCTGCAGCTCGCTGTCCTGCAACCCGAGGTGGCACAGCGCGGGCAGCCGCTCGCCGCGCAGGATCCGCGCCCAGTCGGCGGGGCGCGAGTCGCCGGAATAGTTCTCCTCGCCCAGCCACAGCTCCAGATGGCGCAGCGCGGGCAGCGAGCTGTCGCCGACCGCGCGCACCACACCGGCGGGCAGCCCGCCCGACTCGAAGCGGAGCGTCTCCAGCGACTCGTGGACCACGGGGGCGAGCTTCAGCCCGGTGCCGCCGCGCACGTCGAGCCGCCGCAGCCGGGGGAAGGCGGTCAGCAGAGGGGTGACGTCGCCGTGCTCGATCCAGGAGATCTCGCACTCCTCGGACACGATGTCGCCGACGAAGACGGCCTCGAGCGCGGTCAGGCGGTCGGCGGCGGCGGTGATTGCCGCGATGGGGATGTCGGAGCGCTGCCCCTCCCACCCCGCGCCCCACCAGCCCACGACGAGCGCCCTGATCGAGCCCGGGTCGACGGTCGCCAGCAGCCGCTCGAAGCTGTCGGCGAAGGCGGGCTTCTCCTCGTCGAACGGCGCGGCGGCCACCCGCCAGGCCACGTTCCCCGGGTCCTCGCCGGACGGCACGGCGCCGCGCAAGGCCGCGTCCCCGGGCGCGTCCTCGGCGACGTCCCGAGGATCGTCGCCCAGCTCGCGGACGGCGAGCCCATAAAAGGACTCCAGGTGCTGATAGATGCTCAACGGGTCTCCTTGAAGGGGGGAGTCCAGTCCTACCAGAGCCCTACGACAAGATTGCTGTCATGGACGTCCAGCTCAAATCCGCACGGGGGAGGTGGATCCTGGCGGCGACCGTGCTCGGTTCCGGCCTGGCCCTCCTCGACAGCACGATCGTCAACGTCGCCCTACCGGCGCTGCGCGCCGAGCTGAACGCCGACATGGCCGGCCTCCAGTGGACGGTCAACGCCTACACCCTCACCCTGGCGGCCCTGATCCTGCTCGGCGGCTCGCTCGGTGACCGCTACGGCCGCCGCAAGATCTTCCTCATCGGCACCGTCTGGTTCGCGCTGGCCTCCGCGTTGTGCGGGCTCGCGCCCAACATCGAACTGCTGGTCCTGGCCCGCGCCCTGCAAGGCATCGGCGGCGCGCTGCTCACGCCGGGCTCGCTGGCCATCATCCAGTCGAACTTCGCCCCGGGCGACCGGCCGCGGGCGGTGGGCGCGTGGTCGGGCATGACCGGCGTGGCGGCCGCGATCGGCCCGCTGGTGGGCGGCTGGCTGGTGGAGCACGCGGGCTGGCGCTGGGCGTTCCTGGTCAACCTGCCGTTCGCCGTGCTGGTGGTCGTCATGACGATCAAGCACGTGCCGGAGACGAAGGACGAGCAGGCCGCCGGCAGGTTCGACGTCCTCGGCTCGGTCCTGGCCGCGCTGGCCCTGGCCGGCATCACCTACGGGCTGACCGAGGAAGGCCAGGTGCTGCCGCTGATCGGCGGCCTGGTGGCCGGGATCGCCTTCGTGGTGCTGGAGATCCGCCGCTCGCCCGACGCGCTGGTGCCGGTGGGCCTGTTCAGGAACGCCGTCTTCAGCGCGGTGAACGTGGTCACGCTGATCATGTACGCCGCGATGGGCGTGGTCTTCTTCCTGCTCACCCTGCAGCTGATGACGGTCGCGGGCTTCGACGCCGTCGCCGCCGGTTCGGCGCTGCTGCCGGTGACGATCCTCATGCTGCTGCTGTCGGCGCGTGCCGGCGAGACGGCCAAGAGGTACGGCCCGCGGCTGCCGATGACGGTGGGCATCCTCGTGGCGGGTGCCGGGTTCCTGCTGATGAGCACGATCGACAAGGGCTCCAGCTACTGGCTGCACGTCCTGCCGGCCGTCTCGGTCTTCGGCCTCGGCCTGTCGGCGGCGGTGGCGCCGCTGACCGCGACCGTGCTGGCCACGGCCGACGACCGCTACGCCGGTACGGCGAGCGGCATCAACAACGCCGTCGCCAGGACCGGCAGCCTGCTGGCGGTGGCGGCGATCCCGCCGCTCGTCGGCCTGACGGGCGACGCGGTCAGTGATCCCCGGATGTACGCCGCGGGATTCACCAGGGCGATGCTGATCAGCGCCGGCATGATGGCCGTCGCCGCGCTGATCACCTTCGTCACTATCAGGACGAACGTGCTGGCGCCGGACAACCGCCAGCGCTCTCAGAACGTGAAGGACTGACTGCGCACGCTGTTGTCGAAGTTGGACACCAGCAGCTCCGGCTCGCCCACCGACCTGACGCCGGGCAACCTGGTCAGCAGCTCGCGGAACATCGTCCGCATCTCCTGCCTGGCCAGGTTGGCCCCGAGGCAGAAGTGCGGCCCCGGGCCGCCGAAACCGACGTGCGGCTTGGTGTCGCGGGTGATGTCGAAGGCGTCAGGGTCGGGGAAGACGTCCTCGTCGCGGTTGGCCGAGCCGTAGAACAGGACCACCCGGTCGCCCTTCCTGAGCCGCAGGCCGCGCAAGGAGTAGTCGTCGGTGACGGTCCTGCGGAACTGGATGATCGGCGAGACGTGCCTGACCATCTCCTCGATCGCCCCGTTGATGTGCCCGTCGAAGTCGCTCATCAGCAGCTCGCGCTGGTCGGGGTGGTCGGTCAGCAGCTTGATGCCGTGGGCCATCGTGTTGCGCGCCGTCTCGTTGCCGGCCACCAGCAGCAGCGCGAAGAACGAGCCGAGCTCCTTGTCGGTGAGCTTCTCGCCGTCGGGGTTGGCCGTGACCAGGGCCGAGACCAGGTCGGTGCCGGGGTCGGCGACGCGCTGGTGGCCGAGCTGGATGACCATGCGCTGCAGGGCCAGCAGCGCGACCACGTTCTTGCCGGCCAGGCGGGCGCTCTGCAGCACGCTCGGCCGCACGCCGCTGTAGGCGGTCGAGGCGTCGACGTGCTCGTGGACCTTCGCCCGGTACTCCTCGGGAATGCCCATCATGTCGCAGATGACGTGGATGGGCAGGCGGGCGGCGACCTGCGAGACGAAGTCGCGGGGCCCGGAGGCGATCACGTCGTCGACGATCCGCCGGCACGCCTTCTCGATGTCGGCCTGCAGGTTCTGCAGCATCTTGGGACTGAAGGCGCGCGAGACGATGCGCCGGAGCCTGGCGTGCCGGGGGTCGTCCATGTTGACCATCGACTCGCCGAACACGTGCTTGACCCAGCCGGGCGGCTCGGGATTGGTGACCGCGGGCTCGCTGGAGAAGATCTTCGCGTTACGGCTGGCCTCGACGACGTCGGCATGCCTGACCAGGGCGTAGAACCCGGTGCCCGACCGTAGCAGCGGGACCTTCTTCTCCGGGAAGAAGACCGGATGCTCCAGCTGCCGGAGCCTGGCGAACGCCTCCTGCCGTTCCTTGAGTGGCTTGCGCCAGAAATCCAGGTCCGCGAGGTCGATGTCCACCCGTCTATCCTGGCACGTTCCCGAGGTGTTAAGGCCGGGTTCGGCGGGCCTGGGGACCATCCGGGCATGAACGTCTCGCGCACCGCCCTGCTCGCCGCCGCCTGCCTCAGCGCTCCCTTCCTTCCCGCGAGCACCGCCACCGCGACGATCGCCACCGCGACGATCGCCACCGCGACGATCGCCCCGGCGACGATCGCCACCGCGACCGCCCCTGCGGTGATCCCCGCGGCTGTCGCCGCGACCGCCCCCGCGCCTGCCGCCGCCCCCGCGGGCTCCTGCGGCGGGCGCCCGTCGGACTTCGACGGCGACGGCCTGCCCGACCTCGCCGTCGCGGCGCCGTACGAGAGCGTGGCGGGCCACGCCCGCGCGGGCTCGGTCACGATCATGTACGGCTCCGGGCAGCAGGCCAGGCTCTCCCAGGCCACCCCCGGCGTGCCGGGCGACCCGGAGAACGGCGACTCCTTCGGATCGGCGCTCGCCGTCGGCGACTTCGACGGCGACGGCTGCGCCGATCTCGCGGTCGGCGTGTCGGAGGAGTTCTTCGGCACGCCGGTCCCCGGCTCCGACGGCCACGGCGCCGTCCAGCTCTTCCACGGCTCGCCGCGCGGGCTGGTCCCGGGCAGGCAGCTGTCGTCCTCGCGGCCCGGCTCCGACCGGTACGGCGCGGCGCTGGCGGCCGGCGACCTCGACGGCGACCGGGCCGACGAGCTGGTCATCGGCGCGCCCGCGATGGGCGCCGGCGGCACGGTCGTCGTCCACGGCTTCAAAGGCCGCGCGCGGTACCGGATCACGCAGCGCGGCCTGCGCCAGACGGGCCTGGTCACCGACCAGTTCGGCGCCGCGCTGACCACCGGCGACTTCGACGGCGACGGCAAGGACGAGATCGCGATCGGCGCCCCCGCCGACACGGTCCGCCTCGACGGCCAGGGCTCGGTGACGGTCGTCGACCCGCGCGACCGCCGTGCCGTGCAGTACACCCAGTCCTCACCCGGCGTGAAGGGCGCCGCGGAGAAGTGGGACGCCTTCGGCGCCGCGCTGGCCGCCGCCGACTTCGACGCCGACGGACGCGACGACCTGGCGATCGGCGTGCCGGGCGAGGGCCTGAGCGCCAACCAGCGGGCCATGGACTACGGCGACGGCATGGTTCACGTCCGCTACGGCACCGGCCGCTGGGAGGCCTGGACGCAGCGCCTGCTGAAGGGGACGCCGCGGTACTACGACAGGTTCGGCGCGGCACTGGCGGCGGGCGACTTCAACGGCGACGGCGACGCCGAGCTGGCGGTCGGCGTACCGGGGGAGAACTCCGTGCAGGTCCTGGTCGGCGCCAGGAAGGGCGGCCTGGCCAGGCACGGCGACGTGCTGATCAAGGGCAGGGGCCGCGACTTCGGCGCCTCCCTGTCCACGCTCGCCGTCGGCGGGCGCTACCGCACGCTGTCGGCGGCCACCGGCGGCGTCAGGGGTCTCACCGTCAAGGGACGCAGCGTCAAGGGACACAGCGTCAAGGGACACAGCATCAAGGGGCGCAGCGTCAAGGGACGCGGCGTCACGAGCGGCGGCGTCGACGGGCTGGTGGTGGCGGCGCCCGGCACGGGCGTGGTGACCTACGTGCCGGGCTCCCGCCGTCCCGGGCACTACCACGGGCTGCGGCCGAGCCGGGCGCGCACGCTGGCCAGCGGCGACGGCCTGTTCGGCTACGCCTTCGGCTGACCGGGGCTCATCCCACCTGTCGTGGCAGGGCCGCCAGGTCGCCGGGCCCCCTGAAGTGGACGCCGGTGATGCCGAGCCGCGCGGCGGCCTCGACGTTCTCCAGCCGGTCGTCGACGAACGTCACCTCGTGCGGGCGGGCGCCCAGCCCGTCGAGCACGGCGAGATAGATCTCCGGGTCGGGCTTGACCAGGCCCATCCTGGCGCTGTAGAAGCGCGGCCCGATGCCGGCCAGCCAGGGCAGGCCGTCGATCCCCTCGGCGACGCATTCGGGGGCGTTGGACAGCAGCGCGACGCGCGGCAGCCGTTCCATGACGGCCACGGTGCCGGGGTTGGGGTACGACCAGCTGGCGACGTCCAGCCCGACGAGGGTGGCCAGCTCCTCGTCGCCGACGTCGCGGCCGAGCGCGAGGGACCAGAAGGCGCGCGGGGTCAGCGTGCCCCGGTCGAAGTCCAGGCGGTGCGCCCAGTAGCCACGCTCGAAGGACTCCAGGTCGGCGCCCGCGGCGCTCGCCATGGCGGCGACGTCCGCCTGCGGCTGGGGGAGGGACAGGACGTTTCCGTAGTCGAAGAGCACCCACGTCATGACGAAGACGCTAACCCACCGATCGATCACGCGTGGGCGGGCGCCGCCGGGGCGGGTCAGCGGCCGGGCGGGGCGGCGGGGATGGTGAGCGACCTGGCGGTCCTGGCGGGGGCGCCCTTGCGGGAGATGTAGTCGAGGGTCCTGAAGTCGACCGACAGCTCCGACGCGGTGAGCCTGGCGGCGATGTAGCCGCGCCGCTGGTCGATGTAGGAGATGTGCGGGTTCTCGGCCAGCGCCTCGGCGATCCACGCCTTGTCGCGGTAGCCGTCGCCGTCGCTGGCGACGGAGGAGGTCACCAGCTCGCGGGCGACCACGGGCGAGGAGGGGTCGTCGAAGTCGAGCTTGAGCTCGCCGCGTGGTGCATGTGGGCGTCGCCGGTCAGCACCACCGGGTTGGCGCTCTCCCGCATCCACCCGAGCAGGCGGTCGCGCTCGGGCGCGTAGCCGTCCCAGGAATCCAGGTTGACCTCGCGGCCCGGCCCGACCTTGTAGTCGCGCTGCGCCATGATGATCTGCTGGCCGAGCAGGTTCCACCGGGTGGGCGACGTGCGCAGCCCCTCCGCCAGCCAGCGCCGCTGCGCATCGCCCAGGAGGGTACGGCCCGCCGACAGGCGCTCGTCGCAGGAGGCGCGCACGCCGTCGAGGCAGGCCTGGTCGTCCCTGAACTGGCGGGTGTCGAGCAGATGGAAGCGGGCCAGCGTGCCCCATGAGACCCGCCGGTTGACCCGCAGGACCGCGCCCTGGACGCTGGCGCGGCGCAGCGGCATGTTCTCGTAGTAGGCGCGGAAGGCCATCGTCCTGCGCCGGGCGAAGTCGGGGGCGCCGGTGCTGGAGACGGGCCCCGCCCAGTTGTTCTCCACCTCGTGGTCGTCGAAGGCCACCAGCCACGGCGCGACGGCGTGCGCCTTCTGCAGGTCACGGTCGCTCTTGTACTGCGCGTGGCGCAGCCGGTAGTCGGCCAGGGTCTCGCACTTGCCGGGGGTGTGGGTGCGGACCCTTCCGGCCAGCGCGGTGTAGCCGCTCGGGCCGTACTCGTACATGTAGTCGCCCAGGTGCACGACCAGGTCGGGCTCCTGCTCGGCCAGACGGCGGTAGGCGGTGTAGTAGCCGTGCTCGTAGTGGGCGCAGGCGGCCACCACGAAGTTGAGCGGCTGGGCGCCCTGCGGCGTCGTCCTGGTACGGCCGGCCCGCGACAGCCTGCCCTCGGTCCTGAACCGGTAGAAGTACTCCCGTCCCGGCTCCAGCCCCTGCGCCTCGACGTGGACGCTGTGCGCGGTGTCGGGCGTGGCGCTCGCCGTACCGGACCGGACGATCCTGGAGAAGCGCTCGTCGGCGGAGATCTGCCAGTCGACGTCGAAGGAGCGCGAGGGCATGCCGCCGCGCCCGTCTCCGCTCAGCGGGTCGAGCGCGAGCCTGGTCCACAGCACGAAACCGTCGGTGGTGGGGTCTCCCGAGGCGACGCCGAGCGTGAACGGGTCACCGGCGAGGGCCCGCGAGGGCGGCAGGAAAGGCTGCGAGGGCGGAAGGAGGAAGGAGGCGGCCGTGGCGGCGAGGAAGGTTCTGCGTTCCACGCCCCAGGTATGTCCTCCTCCGCTGACCCGGTCATGACAGCCGAGTCAAGCGGAGGTGAACATCACTCCTCCAGCCAGGTGAGCAGCTCGTTCGCCATGTCGGTCGCGCGCTCGTCGCCGAGCTCGGTGAAGCGGCCGACCGCCTCGCGGGAGCGCCGCAGCGCCTCCTCCCGCCTGCCGAGGGCGTTCAGGACGCGGGCCTCGTCGTAGGCGAGGGCGGCCAGCTGGAACGGGTCCCCGGTCAGGGACCGCGCCTCGGCCAGCGCCTCGGCGGCGTCCGCGCTCCGGCCCGACCAGTGCAGCGACATGGCGTGGCGGCGGGTCGTCCTGGCCTGGTCGTCGGTCTCGCCCGCGGCCCGGTAGCGGTCGGCCGCGACGGCGAAGCTCTCGGCGGCCTCCTCGTCGCGGTCCAGCTCGTCGAGGATGCCCGCCGCGGACTCCGCCGCCCTGGCCGACTGCAGCGGATGCGCGTACATCGCGACGAGGGCGGTGAAGTCGGCCAGCGCCGCCTCCTGCTCGCCCATCAGGCGCAGGGCGTTGGCCCGCGTCCACCTGAGGCCGGTGATGTTGTCGAGATCGTGGGCGTCCCCGCCGTCCGTGCCGCCGTCGTCGGTGCGGCCGTCGTCCGTGCGGTTGGGGGCCGGGTCGCCGGCGTCGAGTACGGCCAGGGCCTCCTCGGCCGCGATCGCCGCCTCCATGGGCCGGTCGGTCGCCAGGTAGGCGGCGGCCAGGTCGACCCTGGCGAGGGCGGCGGCGTGGGCGTCGCCGAGCGCGGTGAACAGGGCCACGGCCTCGATCAGGTCCTCGACCGCCTCCGCGGCGCGGTCCACCATGACCAGCACCTCGCCCCTGGAGGCGTGCGCGAACGCGCGCAGCCCCGCCTCCGTGCGCGGCGCCACGGCCAGCGCCTCGCCGAAGGCGCCGAGAAGCTCCTCCAGGTTGCCGCCGTGCCGCCGGATGAGCCGGCCGTGGAACAGCGCCGTCCTGGCCAGGGTGAGCACGTCGCCCTCGGCCCGCAGCGCCTGGCGTGCCGTACGCGCCGCCTCGGCCGCACGCCCGGGGTCGCCGTCGTCGGCGTGGAGGTGGGCCAGCAGCGCCAGCAGCCCGCCCTCCCGCGCCCCTTCCAGCAGCGTGATCGCCTCGCCGGCCCGGCCGGCGCCCGCGTACGCCTGGGCCAGCCGTGACCGCGCGCCCGCCCGCTGCCGCTCGTCGCCGTGGGCCGACAGCCACCGGTACGACTCCTCCACCAGCGGCAACCCGTCCTGCGTGAGCAGCCCGAGCCTGCCGAGCGCGACCTGCCTGCGCGCCTCGTCGCCGGCCTGGGCGTGGAGCTCGGCGGCGCGGACCCACAGCTCCCGCGCCCGCTCCACGTCGCCGGCCATGAGCGCGGCCAAGCCGAGCCCGTCGGTGCGCCGCCCGCCGGCCGGGCCGCCGACCTCGTCGTAACGCTCCCACGCGGCCAGGGCCGCGTCGTGGTCGCTGCGCCGCCACGCGTCCTCGGCCAGGTCGAGCAGCTCGTCGGGACCCGCGCCGGCGGGCGGCCGGGCGGGCGCTGCGGACGGGATCGTGACCCTGCGCGCGTGCGGCGTCAGCGGCAGGTGCTCGACCAGCGGCTCGGCCGCCAGCCTCGCCTCCAGCCTGCGGGTCTGCTCGCCGGTGCCGTTGCGGGCGTCGAAGCGGGCGGCCAGGTCCCGTGCGGTCGTCTCCAGCTCCTCACGCAGGCGGCCGACGGGCACGTCCGCGCCGCTCCTGCGTACGGTCAGCCCGCCGTGGCCCAGCTCTTCCAGGCGGCGCAGCAGCAACGCGGCGCACCCGGCGAAGTACATGTGGTCGCTCGGCGTGGGGGAGCGGTCCAGCAGCGGCAGCTCGCGCTGCAGGATCTCCAGGCCGCGGGTCTCGTTGCCGGTGAGGGCGCAGAACTCCAGGTGGTCGCCGAAGTCGTCGACGTAGTTGGCGTCGCCCTGGACGATCCGGTAGGCGCGCAGGTGCGCGGCGGCGGCCTGCTCCAGCCGCCCGGTCCGCACGTACGGCAGCAGCAGGTTGCCGAGAATGCCCTGCGGCTGGACGTGGCAGGTCAGGTGCCCCGCGACGACGGGCGCGGCCAGCTCGATGGCCTCCTCGTCGCGTCCCATCCAGGCCAGGTACCACACCTTGCCGCTGGGGTCGCAGCCCTCGCAGTCGGACATGTCGTCGCGCGGCGTGGTCTGCCACCGGTGGAACCACTCCTCGGCCGCGGCCCTGTCGCCGATGTGCTCGGCGACATAGGTGCGCTGGGTGTGGACGGCGTGCGGGCCGTAGCCCGCCGCGGCGTAGCGCCGCTCCATCTCCGCCAGCGCGTCGTAGGCGCGCTGCAGCGGGATCTCAGGGAAACGGCGCATGTCGCTGACGATCCACTTGTACTGCCACAGCAGGCTGTAGGTGTGCCAGGCCGACCAGCGCCCGGGATCGGCGTCGTACTCGGCGACGGAGCGGGAGAAGGTGGCGAACGACTTGGCCGGCTCGGCGCCGTACTGGTAGGCCTCGGTCAGCTCCAGCCGCACCTCGAAGGCCAGCTCCGGGTCGTGCGCGCAGGCCTTGAGCGCCTGTTCGAGCAGCACGGACCTGGCCTCGCCGTACGGCATCTGCCTGGCCTGGTCCAGCATCTCCTCAACGTCGGCCATCGGTACTCACTCCTTGCCCAGCACGGCCCAGTCGAGCAGGCCGAGGAACGAGCGGTTCAGCGCGGCGGTGTCTGCCGCGCGCAGCGGGTGGTGTCCGTGCAGCAGCGCCATGCCGTACAGCGCCTCCACCGCGGTGGCGGCCAGCGACAGGTCCTTGAGCAGCACCACGCGGCGCACGAGCGGGTTGCGGTGGTTGAGCACCAGGCGGGGGCGGTCGGCGGCGACGGTCCGCTCCATGGCGCCGAGCACGTCGGCCCACAGGTCGTCGGCGGCCTGCCGTGCCTCGCGCAGCTCGGCCTGATGCTCGGCGGCGCGGCTGGTCAGGTAGAGGGCGGGCAGCGAGGCCGGGTCGAAGTCGCGCAGCACCAGCTCGCAGCCGAGAGGGTCGAGGACCCGGGCGGCCGCGGCGACGAACGGCCTGGCGGCCAGGTCCGCGCCGGGGTCGACGGGGCCGAGGTGGGTGGCCAGCTCGCCCGGGTCGAGGCGGTCGAGACGGGCGTCCGGGTCGATCCTCGGCAGGCGCCGCAGGATGTCGCTGTCGTAGACGTAACCGCCGTTGATCAGGCCGACGCCCTGGGCGCCCGACACGGCCGACAGCTGGCGGAACTCGTCGACGCTCGCGGTGAAACGGCCCTGCGGATGGCGGGTCCTGAACTGGGCGAGCGTCATCGGGCCGTCGCTGGTCTCGAACTCCAGCCACCTGTCGACCAGGCGCAGCATGTCGTCGTCGTGCAGGGCCAGGGCCTTGACGCCCAGGTGGTGCAGGCGCAGGAAGGCGCGCAGCCGGGCCGGGTCGGTCTCGGCCAGCCGGACGAGCCATTCGCGCAGCTGGCGGCCGAGCTGCTCGCGGGTGTGCTCCAGGAGGTCGTCCTCGTAGAGGGCCTCGCGGCTGGCGGTGGGGCGTAGCTCTCCCGCGTCCACGACGCAGCGGGCGAAGAACGCCCAGTCGGGCAGCACACCCTCGGCGCGCTCGGTGAGCAGCATGCGCTTGAGGTAGACCCGGTGGCCGGCGCGGGCGGTCGGGTTGGCGGGGCTGGGCAGCACGAACGCGACACCGGTCAGCGCCGCCTCGGGGACGTCCAGGTCGACGACGTCGAAGGGGGTGAAACCGAACAGCTGCCTGCCGTACTCCAGCAGCGCGGCCCGGCGCGCGTCAGGGCTGTCGTACCGGGCCAGCCACGGCGGGTCGGTGGTCGTCACGACGCCGTCGACCGTGACGGTGATCGGCAGCAGCGAGCCGTACAGGGCGGCCAGCTCGGTGACGGTGCGGGCGTCGACCCATTCGGCGGCGTCCCTGCGGGCCCGCAGGGTGACCGTGGTGCCGGGCGCGGCCCGCTCGGCGGTCGCCGGCGCCACCCGGTAGGTGCCGTCGGACCTGCCGGTCCAGCTCACGGTGGGTGTGCCGGTCACCGACCTGGTCTCGACGTGGATCTCGTCGGCCACCAGGAAGCCCGACAGCAGCCCGATGCCGAACTGCCCGAGGAACTCGTGCCTGGCGAACCCCAGCTCGTCGCGCTTGGACGAGCGGCCGATGGTGGCCAGCAGGGTGTGCACCTCGTCCTCGGTCAGGCCGACGCCGTCGTCGTGGACGCGCACCTGCCCCTCGGCGACCTCGATCGCGACCCGGCCCCCGCCTTCCCCGCGGGCGGTGATGGCGTCGGCCGCGTTCTGCAGCAGTTCGCGCACGTAGACCCGCGGACTGGAGTACAGGTGACGGCTCAGTAGATCGACGACACCCCGCAAATCCACCTGAAAGGCATTTTCCACGCCCGACACTATGCCAGGTATGGCCGCAGATGCTCATGTAACGCGGCACAGCCGAGGTATTTCTCCGCGGTGTGGAAGTCCAGCCAGTCCAGATTCACCAGCGCCTCGACGTCCACCCCGGTGAAGCAGTCACGCAGGGCGGGTGGGATGGCCGCGATGTCGTCCTTGTCGGCGATGTTGACCCAGCGCCGCACCCCCTTCGGCCGCTCGCCCAGGCCGGCCACCGGAGCCGGCAGCAGCCGCTCGAACACCACGTTGCGCATGCCGAGCGGGCTGCCCAGGGTGACCAACAGGTCCACCTCGATGTCCGGATGGGCGTGCAGGGTCTCGTAGGCGACGACGCTGCCGAGCGAATGGGCGACCACGACCCGGGGCGCGTGCCGCCTGAGCACCTCGGCCACCGCGTCCTGGCACCGCTCGCGCCGTATCTCATCGGTGAGATAGGCGGCCACCTCGGGGCAGAACAGGGCGGCGAAGGCCGCGGCCCTGGTGTCCAGCCGGTTCAGCAACCATCCCGTGAACGCCTTCAGCGCGCCCGTGAAGGTCTCGCCCACACCCGACTGCTTGGCCCAGTCGACGAAGACCTGCTGCTCCCGGGCGCCCATCGTCTCGACCCGCTTGGCCTTGCCCTGGTCGTTGAGATGGTGGGCGTAGTAGGCCACCTCCGCGAAACCGGCCGGTCCGGCGCCGAGATAGCGGTTCCACTTCGCCCGCATCGCCTCGGCCGCGCCTTCCACCGACCGGCCGGCCTGGAGGTAGTAGTTGTACTTGCCGATGCCGTGCACACCGACGATCACCGCCATGATCACTCCCCACGTTGTGCGGGACATGGTGCCATGGCGGGCTTGCGGATGGATGACCGGAAAAACCTTGTTGCTCGGGGTATGGGCCATCCGGATACGGTTTGCAGGGGTTCCTCGCGAGTTGCTGGGGCTTTCACGAGGGGAGGTGTCCCGATGGCCGGCCTGTTGATCGTCAACGACTCGATCGCCATTCCCGGCGACGAGCTCGTCTGGCGTTTCTCCCGTTCCTCGGGCCCGGGCGGTCAGGGGGTCAACACCACCGACAGCAGGGTGGAGCTGCTGTTCGACGTGGCCGCGAGCACGGCGCTGCCGCCCACGCTCAAGGCCCGCGCGCTGGAACGGCTGCCGTCGCCGGTGATCACGGTGGTGGCGTCGGAATACCGCTCCCAGCTGCGCAACCGCGAGGCCGCCGCCCACCGGCTGGCCCAGCGCGTCCGCGAGGCGATCGCGCCGCCGCCCAAGCGACGCCGTCCGACGAAGCCCAGTAAGGGCTCCATCGAGCGCCGCCTGGCCACCAAGAAGCACCGCTCCGACGTCAAGCGCCTGCGCCGCGACATCTGAGCTTGGGCCGGCGGCCCCTCCGGCACGGCGCGTCGATCCAGGTCGACCTGACCGCGCCGCTCCTGGCGTCCCAGCGGGCGCGCCAAGACGCCGTCCGACGGGACTTCGCGATCGGACGGGCCGCGTCAGCTCCCACCTCAGCCACCCGGGGTGACGGTCGCCCGGCTACCGTCGCTTGTGTCGAACATGTGATCTAAAACTCTCCAAGTCAAGGTTACGATCTTGGTGATGGCCGGCCGTGCCGATCGGCCGGCTCTCCATGCTGAAGGGGCGTGAAGACGCCCCACGACCCGATGGGAGATCGACCTTGAGGCGTGCGCTGATCGCGTTAGGCGTCGGCTTGAGCGTGCTGGGTTCCGCTGTCGTCACCGAGCCGGCCCAGGCCGCGAGCGGGGTGGTGGTCCCGCTGGCCGCCAACGTGACGGCGGCTCAGCAGATCGCGAGATTCTGGCTCGCCGACGGAGCCGCCAACCTGAAGAACGCCACGCCGTACACCGTGCGGACCGAGGTCGGCGGGGAGCGCCTGTCCACGGACGTCGTCCCGGACGGCCTCCCTGGGGCCGTCGCACCGGTGGAGGGGCCGCCCTCGTCGAAGGGGAAGACGCCCACGACCTCGGGCAAGGTGTTCTTCATCGGCAGCGACCTCCAGCCGCACTGGTGCACCGGCACGGCTGTGCAGTCGAACTTCAAGAACCTCGTCGCCACGGCAGGTCACTGCCTGTTCGACACCGAGGCCCCGGACGGCCCTCTGGCCAAGTGGGTCTTCGTCCCCGGCTACTCCGAGGGCACGACCCCGTTCGGCCTGTACGTCGGGAAGCAGGCAAGCGCTCACTACGACTTCGACGTCTACCGGGACTACGACCGGGACTTCGCCTTCGTCAACGTGTACAACGGCGTCGTCTCCCCTTCCCCGGACGTGCTGACCAATGTCGGGAGGCTGGTCGACAACGTCGGCGGCCAGGGGTTCGCGTTCAACCAGCCGCTCGCGCCCACGGTCGACGTCTTCGGCTACCCCGCCGGCCCCCACCCCGACGGCAGGCGGCCCTACACGGGCGAGACCCTCGAATGGTCGACCGGCTCGACGTTCACGATGAAGGTCACGGGCCTGCCCGCGGACCGGCTCATCGGCGTGGACTCCCCGCTCACCGGTGAAGGCGCTCTCGGGTCCTCCTGGCTGACCCATTACGGGAGCGACAGCCGTCTCGGCTATCTCAACGGCATCACGATCAGCGTGTCCGACACCGATGGCGACAATCGGTACGACACCGGCGTCTCGCCGTACTTCGACGGTGAGGTGAAGGCGGTCTACCGGGAGGCCGCCAATTTCTGGGCCGGCCCCATCGCCTAGACAGCCGCCGTCCCCGCCGCGCCCGCCCCGAGTGGCGGGCGCTGTGGCTGTACGTGATCTTGTATTCGGCGACCGCATCATTCCCATCACCTCGGAGACCGCCGAAGAATGGGGACGCCTGAACGCCATCCGCCCGCTCCCGAGCACGGGCGGCCTGATCGCCGCGACGGCCAGAGCGAACGGGTGGACCCTGGTGAGCGGGAACGTCGAAGACTTCGAGGGGACGGGCGTATCCGTGGTCGACCCCTTCGAACCGCCGCGCTGAGATCACGCCCGCGTGTAGCGGTGCTTGGCGCCGGGCGGGAAGTACTCGGGGTCGCCGGTCTCCCGCAGCCTGATCTCCGGCGCCTGCCTCTCCCGGGGGACGTAGGCGGCGAACTCGCTGTTGAGCCTGCGCAGCTGCGTCAGGATCGAGCTTCCGACGGCCCGCGCGGTCCGCTCGTCGGGCCGTAGCCCAGGCATCAGCTCGACCGTGACCGTCAGCCGCCGGTCGCGCTGTTCGTCCTCGACCACCTCCAGCACGAACTTGCCGCTGACCATCCCGCTCACCTCCGGCTGCTCCAACCCGACGGCGATGTTCTCGGGGTAG
The DNA here is from genome assembly GCF_053602555.1 of Nonomuraea sp. NPDC004354. Classification (NCBI taxonomy): domain Bacteria; kingdom Bacillati; phylum Actinomycetota; class Actinomycetes; order Streptosporangiales; family Streptosporangiaceae; genus Nonomuraea; species Nonomuraea sp. NPDC004354. The sequence continues at coordinate 235,301 of NZ_JBSGDV010000010.1, read as the reverse complement.
ACGTTCGCGCCGTAGTAGGACACGGTGAAGTGGCTGCGCCCGAAGACGTAGACGAACGGCCGCTCGGGGCCGGGGGCCGACGGGGTGAAGCCGTGCCCGGCGAGCAGGCCCAGCATCCTCTCGTACGGCAGCAGCCCGCCCTCGTCGGCGATGTGGTAGCGGACGAGCGGGATCCCGTTGTCGCCGGAGAACAGCAGCGTGCCCTCGTGCTCCTCGAAGAAGCGCACCTCCGGGTCGTACTGCACGAGCGTCGGCAGCCGCGACTCGCCGAAGATCTCCCTGGCGGTGCCGGGGTGGGCGGCCAGGAAGCGGCGGATCTCGATCGACAGCGGCGTCTCGTTGCCGAGGACGCCCGCGTCGGCGGTGCCGTACAGGGAGGCGGTGTCGCGGGTCGGGTCGGTCATGCCCGCGCGCTCGGCCACCAGCGACCGCCATTCCTCGCTGAAGACCTCGCCCGCGGTGACCATCTTGATCGCGTAGTCGCGCCACGGCAGGCCGCCGGTGTCGATGACGTCCTTGAGGAAGGGCGGGTAGCCGAGCAGGACGACCTGGTCGAAGTGCGGGGCCAGCTCGGGGATCACCCGGACGATCTCGCGCTTGTCGCTGCCGGGCGCGATCGAGGTGATCGGGTAGCCGCGTCCGGCCAGGTGGCGCAGGCAGGCGAGGGTGAACAGGCCGCCGACCCAGGTCCCGAGCGCGAAGCACACGACGGCGAGCGTGCGCTTGTCGCGGGCGCCGAACGCGTCCCTGAAGATCTCCTCGAACCTGGCGGCGATGACCCGCTCGTCCTCGGCCGACCGGGGCCAGAAGGACGGCGTGCCGGTCGATCCGGAGGAGACGGCGATCATGTCGCCGATCGTGCCGCCGCGGCACAGGTCGGGCAGCGGGTAGCGGCGAGTGTAGTTCTGCTTGGTGGTCATGGGCAGCCTGGCGAAGTCACGCAGGCTCGTGACCCGCGCCGGGTCGATGTCGTGCGCGGCGAGGAAGGCGCGGTAGGCGGGGACCGTCGCCGCCGTCCGCCGGAAGAGATCCACCGGGTCCATCAGCCGATGGTACGGCGCAGCGGCAGCCTGGCCCGCACCTCGAAGCCGCCGTCGGGGGCCGGCCGCGCCTCCAGCGTCCCGCCGAGCAGGTCGGCCCGCTCCCGCATGCCGGTGATCCCGTGCCCTCCCGCGCTCATGGGCGCGGAACGGCGCGGCGCCTCGTTGGCGACGGCGACCACGAGCTCGTCGCCGGTCCGGTCGACGTCGACGCGCACGGCCGCGCCGGGCGCGTGCCGCATCGTGTTGGACAGCGACTCCTGGAGGATCCGGTAGGCCGCCTCGCTGACCGGCGCGGGGACGGCGCCGGCGGCGTCGGCGGCGCCGGTCACCGTCACCGGGTGCCCCGCCGCGCGGACCGTCGCGACCAGCTCGTCGAGACGGTCGAGGCCGGGCGCTGGCGCCTGGCGCAAGGTGCCGACGATCTGCCGCATCTGCGACATCGCCTCCAGCGACATCTCCCGCACCTCGGCGAGACCGGTGTCGAGGACGGCGGGGTCGCCGCCGGCGCGCAGCCGTACCGCCTCCGACTGGATGGCGATGGCCGACATGTGATGTGCGACCACGTCGTGCAGCTCGCGCGCGATCCGCAGCCGCTCCTCGGCCACCGCCTGCGCGGCCATGGTCTGCTCGGTCTGCGCCGCCAGCTCCACCTGCGTACGGCGCCGCGCCCCGACCACCTGGCCGAGCACCAGCACCACCGGCAGGAGCAGCAGTTCCAGGCCGAACGGCTGCGGCCGGAACAGGACCTCGGCCAGCGTCGTGCCGATCCACACCGCGACGGCGCCCGCCACTCTGACCCGCGTCGCGATCGTGTAGGCGCACAGCACCAGCGCGAGCCCGCCGACCCGAGACGACCCCGATGCCGGGGTAGGGGTTGACCAGCAGCGTGGTGGTCGCCAGTGCCCACGCGGGGATGGGCGCCGGCCTGCGCAGCGCGACGGGCACCGAGGCGACGGCCGCCACCAGCGTGATGATCCCGTCGTGCGTGGGCACGTCGAGGCCGCCCGGCTGGAGCCGCATCGGCCCGCTACTGGAGATCATGTCGCCGGTGGTGAACCAGAACAGCACCAGCGCGGTCACCACGTCGAGGAGCAGCAGCATCCGCGGCGACAGGTGCCACTTCGGGTCATTCACCGGGACGGACCAGCCCCGTCTCGTAGGCGTAGACGATCGCCTGGGCCCTGTCGCGCAGGTCGAGCTTGGTCAGCACCCTGCCGACGTGCGTCTTCACCGTCTGCTCGGCGACCACGAGCCGTTCGGCGATCTCGAGGTTGGACAGCCCCTGCGCGATCAGCGTCAGCACCTCGGTCTCCCGTTCGGTCAGCTCCGCCAGCCGCTTCACCGACGGCGCCCGCGGCCCGCCCAGCCGCGCGAACTCGTGGATCAGCCGCTTGGTGACCGCGGGCGCGATCAGCGCCTCCCCGGCCGCCACGACGCGCACGGCCTCGGCCAGCTGGGCGGCGGAGGCGTCCTTCAGCAGGAAGCCGCTGGCGCCCGCCCGTAACGCCTCGTAGACGTAGTCGTCGAGGTCGAAGGTGGTCAGGATCAGCACCTTGGCGTCACCGGCGGCCATGAGCCTGCGCGTGGCCTCCAGGCCGTCCATGACCGGCATCCGGACGTCCATCAGCACGACGTCGGGCTTCAGCTCGGCCACCCGCTCGACCGCCTCCTGGCCGTTGGCCGCCTCGCCCACCACCTCGATGTCGGGCTGGCTGCTGAGGAAGACCGTGAAACCCGTGCGGACCATGCCCTGGTCGTCGGCGATCAGCACCCGGATCATGAGCCTGACTCCACCGGCAGCACGGCCTCCACCTCGAACCCGCCCCCTTCCGTGGGACCCGCCTCCAGCGACCCGCCGAGCAGGGTGGCCCGCTCGCGCATGCCGATCAGCCCGTGACCGGCGCCGGGCGCGTCGCCCGGCCCGCGCCCGGGGCCGTTGGCGACACGGACCCGCAGGCCGCCGCTCCAGGCGACCTCGACGGCGACGGCCGAGCCCGGCGCGTGCCGCATGGCGTTGCTGAGCGATTCTTGCACGATCCTGTAGGCCGAGACGGCCATGGCCGTGGGCACCTCCTCCAGCTCACCCGAACGCTTCACCCGCACGGTCAGCCCCGCCGAACGGGCGTTGCCGACCAGGTCGTCGAGCCTGTCGAGGGCGGGCGGCGGCGTGGTGTCGGCGCGGCCCTCGTGGTCGCGCAGCACGCCGAGGACCTGCCGCAACTCCTTGATGGCCTCCAGCGACAGCCCGCGGATCTCGGCGAGGCCCGCCTCCAGGCGCGCCACGTCCCCTCGGGCCTCCATGGGTACGGCCTCCGCCTGGATCGCGATGACCGACAGATGGTGGGCGACGACGTCGTGCAGTTCCCTGGCGATCCGTGCCCGCTCGGCCATGACGTATCGTTCCCCGATCGCCTCGTCCCTGCTCGCGGTGGCGCGGCGCCGTACCCGGACGTTGTAGCCGAACAGCAGGATCACCGTCATGGCGACCGAGGCCAGCGCCATCGACTTCGAGTCGACGATCCAGACGGTCAGCACCGAGGTCAGCCAGCCCACCGCAGTGACGCGCCGGTCCGACCGGGCGGCCAGGGAGTAGAGCACCAGCAGGTACATCACGATGGCCGGCTGGAGGTACGGCGGCTGCATGTCGGTGATCTGCCTGACGACGTGCAGGGACGGAAGGATCAGCACCAGTGCCAGCCGCCACGCGGCCAGGGGCCAGCGCGCCCGCATCGCGACCGGCAGCGAGAAGGCGACGGCCGTCAGGTAGACCTGCGCCATCGGCTGCCGTCCGGACGGGATGAGCTCCGTGAGCGTGATCCAGAACAGCATTCCCGCCACGACGAGGTCGGCCAGCTGCACCAGGTCGTAGTGGTCGAAGGGCACCAGTGGCCGCAGCGCCCGCGGCACCCGGCGGCGCAGGCGGGGCGAGCGGGCGGGCGGGGGATCGGCCTCGCCGCTGAAGAACGCGAGCACGAACGGCTGGAGGACGGCCGAGATCACCGCCCCAGCCTAGGTGCGGCCTGACCAGGCACGCATCACCCCTGGGAGTGATGGCCCTCAAGAGCTACTTACACAATTACGATCGCCGTGAGCGAACATCATCAAGGAAGGGAACATCGGCGGGCTCCGATGAATTGAGTGTGTATAACTCAACCCCATTGGAGTTCAGATGAGTGAGAGCTTGATCCTCCCGGTCCTGCCGCTCGACGACGAGGTGGTCCTGCCGGGCATGGTGGTCCCTCTGGACCTGTCCTCCGCGGAGGTCCGGGCTGCGATCGACGCGGCTCAGGCTTCTGGTCTCAACAAGCCGCGCGTCCTCCTCGTTCCCAGGATCGACGGCCGTTACGGGGCCGTCGGCGTGCAGGCCGTGGTCGAGCAGGTCGGCCGGCTTCCCGGCGGCGAGCCGGCCGCCGTCGTGCGCGGCGTCAACCGGGCGCGCGTCGGCAAGGGCACGACCGGCCCCGGTGCGGCCCTGTGGGTGGAGGTCCACACCGTCGACCGGGTGCCGGCGGGCGAGCGGGCGCAGGAGCTGGCCAAGGAGTACAAGGCGCTGGCCACGACCATCCTGCAGAAGCGCGGCGCGTGGCAGGTGGTCGACCAGGTCAACCAGATCGACGACCCCTCCGTCCTGGCCGACAGCTCCGGCTACACCCCCTGGCTGAGCACGGCCCAGAAGGTCGAGCTGCTGGAGGCGCCCGACCCCGCCGACCGCCTGGCCAAGCTGGTCGAGTGGTCGCGCGAGCACCTGGCCGAGCTCGACGTGGCCGAGACGATCCGCAAGGACGTCCAGGAGGGCATGGAGAAGCAGCAGCGCGAGTTCCTGCTCCGCCAGCAGCTCGCCGCGGTCCGCAAGGAGCTGAAGGAGCTCAACGGCGACACCGCCGAGACCGAGGAGGAGGACTACCGCGCCCGCGTGGAGGCGGCAGACCTGCCCGAGAAGGTGCGCGAGGCGGCGCTCAAGGAGGTCGACAAGCTGGAGCGCACCTCCGACCAGTCACCCGAGACCGGCTGGATCCGCACCTGGCTGGACACCGTCCTCGACATCCCGTGGAACACCACGAGCGACGACACCTACGACATCGCCGGCGCCCGAGCCGTGCTCGACGCCGACCACACCGGCCTCGACGACGTCAAGGACCGCATCATCGAGTACCTGGCCGTGCGCAAGCGCCGCCAGGACAAGGGCCTCGGCGTGGTGGGCGGCCGCCGCAGCGGCGCCGTTCTCGCCCTCGCCGGTCCTCCCGGGGTCGGTAAGACGTCGCTGGGCGAGTCCGTGGCGCGCGCCATGGGCAGGAAGTTCGTCCGCGTCGCCCTCGGCGGCGTCCGTGACGAGGCCGAGATCCGCGGCCACCGGCGCACCTACGTCGGCGCGCTGCCCGGCCGCATCGTTCGCGCCATCCGCGAGGCGGGCTCGATGAACCCCGTCGTGCTGCTCGACGAGATCGACAAGGTCGGCGCCGACTACCGGGGCGACCCGACCGCCGCCCTGCTCGAGGTGCTCGACCCGGCGCAGAACCACACCTTCCGCGACCACTACCTGGAGGTCGAGCTCGACCTGTCGGACGTGCTCTTCCTGGCCACGGCCAACGTCCTGGAGGCCATCCCCGGGCCGCTGCTCGACCGCATGGAGGTCGTCACCCTCGACGGCTACACCGAGGACGAGAAGGTGGCCATCGCCCGCGACCACCTGCTGCCCAAGCAGCTGGAGCTGGCGGGGCTGACCGCCGAGGAGGTCACGGTGGAGGAGGCGGCGCTGCGCAGGCTGGCCGCCGAGTACACCCGCGAGGCCGGCGTCCGCTCCCTCGAGCGCTCGATCGCCAGGATCCTGCGCAAGGTCACGGCCAAGGACGAGCTGCCCGCCACGGTGACCGCGGACGACCTGGTCGAGTACCTGGGCAGGCCGCGCTTCGTCCCCGAGGCGTCGCTGCCCGAGTCCAAGCAGCGCACCTCGGTGCCCGGCGTGGCCACCGGCCTGGCCGTCACCGGTGCGGGCGGCGACGTCCTCTACGTCGAGGCGTCGCTGGCCGACCCCGAGACCGGCGACACGGGGCTGACCCTCACCGGCCAGCTCGGCGACGTGATGAAGGAGTCGGCGCGGATCGCGCTGTCCTACCTGCGCTCCCACGGCGCGGAGCTGGAGCTGCCGGTCACCGCGCTGAAGGACCGCTCGGTGCACGTGCACTTCCCCGCGGGCGCCGTCCCCAAGGACGGGCCGTCGGCGGGCGTCACGCTCACCACGGCGCTGGCCTCGCTGCTGTCGGGACGGCTGGTCCGCAACGACGTGGCGATGACAGGGGAGATCTCGCTCACCGGGCGGGTGCTGCCCATCGGCGGCGTCAAGCAGAAGCTGCTGGCGGCGCACCGGGCGGGCATCACCACCGTCCTCATCCCGGCCCGCAACGAGCCCGACCTGGACGACCTGCCCAAGGAGGTGCGCGACGAGCTGACCATCCACGCGGTCGGCGACGTGCGTGAGGTGCTCGACATCGCCCTCACCCCGGCCAAGGTGGCCCAGACCGCCGCGGCCTGACCTCCCACCCGAAGCCGCCCCGCCATCCGTACGGCGGGGCGGCTTCGCCGTTCCCGAGGGGCTTAATGGACAAATCATTCAAGCGCCGTACCCGCTACCAGCTCGACGAGGAGCTCAGCCAGGGGCAGGCCGCTCGTGACCTGCGCGATCTCGCCGCGAAGGGGTGGCTCAAGCCGTACGGGGCGACGAAGGGAAGGTTCTACGCCCCTGGGCCGCGCATGGCGCGTATCAAGGCGGACTTCGCCGACCGGATGACTCCCCTCAAAGACCCTTACCGGCGTGTCGGGGGCGCCTGACAGGATACGGTCACTGCCCGTGATACCGACAGTGAGGCCGCCCCTGGACGTGGCGCTCGGCAAGGTGCGCCGCAGGATCCTGCCGTTGATCGTCGCCGCCTACGTCGTCTGCTACGTCGACCGCACCAACATCGGCATGGCCCAGTTGCGGATGGGCGAGGAGATCGGCCTGGGCGCGGCGGGGTTCGGGCTCGCGGCGGGGATCTTCTTCGTCGGCTACGCGCTGTTCGAGGTGCCGAGCAACCTCATGCTGCACCGGTTCGGCGCCCGGCTCTGGATCGCCCGGATCATGGTCACCTGGGGCCTGCTGTCGGCCGCGACCGGGCTGGTGACCAGCCCGGAGACGCTCTACCTGGTGCGGTTCCTGCTGGGCGTGGCGGAGGCGGGGTTCGCCCCGGGGATCATGCTCTACTTCACGTTCTGGTTCCCGCAGCGGGAGCGGGCCAGGATGGTCGCGATCTACCTGGCGGGCATCCCCGTGTCGTTCCTCATCGCCAACCCGCTGTCCGGCTGGCTGGTGGAGCACGCGGGCTGGCGCGTCATGTTCGTCGCCGAGGCGCTGCCCGCGGTGCTGCTCGGCGTCGTGGTGTGGCTGTTCCTGCCGGACGGCCCCGCGCAGGCCAGGTGGCTGACCGGTGAGGAGAAGGCGATCGTCCAGGCCGAGGTCGAGGCGGAGGCGCGGCCCGAACGGTCGGTCCGCGCGACGCTGACCGATCCGCGGGTGCTGCTGATCGCGCTGGTGTCCAGCGGTGGCATCTTCGCCGCCTACCTGCTGAGCCTCTTCCTCCCGCAGATGATCGAGCGGTTGTGGACGGGCGCGGGCGAGACCGGCATCGGGCTGATCTCCGCCGTCCCGTACGGCGTGGCCGTCGTCGCGATGCTCGCCTGGAGCCGCCGCTCGGACCTGACGGGGGAGCGGACCTGGCACACGGTCATCGCGTACCTGGTGTCGGCGGCCGGGTTCGCGGCGGCGGCGGTGGCCGGGCAGCCGCTGCTGGTGCTGGCCGCGCTGACGGTGGCGGCGGCCGGCAAGTTCGCCTCGGTGCCCGTGGTCTACGCGCTGCCCACGGAGTTCCTGTCGGGCAGGGCGGCCGCCGCGGGCATCGCGATGGTCAACTCGGTCGCGCACGTCGCGGCCGTCTTCGGCCCGGTGCTGACGGGGTGGCTGCTGCAGCGCACCGGCGGGTTCGACGCCCCGATGCTCGTGGCGGCCGGCTATCTCGTGCTCAGCGCGTTCGTCGCGGGACTGCTGGGCCAGGCCGGGCGGCGCGACCGTGAGCCACTTCACATCGGCGGCAGGGAATAGGCCCGTACCGGGCGATCGTTGGCCAGAGCGTGAACGAGATGCGAATGCGCATGTGTATGGGCTGTCCGGCCCGCTAGAGCGCACCCTTCCGCCCCCTCTCGTTCAAAGGTATGCCCCGATGATCCGACCCAGCTTCGTGCTGCGCCGCCTGAGTCACCTGCCGTTCCACCCCGGCAGCCGCTGACGTCTCCCCCGACGCTGACCTTCCGTTACCGAATCCGTTGTGGGGAAATTTCGTGATCCAGGCTGCAGGCCTGCGCAAGACGTACGGTGACACCGTCGCGCTGGACGGTGTCGACCTGCACGTGCGCCAGGGTGAGATCTTCGGCGTGCTCGGCCAGAGCGGCGCGGGCAAGAGCACGCTGCTGCGCTGCGTCAACCTCCTCGAGCGCCCGGACCGGGGCACCGTCGCGGTCGCCGGGCAGGAGCTGACCACGCTCGGCGAGCGTGACCTGCGCGCCGCCCGGCAGCACATCGGCATGATCCACCAGCATTTCGCGCTGCTGTCCTCGCGCACGGTCGCGGGCAACGTCGCCTTCCCCCTCGAGGTCATGGGCATGGGCCGGGCCGAGCGGTCGGCCAGGGTCGCCGAACTGCTGGAGCTCGTCGGCATCGCCGACAAGGCCGACGCGCGCCCCTCGCAGCTGTCCGGCGGGCAGAAGCAGCGGGTGGGCATCGCCAGGGCGCTGGCCGGCAACCCCAAGGTGCTGCTGGCCGACGAGGCCACCTCGGCGCTCGACCCCGCCACGACCTCCTCCATCCTGGCCCTGCTCAAGCGGCTCAACGCCGAGCTCGGGCTGACGATCCTGCTCATCACGCACGAGATGAACGTCGTCAAGAGCATCTGCGACTCGGTGGCCATCATGGCCGGCGGGGCGATCCTGGAGTCGGGGCCGATCAGGCAGCTGCTGACCACGCCCGGGTCCAGGCTGGCGGCCGAGCTGTTCCCGCTGCCCGCTCCCGAGGCGGGCAACGTCACGATCACGTTCACCGGAGCGGCGGACGAGCCGGTCATCTCGACGGTCGTGCGCAAGTTCGACGTGGACGTCAGCATCCTCGGCGGCGCGCTGGAGGAGGTCGCCGGCGGCTCGGTCGGCCGCCTGCGCGTCTCGCTGGACGGGGCCGACACCTCGGCCGCCCTCGCGTACCTGCGTGAGCGCGGCCTGATCGTGGAGGTGGCCGCGTGACCTGGGAAGAGATGGTCCCGCTCCTCGGGCAGGCGACGTGGGAGACGGTCCAGATGGTGTTCTGGTCCACGCTCTTCACCGTCGTGTTCGGGCTGCCGCTCGGCGTCGCCCTCGTCGGCACCTCACGTGCCGGCCTGTTCCCCTCGCGGGTGGCCAACCAGCTGCTCAGCCTGATCGTCAACATCGGCAGGTCGCTGCCGTTCATCATCCTGATGATCGCGGTGATCCCCTTCACCCGGCTAGTGGTCGGCACCACGATCGGCCTGTACGCGGCCATCGTGCCGCTGACCATCGGCGCCGTGCCGTTCTTCGCCCGGCTGGTGGAGATCGCGCTGCGCGGCGTCAGCCCCGACGTCGTGCAGGCCGCGCATGCCATGGGCGTCAGCCGTACGTCGATCGTGGCCAAGGTGCTGCTGCCGGAGGCCAGGTCGGCGCTGGTGGCGGGCATCACGGTCACCGTCATCACGCTCGTGTCCTACTCCGCGATGGCGGGCGTCATCGGCGCGGGCGGCCTGGGTGACCTGGCCATCAGGTACGGCTACCAGCGGTTCGAGACGCCGCTCATGATCGCCACCTGTGTGGTCATCATCGTCCTCGTCCAGCTGGCCCAGACCCTCGGCGACGCGCTCGCCGACCGTCTGGCCAAGCGCTAGACACTCCCACCCCTTTTCCGCCCGGGTCCGCCACGAGCGGGTCCTGCTTCCTCATACCCAGACGCTTCCTCATACCCAGACAAGGAGCACAGCCGTGCGCAAGTTGTTCGGTCTCGTGACCGCCGCCGTCCTGGCCGTGACGCTGGCCGCCTGCGGGTCGTCCGCGGCCGGCTCGTCGGCCTCCGGCGCGCCCAGCGACACCCTCAAGGTCGGCGCCACCCCCACGCCGCACGCCGAGATCCTCAAGTACATCTCGGACAACCTGGCCGCCAAGGAGGGCCTCAAGCTGGAGATCGTCGAGTTCAGCGACTACGTGCCGCTGAACCCGCAGCTCCAGGAGGGCCAGCTGGACGCCAACTACTTCCAGCACCAGCCGTACCTCGCCGACTACAACAAGGAGAAGGGCGCCAAGCTCACCTGGGTGCAGAACGTGCACCTGGAGCCGCTCGGCCTCTACTCCACCAAGGTGAAGGACGTGGCCGCCCTTCCCTCCGGCGCCACCGTGGCGGTGCCCAACGACGCCACCAACCTCGGCCGCGCGCTGAAGCTGCTGGCCGACAACGGCGTCATCACCCTGAAGGACGGCGTCGGCACCGCGGCCACCGAGCGCGACGTCACCGCCAACCCGAAGAACATCACCTTCAAGGCGCTCGACGCCGCCCAGCTGCCCCGCTCGCTCGCCGACGTCGACGCCGCGGTCATCAACGGCAACTACGCCCTGGAGGCCAAGCTCAACCCGGCCACCGACGCGCTCGTCGCGGAGAAGGCGGAGGGCAACCCGTACGCCAACGGTCTGGTCGTGCAGGAGGGCAAGCAGAGCGACCCGCGGGTGCAGAAGCTGGCCAAGCTGCTGCAGAGCCCCGAGGTCAAGAAGTACATCCAGGACACCTACAAGGGCGCGGTCATCCCCGCCTGAACCGTCCTGACCGGCGCCCGGTCGCCACGGCGGGCCGGACGGCTTCGACCCCGGCCGGCTTCGCCCCCGGACGGCTTCCGTTCGGGTCGGCGTGACCTCCACCGCGAGACCGTGATCCCGCACGCGGGATCACGGTCTCGGCGTTTCCGGAACGGGACGTGAGCGGCAGGCCGGGCCTCGCCCGCGGGGCCTTGCGGGGGCCTTCCGAGGGAAGTGGTGACCGAATACTGTTCTGGTCATGTATCCGGGAGCCATCGCAGCAGTCACCCCCGACAAGCCCGCTGTGATCATGGCGGGCTCCGGGGAGGTCGTCACCTACCGCCGGCTCGAGGAGGAGTCGAACAGGCTCGCGCACCTGTTCCGCTCCGCCGGGCTCAAGCCGGGCGACCACATCGCCTTCATGCTCGAGAACCATCCTCTTTTCCTGGTCATCGCCTGGGCCGCGCACCGCTCAGGGCTCTACTACACCGCCGTCAGCTCCCGCCTGCAGAGCGAGGAACTGTCCTACATCGTCGACAACTGCGAGGCCAGGGTCTTCATCTCCTCGGCGCGGCTCGCCGGCGTGGCGGGCGCGATCGAGGCTCCCGGCGTGGAGCTCAGGCTCATGATCGACGGGGTGGCCGACGGTTTCGTCTCCTACGAGGAGGCCGTCGCGGTCCATCCGACGACGCCCATCGCCGACGAGTGCCAGGGCGCCGACATGCTCTACTCCTCGGGCACCACGGGCCGGCCCAAGGGCGTCAAGCCGACGCTCTCGCAGGCGCCGCTCGACACGCCGGGGCCGTTGCTGCAGCTCATCCAGTTCCTCTTCGCGCCGTCGGCCGACAGCGTCTACCTGTCGCCCGCCCCGCTCTACCACGCCGCGCCACTGCGCTACTGCCTGCAGTTCCAGCGACTGGGCGCGACGGTGGTCGTCATGGAGCGCTTCGACCCCGCCGAGTACCTCGCCCTCGTCGAAGGCCACCGGGTCACGCACACCCAGCTCGTGCCGACGATGTTCATCAAGATGCTCAAGCTGCCCGACGAGGTCAGGGCCGGGCACGACCTGTCGTCGCTCCGGTGCGCGATCCACGCGTCGGCGCCGTGCCCGGTGCCCGTCAAGGAGCGGATGCTCGAGTGGTGGGGGCCGGTCATCCACGAGTACTACGCCGGAACCGAGGGCAACGGCTTCCTCTACGCCGGACCCGCCGACTGGCTGGCCCACCCGGGCACGGTCGGCCGCGCCCTGCTCGGCGTGGTGCACGTCTGCGACGAGGAGGGCAACGAGCTGGGGCCCGGCGAGCACGGCACCGTCTACTTCTCCGACGGCCCCCGCTTCGAGTACCACGGCGACCCCGACAAGACCCGCTCCGCGCAGGATCCCCAGGGCAGGGGCTGGACCACCCTCGGCGACATCGGCTACCTGGACACGGACGGCTTCCTCTACCTGACCGACCGCCGCTCCTACATGATCATCTCGGGCGGGGTGAACATCTACCCCCAGGAGGCCGAGAACGTACTGGCCCTCCACCCCAAGGTCGCCGACGTGGCCGTGTTCGGGATCCCGGACGAGGAGATGGGCGAGCAGGTCAAGGCCGTCGTCCAGCCCGCCGACGACGTCGCGGCGGGCCCGGCGCTGGAGGCCGAGCTGATCGAGTACTGCAGGGCACGGCTGGCGCACTACAAGTGCCCCAGGTCGATCGACTTCCGCGACGAGTTGCCGCGCCATCCCACCGGCAAGCTCTACAAGCGGCTGCTGCGCGCGGAATACCTTAAAGTTCCATGAGAGCCGGACCCGGCACCCCCGTCGCGACCTCGCCTGATAAGGCGTGCGTCAGGGGGTGCGCCACGCCCTGTTCGACGGCTTAAGCAGTGCTTACACCCTCATTGGCACCCTGGAAGTACGACGGCACGCCACAGTGGCGCGCCAGAGCGGCTTCTTGGGGATGGACATGAACACGAACGAGCCTCGTGAGCACGGCGAAGGCACTGTGGGTGGGGGTTGGACCCAGTTCGGTTCCAAGCCTCCGGTCGCCGGCGAGTTCCAGCACGGCGCGCCGTCGCCGGGTGGCGACACCACGATCATGCCGGTGCCTTCGGTACCGAAGCGGCAGTCGATGTTCACGGCCGGGCAGAAGGCCGTCGCCGGACTCGCCCTGGCGGCGACGGCGCTGGTCGGTGGCGTGGTGGGGGCCGCGACCGTCAGCGCCCTGGGCGGCGGGGGAACCACGAGCGTGGCGGCCGCGCCCAGCCCGGCCTTCAAGCCGGCGTCGAACGCCATGACCGTGGCCGACGTCGCCCAGAACGTGCAGCCGTCGGTCGTGATGATCCAGGGTCAGACCGGCGAGGGATCCGGCGTGGTGCTGTCGGAGGACGGCCTGATCCTCACCAACAACCACGTGGTGGTCGGCGCCGGCCAGGGCGGCGGGTCCATGACGGTGAAGTTCAGCGACGGCAGGACCGCCAAGGCGTCGGTCGTCGGCACCGACCCGGCCACCGACCTGGCCGTCATCAGGGCCACTGGCGTGTCGGGTCTGACCAAGGCCACCCTCGGCGACAGCGACGCGCTCAGGGTCGGCGACGCGGTGCTGGCCATCGGCAGCCCGCTCGGCCTGGACGGCTCGGTCACCGCGGGCATCGTCAGCGCGCTGGACCGCACGCTCACGGTCGGCGACCAGGACCGGCAGCAGCTGCCGCCCGGCTGGGGCAACCAGCGCGAGCAGTCGCAGTCCTCGACCACCACGATCGGCGGCGCCATCCAGACCGACGCCGCCATCAACCCCGGCAACTCCGGCGGCGCGCTGGTCAACGCGTCAGGCCAGCTGATCGGCATCAACACGGCGATCGCCACGGGCGGTGGCACCGGCAACATCGGCGTGGGCTTCGCCATCCCGATCAACACCGCCAAGCAGGTGGCCCAGCAGCTCATCGACAACGGCAAGGTGAGCCACGCCTACCTCGGCGTCAGCGTCACCGACGCCTCGGGTGACGTGCCGGGTGCTCTGGTACGGCAGGTGCAGGAGGGAAGCCCCGCCGCCAAGGCCGGGCTGAAGACGGGCGACCTGATCACGAAGATCGGCGAGACGCCGGTTGACGGGGGAGATACCGTAGTGGGACAGGTCAGAGGTTTCAAAGTGGGCCAGCAGGTCAAGATCAGCTACATGAGGGACGGAAAGACCCAGGAGGTCACCGTCACCCTCGCGGAGAAGACGGGCGAGTAGAACCCCCCTCGTGAAACGGAGGTGCCGTCGAGATCGCTGCGGACTCGGCGGCACCTCCCCCCATGCGGTTCAGCGGAACCTGCGGCCCTCGTCCCTGCGGTAGGCCCACACGGCGGCCGCCGCGCCCGCCACCGTCCAGACCGCCAGCATGACCAGCGGCAGCGGCCGGGGCGGCACACCCGCCGTGGCGGCCCACACCAGCTCCATCGCGCCCCTGCTGGGCAGGTACGGCGCGACCGCCCCGATGAAGGCGGGCGGGTCGAGCGGGTTGCCGAACATCCCGCCGCCGATCGCGATCGGGAAGAACAGCACCTGCGAGACCGCGATGGCCGCCTTCGACGGCAGCGCGTAGCCGACGAGCAGCCCCAGCATCATGAACGGCAGCGCGCCCACGATCAACGCGCCCAGGCCGGACAGCAGCTGGAGCGGGGTGGCCGTGGCCTCGGTGAGGAAGGCGGCGACCAGCACCACGGGCACGACCGCGATCAGCATGATGGCCAGCGAGGTCAGCATCCGTCCCGCGAACCGGGGGAAGGGGCCCGCGGGCAGCGTGCGCACGTAGGGGTCCCAGGGCTTGCCGCGGTCGTCGGCCACGCCGATGGCCAGCCCCATCAGCGAGCTCGACATGACGGCGAACAGCGTCATCGACGCCGTGCCGACGGTGGCCATCAGCGGGTCGTCCCCGGTGAACGGCACGACGAAGGCCAGCATCGAGATGGTGGGGAAGAAGACGCTCGCCACGATCGCGATCGGGACTCTCAGCTGCTCCAGGAACTGGTAGCGGGTGTGCGTCCAGACCAGGCTAGACACCGGCGGCCTCCTTCGAGGTGATGGCGAGGAAGGCGTCCTCGAGCGTGGCCGGGCTGATCTCGAGCCCGGAGAAGGGGACGCCGCTGGCGACCAGGTCGAGCACCAGCCGGTCGGAGTCCGAGGTGAGCAGCTCGTGCCGGTCGCCCACCCGCTGGGCGTCGACCACGCCGGGCAGCGCGGGCAGCTCGGGGGCCGACAGCGACACCCTGCGCACCCCCACCATGCCGCGCACGGCCTGCATCGTGTCGTCGGCCAGCACCCTGCCCTTGCCGATCACCACGACGCGCTCGGCCAGCGCCTCCACCTCCTCCAGGTAGTGGCTGGTGAGCACGACGGTGCCGCCCTCCGCGTGGAAGGCCCTGATCCCCTCCCACAGCGACCTGCGGGCCTCCACGTCGAGGCCCGTGGTGGGCTCGTCGAGGAAGACGATGCGGGGGTTGCCGGCGAAGGCGAGCGCCACCGCGAGGCGGCGCTTCTGGCCGCCGGACAGGCCGCCGACCTGCCGCCGGGCGAGGTCGTCGAGGCCGAACCTGGCCAATAACTCCGGCGTGCCCGCCCGCTCGGGGAAGTGCGCCGAGACGAAGTCGACGATCTCGCCGACCCGCAGCGCCTCGGGCAGCCCCGTCTCCTGCGGCGTCACGCCCATGCGCTGCCGTACCCGGGGGTCGGAGGGGGCGCCGCCGAGCAGTTCGACCACGCCCTTGGTGGGTCTGCGCAGGCCGACGAAGAGGTTGACGAGCGTGGACTTGCCGGCCCCGTTCGGGCCGAGCAGGCCGACGAGCCGGCCCGCGGGGATCTCCAGGGACACGTCGTCGAGCGCGGTCACCTCGCCGTAGCGTCTGGTGACCCCGATGGTTCTGGCCAGGACGGTCATGCTTCTCCTCCGATCAGGGCGCGGATGGCGACGGTGTACTCCTCGAAGGCCAGCCGTCCGCGTCTGGTGAGCGCGACGTAGGTGACGGGCGTGCGGCCCTTGTGCGTCTTGGTGATCTCGACGTAGCCCGCGTCCTCGAGCTTGGTCAGATGCACCGACAGGTTGCCCGCCGTCATCGCGAGCAGGTCCTTCAGGCTCGGGAAGGCGATCTGGTCGCCTTCGGGAAGGGCGTTGAGCGTGGCCACCACGCGTAGCCGGGCCTGCGCGTGGATGACGGGATCGAGTTCGGGCAGCGTCACCGGCGCCGCCTGAGCACGATCCCGGTGACCAGGAACGCGCCGCCGACCAGCAGCGAGATCAGCAGGGCGTGCCAGCCGGGCCCGAGGGCGGCGCCGGCCGCGTCGACGACCGCGGTCCAGACGCCCAGGAAGAACATCGGCCACTCGCGCCAGACGGCGCCGCCGGCCATGTAGAGGGTGGCGACCACCAGCATCGAGACCGCGGCGTAGAGCAGGCTGACCTCGTCGCGCGGGATCATCGGGGCGAAACGGCTGAGGATCAGGCCCATCGCCATCATCGCGACGAACCACGCGTAGCCGTACATCATCCCGCGCTGGGTGGTCACGCCGCGGGTCTTCAGGCCGGAGGCGCGGGCACACCAGAACAGGAACGCTCCGGCCAGCAGTTGCCCGCCCATCAGCACCGCCAGTGCGAGCTGCCAGGAGATCGGGGCGAGCGGGCGGCCGTCGAGACCGTGGGCCAGGAAGAAGGCGCCGAAGCCGGCCATCCAGGCCACGCCCCAGGGGGCGTAGAGGAGGAGCGGGTCGGGCTGCAGCCTGCGCGTGGCCGCCGCGCTCTGCTCCTCGATGAGCCGCATCATCTCGGCGGGGCTCAGGTCCTCGTCGTCCACATCATTCCAAACCAGTCGAAACCATCAACTGGTTTGCAGCATAAACCTGATTGCGCCACAAACGGAAGCGTGGCCCTCACCTCGGAAGGGTGGGGCCGTTCCATGAACGAAGGAGCGGCCCCTCCCCGGAGGGAGAGGCCGCTCGGTTCCACGATGTCCGGCTAGCTGCCGCCGCCGGGCAGCGACAGGCCGATGACCAGCGGGTCGTGGTCGGAGGAGCGGAAGGCGTCGGGCTGGTAGAGGCCCGGCGGGTTGAACTCGGTGTTGTAGTCGAGGATCCGCGGCTCGTCGGAATTGACGTGCCAGATCGTCGCGCCCGTCACCCGCTTGAGCAGCTGCTTGCCGACCAGCGCGTGGTCGAGCTCACCGGCCAGCCCGTTGAACAGGTAGCTGTAGCGGAACGGCGCCGGCACGAACCGCTTGGTCACGCTCGTCAGCCCGCCGGCCTCCAGCGTGTCGATCGGGTCCTCCTCGCCGTAGGCGTTGAGGTCGCCCAGCACCAGCGGGTTGGGCAGGTCGAGCGAGGAGAGCAGCCCCAGCACCGCCTCGGCCTGCTTGATCCGCAGCGGGTTCCAGCAGCCCTGGCCGTCGCCCTGGTCGCTGTCCGGACCGCTCGGCGGGCAGGAGCCCTTCGACTTGAGGTGGTTGACGACCATGGTGAACGGCTGGCCGCCCCCGGCGCGGCGGAAGGTCTGGATCAGCGGCGGCCTGCTGAAGACGGGATCCTGCGACGACAGCGCCGCCCCGACGGGCGCCACGCGCGCCGGCTTGTAGATCATCGCCACGTGGATCAGGTCCGTCCCGGGGAACGGGTGCGCGAGCGCGGCGTAGGTGCCGGCGCCCACCTTGGCGTTCAGCGCGTCGACCAGCGCCTGCAGGGCCGTCTGGCCGTTGTTCTCGACCTCCATGAGGCCGACCACGTCGGCGTCGAGGCCCTGGAGCGTGGCCACCAGCTTGTCGAGCTGGCGCTTCTGCTCCTCGGCGGTGGTCGCGCCGCGCGAGCCCAGCGTGGTGAACCAGTTCAGCGTGTTGAGGCTGGCCACCTTGACGTTGCCGCCGACCGGCAGCGGCTTGGGCAGGCGCGGGTTGGTCCGCAGGAAGCTGATCGGCTTGGTGGGCTGGAGACGGTAGGAGCCGAACCCGTAGCCGAGCACGCCGGTCACGCCGATCGCGGTGTCACCGGTGCGCACCACGCGCGGGCTGGTGTAGGGGATCGTGGCCGGGTTCTCCCGGGAGGAGCCGTCGTCGATGAGCAGCGTACGGCGGGCGTCGAGCGCCGCGTCCACGCCGGCCCGGTCGGTCGGCTGGTACAGGCGTCCCTCGGAGGAGACGGTGACCTCGCCGAAGCGGCCGAGGTTGTAGTGCTCGGAGACGGTCAGCGGCTCGGGGAAGGTGACGAGCATGTTCTCGACCGGCTCGAAGGTGGCGCCCTCGGCCCTCGGCAGCCGGTACTGCTGCGCGGGAAGCGTCCCGGTGCCGCACACGTCGACCGCGGTGACGGGCGACAGCTCGGTCCACCCGTTGAACTCGGTCACCTTGCCGGTGACGAGCACCCTGTCGCCGACCTTGACGTCCTTGACCGTGTCGCGGGCGAAGGCGAACAGGCCCTCGGAGGTCTTCGGATCGTCGTCAGGCGTGGGGTCCTGCAGGAAGAAGCCGCTCAGCTCGGTGGACTTCTGGAAGTCGCCGGTCACGACGCCTTCGACCCGCACGGTCTGTCCCGCCAGGGGGCTGGCGTCGCCCGCGCCCTGGACGGCGGCGATCTGGTGGGTCGCGGCCGTGTCGCAGGGCGCGACCGTGGGTGTGGGGGTCGGGGTGGGTGTGGGCGTCGGGGTCGGCGACGGCGTGGGCTCCTGGCCGCCGTCGCAGGGCGCGGCGGCTGTCGCGGTGTTGCGCGGGGCGGGTGCGCCGGCCTCCAGGTCCGCGGCGTTGTCGTCGGTGTCGGCGCAGCCGTGCGTCTTGCGGAGGGCGGCGGTGGTGTTCGTCAGGCCGGGCGCGGCGGCCGTGCCCTCGAAGAAGTTCGCGTTGCCGAAGCCGACCAGGTCGGCGATCTGCGCGGTCTGCTCGGCCGTGCACGCGGTGGGGGTGCCGTTGCAGGCCAGGCCCGTGGCCGAGCGGACCAGCGCGACCTTGCCGGCGCCGGAGCCGACGTTGATGGTGGCGGTGGCGTCGGGGGTGGGCAGTGCCGCCCCCGGGTTGCTGCCGGCGGCGAGCTGCACGAGGTAGTACCGGCCAGGGCCCAGCGTGCCCGACAGCGGGGCCACGTTGGCGGCGAAGTGGCCGGAGCCGGTGGCGCTGGTGTACTGCACCGACCAGCCGTCGAGGGCCACGGGCGCGGAGCTTCTGTTGAACAGCTCCACGAAGTCGTTGGCCAGCGTCGCTCCTGAGTTGCCCCCGCCACCGTAGACCTGGCTGATGACGACGGGGCCGGGCGCCGCGGACGCGGGGGCGATCGAGAGGGTCGCCACGCCCGCGGCGGCGACACCGAGGGCGACAAGGGCGGATAAGGCTCGCATGACCCGCACTTTAGATGGAGAAAACGTAACGTACCGCCACCAAACGATGAAATCATCGACCCTTGACAGACGGTGCCTGGCGCCATGTCGTCTCATGACCTAGCAACCCGGGTATGACCACGCCATGGACTGGGTCACGTGTTCCCGCTCCCCGTCGTGCACGGGAGTCGCGCGCCAGCCGTACGGCAGCTGCTTGGCCCACCTGTCGCCCGAGCAGCTGGCCGACGCCCTCGCAGCCATCCGCCCAGGAGGGCTGCTCGACCTGCGAGGCACCACGATCGACGGCGAGCTGCTGGCCAAGGTGCTCGCCGCCGCCGGGGGAAGGCCGGGCAGGGCTCGCATGGACCTGGCCCGCTTCACCGGCGAGGCGCGCTTCGCCGAGGTGAGCTTCCAGGGCGACGTGTCCCTTGACGGCGCCAGGTTCGACCGGCTCGCCTCCTTCTTCAACGCCGCCTTCGCCGGCAACGTGTCGTTCACCGGGGCACGGTTCGCCCGCCGCCTGACCTTCCACGGTGCCCGGGTGCGCGGTCACGCCGGGTTCGACCGGTCGGTGGTGGCCGGCGACGCCCTGTTCGGCCAGGCGGTGTTCGCGCGCGGGCTGTCGGCCGAGCGCGCCAGGTTCGACGGGTTCGCCACCTTCGACGGGGCCGAGTTCGGCGAGCGGGCCACCTTCAGGGGCGCCAGGTTCGGCCGCACGCTGTCGTTCAGGAAGGTGCGCGGGCGGGCGGGGTTCGAGTCGGTCCACTTCGCCTCCGGCGCCTACCTGTCGGCGACCGGGCGGCTGGCCGCGACCGGGGCGCGCGTGGACGGCGCGCTCGACCTGGCCGTCCACGACTGCTCGGTCGACCTGCGCAAGGTCGAGGTCAGGGGGACGACCGCGGTCCGGCTGTCGCGCGCCCACGCCGATCTGGAGGCGGCGGTCCTGCGGGGGCCGGCGACGGTGAGCGGGCGGGGCTTCTGCACGATCAGCTCGCTGCGGGGGGCGGTCGCGCCCGATCTGTCGCTGTTCGAGCTCGACCTGTCGAGCTGCCGCTTCGCGGGCCTCGCGCACCCTTCGGGGCTGCGGCTGACGGGCTGCACCTTCGCCTTCACCCCCCGCGGGGTGCGCTTCAGTCTGCGCTGGCCGCCGCTGCGCTGGTTCTCCAGGCGCAGGGCGCTGGCCGACGAGCACGGCTGGCGTGGCTGGTCCCAGGACCCCGGCGACCCGCCGACACCCGACGGCCTGGCCACCCTGTACGACGAGCTGCGCCACTCGCCCGACGACCACGGCACCGCCGCCGACTTCGCCTTCGGCGCGATGGAGATGCGCCGGCACGCCAACCGCCGCTGGTGGCTGTCGATGTACTGGCTGCTGTGCGGCTACGGCCTGCGCACCGGCCGGGCGGTGGCCTGGAGCGCCCTGCTGCTGGCGGTGACGGCGGGCGCGGTGCTGTGGTCCAGCACCTCCCACGCCGCCAGGCGCGCCTCCACGCCGCGCCCCGCCGTCCCCGCGCCATCCGTGCACCACTGACCAGGAGCGGCGGGAATCAGGGCTTTCCCCGATGACGGCCCTGCGCGGCCCTTCGTAGACTGGAGACCGTGCTCATCGACGACTACGTGGCCGCGCTGCACCGGGCCCTCGCCGGCCCCTCCGGAGCCAAGCGCGACCTGGTCCTCGAGGCGCGCGACAGCCTTGTCGACACCGCCGAGGCCTACGAGGCCGGGGGGCTGGCCCGGCCGGAGGCCGAGCGGCTGGCGGTGGCCGAGTTCGGCGAGCTGCGGGAGGTGGCGCCCGGCTACCAGCGGGAGCTGACCGCGACGGCCGGGCGCAGGCTCGGCGCGCTGCTGTTCGTCAGCGTGCCCCTGACCACGCTGATGTGGAGCCTGGTCTGGGCGTTCTTCCCGGTGCACGCCGCCGACTGGGCCAACCGGCCCGCGTGGTTCCTGACCGTGGCCCGGACGCTCGACGTCTTCCACCTGGCCACCGGCGTGCTCGGCGGGCTGGCGCTGCTCGCGCTGACCCGGGGCGCGCGCTGGGTCCGCGGGCCCGAGCGGGTGACCAGGATCCTCGCGCTGTGGGTGTGGGCGATGCTGCCCGTCACGCTGCTGCTGAGCGCCGCCCTGCAGTACGGCTCGCGCGGCCCGGCCGGGTTCTCCGCCTTCCTGCCCGGCGTGATCCTGTCGCTGACCACGCCGGTCCTGAACGGCCTGCAGCTCTACGGCGCGGCCCACTGCCTGCGCCTCACCCGCCGGACCCGCCCGGCCTGACGCCTGCCTACCCGGCGGCCTCGGGCCGCCTGGCGTCCGGCTCGAGCACGCTGCCGATCACGCCGGTGAACTCCCGCCATGCCGACCGCTCGCCCGCCAGCTGCCTGGTGCCCGAGGAGGTCAGCCGGTAGGTGCGCCGCTTGCGTCCGCCGACCGTCGCCCACTCGCTGACCAGGTAGCCGACGCGCTCCAGCCGGCGCAGCGCGGGATAGACGGTGCCCGTCGGCACGGTCAGCGCCCCGCCGCTGCGCGCGGTCAACGCCTCGATGATGGCGTAGCCGTGCAGCGGTTCGTCCTCCAGCACGGAGAGCAGCAGGGCGTCCATGTGCCCGCGAAGCGCGTCGGGATTCACATCGCCCATCCTAGGTCGGCGTGCTGCATGTAGTCAGTCTACATGTAGGCTCTCTATATGTAGGCAGACACAATGCTCGGAGATGATGCTATGGACGTCCTCGACCTGGCCCGGCTGCAGTTCGCGCTGACCGGCAGCCTGCACTTCCTCTTCGTGGTGCTCACGCTGGGCCTGGCCCCCCTCGTGGCGATCATGCACACGCGCTGGGTGCGCTCGGGCAACCCCCTGCACGAGCACATGACCCGCTTCTGGGGCCAGATCTACGTGATCAACTACGCGCTCGGCATCGTCACCGGCCTGGTGATGGAGTTCCAGTTCGGGCTGAGCTGGAGCGGCCTTTCGCACTACGCGGGCGACGTCTTCGGCGCGCCGCTGGCCATGGAGACGCTGATCGCCTTCTTCCTGGAGTCGACCTTCCTGGGTCTGTGGATCTTCGGCTGGCACCGGCTGCGCAAGGGCCTGCACCTGGCCTGCATCTGGATCGTCACCCTGACCGCCTACGGCAGCGCCTTCTTCATCATGGTCGCCAACTCCTTCCTGCAGAACCCGGCCGGCGCCGTGGCCGACGGCGACCGCCTGCGGCTGGCCGACTTCGGCGCGCTGCTGACGAACAAGATGCTGGTCCTGTCCTTCCCGCACGTCATCGGGGCGGGCCTGACGGCGGGCGGGTTCGTGGTGATGGGCGCCAGCGCCTACCAGCTGTTCCGCCGTACCGGCCACGCGGAGTTCTTCACCAGGTCCCTGCGCACGGGCGTCGTGGTGGCGGCCATCGGGGTCCTGGTGGCCGTCGGCACCGGCTACGCGCAGTTCGGCGTCGTCCAGGACGGCAAGTTCCAGGGCAACACCGGCGCGGCGGTGGGGCTGGGCTTCATGACGCTGATCGGCGAGCTGCTGCAGCTGGTCGTGCCGTTCCTGCTGTTGCCCGTCATCTACTGGCTGCCGCGCTGGCGGTGGACCCACCCGATCCTGATGATCATGACGCCGCTGCCGTTCCTGGCGGCCGTCTTCGGCTGGATGGCCAGGGAGATCGGCCGCCAGCCCTGGATGATCTGGGAGCGCCTCAGCGTCGCCGACGCCCTGTCTCCTGGCCTGACCCCGGGCATGGTCACCGCGTCGCTGATCGGCTTCACCGCCGTCCTCGGCCTGCTCGCGGTCGTCGACTACGTCCTGATCGCCCGCGTCGTCCGGCGCGGGCCCGGCGACCTGGCGCTCGGCGCCTGGCCCGCCACCACCGCTGCCGCGCCCGTCCGCCTGGAGGTCTGACATGGACGTCGTCTGGCTCGTCGTCTTCGCCGCGCTGCTCGTGGGCTACTTCGCCCTGGAGGGCTTCGACCTCGGAGCGGGACTGCTGCTGGTGGGCCGCTCCCAGGAACGCAGGGACCGCACGGTCGCCGCCATGGCGCCGTTCGTGCTGGCCAACGAGGTGTGGCTGGTGGCGGTCGCGGGTGTCCTGTTCGGCGCCTTCCCGCTGCTGGAAGGGGAGGTGATCTTCGCCCTCTACCCCTTCGTCGTGGCCATGCTGCTGGGCTGGGTCCTGCGCGACGCGGGTCTGTGGTTCCGCCGCAGGATCGAGGGCCGGGCATGGCGCGCCTGGTGGGACCTGATGATCTGGCTGGGCTCGCTGGTGCTGGCCGCCGGCTGGGGGATGGCCATCGGCCGGCTCGCCGGCCTGCCGTGGATCGCGGGGCTCGGCCTCGGGGCGCTCACCACCGCGCTGTTCGCCTTCCACGGCAGGACCTTCCTGGCGTGGCGGGAGTCCAGGGGGACGGGTCGCGGCCTGGCGCTGTCGGCGCTGGCCGCCGCCGCGCCCGTCGTCGTGCTCCTGGCGGCCGCCGCCCCCCACCTGCTGGACAACGCGGCGCCCGCCGCGACACTGAATGTGCTCAGTCTCATGCTGGTCCCGTTCGCGCCGGTCATGGTCGGCGCGCAAGTATGGGTGTGGCGCACCTTCCGGCCAGTCAAGGGCGTCGACCGCATTCCGTCGTTCTTCTAGAGGACCCGTTGCACAAGGACCTACTGCGGCTCATGCGAGCCGAGCGCGCGGTGCGCACGCACCTGACCGTCACCATGGCCGCCGCCGTGCTCGCGGGTCTGCTCGTCCTGGTCCAGGCCGAACTGCTGGCCGGGGTGCTGTCCGGCAGGTTCACCGCCGTGGCGTTGCTGGGGCTGGCGGCGGTGGTGGGGCTGCGCGGCCTGCTGGGCTGGACGCAGGGCATCTTCGCGGCGCGGACGGCCACGGGAGTGAAGTCCGCGCTGCGCCACCGGCTGCTGGCCAGGCTCCAGGAGCTCGGCCCCGCCCGCCTGACCGGCCACCGCTCGGGCGAGCTGGTCACGCTCACCGGGCGCGGACTCGACGCGCTCGACCCCTACCTGACCGGCTACCTGCCCGCCATGGCGGTCGCGGGCGTGGTGCCCGTCGCCGTCCTCATCAGGCTCTTCGCCGCCGACCTCGCCAGCGCGATCATCGTGCTGATCACGCTGCCGCTCATCCCGATCTTCGGAGCGCTGGTCGGCATGCACACCAAGGCCGTCACCGAGCGGCAGTGGCGGGCGCTGTCCAGGCTCGGCGGCCACTTCCTCGACGTGGTGCGCGGCCTGCCCACCCTGCGCGCCTTCGGCAGGGCCCGCCACCAGGCAGGCGTCATCCGGCAGGTGGCCGACGCGCACCGGTCGGCGACCATGCGGACGCTGCGGGTGGCCTTCCTGTCGTCGCTGGTGCTCGAGCTGTGCGCCTCGCTCTCGCTGGCGCTGGTCGCGGTGCCGATCGGGCTGCGCCTGCTCGGCGGCTCCCTCGACCTGACGACGGCGCTGCTGGTGCTGCTGCTGGCGCCGGAGGCGTACCTGCCGCTGCGGATGATGGGGACGCGCTTCCACGCCTCGATGGAGGGAGTCGCGGCGGCCGACGCCGCCTTCGCCGTCCTGGACGACAGCGCCGACCAGGCGGCACCCGCGTCGCCGGCGGCCTCCGCCGCCGCGCGGACCGGTGGCGAGCCTCCGGAGATCCGCCTGGAGAACGTCACCGTCCGCTATCCCGGCCGCGACGACCCCGCGCTGGAGGACGTCTCCCTCGTCATCACCCCCGGCGAGCGTGTGGCGCTGGTCGGCGAGAGCGGCGGCGGCAAGAGCACGCTGCTCCACCTCCTGCTCGGCTTCGTCCGCCCCACCGCGGGCCGCGTGCTCGTCGACGGGACCGACCTGCGCGATCTCGACCTGGCCGCGTGGCGCGACCGGCTGGCGTTCGTGCCCCAGCGGCCGCACCTGTTCGCCACCTCCGTCGCCGACAACATCCGCCTGGGCGCCCCCTCGGCCACCCCCGACCAGGTACGGCAGGCCGCCAGGGCCGCGCACGCCGACGAGTTCGTCAGCGCCCTGCCCGCCGGCTACGACACGCAGGTCGGTGAGCGCGGCGCGAACCTGTCCGCGGGCCAGCGGCAGCGGCTCGCCCTCGCCCGCGCGTTCTGCCGGCCGCGGACCGCGGTGCTGCTGCTCGACGAGCCCACCGCCCGGCTGGACGGGCGCAGCGAGGCCGCCGTGGTGGCCGCCACCGCCGAGCTGAGCGAGCAACGCACCG
This sequence comes from Nonomuraea sp. NPDC004354, assembly GCF_053602555.1. Taxonomy (NCBI): domain Bacteria; kingdom Bacillati; phylum Actinomycetota; class Actinomycetes; order Streptosporangiales; family Streptosporangiaceae; genus Nonomuraea; species Nonomuraea sp. NPDC004354. The sequence continues at coordinate 209,890 of NZ_JBSGDV010000010.1, read as the reverse complement.
CCGTGATCGTCGCCCACCGCCCTGCGATGATCGAGCTGGCCGACCGGGTGATCCGCATCCAGGAGGGCCGCGTCGTCTCCGACACCGCGGCCCCTCGGCCGCCCGCCGCCATCGGTGCGCCCGCCCTCTCCCATGCCCCGGTTCCCTCCGCCACGGCCGCCTCCGCCCGCGCGGCGCGGGATCCGGGCGGGCGCCGTCCACCCGAGGGCGGCACGAGGGACGACAGGACGGCACAGGCGGGAGACGAGCGATGACCACCACGCGGCAGCGGGACCCGCGGGCCGCCGCACCCGGCGAGGGCGGGCGGATGGGCCCCCGCCTGCTCTGGGCCGTGCTCGCCGGCGCGGCCGCCGAGCTGGCCGGCATCGGGCTGACCGCCTCGGCCGCCTGGATGATCACCAGGGCCGCCGAGCAGCCGCCGCTGGCCGCGCTGAGCGTGGCGATCGTGGCGGTAAGGGCCTTCGCCACCAGCAAGGGCGTCTTCCGCTACGCCGAGCGCCTCACCGGGCACGACGTCGCGCTGCGCGCCCAGGCCGCCACGCGCGAACGCCTCTACCAGTCGCTCATCCCGCCCAAGCGGCCGGCGCACGGCGGCGCCGACCTGCTCAGCCGGATGGTCGACGACACCGACGCCGTGCAGGACCTGCTGGTGCGCTGCCTGCTGCCCGCGACGGCCGCGCTCATCACCGCGCTGGCCGCCTTCGCCATCGCGCTCGTCGTCCACCCGGCCGCCGCGCTGGTGCTGCTGGCGGGGCTGGCGGTCGCCGGCGTGCTGCTTCCCGCGGCGACGGTCGCGGCCGCCCGCCGCTGGTCGGCGCGCATCGCCCCGGCGAGGGCCGCGCTGGCCGCCCGGGTGGCCGACCTGGTGCACGGCTCGGCCGACCTGGCCGCCTACGGCGCCGAGGACCGGGCCCTGGCCGACGCCGGGGCCGCCGACGCCGACCTGTCCACGCTCGAACGCCGCCAGGCCCGCGTCCACGCGGCGGCGCTGGCCGCCGGCGTGCTGGTGCAGGGGCTGACGGTGGCCGCCATCGTGCTGCTGGCCCAGAAGACGGGGGCCGACACCGTCGCGACGGCCGTCCTGGCGCTGACGGCGCTGGTCTCCTTCGAACCGGTGCTGCCGCTGGCCGCCGCGGGGGAGAGGTACGCCGGGATCGCGGCCGCGCTGCGCCGGTTGAAGGAGGTCGAGGCGGTTCCGGCCGCCGTCACCGAGCCCGCGGCGCCCGCTCCCGTGCCGGACGGGCCGCTGACGGTCGAGATCGACGACCTGGTCGTCCGGCACGCCCGCCCCGCGCCGCAGGCGGCAGGGGCGCCGGCGCACCCGGCCGACGCCGAGGCTCACGCGGCCGGGCGCGGCGCCGGCTCGGCGAACGGGGCGGCGGCGGTCGACGGGGTGAGCCTGACGCTGACGCCGGGCAGGCGGGTCGCCCTCGTCGGCCCCAGCGGCGCCGGCAAGAGCACCCTGCTCGCCGCGCTGATGCGCCTGGTCGAGCCCGAGTCGGGGACGATCAGGGTCAACGGCGTCGACATCACCGCCCTCGACTCCGACGACGTCAGGACGCTGATGACCGGGCTCACCCAGGACCCCTACATCTTCCAGACCACGCTGCGCGACAATCTCCGGCTGGCGGGGCCCGGCAGCAGCGAGGAGGAGCGGGAGCGGGCCGTCCGCAGGGCCAGGCTGGAGCGCTGGGTGGCGCGCGTCGGCTGGGACGCCGAGCTCGGTGAGGACGGCAGGACCGTCTCGGGCGGCCAGCTGCAGCGCCTGGCCCTGGCCAGGGCCCTGCTGTACGATCCGCCCGTGCTGCTCCTGGACGAGCCGGCCGAGGCGCTCGACGAGGTGACCGCCGACGAGCTGATGCGCGATCTGCTCGACGTGACGCACGGCCGTACGACGCTGCTGGTCACCCACCGGCTCAAGGGGCTGGAACAGGTGGACGAGATCGTGGTGCTGGAGCAGGGCAGGATCGTCCAGCGGGGTCACCACGACGACCTCGTCCGCGAACCGGGCTACTACCGGGACCTGTGGCAGTCGGAGGCGCTGATCTCGGGATGATCTCAACTCTGTGTTGAAATCCGGGCATTTCTTGCGAATGTGAGTTTCGTCCCGCGAATGTTCTCCCGAACGGATGCGAGGGGGAAGCCGGATGCGCGGCCGGACGGCATGGGTGCTCAAGCGTGCGGTCAGCGAGCCCCTGCTCCCACTGACGGCGTTCGCGGCCATCCTGCTGGCCACGACGACGCTGGTGGCGCTGTCGATCTCCATCTCCGCGGTGGTCGACGTCGGCGTCCGATGGAGCGTGACAAGGGCCGACCGGGCCGGCACCTCGGCGGAGGTCACCCAGTGGATCAGGCGCGCGAGCTTCCCCCAGGCCGACGCCGCCGTGCGTGCCCAGGCGGCGGAGTCCTTCCCCCGGTTCGCCCCGCAAGTGGTCTCGTCCATCACCTCCGGCCCGTACGAGCGGGAGGACGGCGAGCGGCTGGCGTTCGGCACCCGCTCCGACCTCGAGAGCGTCGCCACGCTGGTGGACGGCGCGTGGCCCGCACCGGGTGAGCCGCTGCGGGCGACGCTCTCCCGGGAGACGGCACAGCGGCTGGGCGTCGAGGCGGGCCAGGAGCTGACGCTACGGCGCCGCGAGACGGACCCGCCGCTGAAGGTACTGGTCACCGGCGTGTTCACCGTACGGGGCGAGCCGTATCCCCGCCTCGGCGAGGCCCTCATGGTCCCCCGGACGACGTTCCTGGACCGGTTCGCCGACCAGGTGCTCGGCTACTGGCACGTCACGCCCGACCTGACCGGGGTCTCCACCGCCGACCTGGGCCCGCTCGCGGCGGCGGCCGCGCGGCTGCCCGACCGGCTCAAGGCCAGGCCCGCGTGCGCCGACTGCACGGTGCGCGAGGAACTGTCGGGCTACCTCGCCCAGCTCGACCGCAGCGCCCTGGTCGGCCAGTCGACGATGCTGGTGCCGGTGCTGCAGCTGCTGATCCTGGCGGGGTACTCGCTGATGCTCACCGCCAGGATGCTGGCCGAGCGCCGCCGCATGGAGGTGGCGCTGCTGCGCGCCCGCGGCGCGGGCATGGGCGGGCTGATGGCGCTGAGCCTGACCGAGGCGCTGCTCATCGCGCTGCCGAGCGTGGTGGTCGCCCCCTTCGCCGCGCCCCACGTGCTCAACGGCGTCAGCGGACTGCTGTGGGCCCAGGCGGGCGCCGTCCGGGTGCCGGCGGCGCCCGGACCCGGCACGTTCGCGATCGCGGCGGCCGCGGCGCTGGCCGGAGCGGCGCTGCTGGCGGCCGCGGCGGTGCGCAGCGCCCGCCGTTCCTACGTCGAGGAGCAGGCGGCGCGCGGGCGCGGCGAGCGCAGGGGCGTGCTGGCCAGGGCGGGCGGCGACGTCGCCCTGCTCGTGGTGGCGGGCCTGGCCGTCTGGCAGCTGACCAGGTACGGCTCGCCCGTCACCGCCGCGGCTCAGGGCGCGCTCGGGATCGACCCGATGCTCGTCACCGGGCCCGCGCTGGCGCTGCTGAGCGGCGGCATGCTCGGCATGCGCCTGGTGCCGTGGACCTCCAGGCTCGTCGCGGCGTTCACCGCGCGGCGCGCCACGCTGGCCCCCGCGCTCGGCGCCTGGCAGGTCAGCCGCCGCCCCCTGCGCTACGCCGGCCCCGCCCTGCTGCTGACCATGGCCGTGGCCATCGGGGTGCTGTCGATCATCACCACGACCACGTGGGAGTCGTCGCAACGCGACCAGGCCGCCCACCGGGTGGGCGCCGACCTGCGGATCTCCCCGGCCGCAGGGCAGGGCGAGGTGGGCGGGCCCGGCGCGGGCAGGCTGTACGCCGCGCTGCCCGGCGTGCGCGCCGTCAGCCCGGCCGTCCGCGACTCGGTGGCGATCGGCTCAGGCTCGGCCGAGCTGCTCGCGCTCGACGCCGACCGGCTCGACCGCGTCATGAACCTGCGCGCGGACCTGTCGGCCACCTCGCTGACCGACATCGCCAAGGCGCTCAGGGCCGGGCGGCCCGCGCTCGGTTCGGTGCCGATCCCCGGCACGCCGGCCGAGCTGTCCGTGCTCGTCCGCACCGAGGCGCCGGCCCCGCTGGAGGCCGAGATCCTGGTCAGTGACGCCGACGGCGTCCGCTGGCGGCTGGAGCTGGCCGACGGAGGAACGGGCGGCGAGCGGACGCTGGTGGCCGACCTGGCCGCGCTCGCGGGCCGCTCGGGCAGGATCGCCTACCCGCTGGCCCTGCGCGGATTCGCCTTCGGCCGGACGCCCGCCCCCGTCGTGGTCGGCGCCCTCCGCGCGGGCCCGGCCGACGTCCGGCTGCCCGGCGACCTGGCCTGGTCCGGGTTCGAGCAGGTCGGCCGGGTCCAGGGCGGCGGCGTCGGCGAGGGGAGCGCCAAGCCGGTCCGCGCCGAGCAGGGGACGCTGTTCGGGCTCGACGCCGTGCCGGAACGCGGCAGGGCGGTGGTGCTGGCCGTACCGCGTGACCTGCCGCCGGAGCGGGTCTTCGGCGCCACCGTCGGCGGCAGGGCCACGCTGCCCCAGCCGCTGCCCGTCGTCGTCACCGACGAGCTGGCGGCCGAGGAGAAGCTGGCGCCCGGCATGCGGCTGTTCCTGCCGTTCGACGCCACCACCTCGGGGCTCGTCGTGGTGGCCGTCGTCGACAGCCTGCCCGGCATGGCCGTCGGCCAGGCGGGCGTCCTCGTGGACCTGCCCACGCTCGCCGACAGGAACCTGCTCACCGTCACCGCCCCGCCCAGGGTCACCGAGTGGTGGGCGGCGACCCGCGACGGCGATCCCAGCGCCGCCGTCGCGGCGCTGGCCGCCCACCCCGGCTGGAGCTCCCACGTCGTCGACAGGCAGGCGGTCTTCGCCGAGCTGCGCGACGATCCGCTGGCGGGCGGCCTGCAGGGGGCCCTGCTGATCGGTTTCGGCGCCGCGGTGATCTTCGCGGGGCTCGGCTTCGCGGTCAGCGCGGCCGTCGCCGCCCGCGAACGCGCGGCCGAGCTCGGACTGCTGCACGCGCTCGGGGTCAGCTTCCGCCAGGTGCTCGGGCTGCTGGCCGTCGAGCAGACGTTCCTGATCGGGCTCGGCCTGGCGGGCGGCACCCTGCTGGCCGGCGGCACGGCGGCCGTCGTGGTGCCGCACCTGGTGCTGTCCGGGCAGGTCACGGCGGTGACCCCGCCGGTACGGCTGGACATCCCGTGGGCGGCCACCGCGCTCCTGCTCGCGGTCATCGCAGCGGCGCTGTTCGCGATCGTGGCCGCGCTCGCCGGCTCGCTGCGCCGCCGTGGCCTGGTGCGGGCCCGGCACGTCGGGGAGGACGCATGACCGTCATCGGGCTGGCGGCGCGCCTGGCGCTGCTGCACCGGGGGATCGCCGCGCTGCTCGGCGCGCTGGTGCTCAGCATGACGCTGCTGGGCGGCGCGCTGCCCAGGGTGTTCGAGGCCTCCTACGAGCGCTCGCTGCACCAGGCCGTCGGCCAGACCAGACCCGAGCTGCTGGAGATCGGCGTCGACGCGCAGTCGGTCGCGCTCGGCGGACGGCCCGCCGACGCGGCGGCGCTGGCCGCGCGTACGGACGCCCTCCGCAAGGCCATGCCGCCCGCGCTCGCCTCGCTCGTCGGCGAGGTCACCTACGGCGTGAGCACCAACCGGCTCAGGCTCGCCGGCCACGCCGGGCACGAGCCACGCGCCGACAACTTCGTCGACCTGGCGTGGAACAGCGGCGCCGCCCAGCGGGTCCGCTACGTCAAGGGCGTCCCCCCGTCGAAGGTGGCCACCGGGCCCAACCCGCTGACCGCCGGCTCGATGCCCAACCCGCGCCAGGACCCGGCCGTGGCCGTCATGCTGGACCGGCCCCGGGTCACCACCGTCGAGGTCGGCCTGCCCAAGGACGTCACCGAACTGATGGGCCTCGACGTCGGCTCTCTGATCGTCTCGGCGGGAGAGGTCCTCATCGAGGTCACCGGGCTGTACGAGCCGATCGACCCGGCCGACCCGTTCTGGTCGGCGTTCCCCTCGATGGGCCGCGTCTACATCCCCAACCCCGGCGCCAACGCGGCCTCCTTCGTCGTCACGGGCCTGGCCGACCGGCAGGTGGTCGCGGTGCTCAGCCAGGTCAGGGAGCGGATGAACTACCGCTGGGCGTTCCCGGCGCGGCCGTCGGCCTTCACCATCGAGGGCGCTCCGCTGATCAGGCCCGGCCTCGACGCCTTCACGGCGGCCGCCCGCCGTATGTCGACGCCGGTCATGCCGTACCGGGTGAACAGCCGGCTGCCCCAGGTGACCGACGAGTTCCTCGGCAAGCTCGGTACCACCCAGACCCTCATGGGGCTGCAGCTCGTGGGGCTGTTCGCGGTCGCCTTCGGGGTGGTGGCGCTGGTGCTCGGCCTGCTGCTCGACCGTGTCGCCGCCGGCCTGGTGGCCGCCAGGGCCAGGGCCGCCTCGGCGGCCCAGTTCACGGCCATCGGCGCGACGGTGATCCTGCTGGCCGTCGTCCCCGGCGCGCTCCTCGGCTTCGGGCTGTCGCGGCTGGTGCCGGGCCTGGACAGCGCGATGTCCCTGCTGCCGGCGCCGCTGCTGGCGCTGGCCGCCGTCCTGTACGGCACCGGCCGCCTGCTGCTGGCCCACCGCGGCCCGCTCACCGAGCACCGCGCCGACCTCGTCGCCAGGCCGTTCACGCCGCGCAGGCTCGTCGTCGACGCCCTCGTCGTCGTCCTGGCCGCGGCGGCCGGCTACCTGGCGATCAGCCGGGGCGTGACGGCCGCCCGGCCAGGCGCGGGCGGCGACCCGCTCCTGGTGGCCGCGCCTACCGCGGTCGCGGTCGCCTGCGCGCTCGTCCTGCTGTGGGGTTACCCGTTCCTGCTGCGCCTGCTGTCCATGGCCGCCGCCAGGAGCAGGCGCGCGGTGCTGTTCCTGGCGGTCGCCGCGGCCGCCCGGTCCAGGACCGCCGCCACGCTGCCCGCGCTGATCCTGGTGCCCGCGCTCACCATGTCGGTCTACGGCGCGCTCACCCTGGACGCGCTGGCCGCGGGGCAGAGCGCCGCGGCCTGGCAGCGGACTGGCGCCGACGCCAAGGTGTCGGTCGGCGACGGCACCATCACGCCCCGGCAGGTCGAGCAGGTGCGCAGGCTGCCGGGCGTGCGTGAGGTCATCCCCGTCGAGCTGCGCGCGGGGCGCCTGTCCGGCGGCATGCTCGCCTTCACCTACCTGCGCATGGACACCGCCGCCTACGCCCGGCGCCTCGGCGCGGCCCCGCCCGCCGTGTCGGCGCCCGTCGCCGCCGCCGACCGCGCCGCCGGCTCCAAGGCGGGCACCGGCGCGCCCGTCCTGGTCACCAGGGGCCTGGGCACGGCACGCGCCAGACCTGTCGTGCTGTCGGGCGACGACACCGCGCCCGTCGTCGTCGACCACGTCGGCTTCCTCGAGCGCTTCCCCGGCGTGGATCCCGCCGGTGAGCTGCTGGTGCTGCCCACCTCGGTGCTGCCGGAGGCGAAGGCGGCGCTGCGCCCCAACCAGCTGTTCGTCTTCGGTGAGGGGATCCGGGCCGCCGCGCTGGAGAAGGCGCTCGGCGCCTGGGCGGTGGCCGGCACCCGCGAGGCCGACCTGGCCGCGATCGTGTCGACCCCGCTCACCAGGACGATCACCCTGGCCTTCCGGCTGTCGGCCCTCGTGCTGGCCCTCTACTCGCTGCTGGCCGTCTGGGTCACCGTCGTGTCGGGCGGCGCCGAACGGCGGCGCGGCCTGTCCTACCTGTCCACGATGGGGATGTCCGCCGGGCAGGCGCGGGCGGTGACGCTCGGCGAGGTCGCCCCCCTCGTGGTGACGGCCGCGCCGGCGGGGATCCTGCTCGGCACCGCCTTCCCGGCCCTGTTCGGCGCGGGCGTGGACCTGAGCGGATACGCCGGCGGCCTGCCCGTGGGCCACGCCGTCACCTGGACGACCCCGCTGCTGCTGGGCGCAGGGATCACCGCCGTCGCGCTGCTCGGGGCCGTCGCGCACGTCGCGGTGTCGGGCCGGCGCCGCGTCGGTGTGGCGCTGCGGGTGGGGGAATGAGCGTGTAATGCTTGAGGTTCTAACGGATGCAAGCATGACGACGATATGAGGAGCCACTTGTGGCGACCATCGAAGTAACCGACCAGAACTTCAACGACATCGCCGACAAGGGGATCGTGCTGCTCGACTTCTGGGCGGCGTGGTGCGGGCCGTGCCGTACCTTCGGGCCGATCTTCGAGCAGGCCTCGGAGCGGCACGCCGACGTGACGTTCGGCAAGATCGACACCGAGGCGCAGCCGGGGCTGTCGGAGGGGTTCGAGATCACCTCCATCCCGACGATCATGGCGATCCGTGATGGCATCGTCGTCTTCGCCCAGCCGGGCGCCCTTCCCGCGCCGGCCCTCGAAGACCTCATCGGGCAGGTCAAGGCGCTTGACATGGACGCCATCAGGGCCGAGCTGGCGCAGGAGATGGGCGCCGCTCCCGAGCAGAACTGACGCCGGACGCCCCGGAGCCCCCTGCCCGAGCAGGGGGCTCCGCCGTGTCAGCGCAGCACGCCGACGCCCGCGTAGCCGACCGATCCGGCGCTGTCGCCGACCAGCGGCGGGTGCTCGGGGCGCCAGTCGGTGGGGAAGACCAGGCCGGGCTCGACCAGCTCGTAGCCGTCGAAGAAGCGCTCGATCTGCTCCCTGGTCCGCAGGTTGAGCGCGGCGGTGGCCCGCTTGTAGACCTCCAGCGCCTCGGGCGTGGTGTCCGGCTTGGCGTCGATGGCGTGGCTGATGACCAGGTGACTGCCCGGCACACTGGCCTCGCGCAGGGCGCCGACGAGAGGGTGGGCCTCGGCGTCGGGCAGGAAGTGCAGGACGGCGAGCATGAGGAAGGCCACCGGGCGGGTGAAGTCGATCAGCTCGCCGAGCTCGACGAGCATCTTGTCCGGCTCCCGCACGTCCCCGTGGAGCATGGTCACGTTCGCGCCGTCGGCCAGCAGCGCCCTGCCGTGCGCGCACACGACGGGGTCGTAGTCGACGTAGACGACCGTCGCGCCGGGCGCGCTCTCGTGGGTGTTGCCCTGGGTGGGCAGGCCCGAGCCGAGGTCGACGATCTGGTCGACGCCCTGGGCGACCAGATGGCGGACGGCCCGGCCGAGGAAGGCGCGGTTCTCCCTGGCCGACTGCCTGGTGTCGGGGAACAGCTGGAGGATCTGGTCGGCGGCCGCCCGGTCGGCGGCGAAGTTGTTCTTGCCGCCGAGGTAGTAGTCGTACATCCGCGCGACGTTGGGGACGTTGGGGTCCACTCCCTCAGGCGCCGGCTGACCATCCACGATGTCTCCCGAGATATCCGATGATTTCCAGGCGATCATAGAAGACGATTCGGTTTCACGTCCGCCGTACTTGCCACTTGCCGGGCCGCCCCGGCGCTCCCGGCGAGGGGGTCGGGAGAGCTGGCGCGGTCAGAACCGCGAGCGACAGGAAGGCCCCGGAGGTCCCACGGGACGGACCCGCGAGACGCCGAACGCCCGCCCCCGGAAGGAGGCGGGCGTCGCGCGCTGAGGCGGGTCAGACCGACCGGTACAGCTCCGCCACACGGAAGGCCAGGTCCAGCGACTGGCTCCGGTTGAGGCGGGGGTCGCACGCCGTCTCGTACCGCAGGGCCAGATCGTCCTCGACGATCTCCTGCCCGCCGCCCACGCACTCGGTGACGTCGTCGCCGGTGAACTCGATGTGGATGCCGCCCGGGTGGGTGCCCAGCGCCCGGTGCACCTCGAAGAAACCGGCCACCTCGTCCAGCACGTCGTCGAGCCGCCGCGTCTTGTGACCGCTCGGGGCCTCGAAGGTGTTGCCGTGCATCGGGTCGCAGAGCCACGCCACCTGCGCGCCCGATGCGTTCACCTTCTCCACCAGCAGTGGCAGGTGCTCACGGATCTTGGAGGCGCCCATCCGGGTGATGAACGTCAGCCGGCCCGCCTCGTTCTTCGGGTTGAGCTTGTCGATGAGCGCGAGCGCCTCCTCGGGCGTCGTCGTCGGCCCCAGCTTCACCCCGATGGGGTTGCGGATGCGGGAGAAGAACTCCACGTGCGCCCCGTCGAGCTGGCGGGTGCGCTCGCCGATCCAGACCATGTGCGCCGACACGTCGTACGGCAGGCCGGTGCGCGAGTCGACCCGGGTGAGCGCCCTGTCGTAGTCGAGGATGAGCGCCTCGTGCGAGGAGTAGAACTCCACCGTGTGGAACTCCTCGGGGTCGGCCCCGCAGGCCCGCATGAACGCCAGCGCCTGGTCGATCTCGCGGGCCAGCTGCTCGTAGCGGCGCCCCGCGGGCGACTCGGCCACGAAGTCCTGGTTCCAGGCGTGGACCTGGCGCAGGTCGGCGTAACCGCCCTTGGTGAAGGCGCGGGCCAGGTTGAGCGTGACGGCGGAGGAGTGGTAGGCGCGCAGCAGCCGCCACGGGTCGGGCTCGCGCGACTCGGCGGTGAACTCGAACCCGTTGACCATGTCGCCGCGGTAGGCGGGCAGCTCCACGCCGTCGCGGGTCTCGGTGCCCTTGGAACGGGGCTTGGCGAACTGCCCCGCCAGGCGGCCGATCTTGACCACGGGGACCTTGGCGGCGTAGGTGAGCACGATCGCCATCTGGAGCAGCGTCTTGAGCTTGTTGCGCACGTTGTCGGCGGTCGCCCCGGCGAAGGTCTCGGCGCAGTCGCCGCCCTGCAGGACGAACGCCTCGCCCCTGGCGACGGCCGCCAGCTGGGCCTTCAGCTGGTCGCACTCGCCGGCGAAGACGAGCGGAGGCAGTCCGCCGAGCTCGGCGACCACCTTCTCGAGCTCGCTGCGGTCGGGCCAGTCGGGCTGCTGGGCCGCGGTCAGAGTGCGCCAGGCGTCAAGGTTGCTCACGGCATATGAGGGTATTCCACCTGCCCCCCGCACGCCGAGCTCGGCGTCCACGTTGTGAGAACGCGGCGACGCCGGTTCCCCGTGGCCGACGCCGCGAACGCCCGCCGGAAGGGACCTGCGCGCGTGCGGCGTGTCATGTCACCTGGAGGCCACATGTTCGGGACGGACGCCGTTGCCGATGAAGGTCCTGGTCAACCTGTTGATCACCGGGATCCGCGCCAGCTCGGGCACCCGGGTCAGCCGCAGCGATCCCTCCAGCGCGGGCGCGATGAGCCGCTTCTGCGCCACCCGCTGGGCGAACTGCGTCACCACGGTCGGGAACATGCGGCGCCGCTGCACCGCGCCCACCGCGGACGGGCCGTGCTTCAGGACGAGGTTGGCCGTGGCGACCGCGTCCTGCACCGCCAGGTTGATCCCCACGCCGAACACCGGCGACATCGCGTGCGCCGCGTCGCCGATGCACAGGAAGCCCGGCCGGTACCACCGGCGCAGCCGGTTCAGCGCGACGGTGAGCACGCTGACGTCGTCGAAGCTTCCCAGCAGCGTGACCCGATCGGCCAGGAACGGCAGCAGCCGGCCGACGTGGTGGCGCAGCTCCTCGATGCCCGCGGCGCGCAGCCGCTCGGCCCCTCCCTTGGGGATGACGTAGCCGAGCTGCCAGTAGGTCTCCCTGTTGATCGCGACCAGGAGCCGGCCCGTCGAGACGCGCAGGAACGTCTCACCCGGGTCGCCGTCCTCGCGCGGCATCCTGAACCAGACGACGTCCATGGGCGCGCCCATCTCCACCGGCGCCAGCCCGGCCGCCACACGCAGGGTCGAGCCGCGCCCGTCGGCGGCCACCGTCAGGTCGGCGCGCAGCTCGTGCTCGCCGTCCTTGTCGTGGTAGCGCAGGCCGCGGACCGTGCCGCCGTCGCGGATCAGGCCGTTCGCCTCGGCGTTCATGAGCAGCCGGAACGAGGGGTACTTCGCGGCCTCGGCGGTGAGGAGGTTGAGGAAGTCCCACTGCGGAACGAAGGCGATGTAGTCGTAGCCCCCGCGCAGCCCGCGCAGGTCGGCCAGCCGGCTGGCTCCCGTGTCGGTCACCAGCGTCAGCCCGTACGCCTTGCGGTGCGGTATCCGGTGGAAGGCCTCGGCCAGGCCGATCTCGTCCAGCACCCGCAGCGTCGACGGGTGGATGGTGTCCCCCCGGAAGTCGCGCAGGAAGTCGGCGTGTTTCTCCAGCAGCGTCACCTCGACGCCGGCTCGGGCGAGCAGCAGGGCGAGCATCGCGCCCGCGGGGCCGCCGCCTGCTATCACACAGCGCATGAATTCAGCATGCGTTGAAATCTGTCCGGGCGCAAGAGTGGCCGGTCAGGCGAAGTCGGGCGGCGTGCCGTACCGGGTGGTCCACGCCCGGTACGGCACGCTGCGCGCGGCCACGGCGCGATGCGCCGCCACGGCCGCGGCCAGCACGCTCGCCGACTGCGCGGCGACGGGACCCGCGCTGCGCCACAGCAGCACGTGCCGCATCCACAGCGGGTTGCCCCTCAGCGGCAGCACGGTCACCGCGGGCCCGGCGTCGTAGAGCGCCTGGCAGGCCGAGACCGCGTGTCCCGCGCCGACCAGCTCCCGCCGCACCCCCGCCTCGACCATCTGGTAGCGCGCCCGCGGCGAGAACCCCGCCGCCGTGCACGCCTCCAGCAGGTGCTCGGGCCAGCCCATCCCGTCCGAGGGCGGCAGCACCCACTGCTCGCCCGCCAGCTCCGCCAGGTCCACCTCGGTACGGCCGGCCAGCGGATGGCCCGACGACAGCGCGACGAAGACCGGTTCGACCGCGACCACGCCGAGCCCCAGCGAGGCGTGCGCCCGCAGCGCGTGCCCCGGGTAGTCGGCCACGAGCGCCACGTCCAGCCGGTCGTTGGCCACCATGTCCACCAGCACCCTGACGAAGTGCTCGGTCTGCAGCGTGATGCGCGAGTCCGGCAGCGTCCTCGACAGGCTCTCCAGCAGGGTGACGACGATCGGGTTCTCGAAGCTGCCGACGCGCACCACCGGATGCGCGGGCGGGCGCGCCTGCAGCAGGTCGTCCATGCCGGCGATGACGGAGCGTGCCCTGGCCAGCACGAACTCCCCGAAGGCGGTCAGCGAGACGCCGGTGTGGTCGCGTTCGAAGACCGGGCCGCCGAGCGCCTGCTCGATGCGGCGCAGCTGGGCGGTCAGCGCCGGCTGTGAGACCCCGAGCGACGCCGCGGCCCTGGTGACGCTGCCCTGGTCGGCGATGGCCCGCAGCACCCTCAGATGCCTCAGCTCCAACTGCATTTCCGGACCATAACACTGGAGTTATCCAGATATGGGATGTCCCGGTGACCCCGGTGTGGGCTGATATTTCGGGGCATGCGGATATTCGTTGCAGCGGTGCTGGCTCTCGTGTGGCTGGTCCCGCTTCCTGCCCTTGCCGAGCCAGGCAGCGCCACGGTCACGCCGGTCCAGGTGACGGGCCCGCCCGCCAAGCGGTTCAACCTGATCATCATGGGTGACGGCTACACCGCGAGCGAGCAGGCGGCCTTCAGGACCGACGTCGACCGGCACCTCAACGTGATGTGGTCCATCGAACCGTTCAAGTCCTACCGGACCTACATCAACGTCTACCGCGTGGACATCGTCTCGGGCGAGTCGGGCGTCAGCTGCGACCCCGACCTGTCCTCCCCGAGGAAGAACACGCCGCTGAGCATGGGCTTCTGGGGCGGCTGCAACCCCGCGAGCGTGCAACGCCTCATCACGATGAACAACGCCGCCGCCACCCGCTACGCCGACCTGGTCACCGGCACCACCTCCACCAACCGGCAGATCATGGCGCTGGCCAACAGCGGCACCTACGGCGGCGCGGGCGGCTCCTACGCCACCGCCTCCGGCAGCAACGCGATGTCCGCGCTGATCAGCCCGCACGAGCTGGGCCACTCACTGGGCGGCCTGCAGGACGAGTACGACTACTACCAGCGCGGCGTCCCCGGCGGCGCCTACACCGGCGGCGAGCCGGGCAGCGCCCACCACACCCTGCTCACCGAGCAGCAGATGAAGGACCAGCGGCGCAAGTGGTGGCGCTGGCTGGGCGACGACAGCGAGTCCGGCGGCCCGATCGGCCGCTACGAGGGCGGCCTGTACGCGACCACGGGCGTGTGGCGGCCCAGCAGGCACTCCATGATGAAGACCCTCGGCTACTACTTCGACCAGGTCAGCCGCGAGGTCATGGTCCGGCGCATCACCGCCAAGACCGACCTGGTCCAGGACTCCACCCCCACGGCCGCCCCCGTCGGCGCCGACCGGGTGCTGTGGGTCGAGCCGATGCACCCCGTCAGCCACGGCCTGGTCACCACGTGGAACGTCGACGGCAAGGACCTGCCGGGCGACGTCGACAGCCTCGACCTGCGCACGCTCGGCCTCACCCCCGGCACGCACACCGTGAAGGCCACCGTCACCGACCCGACTGGCTTCGTCAGGGACCCGGCGATCCGCGCCGCCATGACCGGCAGCCGTACCTGGACGGTCGACACCGCGATCACCACCCCGCCCGACGGCGTCACGCCCGCCATCGTCTCCTCCACCCCCACCGACCGGCCCGTCGGCGGCGGCGACGTCGTCCGCGTCGAGACCACCCATCCCGCGACCGCCGTCCCGGCCGTGACCTGGGCACTGGACGGCAGGCAGGTCGCCACCGGCACGGAGGTGGCGCTCAAGGGCCTGACCACGGGCACCCACACGCTCACCGCCACCCTCGGCGGCCAGACCCTCACCTGGAAGGTCGACGCCGTCGCCCCCACCACCGGCTACGAGCTGTCGCAGCCGCTGCTGAAGCCGGACAAGGACACCTACATCTTCAACGGACCCTTCTCCATGAAGCTGACCGGCGCCGACGACAACGGCGGCCACATCGTCTCGGAGTCGCGCGTGGACGGCGACGGCTGGTTCAACTACTTCGGCTGGCCGACATCCTCCGAGCTGCCGTGGACCTTCACCGAGACCGGCACCACCATCGACCACCTCGTGTACGGCAGGCTGCCCCGCGGCCGCCACACGATCGAGTACCGCTCGATCGACGCCGCAGGCAACCACGGCCGGGAGCGCGCGTTCACCGTGACCACGATCGCCCCGCCGCCCGCCTGCACGACCACCCTCACCGGCACCCACAGGGGACCCCTGACCGTGCGCGAGGGCGTGACCTGCCTCACCGGCGCCGACGTCACCGGCCCGGTGACCGTACGGCAGGGCGCCTCGCTGGTGATGAGGGGCGGCACGGTCGACGGCGCCCTCACCGCCTCGAACGCCGCCGAGGTCCACGTCCTGGACGGCGAGGTCGCCGGCGCGCTCACCGTCACGGGCGGCGCGCTCACCGTCGTGGGCGCCACCATCCGCGGCGCCGCCGTCCTGAACGGCACCACCGGCGCGATCATGGCGGGCACCACCGTCAAGGGCGCGCTGGCCTGCGCGGCTGCCGGGCCCGACGACCTCGGCGCGCCCAACACCGTCACCGGCGCCTCGACCTGCCGGTTCGCCGAGCAGGCGGCCAGGGCGAAGGCGCTGACCGCCGGGACCGGCCAGGGCTACGAGGCGGTGGCCAACTCCGCCGAGCCCGAGCACGGCGAGGAGGGCCACCGGCACTAGAGCCGGTCGAGGACCCTGATCAGCGAGGCCGTCGCCAGGTCGCGCAAGGGAGCGTAGTCGGCCTCCGGGTACTGCCGGGGGCCGTTCTCCACCAGCAGGATCAGGTAGAGGTAGGCGCGATAGAGGTCGAGCCGCCGGTGCGCCCCCGCCGACAGCTCCAGCGGGCGCACCGCGCGGTAGCCGGCCAGCAGCGGATCGTCCTCGTCGATCTCGCCGAAGAGCGTCGGCGTGATGAGCTCGGCCAGCGGGTCGCCCCAGAAGGCGCGCTCGTGGTCGATGATCGCCTGGATGCGCGGCCGCCCGGACAGGTCGAGGAAGACGTTGCCGGTCCACACGTCGAAGTGCACCAGGTGCGGCGTGGCCACCTCGTCGAGCACGTCCGACGCGCCCTCCAGCAGCGCCCGCAGCTCGGCGACCGGACGGGGGAGCGGGGTGGCCGGATAGCGCAGCGCGTCGTCCAGCAGCGCCCCGGCCATCCGCAGGTACGCCTCGCGCCACGTCGAGCCGGTCAGCCCGCTGTGCGGATAGCCGAACACCTCGCCCGTGACGGAGTTGAGCCGCGCCAGGTGACCACCCAGCTCGTGACGGAGCGCAGCGGTGGCCTGCCCGTCGAGGGCCACCTGGTTCCATGGCGTGCCGTCGAGCGCGGACAGCACCAGGTAGTCGCCGCCGAGCACCGGATCGTCGAAACCCGCCTTCAGCAGCGCCGCCACCGGCACGCCCGCCGACGCCGCCAGCGGGTAGGCGGCCGCCTCCATGCGCAGCAGGTCGCGCTCGTAGGTGAGCTGCTCCAGCTCGGGCGACGGCGACAGCTTCAGCACGACGTGGCGGCCGTCGTCGAGCCGCAGCCGCCACACCGCGTTGGCGAAGCCGTCGGCCAGCTCCACCGCCTCGCTCACGTGCGCGCCGACCGCCCGATGGGCGAGCAGGGACAGCTCCCGCGCGGTCAACCTGCGCTTGGTCCTACTCTCCATCAGCGGACCCCGATCGTCCACGCGGCCTCGTGCCGGCCGCCCGGCTCCAGCACGACGAGGTCGCTGCCGGAGCCGAACGCGTCGGGCGGACAGGTCATCGGCTCGACCGCCACGCCGACGTAGCCGAGGTGCCTGCCGGTGCAGACCTGCACCCACGGCAGCACCGCCGGGTCCCAGCTCACCCTGATGTCATCGACCAGGACCTCACCCGCCGACAGCCCGGTGAAGGTGTGGTCGACGCGGGTGCCGCCGAGGTCGCGAGCCTGCCTGAAGTCGTACGGCGTGCCGGCCACGTCCTCCAGCGAGCGGGGGAGCAGCCGCTCGTCGGCCAGCAGCACCTTCGCGGCGGGCACCCGCAGCCGCTCGCCGAGCAGCCACGGGTGCGGGCCGCAGCCGTAGGGCGCGGCGCGCTCGCCGGTGTTCTCGCAGGTCACCGTCGTCGTCAGGCCGTCGTCGCCCAGCGCGTGGACGACCTCGAAGGACAGGGTGAAGGGATAGCCGGGCGAGGGCTCGAGCGTGTACGCCAGCCGTACCGACGACGGCCCCTGCTCCGTCACCCGCCACTCGGCCGCGTGGACCAGGCCGTGCAGCGCGTGGCCGCGCTCGGGCTCGTTCACCGGAAGCTCGTAGCGGGTGCCCGCGAACGTGTAGGTGGCGTCGCCCACCCTGTTGGGCCACGGCGCCAGCAGCGTGCCCGCGTAGTAGGGGACGGGCCCGCCTTCGGGCCAGCTGGTGAGCAACTCGCGCGCGCCGAGACGCAGGCCGCGAACGGCGGCGCCGAGGGTGCTGATCTCGGCGGTGTAGCCGGCACCGGACAATATGGGCACAGGGGGATCCTTTCGACCGGCAAAGGATACAGAGGAGCGGTCCGGCGCTCAGGCGCTGCCGCGCAGCACCAGATGGGTGTCGAGGATGAGCACGGGCTGGCGCAGTTCCTCACCGTTGATCCTGGCCACCAGCAGGTGCGCCATCTGCCGGCCCATCAGCTCCGTCGGCTGGTGGACGGTGGTCAGCGGCGGGTCGGTGTGCAGCGCCACCTTGGAGTCCTCGAACCCGACCACGGCCACGTCGCCGGGGATCGAGCGGCCCGCGGCCTTCAGCGCCCGCATCGCGCCCGTCGCCATCAGGTCGGAGGCGGCGAACACCGCGTCGAGCCCGGGATGGGCGGCCAGCAGCTCGCGCATCGCCTGCTCGCCGCTCTCCTCGGAGAAGTCGCCGAAGGCGACCAGCTCGCCCATGCCCGAGGCCAGCAGGGCGTCGCGGTAGCCGGCGAGCCGGTCGACGCCCACGCCCATGTCCTGCGGGCCCGCGATCGTGGCGACCCTGGACCGGCCGGCGGCCAGCAGGTGCTTGACCGCCTGCCGCGCCCCCGCCCTGTTGTCGACGTCGACGTAGCTGAAGGCGTCCAGCCCGACCGGCCGCCCGCCGAGGACGGTCGGCACGCCCATCGCCTCCAGCCTGCCCGGCAGCGGGTCCTCGCCGTGCAGCGACAGCAGCAGCACGCCGTCGACGTGCTGCCCCGTCAGGTAGTGCTCCAGGCGCTCGTGCTCCTCCGGCGACTGCGCCATCGCCAGGATGAGCTGCAGCCCCGTCTCGGCCAGCGCCGAGCCGATGCCGCGGATGATGCCCGCGAAGTACGGCTCGTCGAAGATCCGCTGCTCGGACTCCGACACCACCAGCGCCACCGTGTCGGTGCGCCGCGTGACCAGCGCCCTGGCCGCCCTGTTGGGCACGTAACCGAGCTCCTCGATGGCCTTCAGCACCGCGTCCCTGGCCTTCGTGCTCACCTTCGGTGAGCCGTTGACGACGCGGGACACGGTGCCCCTGCCGACCCCGGCGCGCGCGGCGACCGCTTCGAGCGTCGGTCGGTTCATGGCCATTCAGCTATTGTGCCGGATGGTCTCGGCGTACCACAGCGCGCTGTCCTTGGGGGTTCTGCGCTGGGTGGCGAAGTCGACGTGCAGGAGCCCGAAGCGCTTGCCGTACCCCCAGGCCCACTCGAAGTTGTCCATCAGCGACCAGGCGAAGTAGCCCTCCAGCGGCACCCCCTCGTCGATCGCCGCCCTGCAGGCGCGCAGGTGGGCCTCGAGGAAGGCGACCCGGTCGCCGTCGCGGACCCGGCCGCCCGACAGCACGTCGTCGAAGGCCGCGCCGTTCTCCGAGACGACCAGCGGCAGGCGGGGGTAGTCGGCCGCCACCCGCGCCAGGACCTCCCTCAGGCCGCCGTCGTCGATCTCCCAGCCCATCGCCGTGACGGGCCGGCCCCCGCTGACGAACGAGACGTGCTCGCTGCCCACCCAGGGGGAGGCCGCCGCGGTCGGCGCCGCCGCGGCGGAGGCGGGACCACCGGGGGCGCCGGAGACGGTGAAACGGCTGTAGTAGTTGACCAGCAGCATGTCGATCGGGGCGGCGACGGTCCGCGCGTCGCCGTCCTCCACGAACGCCATGTCGGTGACGGGCTCCAGGTCCGCCAGCACGTCGGCCGGGTAGCCGCCCTTCAGCAGCGCGTCGAGGAAGAACCTGTTCTGCAGCCCGTCGACGCGGCGCGCCGCGTCGAGGTCGGCCGCGCTGTCGGTGGCGGGCGAGACCGCGTACAGGTTCACGCACCCGCCCACCCTGTTGCCCGCGGTCCTGAGCACCCGCGCCGCCAGGCCGTGCGCCAGGTTCAGGTGGTGCGCGGCCCGGACCGCGCTCACCGGCTCACGCCGTCCGGGCGCGTGCTCGCCCGAGGCGTACCCGAGGAAGGCCGCGCACCACGGCTCGTTGACCGTCGCCCAGTGGCGCACCCGGTCGCCCAGCGCCTCGTGGACCGCTGCGGCGTACTCGGCGAAACGGTAGGCGGTGTCCCGCTGCGGCCAGCCGCCCCTGTCCTCCAGCGGCTGCGGCAGGTCCCAGTGGTAGAGCGTCACCCACGGGTCGATCCCGTGGCCGAGCAGCTCGTCCACCAGGCGCCGGTAGAAGTCGAGCCCCCGCTGGTTGATCGGGCCCGTCCCGTCGGGCCGCACCCGCGGCCACGAGACCGAGAAGCGGTAGGCGCGCAGCCCCAGCTCCGCCATCAGCGCCACGTCGCCGCGGTAGCGGTGGTAGTGGTCGACGGCCACGTCGGCGTCGTCGCCGCCGAGCACCCGGCCGGGCTTCCTGGTGAACACGTCCCAGATGGACTGGCCGCGCCCGTCCTCGCCGACCGCCCCCTCGATCTGGTACGCCGAGGTCGCCGCGCCCCACGCGAAGCCGGTGGGGAACAGCAGCCGGTTGTCGAGCCGGTCCTGTCGGGTTGTCACGCCTTGACCGCACCTTCCATGATGCCGCCGACGATCTGCCGGCCGAACGCGATGAACACGATGATGAGCGGAATGACGGACAGCGCGGTCCCCGCGAAGATCAGCACATAGTTCGTGGAGAACCGCTCGTTGAGCGCCTGGATGGCGATCTGCACGGTCGGGTTGTCCGGCGTCAGCACGATCATCGGCCACATGTAGTCGTTCCACAGCAGCATGAAGGTGTTGATGCCGAGCACGGCCATGCCCGGCCGTACGGCGGGCAGCACGACGTTCCACCAGATCCGCATCGTCGAGGCGCCGTCCACCCTGGCCGCCTCGACCAGCTCGTGGGGCACCGCCTGCTCGGTGTACTGCGTCATCAGGAACACGCCGAAGCCGTTGAGCAGGTACGGCAGGATCACCGCCGTCAGCGTGCCCGTCCACTCCAGCTCCACCATGAGCCGGTAGAGCGGCACGACGCCCATCTGCTGCAGCGGCACCATCATCGTCAGCAGGATCGTCAGCAGCAGCAGCCGCCTGCCGCGGAAACGCAGCCGCGAGAAGGAGAAGCCGGCCAGCGTCGAGATCAGCACCACCGACACCGTCACGACCGAGGCCACGACGAAGGAGTTGGCCAACCCCGTCAGGAAGTGGGCGTCCTCGTTGGCCAGCACCGCCGCGATGTTCTCGCCCAGGTTGCCGCCGGGCAGGAACGGCGGCGGGACGTCCACGGCGTCGTCGTTGGTCCGCGAGGCGATGACGAGCATCCAGTAGAGCGGGAAGGCCGACAGCGTGATCGCCACGGCCAGCATGACCCTGGTCATGACGGTGGCCTTCCACATCGTCGCCGAGCCGGTCATCCGGTCCCTCCGATACGGCGGACGAACAGGAAGTTGACCAGGGCGCCGAGCAGGATGAGCAGGAACAGCAGCCAGGCCGCCGCGGCGGCGTAGCCGTAGTCGAACTCCCTGAAGCCCTGCTTGACGATGAACATCGCCACCGTCTGGAACTGCCCCTGCGAGCCGCCGTCCACGTTTCCGTTGTAGAAGGTGGTGGGCTCGGCGAACAGGGTGAGACCGCCGATCGTCGAGTTCAGCACGACGAAGATCAGCGTCGGGCGCAGCATCGGCAGCGTGATCTGCCAGAACTGCCTGCGCCGCGAAGCCCCGTCGATCGCCGCCGCCTCGTACAGATCGCGCGGGATGGTCTGCATGCCGGCCAGGAAGATGATCGCGTTGTACCCGGTCCAGCGCCAGTCGACCATGGTGGCGATCGCCAGCCAGGACGGCAGCCGTTCGGCGCGCCAGTCGACCGGCTCGACGCCGAACCAGCTCAGCGCCCAGTTCACCAGGCCCCAGTCCCTGGCGTACAGCTGGGTGAACACCACGGCGACCGCCACCACCGAGGTGACAAGCGGCAGCAGCACGCTCATCCTGATCGCCAGCCGCAGCCGCAGCCGCTTGTTGAGCGCGTTGGCCAGCAGCAGCGCGAGCAGCAGCTGCGGGATCGTGGCCAGCAGGAAGATCCCGACGGTGTTGCCGACCGCGTTCCAGAAGTCCTCGTCGGCCAGCAGCTGGGCGTAGTTGCCCAGGCCCGCCCACGCGGTTGTGCCCGCCAGGTCGTAGTCGTAGAGCGAGTACCACAGCGTGAACGCCAGCGGGAACAGTCCGAAGACCGCGAAGAGCACGAAGTAGGGGGAGATCAGGACGTACGGCATGGCCCTGATGTCCAGGACCGAGCGCCACCGCCGGCCGCCCGGCGGCGGCGGTGGCGCGGCGACCACCAGGGGCGCCTTTTCCAGGTGAAGGCTCATGGAGACCTCTCGCGTCGGGGACGGGCGGCCGGCCCGCCGGCGACATCGCGCGGCGGCGGGCCGGCGCTGTGGGGGTGCTGGGGGGCTCAGCCCGCGGCCTTCACCGCGTCGTCCACGAGCTGCTGCCAGGCCTTGTCCCGGGCGACCGAGCCGTCGTCCATGCCCTGCACCACCGACTCGATGGCGTTCTTCACCTGCGTGTGCTTCACCCCGAGGAACACCGGCTGCAACGAGGCCGCCGACTTGGCGAAGATGTCGCCGATCGGGGCGTCGCTGAAGAAGGCGTTCCTGGCGCCGGTCACCGCCGGGTCCTGCTGGGCCTTGATGTTGCTCGGCATGTTGCCGAAGTCGGCGAAGACGCTCGCCTGCACCTTGGCGCCGGTCAGGTAGTCGGCGACCCGCGCCGCCTCCTTCGGATGCGCCGACTGCTTCGGTACGGCCAGCCACGAGCCGCCCCAGTTTCCGCCACCGCCCGGCACGGCCGCGACGTCCCACTGGCCCTTGGCCTGCTCGCCCGCGTTGCCGCTGACGACGCCCAGCATCCACGACGGGCAGCCGACGGTGGCGAAGGCGTTCTTCTTGGTGCCGGTCGCCCACTCCTCGGTGAAGTTGCGCAGCTTGGCGGTCAGGCCGAGGGCGGTCATCTTCTGGGCGAACTCGAAGGCGGTCTTCACCGCGGGGTTCTTGTCGACGACGAGCGCGTTGGAAGTGTCGAAGTAGGAGACGTTGCCGTTCTTGGCCGCCTCCTGGACCAGCACCACGTTGTAGAGGGTGTTGGTGCCGTCGGTGAACCTGGCGTCCTTCACCTCGGCCTGGAACCGCTGGCCGACCTTGAGGAAGTCGTCCCATGTCGGCCACAGGGCGCTCACCTTGTCGCGCTCGGTGGGCAGGCCCGCCTGCTCGAACAGCGTCCTGTTGTAGCAGATGCTCATGCCGCCGATGTCGGTGCCGAGAGCGAACACCTTGCCGTCGGCGGTGACACCGTTCTGCCACTTCCACGCCGGGTAGTCGGCCTGGCGGCCCGACAGGCCCTGCTCGCCCAGGTCGGCCCACCACTCGGGGTGTGCCTTGGCCAGGCCCATGCCGCCCTCGTCGATGCCGACGACGTCGCCCGCGCCCTTGCCTGCCTGCAGCCACTGGATCATCTGCGGCCAGTAGACCTGCTCGAACTGGTCGGTGAGGACCTCCAGCTTGATCTGGACGTCCTTGTGCTCGGCGTTCCACGCGGCGACGGCGTTCTTGTAACCGAAGTTCTCGCCGCCGCCGAACACCTGGACCCTGACGGTGACGGGAGCGGCCGCTCCTGAGGCGGCGGGGGCGCCGGAGGCCGGGGTGTCGGTCGCGCCCGAGCCGCAGGCGGCGAGCGCCAGGGCGGTCGCGGTCAGGGCGGCGGCCAGGCTGGCGCGGCGCTGGATGGTCATCATTCTGGACCCCTTCTCGGGTGGTCACGGCCTCGTCCCCGACCGGTGGAACCGCGACGGACATCTGTGGGAGCGCTCCCACGAAGGGTGGCCGAGCGGGGCTGGAACGTCAATACGACGAAACGGAACCGTTACCCGCATGGGGATGTGGCCTGGTGAAACCGGATGATCGGCGATGAAAGGTCCATAATGATCCTTGGGAGCGCTCCCATCGCGCCGGAGCATAAATTTCCAGTTTGTGGAAAATTCTAGAGGGTGTATGTTCGATCCATGGAGGAGTCGCGTCGCGACCGCAAGAAGCGGCTGACCAGGCAGCGGATCGTCACCGCGGCCATGAGGTTGTTCGCCGAGCAGGGGTACGAGCAGACCACGGTGGCGCAGATCGCCGTGGCGGCGGATGTCGACCCCAAGACGTTCTTCAACTACTTCCGCAGCAAGGACGAGGTGGTCTTCGCCGACACGGAGCACATCGCCGACTTGCTGCTCGGGGTGCTCGCGGAACGGCGCCCGCAGGAGGGGCCCGGCGAGCTGCTGGCCAGGATGGTCCAGGAGTACGCCGCCCTCCGCCGGCCCGTCGTGCCGCACAAGGAACCGGAGGAGCTGTCGGCGGCCTCCCGCCTGCTGATGACGACGCCGGCGCTGCAGGCCAAGGGGCTGTACCTGATGGTGGATCTGCAGCGGCGCATCGCCGGCGAGCTGTTGAAGGCGTTTCCCGGCCGGTTGGATCCGATCACCGCGGCGGCGATGACCGGATCCCTGATCGGCGCCATCCAGCAGGCGAGTCTGGCGAGCGTCGAGCTCGGCCGGTCGCAGGACGAGCTGTGGGAGGCCGCGCGGCACGGCCTCGACATCGCCATGCGCGGCCTGCTGTCGGTACGGCCGGACCCCGGCGGTGCGTGACGCGCGCGGCCACACGCGCTCATGACGAGCGCGTCCGGCGAGCGTGCTGTCACGAGCGTGCTCGCGGGCGCGTTCGGCGACCCATCGATCGAGTCATCGACGGGGGCGCGACCCAGCCCTGAGGCGGGCCGACGTCCGCCCATCGGAGGAAGGAACAGCCCGGCATGACGGAAAACCAGCGGCACTTCACCCGCGACGCACGCCGTGCCCTGCGGGAAGGCCCCGCGGCCATCGCCCGGCGGCAACGCGCCCGGTTGGCCGAGATCGTGGCCTACGCTCGCGCTCACTCACCCTACTTCCGCGAGGTGTACCGGGACCTGCCGGAGGAGGTGGACGACCCGGCGTTGCTCCCGGTCACCGACAAGAAGACGCTGATGGACCGCTTCGACGACTGGGTCACCGACCGCACGGTGACCCTCGAGAAGGCCCAGGCGTTCGTGGCCGACCCCACGCTCGTGGGCGAGCGGTTCGAGGGGCGCTATCTCGTGGCCACCACGTCCGGCACCAGCGGCCTGCGCGGCATCTTCCTCCAGGACGAGCGGAGCCTGGCCGTGGGCAACGCCGTCGGACAGCGCGCCCGCACCGGGCTGGGAATCGGCGACGTCATCCGCCTCCTGCGCGGCGCCGGCCGTACCGCGATCGTCTCCGCGCCCGGCGGCCACTTCGCCACCGTCGCCGGAGCGGCACGGTTCCGCCGGGACCACCCACGGCTCAGCTGGCTGGTGCGGGAGTTCTCGATCCACCAGCCGCTGCCCGAGCTGGCCGCGCAGCTCAACCGGTACAACCCGAGCTCCCTCACCGGCTTCTCGAGCATGCTCGGACTGCTGGCAAGAGAACAGGAAGCCGGCCGCCTGCGCATCCACCCAGGGATGGTCATCGCCGGCGGTGAGGCGCTGACGGCGGAGAACCGCGCCCGCATCGCCGGCGCCTTCCACGCCCAGGTCCGCTCCGCCTACGCCGCCACCGAGTGCGGCTTCCTCGCGTACGGCTGCGCGCACAACTGGCTGCACGTCAACAGCGACTGGGCCCTGCTGGAGCCGGTCGACGCCGACCTTCGGCCCGTCCCGCCAGGTCAGCCGTCGCAGACCGTTCTGTTGAGCAACCTCGCCAATCAGGTCCAGCCCATCCTGCGCTACAACCTGGGCGACAACGTCCTGCTGCGTCCCGACGCCTGCCCGTGCGGCAGTCCGCTACCCGCCGTCCAGGTGCGGGGCCGCGCGGCTGAGATGCTCGCCTTCCCCACCGAACGGGGCGAGCCCGTCGGCATCTCTCCCATGGCCTTCGGCACCCTGCTGGACCGGGTTCCCGGCATCCAGCAGTTCCAGCTCGTCCAGACCGCGCCCACCGCGCTGCGCGTGCGCCTGAGATCCGCGGACGGCGCCGACCCGGATCACGTGTGGCGGACGGTGCACGACGAGATCACTCAGCTGCTGACCGCGCACAAGGCCGACCACGTCACGCTCGAACGCGCTGAGGAGCCGCCCGAGCGGTCGGCCGGCGGCAAGTTCCGAAGGGTCATCCCGCTGACCACGCCGTGACCCCGCGACCTGGCCCCGCCACGAGATGACGGCGTCACGGTGAGCTTCCCTCCGCCGCGGTGCGCTGCTGCTCGGCGCGTACGGTGACCTGGGCGTCGTGCCCTAGGACGACTGTCTCACGACAGCGGACGGCGAGCCTGGGCCGTCCACCCGCCTGGCCGGGCGGTACGAGAGGACGAAGGCCGCGGCGGCGGTGAGCTGGACGGCGGCGCCCACCAGGAGCGCGGCCGTGGGGGAGTGGCCGGCCAGCGGTCCCGCCGCCGCCGAACCGAGCGCGAACGAGGTGATCTTCAGGCTGGCCCCGGTGGTGAACACCTGGGTGCGCAGGCGGGACGGTGCCTCGCGGTGCCGTACCGCGAAGAGGGCGGTGAGTTGCGGCCCCTCGCCCACCCCCACGAGCGCCACGGCCAGGACCGCCCACGCGAACGTCCCCGCGAAGGCGGCCAGCGCCAGGCCCGCCCCGATGACCAGGGCGCTCACCGGTACGACGATGTCGGGACGGGTGGCGGGGAACCTGGCGAGCACCGCGTTCGCCACCAGCGCGGCGGCGGCCAGCAAGGACAGCAGCAGCGCGCCGTACCCGGGATCGCCGAGCAGGTCCGCGCCGAGCAGCGGGGCGGAGACCACCAGCATCGCGAGCCCCGCGTAGGAGATCATCGAGGCCAGGGTGGCGCGCCGGAGGCTTCCGTTCCGCGCGAGAGCGGCGAACCCGTCGATCAGCTCGCGGCGCATGCCGGATTGCGGCTCCCCCGCCGCCGGGGCGGTGTGGGAGCCGGCCTGCGACGGGTGCGGTTCGGCTGGGTCCGTGGCGGCTGGTGCCGGTTCGGGTGCCGGTGCGAGGGCGGCTGGTGCGGGTGCGGGTGCGGGTGCGGGCCCGGGGGCGGTGCCGGCCTCCGGTGGCGGCGAGGCCGTGGGTGCCGGTACGGCGGGGGCGGTGCCGGCCTCCGGTGGCGGCGAGGCCGTGGGTGCCGGTACGGCGGGGGCGATGCCGGCATCCGGTGACGGCGAGGCCGTGGGTGCCGGTACGGCGGGGGCGATGCCGGGCTCCGGTGAGGCCGTGGGTGAAGGTACGGCGGCTGCGGGCCGGGCGGGCAGGAACCAGGCGGCGGGCAGGGCGGCGGCGATCAGAGCGGCCGAGGCGACGACGGCGGACCAGGCACCCCCGGCGGCGGCGACCAGCCCGGCGAGGGCCGGGCCCGCCAGCCCGGCGAGGTTGTAGGCGATGGAGTCGAGGGCGTTGGCGCGCGGCAGCCGGTCGGGCGGGACCAGGAGGGGAAGCTGCGCGGTCCAACCGCCGGACAGGGCCGGGCCGAGCAGCCCTGCCAGCACGGCCACCCCGATCGCCACCGGATCGGGCGCCCTGCCGACCAGCGCGAGGATGATGACCAGACCTGCCGCGTACCCGGCCAGAAGGGCGGCGAGGAGCCGTCCCGGCCTGCGGGTTCGGTCGAGCGCGGCGCCGAGCACCGGGCCGCCCCCGGCGGCGGCGACCGTCAGCCCCGCCAGCAGCCACGACGCCAACGAAGGAGAGCCTGTGGCCGCCAGCCCCAGCAGCAGGAGCGCGGGCCCGGACATCTCGTCACCGGTCCGGGCGGCCACCACGGCGGCCAGGTAACGTCTCATCGCTCGCAAACGTTACAAGAGCCGCTCTACCCCGCGTAGCCGTTGCGCTGGTTGGCTCGTACGGCGCCCTGGTAGGCGTCGATCAGGCCCCACACCCACAGGCCGAAGGAGACTGGCAGGATCAGCAGGCCGACGACGACGAACGCCAGGATGAACCCAAGGAACATCGTCATGTACGACCCGAGGAGAATGCCGACCCCCTTGCCGGTGTCGCCGTTGACGATCGACCCCACCCCCGGCAGGAGGAACGACAGCAGCAGCGAGATCGCCGGCTCCTTGCGCGGCGGCCGAGGGACGGGCGGGCCCTGCCTGTACGGCACGGCGGGGTGGCCGAAAGGTCCCGGGATCTGCTGGCCGTACGGGATCGGCGCGCTCGACGGCACGTCGTAGGACCCCGACGGGTACCCCGGGTTGTACGAAGCCGGCGCGCTGGACGGCATGTCGTAGGTGCCTGACGGGTACCACGGGCCGTGCGAAGTCGGAGCGTTGGACGGTATGTCGTAGGAGCCTGACGGGTACTGCGGGCCGTACGGGTCGGACGAGCCGTACGGATATGGCTGCTGGTCGGACAAAACGCCCCCAGGGACGAGACGGGTTCGTCCCACAACCCTATGCCGGGCACCGCCGGCGCAGCAGGAATCCTGGCTACCCTGACCGTGTGCAGGGACTGTTGCTGCGCCTGTCCGCGCTCGACACGGGCGCCGAGAGCGCGGTGCGGGTGATCGCGTACTTCGACTCGCTGGTGCGTGACCACGTCGGGGTGGCGACCCTGCTGCAGGCGACGGCGACGCTGGCGCAGTGCCCGGTGGGGCTGTTCGACGCCTCGACCGGACGGCGATGGCGCGCCATTCCCGGGCAGCGGGCCACCGCCGAGCGTGAGTCCGCCGCCCAGGGGCCCGCCGCCGCGCGTGGATCCGGCCACGCGCAGGTCTCCAGCACTTCGCCAGGGGCCGCCGACGTCCAGGGTGCCGGTCCTTCGAAGGGGCTCGTCGACGTCCGGGATGCCGGCCATTCGCGAGGACCCGTCGACGTCCAGGCGGCCGGTCCCCCGAAGGGGCTCGTCGAGGTCCAGGGCGCCGGGCACTCGAGAGGAGCCGTCGACGTCCCCTCGAAGGGGCTCGTCGAGGTCGAAGGGGCCGGCTGCTCGCCAGGACCCGTTGACGCGCCGGAGTCCGGTTCCTCACCAGGGACCGGCAGCGGTCGGGGACCGGACCTCGCGCCCACGTCCCACGGCGGGCCCGAACCCGGAAGACAAGCCGGCGCCGGGCCGCTCACCAGGGAGCTCGGCGCGGGGCTCGGCACGGTCTGGATGGAACGTGAAGGCGACCCGCACGGCCTCGACGAGATCGTGCTCGAGAGGTTGGCCGTCGCGGCCGAGGTGACGCTCGAACGCGCCGCCCCGGCGGCCGATCCCGCCCTGGTCGAGCTGGCCCTGTCGGCCGACACCGGCGAACCTGAACACGCGAGGGCCCTGCGCCTGCTCGGCTTCGACGCGGGCGTTCCGCTGCAGGTGCTCGCCGCGCCCGCCGCCTGCCGGTCCGCGCTCATGGCGGGTCTGCGCGCGGACGGTCTGCACGCCAGGAGCGCCGCGGTCGGCGAGCTGGCCGTGGTGATCGTGACGGCCGAGGTCGCAGGGCTGCCGCCGGCCGTACGGGCCGGGGTGGGACCGCCGGTGAGCCCGGCCAAACTCGTCGAGTCGTGGGAGGCGGCCCGCCTGGCGCTGCGCTTCACCGGCGACGGGGCGCGGGACCGGGTGGTGCGCTGGGCCGATCTGGGCGCACTCGCGCTGCTGGCCGCTCACGTGCCCGACGCGGCCGTCGCCGCGCTGCCCGACGTGCGGGCGGTGCGCTCGCTGCCGCCCGAGGTGGCCGCCGCGGTGCGGGCGCTGTGCGAGGAGGGCTCGGTACGGCGGGCCGCCGCGGCCGCGCACCTCCACCACAGTTCGATGGCCGCCCGTATCGCCAGGGCGGAGGTGGCGCTGGGCTTCCCGCTGGCCGCGCCGGCGGGTCGGCTGCGCGCTCACCTCGCACTGTCACTGGCCCGCCTGGTCACCTGACCCGTCACCCGGACGGTCATCACCCGCCGCGTCCGGTGAGTGCAGACGAACACCTCCCGGACGGAGCCGACAGATCCCGTGGAAGACACCGTGGTCAGTCAGAGCAAGGGCCAGGCTCCACCGGGAGGCGTTCACCTGCATCCTCGTTGTCAGGCATCCTCGTTGTCAGGGCAGGAGGGCCCGTCGCAGGGCGCTGATGCGCGCCGCCCCCGCCTGGCGGCTCACCTCCACGTCCGGGATGATCATGTCGAAGCCGTGGAAGGTCCCCGCGTAGAGGTGGAACTCGGTGGACACCCCCGCCTGCGCGAGCCGCTGCGCGTAGGTGAGGCACTCGTCGCGGAACACCTCCAGAGCGCCCACGTCGATGAACGCGGGCGGCAGCCCCGTCAGGTCGTCCGCCCTGGCCGGAGCCGCGTACGGCGAGACGTCGGCGGTGCCCCTGCGGTCGCCGAGCAGCGCGCTCCAGCCGAAGACGTTGGCCGCGCGGTTCCAGACCACCGCCTCCTCGAACTCCAGCGTGGACGGCGTGGCGTCGCGGTCGTCGAGCATCGGGCAGATCAGCAGCTGGTAGGCGACGGCGGGACCACCCCTGTCCCTGGCCAGCAGCACCGTGCCCGCCGCGAGCCCGCCACCGGCGCTCGCCCCGCCCACCGCCAGGCGTGCGGGGTCGACGCCCAGCTCGGCGGCGTTCTTCGCGGTCGACAGCAGGCCCGCGTAGCAGTCTTCGACCGGCGCGGGGTCGGGGTGCTCGGGCGCCAGGCGGTAGTCGACGGCGACGACCACGCACCCGACCTCCTTGACGAACCGCGCGGCGAACGCGTCGTCGCCGTCGGCCGAGCCGACCACCATGCCGCCGCCGTGCACCCAGTAGAGGCACGGCAGCGGGCCGGGCGCGGGCTGCGCGGGACGGCTGATGCGCAGCCGTACGTCGGGAGCGCCCTGCGGGCCCTGCACCCACCTCTCCTCGACCGAGACGAGCGGGTCCTCGACCACGGTCGCCGCGCGCATGGTGGCCGTCTGCGCCCGCAGCGCGGGCAGGTCGTCGAACGTCAGCGTCGAGATGTCGGGGAAGGACATGTCGAGCAGGTCGAGCGCGGCGGCGAGTTCGCGTGCGAGGTGCGGGTGGTGGGGCATCATGCGGAACCTTCCGGTCGACGGGCGTGCATCTCGATGGTGCGTGGCGGTGCGCGCCCCGCACAACCGCAAGGCGGCGGGCATGCGCGCCGATCCCACCGCCGGATGGCGGTCCCCGGCGGCACCGGCGAGCGGCCCGCATCGGGCGGCGCTCAGGCACCGGTGACCGGCCTGCGGCGGGCGGCGCTCAGGTGCCGGTGACCGGCCTGCGGTGGGCGGTGTTCAGGTGCCGGTGACCGGCCCGCGGTGAGCTGTCACCTGGCGCCGGCGGCCGTGCTCAGGAGGAGCTGGTGATGATCGCGCAGCGTGCGCCGAACGGGTCGTCGACGGCCGCGAAACGGCCCACTCCCTCCACCGACTCCGCCGGCATGACGACGGTGGCGCCGAGCTCCTGCGCGCGGGCGAGCGTGGCGTCGCAGTCGGCGACCTCGAAGTAGGGCAGCCAGTGCGGCGCGTCACCCTCCCCGAGCGGCGCGAGGCCGCCGAAACTCGCGTCGTCGCCCTCGGCGGTCGAGATCACGATGTAGTCCATGGGGCCCATCGGCACCGTCTCGACCCTCCATCCGAAGACGGCCTGGTAGAACGGCTGGACGGCGGCGGGATCGGACACGTGGAGCTCGGCCCAGGCCAGCGAGCCCTGTTCGGTGACGAGGTCGAGGCCCTTGGTGTCGCCGCCCTGCCAGACGGCGAAGCGGGCGCCGGCCGGATCGGTGAAGTGCGCCATGCGCCCCGCGGTGAAGACGTCGAACGGCTCGGCGCGGACACGGCCGCCGTGCTGGACGACCAGCTTGGCCGTCGCGTCGGCGTCGGGGGTGGCGAAGTAGGTGGTCCACGCCGCGGTGGCCCCCTCTTCCATGAGCGGCCCGAGAGCCGCGACGGTCCTGCCGTCCTGCTGGAAGAAGCCGTAACCGCCGGCGTCGGGCCCCGCCGACTGGAAGGCCCAGCCGAAGACGCCACGGTAGAAGGCGGCGGCCGCCTCGACGTCGGGAACGCCGAGGTCGATCCAGTCGGGCGCGCCTGGAAGGAACTGGGTGGTCAGCATGCAGCCAGCTTGACACCCGCCACCGGCGAAAACCGGGAACGCCGACGGGCGCAGCGGGTCGCGCGTGCGGGGGCGCGTTTTCCCTCCGAAACCGGGTAGCTGATCGCCGTCATGTCCCAGCGAGCGGGGAGGCCGACGATGCCGCTCATCGACACCGAATGCGTTCGGAAGCTGCTGGAGTCAGGCGACCCCGACGCGACCCTGGTGTACGTGCGGGGCGACTGCGTGGTGATGCCGGGTGACCAGATCGACGAGGCGCACCGCGGCCTGGTCATCGCCAGGCGCGCCGACCTGAGGGAGTTCGTCGCCGGCGAGCACGCCACCGAGCAGCAGCTGGAGACGCTCGCGCACCGGCTCGACAACGTGGTCCGCGACCTGGGCTCGTAGGGGCGGGGTCACCACTCGTTCTCGTACCAGCGGCGCAGCCGGTCGAGGACCGCCCGCAGCGCGTCCGGGTCGGCCGCGGGTCCGCCGGAGCGGGCGTCGCCGGCGATCGAGGCGGCCAGCCGTACGGCGTCGCTGACGTGGGCCTCGGCCACGTCGACGGTCGTGATGCGCCGCCAGAGCGGCCAGTCGAGGTCCACGGCCGCGCCGAGCTCGTGGAGCACGCCCACGTCGCCGGTCTCGAACGCCGCGCGCCAGTGGTCGCCCGCCTGCGCCGCCAGCACGGCCATGATCTCGTCGTCGGTCGGCCCGGCGCCGGCCGCCGCCTGCTCGAAGGCGGCGTAGGCGTCGGGCCCGAACAGCACGAACCGCACGTCCTCCACGTCGGTGTGCGCGGCGGTGACGGCACACACGGCGATGCGGGCTGCGTCGTCGAGCGGCCAGCCGTAGATGCCGGCGGAGACGGCGGGGAAGGCCACGCTGGCCGCGCCCAGCGAGTCGGCGACCTTCAGCGACTCGCGGTAACAGGAGGCCAGCAGCGCGGCGCGGTCCTGCTCGGCGGAGTGGACGGGGCCGACCGTGTGGATCACCCAGCGGGCCGGGAGCCGGCCCGCCGTGGTGGCGGCGGCCTGGCCGGTCGGCAGGCCGCGGCCGTACCGAGAGGCGCGCAGTTCGCGGCACTCCTCCAGGATCGCCGGACCGCCGCGCCGGTGGATGGCGCCGTCCACCCCGCCGCCGCCCATGAGAGAGGAGTTGGCGGCGTTGACGACGGCGTCGACCTGCTGCTCGGTGATGTCGCCCTGGACCAGCGTGAGCCTCATGTGAAGGTCCTACCCCCGGATGCGCGGCTGTCAGAGCCCGTACTCCTCCAGCAGCCGCAGCCACACCTCGCTGACCGTCGGAAACGCCGGTACGGCGTGCCACAGCGTCTCGAGCGGCACCTCGGCCGTGACCGCGACCGTGGCGGCGTGCAGCATCTCGGCCACGGCGGGCCCCACGAACGTGACGCCCAGCAGCACCCTGCGCCGCTCGTCGACGACCGCCTTGACCCGCCCGGTGTATCCCTCGCCGAGCAGCGACGCGCCCGCGACGCTGCCCATGTCGTACTCGACCACGCGCACGTCGAAGCCCTCGTCGCGGGCCGCCCGCTCGGTACGGCCGACCGAGCAGACCTGCGGGTGGGTGAACACCACCTGGGGGGCGCCCTTGCCGTCGGCGCTGTCGCGCAGCGAGGGGGCGTCGTCGGGCCTGCCGTCGGCGCGGGCGGCGATGACGTCGCCGCACACCCTGGCCTGGTACTTGGCCATGTGGGTGAGCAGGTTGCGGCCGTTGACGTCGCCCACCGCGTACAGCCAGTCCGATCCGGGTACCCGCATGCTGTCGTCCACCTCGACGGGGCCGTTCAGATCGAGCCCGACCCCGTCGGTGGCGGGCCGGCGGCCGGTGGCCACCAGCAGTTCGTCGGCCACCACGCTGTCGCCGCCCTCCAGGTGGACGGTGACGGGGCCGCCGTCGCCGTCCCGCTCGACGCGGGTCACCTTGGCGCCGAGCCGTACGTCGATCCCCGCCTCGCGCATCGCGTCGACCAGCATCCGCCCGGCGTACGGCTCCATCCGCCCGAGCAGGCCGCCGCCGCGCACCAGCACCGTCGTCTCGGCGGCGCCCAGGGAGTGCAGCGCCTGCGCCATCTCGCAGGCCACCACCCCGCCGCCGAGGACGATCAGGCGACCGGGCACGTCGCGGACCGTGGTGGCGTCCCTGCTGAACCACGGCCTGGCCTCGGCCAGCCCCGGCACCGGCGGGACGACGGGGACGCTGCCGGTGGCCAGCACCACCGCGTGCCGGGCGCGGAGGGTGGTGACCGTGCCGTCCTTGCCCGTCACCTCCACCAGACGCTCGCCCGCCAGGCGCCCCCTGCCGCGCAGGAGCGTCGCGGGCAGCGAGGTGACCCACTCCGCCTGGCCGCTGTCGTCGAGGTTGCCGACCGCCTTGTCCCTGGAGTTGAGCACCGCCGCCACGTCGATGGGCCCGTCCAGCGTCAGGCCGGGGACCATGGCCACCTCGGCCGCCAGCTCCATCGGCCGCAGCAGCGCCTTGCTGGGAACGCACGCGTAGAAGGAGCACTCGCCTCCGGTGAGGTGATCCTCGACCACGGCGCAGGACAGGCCGCCGCGCACCACCCGCCCTGCCACGTTCTCTCCTGCGGGACCCGCGCCGATCACGACCACGTCCACGTCGGTGCTCTGCATCGTCATGTTCCGACGGTACGGCCTGCGGGACGGAAGACCGTCACCAGGTCAGGCGAACCGCCTCGGGGAGCGGTGGCAGGAAGGTCGGCCCCCGCCGCCTGCGGGCCTCGGCGCAGACGGGGCACGGGTCGCGGGAGAAGGCCTCCGCGGTCACCCGCTCGTCGTCGCGGGCGCACGATCTCCGGACAAGATCCAACCGTGCGGTCATGGCCGGAGAAACACGAAACCCCAGGCCCGAGGGCCTGGGGCAGTGGTGGACGATACTGGGATTGAACCAGTGACCTCTTCCGTGTCAGGGAAGCGCTCTCCCGCTGAGCTAATCGTCCGAGGTGGAGACGGGATTTGAACCCGTGTGGACGGCTTTGCAGGCCGCTGCCTCGCCTCTCGGCCACTCCACCGAGGGAGGCCTTCAGCTATGGCCTCTCCGAGCGGAAGACGGGATTCGAACCCGCGACCCTCACCTTGGCAAGGTGATGCTCTACCACTGAGCCACTTCCGCGTTGCCGCTCGTTCGCGGCGACAAGGAAACTCTAGCGGAGTTTCCGAGCACATGCGTCATCCATCGCTCCTGCGTAGCTGCCTGGCGACACTCCGCTCCGTCGACGGCAGGCTCAGGAAGATCTCCAGGATCCTGGTCAGCCGGTGGACCTCGATGCGATGGAAGGCGGGACCCTCCGAACGCGCCAGCATCAGCACGAGCGCCAGCGGGGGCAGCGGAGCGGCGATGACGTGCAGACCAGACTCCAGGCTGGCGGCCAGCGGCCGCGGCGGGGTGAGGTCGAGCATGGGCACCTCCCGCGGGGCGCGCCAGCTGGAGTAGACGGGGGTGCGCGGATCGCCGTCGGTGGCCGCCGCCGCCCAGTCGGCGCTGAACAGCACCGGCATCGAGTCGATCAGCGTGGACAGCCCCCTGTCGCCCGCGGTGGCGATGTACTTGAGGATCTCCAGCTCGGGATAGGTGCCGGGGGCCTCGCGCGTGGTCCAGAAGCCTTCCACCGTGACGCCCGGCACCCCGGCCAGGCTCTTGGCCAGGGCCTCCTTCGAGACGCCGTCGGGACAGAAGACCGTGAGGTCGTCGAGCGCCCTGCCCGCGCCCCGCTCAAGTACGGTGACCTGGGTGATGTCGGCTCCCGCCGTACCGAGGACGTGGGTGATCCGGCCAAGGGCGCCGGGCCGGTCGGGCAACGCGACGCGCAGTCGCAGAAGCATCCATGGCCTCCCGAGGTCGCAGATCGATCCCAGATCATCACACCCTATCCGCGAATAACGCTCACGGCCGCTGGTGCGCTAGAACTTAACGAACCGCAAGCCGAAGCAGTCACAGGAAGCGAGGGCGGCGTTCCGCCATGAAGATCGGGCCCCTCGAGGTGTGGCCACCGGTGGTGCTCGCGCCCATGGCGGGCATCACCAACGCGCCCTTCAGGGCGCTCTGCCGCGAGCAGGGCGCCGGGTTGTTCGTGTGCGAGATGATCACCACCAGGGCCCTGGTCGAGCGCAACGCCAAGACCCTGCGGATGATCAGGTTCGCCGACACGGAGCGGCCCAGGAGCATCCAGCTCTACGGCGTCGACCCCGAGATCGTCGGCAGGGCGGCGAAGATGATCGCCGAGGAGGACCTGGCCGACCACATCGACCTCAACTTCGGCTGTCCCGTGCCCAAGGTCACCCGCAGGGGCGGCGGGTCGGCGCTGCCGTACAAGAGGAACCTGCTGCGGCGGATCCTGCGCGCCGCGGTGAGCAACGCGGGCGCCCTCCCCGTGACGATGAAGATGCGCAAGGGCATCGACGACGACCACCTCACCTACCTCGACGCCGGCCGGATCGCGGTCGAGGAGGGCGTGGCCGCCATCGCCCTGCACGGCCGTACGGCCAGGCAGCACTACGGCGGCGTCGCCGACTGGAGCGCGATCAGGCGGCTGAAGGAGGCCGTCACCGAGATCCCCGTCCTCGGCAACGGCGACATCTGGAGCGCCGACGACGCCCTGCGCATGGTGGCCGAGACCGGCTGCGACGGCGTGGTCGTGGGGCGCGGCTGCCTCGGGCGGCCCTGGCTGTTCAAGGACCTGGACAACGCCTTCAACGGCGGCGCGGAGCGGGCCAGGCCGACCCTCGGCGAGGTCGCCGACACCATGGCCAGGCACGCCGAGGGGCTCACCGCGTGCTTCGACGTCGAGCGCTACGCCGTCGCCGACTTCCGCAAGCACGTCGGCTGGTACCTCAAGGGCTTCTCCGTCGGCGCCGACCTGCGGCGCGAGCTGGCCACCGCCGAGTCGCTCGACGGGCTCAGGGCGGGCCTGGCCAAGCTCGACCGCGACCAGCCGTGGCCGCCCAACACCGACACCCCGCGCGGCAAGTCGGGCGAGCGCGACCGGGTGCACCTGCCCGACGGCTGGCTCGACGACCCCTACGACAGCGTCGTCCCCGAAGAGGCGGAGTCGGACGTCTCGGGTGGCTGACCGGCTCTTGACCGGCATCACATGATCCCTTGACTATCTGTCGGTGCACCTGGGTAACGTGCCCAGCGTGAGCGCCTCTTCCACCGAGGACCTGATCGCCGCCTACGACGCCGAGCGGCCCGTCCGCCGGCTCAGCGAGCGCCCCGCGGCCCTGGTGACGATCGTCTCGCTCGGGCTGGCGCTCTACGTGCTGTGGTGGACCTTCTTCCCCGGCGCGCTCCAGCCGTACCGGATCGGGTTCCTGGCGGTCGTGCTGCCGCTGGTGTTCATCTGCTACGGCCGCGACAAGGAACGCCCCTCGCTCCTCGACTGGACCCTGGCGGGCCTGTCGCTGGTGGCCTGCCTCTACCCGCTGGTGACCTTCGACGAGTTCATCAGGCGCGCCTTCGACCCGACCACGCTCGACGTCGTCACAGGCCTGGCGATCACCGCGCTGGTGCTCGAGGCGGCGCGCAGGACCGTCGGCTGGATCCTGCCGGCCGTCTGCCTGGTCTTCATCGCCTACGCCTACTGGGGCGGCTGGATCCCGATCGGCTGGGCGATCGGCCATCGCGGCTACGACGTCGACCGCATCGTCGTCGCCTTCACGATGGGCACCGAGGGCATCTACGGCGTCCCGCTCGACGTGGCGGCCACCTACATCATCCTGTTCACGATCTACGGCGCGGTCCTCGACCACTCCGGCGCCGGCAAGTTCTTCGTCGACGTCTCGCTGGCCGCCTTCCGCCGGTCACGCTCGGCGCCCGGCCGTACGGTGGCCATGGCGGGCTTCCTGCTCGGCACGGTCAGCGGCTCGGGCGTGGCCACCACCGTCAGCGTCGGCAGCGTGGCCTGGCCGGTCCTCAGGCGCGCCGGGTATCCGCGAGAGCAGGCCGGCGGCGTGCTGGCCGCCTCCGGCATCGGCGCGATCCTGTCGCCGCCCACGCTGGGCGCCGCGGCGTTCATCATCGCCGAGTACCTCAGGGTCAGCTACCTGCAGGTGCTGCTCTACGCCACCATCCCGACGGTGCTCTACTACCTGGGCATCTTCCTGGCGATCGAGATGGACGCCAGGAAGTACGGCACGCACGCGGTCGCCGTCGACGCCCCCAGGGCGGGACACCTGATCAAGCGGTTCGGCTACCACTTCAGCTCGCTCTTCGTGATCATCATCCTGATGGCGGCCGGCCAGTCGCCCTTCCGTGCGGTCGTCTACGCGACGCTGCTGGCCTTCGCGCTGTCGTTCCTCGACCCCGAGCACCGGCTCACGCCGCGCAGGGCCGCCGAGGCGCTGGCCGCGGGCGTCAAGGGCGTGCTGCCGGTGGCGGCCACCTGCGCGGCGGCCGGCACGATCGTCGCGGTCGTCACGCTGACCGGGCTCGGGCTGAAGGTCAGCTCGCTCATCGTCGGGCTGTCGGGCGGCAACCTGGTCGCCACCGCCGTGCTGTGCGCGGTGGCGGTGCTGCTGCTCGGCCTGGCCGTGCCCGTGACGGCGTCGTTCGTGATCGCCGCCGTCATCATCGGGCCCGCGCTGACCAAACTCGGGGTGAGCTTCCCCGAGGCGTACATGTTCATCTTCTACTACGCGGTGCTGTCGGAGGTGAGCCCGCCGACCGCGTTGTCGGCCTTCGCCGCCTCCGCCCTGACCGGCGGCAACGCCTACCGCACCATGCTCGCCACGTGGAAGTACTCCCTGCCCGCCTTCCTCGTGCCGTTCGCGTTCGTGCTGACCCCGGCGGGAGGCGCCCTGCTGGGGCAGGGGACCCCCTGGCAGATCGCCTGGACGTTCGCCGCGTCGGCGCTGGCGGTCGTGGCGCTCGCGGTGGCCACGGGCGGGCCGGCGGGTCCCGCCGAGCGGGTCCTGTGCGGGGCGGCGGCGTTGCTGCTCCTGGTGCTGTCCCCGGTGCCGATCGCGATCGGCTCAGGTCTTGCTCTGCTGGCGCTCGCCGTACACCTAGTGAGGAGACGCACATGAGGTTGTTGTCCGCGGCGTTCATGGCGGCCTGCATGGCCGGGGTGGTGGCCCTGGCCGGCTGCGGAGGCGACAGGAGCGCCGAACGAGCAGAACAGCCGACGGGAGGCGGCGGCGGGAAACGGCTGTCGATCGCGACCGGCAACACCACCGGCGTCTACTACATCATGGGGGGCGGCCTGGCCGACCTCATCACCAAGAACCTGCCCGGCTACGAGGCCACGGCCGAGGCGACCGGCGCGTCGGTGGAGAACATCCAGCGCGTGGCCAGGGGCGACTCCGACCTCGGCTTCACCCTCGCCGACTCCGCGGCCGACGCGGTGCAGGGCAAGGGCGCCTTCTCCGCGCCCCAGCCGATCAGGGCCCTGGCGCGCCTGTACAACAACTACACGCAGGTCGTGGCGAGCGCCGAGTCCGGCGTCAAGAGCATCGCCGACCTCAAGGGCAAGCGGGTCTCCACCGGCTCGCCCAACTCCGGCACCGAGGTGATCTCGCTGCGGCTGCTCAAGGCGGCCGGCCTCGACCCCGACAAGGACGTCACCCGCCAGGCGCTCGGCCTGCCCGAGAGCGTCGACGCGCTGAAGTCCGGCGGGCTCGACGCGCTGATCTGGTCGGGCGGGCTGCCCACCCCCGGCATCACCGACCTGACGACCACCATGAAGGACGAGGCGGTCTTCGTGCCGCTCGCCGACGTGCTGCCCAAGCTGCAGGCCGAGCACGGGCAGGTCTACACGGCGGGCAGCATCGGCAAGGACGTCTACCAGGCGCCGGCCGACGTCGCCACGGTGGTGGTGCCCAACCTGCTGGTCGTCAACGAGAAGATGGACCCCGCGCTGGCCGGGAGCATCACGAAGCTGATCTTCGACCACCACGCCGACCTGGTGGCGGTCTCGAAGGCGGCCACGGAGATCAACAAGGAGACGGCGGTGCGGACCGAGCCCGTCATGCTGCACGACGGGGCCAAGAAGTACTTCGGCTCCTAGCCGAGATCTTTCACAGATCCAGAAGACCGGGCGCGCGGCCGCGGCGTCACACCTCGACGGGGCCGCCGCTGCGCCAGTAGACGTTGGCGTCCCTGCTCAGCAGGTCGTGATCGACCAGGTAGCGCCGCAGCGCCGAGAAGTCGTGGTGGAAGGCCCGCAACGCCACGTTGACGTCCTTCTCGGTGTAGCGGACGCCCGGCTCGAACACCCTCACGATGTGGCGCAGGACCACCAGGCGCTTGTCCGCCTTCGCCGGGATCTCCCTCAGCCGGCCGTCCACCAGGAACGCCTGCAGGACCCGCTCCTCCTGGGTCATGGCCCGCGGTGGCGGGGCCGCCGCCTTCAGCAGCTCGCGGAACCGCTCGGGGCGCGCCGCCCAGCTCCCGTCCGCATGCCGTACGGCCAGGCCGCCGCGCTCGAGCCGGACGAGGACGTCCTCGTCGGCCTCCGGCCGCTCGCCCAGCACCAGCGCGGCGAAGGCGCGCAACGTCGCGTCCTGGTGGAGGAGCCCGAGGACTCGCCGGATGTCTTCGTCGTTCATGCAGCCATTTTGAACCATTGGATCACCTCAAGCGTCTGATCCACCGTGATGACCAACTTCCTGCTCGCCGGCGCCCTCGCGTTGACCGCCTCCGCCCCCACCATCCCGCCTGGCTTCCTGCTCTGGGACAAGGCGGCGACCGCGAAGGACAACGACCCCGAGACGAACTGGGCCGTCAGCAGGCGCACCACGGCCAAGCTGACCGTGAACCCGTGCGACAAGGCCGCGCTCGCCTCGGCGGGCCGCGTCGCGGCCCGGACGATCATCTACACGGCGGTGCCCGACTTCCAGAAGTCCGAGCAGGTGATCCTCTACTCGACCAAGGAGCAGGCCACGCAGGCGCTGGCGGATCTCAGGTCGGCGGTGCGGACCTGCGCGTCGGCCAAGAGCGGTCAGTCGGACTACAGGTACTCGGTGAAGGCCGTCACGCTGGGCGACGAGGGCCTGGCCGTGACCGGGCAGGTCTACATGGGCCGCAAGGCCGCCATCGGCGGCGAGCGCGCGATCGTCGCCCGCAAGGGCACCGCCCTGGTGCTGTACTCGCAGGCGGGGGAGTGGGGCAAGCCCGCCGCCGCGGATTTCGTGGCCCAGACGAAGGACGCCACGAAGATGCTGGGGAAGATCTGCACGATCGCGTCGTGCTGAATGTCACGAGCTTGAGACAGGATCATGACACGATCGCGGCGTCGTGACGGGAGGCTTGGTGGAGAAACGTGTGCCGGGGCGTCCATTGCCAGTCCGTTCCGGCACACGTTCATCGTTTCCGCGGGCTCGTACGCCGATCGCGGCCGGCTCTGGGCGGTGATGACGCGCCCGCCGGGAAACCTGGGTGTCCGCCGGTGACGCCGGCCGTTCTGGTCAGCGGTGGCGGCCCGCCGTGCCCGCGTGGAACACGCGCTCCCTGGCGAGGGACAGGGCGAACTCGACGGCGCCCGCCCGGACCGCGTTGCCGCCGACGGCGCTGGGCAGCAGCACGGTGCGCGCCTCGACATCGGCGACTCGGTCGGCGACGCGCTGGTGGAGCGCCTGGCCTCCCGCCCGCAGGAGCGGCCCGCCGAGCACCACGAGACCTGGGTCGAGGACCGCGACGAGCCCGCTGACGGCGACGGCCAGGCGGGCGGCCACCTCGTCGAGAAGCGCGGGGTGCCCGCTCGCGAGCGCGCGGGCCGCGGCCTCGGTGGCATCCCAGGACTCCGAGGCGCCACCCGGCATCCGGACGGCGGCGCGCGTCTCTTCCGGGGCGCCCGGCGCGCGGGCGGCGCCCCAGGCGCGGACGAGGTCGTTGACCGCGTCGGCGCCCAGCAGCGAGCCGAGGGGGCGGCCGTCGGGCGTCAGGATGGACCCCACCTCGCCGCCCCGGCCGGACGCGCCGCGCCAGAGCCTGCCGTTCAGGACGATGCCCGAGCCGAGCCCCTGGCCGAGCCAGAGCAGCGCGAAGGTGTCGGCTCCCCGGGCGGCGCCGGCCGCCTGCTCCTCGAGGGCGACCAGGTTGACGTCGTTCTCCATGCGGATGCGGGGATTGCCGAGCAGTTCGCGCAGCGGCGCGAGGTCGTGCACCCGCCGCCGGTGGGGCAGCCCGCTCACCGTGTCGAGGCGGTCGCCGGCGCCGCTGTCGGCGATGCCCGGCATGCCCACCACGATCTGGTCGAGGGCGGCCGCCGCCAGCCCCGCCTTGCCCGCCGCCGCGTGCAGCGCCCCGGCGAGCGTGGTGACGGGGTCGCGCTCTCCGGTCGTGGCGATCCTGTGCTCGGCGATCGGCCGGCCCGCGAGGTCGGCCACCGCCACGTCGAGCCGGGAGGAGGTGACGTCGACGCCCGCCACGTGTCCGGCGGAGCCGTCCAGCGCCCACATCTGGGCGGCGGGGCCCACGCTTCCCGACTTGCGCCCGCCCTTGCGCACCAGGCCCGCGCTCTCCAGGCGGCGCAGCACCTCGGCGGCGGCCGCCTTCGACAGCCCGGTCCTGGACTCGAGCTCGCCCCTGGTGAGCGGTCCATCGCCGAGCAGGAGCTCGAGGGCGGCGCGCTCGTTGAGTGTCCGCAGCACGCGCGGGCTCCCCGACGTCATGATGGTCCTTTCCCCGTGGCGGACCTCAGCCCCGCCTGGGAGCCCCGGTCACAGGCGGTTCAGACCGAGGACGTGGAGGACGGCGCGGCCTTCCTCGTCGGAGGCGGCCAGGTCGACCTGTGCGTCGATGCCCCAGTCGCCGTCGCCCGCCGGATCCTTGATGACCTGGCGCACCTTCCAGAGTTCCTTCTCCTCCGAGATGCGCAGCAGGCCGGGTCCGCGGGCGTCGGCGTCGGTGAAGATCTCCTCGTGCTCGTCGTAGTAGGCGTCGAGCGCCGCGCCCCAGTCGACGTCGGGAGCCAGCTCCTCGAGCTCGTGCTCCTTCTCCAGCGAGCACAGC
The DNA here is from genome assembly GCF_053602555.1 of Nonomuraea sp. NPDC004354. Taxonomy (NCBI): domain Bacteria; kingdom Bacillati; phylum Actinomycetota; class Actinomycetes; order Streptosporangiales; family Streptosporangiaceae; genus Nonomuraea; species Nonomuraea sp. NPDC004354. Next base: position 167,648 of record NZ_JBSGDV010000010.1, on the reverse strand, counting down.
TCGACCAGCCGGAACATCGCGTTCCTGACCAGGACCCGGAACGCGCGCGGGTTGCCGGTGACGGGCCTGACCGTGCGCTCCAGCTCCTGTTCCTGCTCCAGCGCCGCCTCGGGGTTGCTGAGCTTCTCCCACTCGTCGATCAGCGAGGAGTCGACCTGGCGAACCAGCTCGCCGAGCCATTCGATGAGGTCGACGAGGTCGTCGGTCTTGAGATGCTCGGGGATCGTACGGCTCAGCGTCCGGTAGGCGTCGGCGAGGTAGCGCAGCACCGCGCCTTCCGACCGGGACAGCTCGTAGAACTGGATGTACTCGGTGAAGGTCATCGCGCGCTCGTACATGTCGCGCACGACGGCCTTGGGGCTGACGGTGTAGTCGGCGACCCAGGGGTGGCCGCGCCGGTAGGTCTCGTAGGCGCCGAGCAGCAGCGTCTCCAGCGGCATCGGATACATGATCTCCTGCAGCTGTTCCATGCGCTCTTCGTACTCGACGCCGTCGGCCTTCATCTGCGCCACGGCCTCGCCGCGGGCCTTCTTCAGCTGCGCCGACAGCACCTGGCGCGGGTCGTCGAGGATGGACTCGACGATCGAGACCATGTCGAGCGCGTAGCTGGGCGACTCGAGGTCGAGCAGGTCGAAGGCGGCCAGCGCGAAGGTGGACAGCGCCTGGTTGAGCGCGAAGTCCTCCTGCAGGTCGATGGTGAGGCGCGCCATCCTGCCCTGCTCGTCGGGCTCGCGCAGCTTCTCCACCACGCCGCCGGCCAGCAGCGAGCGGTAGATCGCGATGGCCTGGCTGATGTGCCGCCGCTGCCACTTGCGGTCCTCGTGGTTGTCGGTCAGCAGGTGCTTCATGGCCGCGAAGCAGTCGCCTGGCCGGTTGATGACGGCGAGCAGCATGGCGTTGCTGACCTTGAAGCGGGAGGCCAGCGGCTCGGGCTCGGCCGTCTGCAGCTTCTCGAACGTCTCCTCGCTCCAGCCGACGAACCCCTCCGGCGGCTTCTTGCGGGCGTAGCCGCGGCGCCGCTTGGGGTCGTCGCCGATCTTGGCCAGTGCCTTGGCGTTCTCGATGTCGTGCTCGGGGGCCTGGCAGGCGACGTAGCCGATCGTGTCGAAGCCGGCGCGGCCCGCGCGCCCGGCGATCTGGTGGAACTCGCGGGCGCGCAGCCGGCGCACCTTGTTGCCGTCGTACTTCGACAGGGCGGTGAACAGCACGGTCCTGATGGGGACGTTGACGCCGACGCCGAGCGTGTCGGTGCCGCAGATGACCTTCAGCAGGCCGGCCTGGGCCAGCCGCTCCACCAGGCGCCGGTACTTGGGGAGCATGCCGGCGTGGTGGACGCCGATGCCGTGCCGTACCAGGCGGGACAGGGCCCGCCCGAACCGGGTGGTGAACCGGAAGTTGCCGATCAGGGCGGCGATGGCCTCCTTCTCGGCCTTCGTCGCCATGTTGATGGACATCAGGGACTGGGCGCGCTCCATCGCGGCGGCCTGGGTGAAGTGGACCACGTAGACGGGCGCCTGGCCCGTGCTGAGCATCTCCTCGAGAGTCTCGTGCAGCGGGGTCATCCGGTAGGAGTAGACCAGCGGGACGGGCCGCTCGGCGTGCTTGACGACCGAGGTCTCCCTGCCGGTGCGCCGGGTGAGGTCCTCCATGAACATGCTGACGTCGCCGAGCGTGGCCGACATCAGTACGAACTGCACGTGCGGCAGCTCCAGCAACGGCACCTGCCACGCCCAGCCGCGGTCGGGCTCGGCGTAGAAGTGGAACTCGTCCATGACGACCTGGCCGATGTCGGCGGCGGCGCCGTCGCGCAGGGCCACGTTGGCCAGGATCTCGGCGGTGCAGCAGATGATCGGCGCGCCGGGGTTGACGCTGGCGTCGCCGGTCATCATGCCGACGTTCTCGGTGCCGAACAACGCCACCAGGTCGAAGAACTTCTCCGAGACCAGCGCCTTGATCGGCGCGGTGTAGAACGTGCGCTGGTCGCGGGTCAGGGCGGCGAAGTGGGCTCCCGCCGCGACCAGGCTCTTGCCGGACCCGGTCGGGGTGGCGAGGATCAGGTTGTTTCCCGAGACGACCTCGATCAGCGCCTCTTCCTGCGCCGGATAGAGGGTGAGCCCCCGTTCGGAGTTCCACGTGACGAACGCGTCGAAGATGGCATCGGGATCGGCGTCGATCTCTTCGGGGAGGCGGTCAATGAGGCTCACCCTCTCCATCTTGCCAAGGACAGGGCCGAACTGGTTAACGAGCGGCCGTCAGGACCGCGTACGGAGGCGGTGAGGAGTCACAGGCGAGCGCGGGGAGCGGTCAGGAGCAGGCCGCCCGCGATGGCGAGCGTCGAGACCACGGGGACCGCGCCCGGCGCGAACCCGAAGGCGGTCAGCCCCAGCAGCCCGCCGCCGACCAGCGCCGCGGCGGCCAGCGAGCTGCGCCACGTGGCGATCCCGTACGGCAGCGCCGGCGGCTCCTCGAACCTGGCGAACATCCGCAGCAGCGGCCAGATGACCAGGCAGAGCGCGCCGAACCACACCGGCCACCCCGCCAGCCAGCCGAGTCCGCCGGGCGCGGGGGTGCCGACGCCGAGCCCGACCACCACCACGCCGCTCACCGCGAACAGCGCGGGCATGTGCCACAGGTAGACGGTCATCATCCTGGGCCCCGCCCAGGCCACCAGCCGCTCGGTGCGCAGCCGCGTGATCCACGGCCGCAGCAGCGTGGCCAGGCCGATCTGCCCGACGCCGACGGCCAGGACGGCCAGCGTGGGCGGCGCCATGTTCGACATCCCGGCGCCGGGCAGCCCGATCATGCTGCCGGGGTAGGGGCCGAAGCCCACCAGCAGCGCCGCGGCGCCGTACCCCGCCACGGCCAGCACGCCGGGACGGCCCAGCCTGCCGTCGGTGTAGCAGAAGCCGAGCTGGTGGACGGCCAGCCACACGAAGCCGATGTTGAGGTAGCCGACCAGGTCGACACCGGAGGTGAACCTGACCAGGTCGGTGGCCACCGCGCCGGCGACCAGGACGGCCGGCACCCGCCAGCCGTACCGGTCGTGCAGCCTGAGCATCAGCGGCGTCGCGGCGACCGCGATCAGGTAGACGACCAGGAACCACAGCAGCTGCCCGGTCAGCCGCGAGCCCACCTCCAGCGGCTGCGCGGGCACCCCGAACGTGGCCAGCACGTGCGGGAGCGGGATCCAGACCGCCGCCAGCGGCAGCACCGGCCAGGCCAGCCGGCGCAGCCGTACGGCCAGCCACGCGGGCGCGGTGCCGGGTGCGCGGCGGAAGCTGATGGCGTTGGCCGCGCCGCCCGCGAAGAACACCAGCGGCATGACCTGGCTGATCCAGGTGACCACCCACACGCCGGGGGCCGACAGCGCGTTCCCCGTGGTCAGGCGGACACCGTCGTAGCCCAGGACGGGGATCGTCCAGTGCTGGAGCACCACCAGGGCCATGCCCGCCAGCCGCAGCACGTCGATGAAGGAGTCCCTGGCAGGGGCGCGTACGGCGGGGCGTTCGAGCAGGACGGTCATGGGGAGGCCTCGATTCGGAAGGTGGTGGTTCAAGGCTTCCGTCCGGGGCCGCCGAGCACAGTCCCGCAGCCCGCCGTCTTGTGGTCAAGATCTCACCACCGCGGGTGGTAGGGCTGGCCCTACCTCCGGACGCCTGCCCGCAGGGGCGAGAACGGGTCCGCCGGGCTCGTAGCGTGGTGTCATGCGCTCCCTGATGAGACGTGTCCTGCTGGACACGCGCTACCTGCTGGTCGGCTTCCCCACGGCGATCATCGCCTTCCTCCTGCTCGTCTCCGGATTCGCGCTGGGCCTCGGTACCGTGGTGGTGTGGGTCGGGGTGCCCGTCCTGTGCGGCACCCTGATGGTGGCCAGGGGGTTCGCCGACGTGGAGCGCGGCTGGCTGTCCGACGTGCTCCACCGTCCCGCCATCAGGCCCCGCTACCGGCAGCCGCCGGAGGGCGCGGGCCGTTTCCGCCGCCTGGTGAACCCGCTGACCGCGGGCCAGTCATGGCTGGACCTGCTGCACGGCATCGTCAACTTCCCGATCGCGATCGCCACGTTCGTGGTGACGGTGGTGTTCTGGGCGGTCCCGATCCTGGGGCTGTCCTATCCGGTCTACGGCTGGATCACCTCCCGCATCCCCGGGAACATGGAGCTTCCCGAACTGCTCGGCCTGGGCGACGGCTACCTGGTCAACACGGCCTTCTACGTCGCGATCGGCCTGGCGGGCGCCCTGGTCCTGCCGTTCGTGGTCAGGGGCGCGGCGCTGCTGCGCGCGGGGCTCGGCAGGGCGCTGCTGACGAGTGTCGCCGAGCTGCAGGAGCGCATCGACGACCTGGCGGAGGGCCGGGCCGCGGCGGTCTCGGCCGAGGCCGACGCGCTGCGCCGGCTGGAGCGCGACATCCACGACGGCCCGCAGCAGCGCCTGGTGTCGCTGGCGATGGACCTGTCCAGGGCGCAGCGCCAGCTGAAGAAAGACCCGCAGGCCGCCCACGCGACGCTCGACGGGGCCATCACCGCCACCCGCGAGACGCTGGACGAGCTGCGCGCCCTCTCGCGCGGCATCGCGCCGCCGATCCTGGCCGACCGGGGCCTGGCGCCCGCGCTGGCCGCCCTGGCGGGCAGGTGCACGGTGCCCGTCGACCTGGACGTGCAGGTCGCCGAGCGCTACGTCGCGGCGGTGGAGAACACGGTCTACTACGTCGTCGCCGAGTCGCTGACGAACATCGCCAAGCACAGCCGCGCCACCACCTGTTCGGTGCAGCTCAGCAGGGTGGGGAACACGCTGATGCTGACGATCGGCGATGATGGGGTGGGCGGCGCACACGTCGCCAAGGGACACGGTCTGGCCGGGCTGGCCGACCGGCTGCGCGCGGTCGACGGCGAGCTGGTCGTGAGCTCGCCCGTGGGCGGGCCGACAGTGATCATCGCGGAGGTGCCGTGCGGGTAGTCGTGGCCGATGACGCGGTCCTGATCAGGGAGGGCCTGATCAGGCTGCTGGAGGAGTTCGGCTGCGAGGTGGTGGCGGCGGTCGGCGACGGAGACGCGCTGGTCGAGGCCGTGGCCACCCACAAGCCGGACGTGTCGGTGGTCGACGTGCGGATGCCGCCGTCGTTCACCGACGAGGGGCTGCGCGCGGCGGTGCGGGCCCGCGGACGGGTGCCGGGGGCGCCCGTGCTGATCCTGTCGCAGTACGTCGAGGTCTCCTATGCCGACGACCTGCTGGCCGACGCCCGCGGCGCGGTCGGCTACCTGCTGAAGGACAGGGTCGTCGACGTCGACGAGTTCATGGAGGGGCTGCGGCGCGTGGCCTCGGGCGGCACGGTCTTCGACCCCCAGGTGGTGGCCCAGCTGATGGTGCGCAGGCGCAGGGACGATCCGCTGGCCCAGCTGACACCGCGGGAGCGGGAGGTGCTGGCCCTGATGGCGGAGGGCAGGTCCAACCCGGCCATCGGCAGGCACCTGGTGATCAGTGACGGGGCGGTGGAGAAGCACATCAGGAGCATCTTCGCCAAGCTCGGGCTCTACGCCGACGACGGCGACCAGCATCGCAGGGTGCTGGCCGTGCTGGCGTACCTGCGCGGCTGAGGCGCGCGGCCGGTCCCGTCAGGACCGGCCGCGAGGGGACTCAGGCCCCGAGCGCGTCCACCAGCTTCTTGCGCTGCTGGGCGCCCAGGCCACCGAGACGGCGCTTCTCGTCGACGCCGGCCTCCTCCATGAGCGCGTTGGCCTTGGCCGGCCCGACGCCCTTGACGGCGCGCAGCGCCTGCGAGACCTTGATCTTCTTGGCGATGTCGTCGTCACGCTCCAGCAGGTCGGCGAAGGTCAGCTCACCGGCCTTGACCTTCGCGAGCAGAGCGGTGCGAGCGGCACGGGCCTCAGCGGCCTTCTCCAGCGCCGCCTTGCGCTGCTCGGGGGTAAGAGTGGGAAGTGCCATCTCGATCTCTCCTCGGGGAGTAATGCTTCGGGATTGTGTTACCCGTGGTGTCGCGGCTAATCATGGCGGATGCCAGCGGTTCGTGTTGCGGAAAGCCGCCGCTCAGCCGGTGCGCCAGACCGAAGCGGCCGCCTCGGCGCACGCCACGTCCTGCGCGACGGTGCCCCCGCTGACCCCCACGCCGCCGACCACGCGCTCTCCTTCACCGTAGTCCGCCCACAAGGGGATGCCACCTCCGAAACAGACGAAACGGTCGCCCGCGAGGCCGTACAGCTCGCCTCCCGGGACGGTGAGCGGGGCCAGGTCGGCGGTCGCCATCCGGTTGGCCACCGAGGTGTAGGCCTTACCGGGAGCCAGGACGGGACCGGCGATCTCGGCGCCTTCCATGCGCTGGAAGCTCACCAGATGTGCGCCCGCGTCGACCACCGCGACGGAGACGAGCGCGCCCTCGCGGCGGGCTTGCCTGATCGCCGCCTCGCACATCCGTAACGCGATCTCCAACCCCACTGTGTCCCGAAATTTCATGGACTCATGGGTATCGTCCGCCGTGTCACGATTGCAAGATCATCGTGGTTTCTGTCACATTTCCCGTTTCGGGCGTGTCGCGTGCCAGATTTCGAGGCCATCGGGGGTCAGGAAGGCGTCGAAAACCGACTCCATCGCCCCGACGAGCGGGCCCGTGTCGGCCAGAGCGGAGGGCAGGATCGCCGGCGGCCGGCGGCGGCGCAGTTCCATGAGCGCCTCGTCACAGGAGCGCCGCAACCGCTCGCCGACCAGCGCGACGCCGATGCCCGACACCGTGACCGTCCCGGGGTCGAGGGCGTTGACGAGCGCGCCGATGCCCCTGCCGAGCGCCGCGGCGTTCGCCTCGATCGCCGCCACCGCCGCGGGATCGCCGGCCGCGGCGGCTGCGACGATGCCTTCGGCCTGGTCCCTGCCCCTGCCGCGACCCGCCTCCAGGCCGAGGTGCCGGAGCAGCGCGTTGCGGCCCACCGCGAGGCTGAGGCAGCCCCGGGCGCCGCACGGGCACGGCTCGTCGCCGCCGGCCAGCGGCATGTGGCCGAACTCGCCGGCCGTACCGCCCGCTCCGGTCAGGGGGCGGCCCTCGACGAGCAGGGCGCCGCCGGGGTCGAAGTCGACGTGGATGTGCAGGCCCACGTCCACGCCCCGCAGGTGGCCGCGGCGGGCCTCGGCCAGGCCCGCCAGCCTGGCGTCGTTGCCCACCAGCAGGGGCACGTCGCCGAGCGCGAGCGCCTGGGCCACGTCGACGTCGACCCAGCCGAGGTGGGAGATGTCCAGCATCCCGTCCGCGCGCACGGGGCCCGCCGCCGACAGGCCGACGCCCACCACCCGGGGCCCTAGCCGCCCGAGCCGTTCGCGCAATGCCGCCCCGAGGGACGGCAGGGCGTCGCAGGGCGTGCCGTCGTGGCCGCGCGTGGCCAGCACGCGCGAGCCGCCGCCGAGCTCGCCCGCCGCGATCGTCCAGGTGTCCTCCCGCAGGTCGGCGGCCAGGGCGAGCGGCCCGTCGGGGTGCGGGCCCGGCACCTGGGTCGGCCGCCCCCTCGCGTGCTCGCGCGGCGGCGCCTCCTGGAGCAGCTCGTCCTCGACCAGCCCGGCCACCAGCACCGACGCGGTGCCGCGCGCCAGGGCCAGGTCGCGGGTGAGCTGGGACCTCGTACGGCCGGCCGCGCAGTCGTGCACCGCGCGCAGCAGCCGCAGGCGATTGTGCACGCGCAGGTCTCCCACATCCATGGAAGTCAGTTTATGCTCTAGCCGTGAACAAAAGAGCGCGGATCGGTGTTTTCGGCTTCTTCTTCCTCTGCGGGCTCGTCATGGGCATGTGGGCGGCCGGCCTGCCGGCCCTGAACCAGCGGCTGGCCCTCGGGCCCGAGCGGATCGGCTACACGCTGCTGCTCGTGTCGCTCGGCGCCCTGGTGTCGATGCTGCTGGCCGGCCGGATCGTGGACCGGTGGACCAGCAGGACGGTGTGCTGGATCGCCGGTCCGGTGTCGGCCGCGGTGCTGCTCGGCCCCGCGCTGGCGCCCTCTTACGCGGTGCTGACCGTCACGGCCGTCATCTTCGGCCTGGGCCTCGGCGCGATCGAGGTGGCGATGAACGTCCACTCCGTCGAGGTCGAGCAGGCCTACGGCCGGCCGATCATCTCGGCCTTCCACGGCACGTGGAGCCTGGGTGGTGCGACCGGCGGCGCGCTCACCGCGCTCGGGCTCAAGCTGGGCGTGGACGGCCAGGCGCTGCTGGTCGGCGCCGCCGTCGTCGTGCCGTTCCTGTACCTGCCCGCCGCCCGCCTCCTGCTGCCAGGACGGCCGGCGGCCTCGTCGGCGCAGCCGGGCGGCGGCATGGGAGCCATGCGGTGGGGCCTGGTCGCCCTGCTCGGCCTGGTCGCCTTCGCCGGGCACCTCAGCGAGGGTGCGGCCATCGACTGGGCGGCCCTGCACGCGGTGTGGGTGCTGGGCACCGACCCCGCCGCCGCGCCGCTGGCGTACACGGTGTTCTCCGTGGCGATGACGTCGGTGCGGCTGCTCGGCGACCCGATCAGGGCCAGGCTGGGACCGGTCCGCACGATCCAGCTCGCGGGCGCCTTCGCCACGGCCGGATACCTGCTGGTCCTGTTCGTGCCCACCGTCGCCGGCGCGTGGGCCGGGTGGGCGCTGGCGGGCATCGGCCTGGCCACCGTGGTGCCCGTCGTCTTCAGCGCCGTGGGCGCGGCCGGCGGGGCGGTCGGCCGGGCGCTGTCGCTGGTGACGGCGTTCGGGTACTCGGGGCTGCTGGTCGGGCCCGCCGTCCTCGGATTCGTGACGGAACACTCGTCGCTGCCCGTCGCGCTGGTCATCCCGGCCGTGCTGGCCGCGGTGGTCGGCCTGGCCGGCACCCCCGCGATCCGGGCGATCACCACGGTTCCCGAGCCGGTCCCCGCGGGCCGCTGATCGCCCGCTCCCGCCCTGCCGGGACAATGCTCGGGTGGAGCTACATGATCTGTCCGCCGGAGACGGCGTCCTCGACCGCGTCGGCGAGGTGGCGCGGGCGGCGCTGACCCGCTACCGGGTCTCGCCCGCCAGCACGGTGACGCTGATCAACGTCTCGGAGAACGCCACGTTCCGCGTGGACGACCCCGACACAGGAGCGCGGTCGATCCTGCGGGTGCACCGGCTCGGCTACCACTCGGCGCAGGCGATCGGCTCCGAGCTGGCCTGGCTGGAGGCGCTCAGGCGGGAGGAGGGCGTGCGCACGCCGGGCGTGATCGAGTCGGCCGACGGCGCGCGGGTGGTCCAGGTGGGCGGCAGGAACGCCGTGATGTTCGCATTCCTGCCGGGCACCGAGCCGCGGCAGGAACGCCTGGTCGACGGGTTCAAGCAGCTCGGCGCGGTGACCGCGCGCATGCATCGGCACGCCGTACGGTGGCGGCGGCCCGACGGCTTCACCAGGTTCGCGTGGGACTGGGAGGCCGCCTTCGGCGCCCACGCCAGGTGGGGACGATGGCAGGACGGCGTCGGCGTCGACGGCGAGGCCCGCGCCCTGCTGCGGCGGCTGGAGCATCGGCTGCGCGAGCGTGTCGGCCGCTACGGGCAGCCGCCCGAGCGGTTCGGGCTGATCCACGCCGACATGCGCCTGGCCAACCTGCTCGACGACGGCGGCCCCGAACCCAGCGTGATCGACTTCGACGACTGCGGGTTCGGCTGGCACGTCTACGACCTGGCCGCCGCCCTCAGCTTCATCGAGCACGAGCCGGTGGTGCCCGAGCTGATCGACTCGTGGCTGGACGGCTACCGCGGCGAGGAGCCGTTCGACGCGGCGGACGAGCGGGAGATCTGGACGTTCATCCTGTTCAGAAGGCTCCTGCTGGTGGCGTGGATCGGGTCGCACCAGGGCGTGGACCTCGCCCGAGAGCTCGGCGCCGGCTACACGCGCGGGACCTGCGAGCTGGCCGAGCGCTACCTGACCTCGTCCTGAGCGCCCGCGGGCCCCGCGCGCCGCTGCCGGCGCGCGGGGCCCAGGCGGCTCACCCCACGTAGGGCGACTGCAGGAAGCGGCCGAGCGCCGGGTCGTACAGGCGGGTGCCGACCAGCAGCAGGCCGCCAGGAACGCCGGAGACGAACCGGCCGCCGAGCCAGCCGTACCTGCGCGGCCGGGTGGCCACGCCGAACTCGTCGAAGCCCAGCACCGTCGCCGCCCCCGAATCGAGGTCGAGCTCGGTGCCGACGTCACCGTGCAGCGTGGTCAGCTGCACGCGGACCGCGCCGGTCGCCGAGGTCAGCGCCGCCAGTTCGCCGCCGATCCCGGCGACGGTCCGCACCATCGCCCCGCCCTCGGTCAGCCAGCGCGGCGACTCGCCGTCGGAGCCGTAGTGGTGCACGGTCACCGCGCCCGTCTCCGCCGTCTCCGACCTGACCCTGCCCATGGGGTCGCGCGCCCAGGCGAGGGCCTGGTCGCCGGCCGTCACCTTCGACGGGGCGCCGTCGTCGGCGTAGTCCACGGTCCTGCCGCCGGGCAGCGCCGTCGTCCGGCCGAGCCCGTCGTAGCCGTAACCGTCGCCGGTCAGCCGGCCGTCGGCGTAGGTGTAGCCGGTGATCGTGGCGGCCGCGTCGTCGGCCTGCGGGCACTCCTCCTCGGAACTCTGCACCGCCATCCGGGTGCGGTTGCCCTGCCCGTCGTAGGCGTAGCGGCGCAGCGAGCACACCGGGAAGGCGATCTCCTGCACCGAGGTCGACCGGCCCGCCCTGTCGTAGCCGAGCGTGCGGTCGGTCATCGTGTCGGTGCGCAGCTGGAGCACCGGCTGCCCGTGCACGGACAGGCCGGCCTGGTCGATCAGCACGGGGCCGTCCACACCGTCACGGGTGTAGACCCGGGCGAACGGCTGGCCGATCTCGTCGTACACCGCCGCCAGCCGCAGGCCACCGGGCAGCTCGCCGGCCACCACGCGGCCGTCGTCGTCGTAGCGGGCGGTGAAGACGCCGGCCACCGAGTCGGTGACCGAGGTGAGCAGACCGCGCGGCTCGACGGCGTGGTCGTAGGCGTAGACGGTGGTCGACGGCGCCGAGTCGCTGACCTTGGCCGGGCGGCCGAGATCGTCGTACTCGGTGCGGGTGACGGCCCCGTCGGCGTCGGTGTGCGAGATGAGGCGCCCGAGCCGGTCGTAGGCGGAGACGACCTTCGCGCCCGCCTGCCTGCGCTCGACCACCCTGCCGGTGGCCGGGTCGTAGCCGAGCTCTCGCGATCCGATCGTGACGGGCCGTCCGGCGTCGTCGCGCCCGATGACGGTGACGGCGCCGCCCTCGGTGATCGTGTCGACCTCGCCCATCGCGGTGTAGGTGACGATCTTGTCGCCGTCCTTGCAGGCCAGCCCCGCCCATTCGGGACGGCCGCCGCACACGCCGGTGCCGCCCGCGGTGTAGGGCACGGGCCGGTCGACGGTCCTGGTGACGGCCAGGCCGCCGGGGTCGAGGACGGTCCGCACCGGCAGCGCGGTGGTCCAGTCGTAGCCGGTGGCGGTGGTGCGCACGTCGGCGTCCGGCATGGACTCCCTGCCGACGATCCTGGCTCCCTTCCTGACCGTGGTGGGCAGATCCCTGGCGGCTGCGTCGGCGGGCCGCTGCTCGTCGTAGGTGAACACGGCGTGCGTCCTGGCCCCGATGGCGAAGCCGGCGGGCAGGTCCTCGCTGATCTCGGCCTCGAGGTTGACGATGTGGACCGGGTCGAGCTCCTCCAGCTTCCTGCGCCCGGTCTGGTCGTAGCCGACGCGGGTGGACAGCAGCTCGGCGCGCTCGGCGGGGGTGTAGCCGGAGATGCCCAGCTCGCCGAGGCGATAGTCGGTGTCGGGCCGCTGCGACAGCTCCCTGTTGCCAGGGGTGAGGGCGCGGACCAGATGCCCGAGGCGGTCGTACTCGGCCGCGCCGAGGCGCCCGCCCGGCGCCAGGGTGTTGACGGCGCGGCCCGCCTCATCCAGGTAGGTGACCGTGGCCCTGGTCCACGAGCCGGGCGGCTGGTCGGGCGGGAGCAGCGCGGTGGCGGTGGTGGGCGCCTTCTTCTGGCCCCAGGCGGTGACCTGCTTGGCCGTCACGTCGGCGGGGCCGCCCGCGGCCCGATCGAGCGGCACGCCGTACACGACGGTGGTGGTGGCCTGCCCGGCCACCTGGTCGGCGGTGCCGGGCCTGAGCGTGGCGCGGGTGACAGACAGCAGGCGGCCGTCGGCGTCGTACCGCGGCGTCCAGGGCAGCTCACCGGGCGGGGTGATCGAGGTCAGGCGGCCGGCGGCGTCGTAGCCGTACAGGGTCTTGAGGGGAGGGCTGATGCGCGGGTCCCACACCTCGGCCAGCCGGCCCGCGGCGTCGTAGGCGTACCGGGCGATGACCACGCCGTTGAAGCTGAGCGTGGCGGCCCGACCGTCGGTGCCGTAGGCCAGGTCGAGCCGGCGTCCCGCCTGGGCGATCGAGGTCGGCCTGACCTGGTCGCCCACCGTCTCGTAGCCGTGCTCGGCCGGCAGGAACAGCGTGCCGTGCCTGGCGAAGACGGTCGTGCGGCCCCGGGAGTCGGTGAGGGTGTAGGAGCCGGTGAGCGTGAGGTCCTCGGCGCCGAGCTCGGGCCGCCAGACGTCGCCCGCCCTGGTGAACTGGACCGGCCGGCCCTCCTCTGTGATCACTTCGACCGAGGTGGGTGAGGTCTCCCGCAGGGAGGCGATGGCCAGCGGCCATTCCTTGCCGAAGGGGGCGAGCGGGCCGCCCCCGCCTCGCGAGCCGTACGACCTGGCGACGGTCAGACCGAACGGGCCGCCCTCGGCGGCGCGCAGCCGGTAGGCGCCGGTCAGCAGGTTGACCTCGCCGGGACCGACCTGCGCGCGGGCGGCCGTCGAGGCGGACCGGTCGGAGACGACGGTGACCGGCTCGCTGGCCGCGGCGTTGCCGAAGACCACCGCGCGGACCTGGACGGCGGCGTCGCCGAGCTGCGTTCCCACGTCCCAGACCAGGCCGGACAGGCGGCCGGGGGCGGCCACCGGCCAGGCGGTCAGCGGCTTGCCGTCGGCGCCGACGACGTGGGCGACGGGGATGTCGGACCAGGTGTCCGCCTCGGCTCTGCGGTACTGGAAGGTGGCCTGGGTGAAGCCGGTGCCCGAGACCGCCAGCGCCAGCCTGCCCGTCGTCCGGCCGCCGTCCTCCGGAGAGGTGAGCACCGCCACGGCGGTGCCGGCGCCCACGTTGAAGGTGTAGGCGGTCGTGGGGGAGGCGTTGCCCGCCTTGTCCACGGTGTAGACGCTGAGCGTGTGCGCCCCGGTGGACGGCGGCGTCACCTTCACGCTGACGGCCGCGCCCGTGGTCGGCACCGAGGTCACGGCGCCGCCGTCGAGCCGGTAGGCGAGCTGGGCGGAGTCGGCGTCGGCGGGCGTCAGGGTGAAGGTGCCCGGCTTGCCGGCGTCGCCGTGCCACCCGCCGTCGGCGGGGTAGTCCGCCGAGGTCACCCGGGGAGCGGGCGGCTTGACGGTGTCGACGGTGAACGTGGCGCTCTGGTACGCCTTGGACGACAGGGCGCCGTCGTTGGCCCAGGAGCGGATCGTGTAGGACCTGCCGTGGACCAGCTTTCCGGCGGGCACGCCGGCGGCGGAGAAGCCGTTGCTGGCCACGTAGCCGCCCCAGAGGTTGTCGACGACCAGGGTGGCGCCGTCATAGACGTCGAACAGGCCGCGCACGTTGCCCTGGTCGGGGTCGCGCACGTGGTTGCGCAGCTGCGGCGTCAGGGTGTTGGTCCATCGCGTGCCCGCGTTGTCGGTGTAGGGCGAGACCCACGTCGACAGGGGCGTGTCGGGGTAGGAGTTGTAGGTCACCGAGATGTACGGCACGCCCGAGGAGGCGTTGCCCGAGTTGAAGCGCTTCCAGGCGTACTCGTCGGCCTCGTCGGCGGCCCGCAGGCCCATCCCCGACTCCGTCCACGCCTTGTCCGCCCACATCTGCACCAGGGAGGTGACGTTGGCGCTCACCCAGCCGTCGGCGCAGCCGCTGCCCCAGCCCTTGGTCTCGGTCGAGGTGGCGTAGCGGGCGACCATGGTGGGCCCCGGCCAGCGGGAGGAGGTGGCGGCGCGGTTGGCCGACCAGACCTCCCACGTCCTGGCGTTACAGGACCAGGAGTGGTGGTTCCACAGCTTCAGCGACGCCGAGAGGATCTTCTTGCCCGCGATGCCGGGCGTCTTCCAGGTGATGAACGACCTGGCCACCTGGCCGCCGCCGTTGTCGCCGATCTTGAGTTCGGTCGCGCCGGACTGGTCGGTGCCGTAGCCCTCCTGGACGAAGGTGTCGAAGACCTGGCCCAGGTTGAGCGAGGGGTCGACGGTGACCGGGTACCGCGTGGCCGGGTCGTCGAGGAAGGCGGGGTCGGGGGTCAGGACGAGGTCCTGGCCCGACAGGGTCATGGCCACCGGCGCCCGGTTCAGGTGGTCGCCGGAGACCGGGTGCACCCGCGCGTCCCACATGACCGGGGCGGGGACGGTGACGGCGACCTCGCCCTTGCGGTCCACCAGCTCGACGCCGCCGTCGCCCGCCCGGCGGGCCGTCATGCCGGGCGCCCCGAGCCGCAGCGTGTACCGCAGCGGGGTGGTGGGCCGCCGCTTGAGCAGCAGGAACTGCTCGGCGCCCGTCCTGGTGGCGCTGACGACCAGGTCGGCGCCGGGCAGCACCTCCGGATACGTGGCGCTCTCGCCGTGCAGCCGGGGCGTGGGCAGCGCGCCCTTCCACCGCATGGAGACTCTGGACTCTCCCTCGCCCACGGTGATGAGGTCGCCGCCGCCGACGCCCAGCGTGAGCCCGCGCCGGTGGCCGCGGGCCGCGATGCGGCCGGTGGCGTCGGCGGCGAGCCTGATGTCGACGGGCGCCCAGGCTCCGTCGCGGCGGAACCTGATCGGTCCGGCGAAGCTGTCGACGGTCATCGAGCCGTCGGGGTTGGCGTAGGTGGTGGTGGTCTCCGTGCGGGCGGACTCGATCTCCACCCGCCGGCCGGTCAGGCGCGCGGTGAGCCGGGCGGAGGCCTCGTCGGGCGCCGTCCCGGCCGCTGTCCCGGTCGCTGTCCCGGTCGTTGTCCCGGTCGTGGTGGCGGCCGGGGCGGGGGATGCGGGGGACGACGCGGGGGATGCGGGGGACGACGCCGGGGACGCGTGGGGCGGGGTGGTCACGGGCGCGGGCGGTTCGGCCGCCGCGGCGGCGGAGGGAGCGGAAGGGACCAGGGGGAGGACGATCATCGCGAGACCGCAGGCGACCGCCCGCGGCGTGATGGCAGGCATGGATGCTCCGGAAGCGGACGTAGGGCGACGCCCCCGTCGCGGTGACGGGGGCGTCGGTGGAGAGCGGAGGAGAGAGGGCTACCTGGTCGAGCAGCTCTGCTTGCGTACCTCACCCCAGAGGATCGGCCCCGGCCATTGCGCCCGGATGGCGAAGCACTGGTTCTTCTGGGCCGCTTCGCGGATCTTGTAGATGAACGAGGCGATGCCGGTCACGACCGCCACCTTGCAGATCAGCTTGGCCCGCGCCTCCTTGATCTTGTCGCAGGCGTACTTGAGGACCTCGGCGGCGGCGGCCGCGCCGCCGTACAGCCAGGCGTTGTGGATCTTCTTGGTGAGCGTGCGCGAGAAGATGACCCGGCACATCGCCTTCCACCAGGTGCACTGCAGCTTCAGGGCGGGGTCGGCGACCACGGGGTAGGCGGCGCCCGCGTGGTGGACGGTCTGGACCAGCGTCATGCCCTCGACCCGGTAGGTCGTCGGGACCGGGTTGCCGTTGGCGTCCTTGGCCCAGGGGGCGTCGATCTCACCGAGGTAGACCTCCTCGTTGTAGATCAGTACCGTCTGGCCGTCCTCGTCGAGTTCCAGCGTGCTGTTCTCCGGCGCGCTGATCGGGAAGCGGTACTCGGTCGGCGCCGAGGAGTCCTTGATCACGGTCAGCACGCGGGCCACCTGGCCGGTGCGGTTGTGGGCGAAGGCGACGCCGGGCTGCTTGGCGGCGTAGGTGACCAGGCCGGGCAGCGGCTGGTTGCCGGTGCCCTGCGCGTCGGGGGTGCCGATGCCGATGTCGGAGTCGCTCACGGTCGCCGTCAGCGCGGTGTCGGTGGCGGTGGAGGCCGCGAAGGGCCGCTGGGTGTTGCCCTCGGGGATCTCCGTGGGCGGCGTGGTCCTGGCCTCCTCGACGATCTCTGGGACGACCTGGGTGAGGGCGGCGAGGGCGGGGTCGTCCGCCGCGAACGCCGGGACTCCGGACAGCCCGGCCGAGGTGATGGCCAGACATGCCGTCACGATGACGGCGAGTGCACGAGTGCCGATCCGCATGAATGTCCTTCCGCATGCGATGAGGGGGGATGTGCACAAACGCCGCAAACGTAAGGATCATGGTTGTCCAGACGAGTGATCGCGGATGGCTGGTTGGTAAACGTTTCCCGACCAGAACGATCTTTCGCCCATTGGACCGGTCCGCCCCGCGAGACCGCGCTGACCTGGCGTTATGTGATCGTGACTTGACCCTCGACGTTACCGGCATGTTTCATGAGCCCAGCTCCGTAAACGTTTACAGTAAACGTACTGTAAACGTTTTCAGTTCCCAGGGAGGTCAAGCGTTGGGCGAAGGACCCACGATCACCACGATCGCCGAGCGCGCCGGGGTGTCGATCGCCTCCGTCTCCCGTGTGCTCAACGGCCTGCCCACCCGTGAGGAGACCGTCCGCAGGGTGCTGACCGCCGCCGAAGAGCTCGGCTACGTGCGCAACGCCGTGGCCCGGAGCCTCAAGTCGCGCCGCACCCACCAGATCGCCTTCGCCATGGCCGACATCGGCAACCCCGTCTACCTGGCGATGGTGCGCCAGATCCAGCCGGTGCTGAAGGCGGCGGGCTACCGGCTGGTCCTGCACTCCACCGACGCCATCGTGGCCGACGAGATCGACGTGCTGCACAGCCTCGGCGAGCGCTACGTCGACGGGCTGATCATGAGCCCGCTGCGCGTCACCGACGAGCACCTGAAGATGATCGCGGCCGCCCGGGCACCCGTCGTCATCATCGGCTCGGTGCCGGACGGCACGCGCGTCGACAACGTCAGGGCCGACTCGCGCACCGGCGTCAGGCTCGCCATCGACCATCTTCACGCGCTCGGCCGGCGCCGGATCGGCTTCCTCAACGGCCCGCTCGACACCGTGCCGGGCGCGGCGCGCGCCGCGGCCTACCGGGAGGCGCTGAAGGAGCGCGGCCTGCCGTACGACGAGGGGATCGTCGAGGTGGGCGACTTCTACCGGGCGGCGGGAGCGCGCGCGGCACGCGCGCTGCTCGAGCGCGCGGCCGGCGTGGACGCGCTGATGTGCGCCAACGACCTGATCGCGCTGGGCGCGCTCGACGTGCTGCGGGCGGGGGGCCTGCGGGTGCCGGAGGACGTGGCGGTGGTCGGCATGGACGACACCGACCTGGCCGCGGCCTCGTGGCCGTCGCTCACGAGCGTCTCGCTCGGATCGGCCGAGCGCGGCAAGGCGGCCGCCGAGCTGATGCTCGACCGCCTCAAGGACACCGGCAGGGAGCCGCGGCTGGTCACGGTGCCGCCCGTGCTCGCCGTCCGGGCCTCCACCGTCGGACAGGGCGCGGCGGGAGGACCGGTCCCGCCGGTCCGGGCGCTCCCCGCCACGCGGCCCGCCGACGCCGCATCGGACCCGCAGGGAGGCACACCATGACGGCGGTCGCGACCAGACCCCCGCACACCTCGCCGCGCCCGCGCCGCAAGGTCCGCTCGCGGCAGGGCCGCGAGACGCTGCTGCTGATGCTCCCCGCGCTGGTGCCGGTGCTGCTGTTCAGCCTCGGGCCCCTGCTCTACGGCATCAGCCTCGCCTTCACCGACGCGCGGGCCGGCAGGAACAGGGACATCGAGTTCACCGGCCTGGAGAACCTCGGCCAGCTGCTGACCGACGAGAAGTTCTGGTCCTCGTTCCGGATCGGCATGATCTGGGCCGTCTCGGTGACCGTGCTGCAGTTCCTGGCCGCGCTGGGCCTGGCGCTGCTGCTCAACCAGAACCTGCGCTTCAGGGGCGTGGCCAGGGTGCTGGCCGTGGTGCCGTGGGCGATGCCGCCCGTGGTCATCGGCCTGATGTGGAAGCTGGTCTACCACCCCGACGCCGGCATCCTGAACGCGATGCTCGGCACGCACATCGACTGGCTGGCCGACTTCTCGCTCGCGCTGCCGGCCATCATCGTGGTCGGCGTCTGGACGGGCATGCCGCAGACCACCGTCGTGCTGCTGGCCGGCCTGCAGAGCATCCCCAAGGAGCTGTACGAGGCGGTCGAGGTGGACGGCGCGGGCCGCTGGCGGCGGTTCTGGAACATCACGCTGCCGCAGCTCAGGCCGGTCATCGTGGCCATCACCTCGCTCGACTTCGTGTGGAACATCAACCAGTTCGGCCTGGTCTACGTGCTCACCGCCGGCGGGCCGGGCGGCCAGACGCGGCTGCCGATGCTCTTCGCCTACGAGGAGGCCTTCCGGTACCGCTTCTTCGGCTACGCCTCCATGCTCGGCGTCGCGATGGTGATCGTCGTGCTGGCGGTGCTGGGGCTGTACCTGTGGCGCCAGATGAGGGAGACGAAGTGAAGCAGGCCCCGAAATATCTGGCGCTCCTGGCCTACATCCTCTTCCTGGCCTTCCCCCTGGTCTGGCTGCTGTCCACGGCGCTCAAGACGCCGCAGGAGATGGCCGGCCTCGACCCCACCTGGATCCCCCGCGACCCGACCCTGGCCAATTTCTCCGACGCCTTCGGCGAGCAGGACCTGCTCGGCGCCGCCGGCAGGAGCCTGGTCGTGGCGGTCTTCACCAGCGTGATCACCGTGCTGATCTCGCTGCCGGCCGCCTACGCGATGGCCCGCCACCGGAGCCTGGTCAACCGGATCGCGCTCGGCTGGGTGCTGGTCAGCCAGGTCTTCCCGTTCATCCTGATCATCATCCCGCTCTTCATGGTGCTGCGGGAGCTGCAGCTGGTGAACACGCTGCCCGGCCTGGTGATCGTGCACGTCACGTTCACGCTGCCGTTCGCGCTGTGGATGCTGCAGGGCTACGTGCGTGCCGTACCGCCCGAGCTGGAGGAGGCCGCCTCCGTCGACGGCGCGGGACGCATGCGCACCATCGCCACCGTGGTGGCGCCGCTGCTGGCCCCCGGGGTCGTGGCGACGCTGCTGTTCTCGTTCATCTCCTCATGGAACGAGTTCCTCTTCGCGCTCGTGATCCTCCAGGACCCCGACGTGATGACCCTGCCGCTCACCCTGGTCCGGTTCACCGGACCCGAGGGAGTGGCCAGGCTCGGCCCGCTCGCCGCGGCGTCGCTCATGGCGACGATCCCGAGCCTGATCTTCTTCGCAATCATCCAGCGACGGCTGAGGTCCGGCCTCATGGCCGGAGCGGTCAAGGGCTAGGAGGCTCTTATGCGTATCAAGTCCGCTTTGGCGGCTGCGGCCATCGTGACCATGGCGGCCGCGTGCGGTGGCGGCGGCGGGGGTGGCGGCGGCGCCGCCGAGTCCGCCAAGCCCGGCGGCGAGCCCGTGAAGATCAACTTCCTCAGCCTGGCCTGGCAGAAGGAGTCGCTCGCGGCGAACAAGGAGCTCGTCGAGGAGTGGAACAAGGCCAACCCCGACATCCAGGTCACCTACGTGCAGGGCAGCTGGGACAACGTCAACGACCAGCTGGTCACGCAGTTCTCCGGCGGCACCGCCCCTGACGTGATCCACGACGACTCTCCCGCGCTGTCCGGCTTCGCCGCCGACGGCTACCTGCTGGACCTGAAGGACAAGCTGCCCGCCGAGCTGAAGAGCGACATCCCGCAGAAGGCGTGGGACACCGTGACCTTCAAGGACGGCAAGGGCACCGAAGGTGTGTACGGCGTGCCGTTCCTGCAGGAGTCACAGGTCATCATCGCCAACAAGAAGCTGCTCGACGCGGCCAAGGTCCGCATCCCCACGCCCGACAACCCCTGGACGTGGGACGAGTTCGCCGAGGTCAGCAAGAAGCTGACCAAGGA
The DNA here is from genome assembly GCF_053602555.1 of Nonomuraea sp. NPDC004354. Classification (NCBI taxonomy): domain Bacteria; kingdom Bacillati; phylum Actinomycetota; class Actinomycetes; order Streptosporangiales; family Streptosporangiaceae; genus Nonomuraea; species Nonomuraea sp. NPDC004354. The sequence continues at coordinate 147,690 of NZ_JBSGDV010000010.1, read as the reverse complement.
CGGCGGCTTCGGTGTGGCCTGGCCGATGAAGTCCCCGGTCAACAAGACGCTGAACCTGGCGCTCAACTACGGCGGCACCTTCTTCCAGACCGGCGCCGACGGCAAGACCACCGTCAAGGTCGGCCCGGAGGAGAAGGAGGTGCTGCAGCGCATCCACGACCAGCTCTGGAAGGACAAGTCGGCCGACCCCGCCGCGCTCGGCCAGGGCAGCGCCGACCCGCTGCCCGCCTTCTACGCCGGCAAGTTCGCGCTGCTGCCCGCCGGCGTCTACCTGCGCCAGCAGGTCGCCGAGCAGGCTCCCAAGGACTTCGAGTGGGTCACGCTGCCCCCGCTGAAGGGCACCACCTCCGAGCAGGGCGCGGTCTCCCAGACCTTGTCCGTCTCGGCCGACAGCAAGCACTCCGACCAGGCGCTGAAGTTCATCTCCTTCTTCCTGAACGGCACCAACCAGGCCAAGCTCGCCAAGGGCGACTGGCTGCTGCCCACCTCGCAGCAGGCCGCCGCCGACCCGTCGATGACCACCCAGGAGAACGGCTGGGACGTGGCCACCGCCTCGGCCAAGAACCTGGTCGTCGCGCCGTTCCTGAAGGTCAACGGCTTCGACGAGTGGAAGAGCAAGGTGGCCACCCCCACCCTGCAGCAGTACTACGCCAACAAGATCTCCCTCGACGAGGCGGCGGCCAAGCTGGTCGAGGAGGGCAACGAGGTGCTGGAGCGGTACTCCTCGTGACCTTGACGCAGGATCGCGCCCGGGGGTGCCTGCTCGGCCTGGCGGCCGGCGACGCCCTCGGCGCGCCCGCCGAGAACATGGAACCGGCCGAGATCGCCGCCAGGTGGGGCAGACTCACCGAGATCGAGGGCGGCGGCACCGACGACACCGAGTACGCCATCTTCGCCGCGTCGCTGCTCGTACGGCACGGCCACGAGCTGACCAGCGCCGATGTCGCCGCCGCCTACCGCAGGGAGATCATTCCCTCGGTGCTCGGCCCGATGAGGGGCGCGGGCTTCTCCGAGCTCGGCACCGTCCAGGCGCTGCGGCGCGGTCTCGAACCGCCGCTGACCGGCAAGGTCCACGCGCACGGCTGGTCGGACGGCCTGGCGATGCGGGCGGCGCCGTACGGTGTCTTCTGCCCGGGTGATCCGGCGGAGGCGGCCCGGCTGGTCGAGCAGGACGGCCTGGTCAGCGCCGACGGGGAGGGCATCAACGGCGGCATGGCGGTCGCCGCGGCCGTGGCCGTCGCGATGACGGGGGCCACGGCGGAGGAGGCGGTCGAGGCCGGGCTGGCCGCGATCCCCGCCGACTCGTGGACCGCCCGTGCCGTCACCAGGGCCCGCCCGCTCAGGGACTCGCCCGAGCGGCTGCACGAGGCCGTGGTCATGAGGCACTACCCGTGGACCGACCTGGCGCCCGAGGCCGTGGCGCTGGCGTTCGCCGCCTACCTGCACGGTGACGGCGAGGTGGAGGAGTCGGTGACCTACGCGGTCAGCCTGGGCCGCGACGCCGACACCATCGGCGCCATCGCCGGCGCGCTGGCGGGCGCTGGGCGCGGCGAGGGCGGGGTGCCGGGCAGATGGGCCGAGCGCGTCGGCCCCGCCACCGGCAAGTGCCTGCCGGTCGTGGCGGGCAGGCACGTGCTCGACGTCGCGGACGAGCTGGCGAGAGGACCGGCCGAGGACGAGTGGGCGAGAGGACAGTAGAGACCACATGTCGGGGGACAGGATCACAGGCGCGTTCGTCGGCCTGGCCGTGGGCGACGCGGCGGGCTGGCCGGCGGCCCGGCATCGCGCCGCGCTGCACGCGCCGTGGAGCAGGCGGCTGCATCGCGAGCTCGACGCCTTCGCCGAGGAGCGCGGGGTCACCACGCTGCCGGTGCCGTTCGCGCTCAACCAGCCGACCGCGCCGCTGGCCGTCGGGCCGTCCGACGACGCCGAGTGGCTGGCGTGGACCGCGCTGACCATCGCGCAGGACCGGGCCGGGGCCTTCCTCGACCTGGCCGGGCGCGACGACCTGCGGGCCCGCGTCTCGGTGGCGAGCGCGCTGGACAACCTGCGGCGCGGCCTCGAGCCGCCCGCCAGCGGGCACGACAACCCGCACTTCTTCGATGACGCGGCCGCCGTGCGGGCCGTCGCGTTCGGGGTCACGGGGCGTGATCCCACGGCCGACGCGCACGTCACCAACGCCGGCGACGGCGTGCTCGGGGCCAGGGCGATGGCCGCGGCGGTGGCGGCCGCCGTCACCGGCGCACCGGCCGCCACGGCGGTCGAGGCGGCGCTGGCCGAACTGCCCGAAGACACCGCGATCGGCCACAACGCCAGGACGGCGCTGCGGGTGGCCCGCGAGGCGGGAGGCGCCTTCGCCGCGGTGCCCGCGCTCGACGCCGCGCTCGTCGACCACGTCTACAGCTACGCCGTCGCGGCCGCGGTGACCGTGCCGATAGCGCTGGCGTTGGCCGAGGTGGCGGGCGGGTCGCTCGCCGAGGCCGTGCCGGCCGCGGCGTGCCTGGCCGCGGTGGCCGACTCGGCGCCCGCGCTGACCGGGGCGCTCACCGGCGCCTGCGGCGGTCTTTCGGCGGTGCCGCAGGCATGGGCCGCCTCGGCGCGCAGGCTGGCCGGATGCTGCCTGCCCGAACTGGCGGGCAGGGATCTCGTTGATATCTCGGAGGGAATCGCATGACGCCGCTGGAGGACAAGGCCACTGGGTGCGTGGCGGGAGCGGCGGTCGGTGACGCCCTCGGCGGCGCCACCGAAGGCTGGACGCCCGAGCAGATCACCCAGCGTTACGGGGGAACGGTCGAGGGTGTCGTCCCGCCGTTCAACACCGACTGGCGCAACGCCCGGCCGATCGCGCCCTACCACAAGGGCGACGGCCACATCACCGACGACACCCTGATGACCCACGCGCTGATCCGCGTCTACGAGAAGACCGCCGGGCACCTCGACGCCTACGCGATGGCCGAGCACATGGTGCCGGAGATGATGGCCGAGAAGCGGTGGATCCCCGAGCTGGAGGCCGAGGCGCTGCCGCTGCAGCGGGTCTTCCTGGCCGAGAAGTGGATCGTGGCGCGGCTGCACTACGGTCACGTCGACCCGCGCGAGGCCGGCACCGGCAACATCGTCAACTGCGGCGCCGCGATGTACGTCGCGCCGGTCGGCGTGGTCAACGCCGGCGACCCCGACGCGGCCTACGCCGAGGCGATCGACCTGACCGGGGCGCACCAGTCCTCCTACGGGCGCGAGGCCGCCGGGGTCATGGCGGCGGCGGTCGCCGAGGCCATGCGGCCGGGCGCGACGGCCGACTCGGTGGTGGCCGTGGCGTCCCGGCTGGCCAAGGACGGCACCAGGGCCGCCATCGAGGCCGTGTGCTCGCGGGCGCGCGACTTCGGGCACTGGGAGGGCTCCTTCGAGGGGCTGCGCGCGGCCATGCGTCCCTACGACACGGTCGCCGACACCTACCGCGACCAGGGGCTCGGCGCCCGGCGGCCGTCCCGGGTGCACAGCATCGAGGAACTGCCCCTGGCGCTGGCGTTCCTGCTGATCGCCAAGGGTGACTACCGCGACACCGTGCTCGGCGGCGTCAACTACGGGCGCGACGCCGACTCCATCGCCTCCATGGGCGGGGCGCTGGCGGGGGCGCTCGGCGGGCTGTCCTGCGTGCCGTCCGCGTGGGTCGACCAGGTCGGTACGGCCAGCCGTACCGACCTGGTGGCACCCGGACTGGCGCTGGCCGGGGTGACGCGGCGGATCCACCGCGACGACCTGGAGCGGCGCCGCGCCCACGAGGCCGCCTTCGCCGAGCTGGCCGGCCAGTGATCAGGCTCACCTGGGTGCAGCCCGAGGACCTGGTGGGGCACGAGCTCCGCCAGGCCGCCGAGGACGGCCGCGACGTGGCCGACGTCGCGGCGCGCTGGCACGCGGCGGGCGGCCACGACGCGCCGCCCCGCGCGGGCGCCTCCTCGCCCGACGCGCTGGCGCTGCGCGGGCTGGCCGAGGAGCTGCTGGACGAGCTGGCCGCGCGGGAGTCGCCGCTGGACGAGCCCACCGACCTGGCCGAGATCGTCGCCCGGTGCCCCGGCTGGCCCGCCGCCCGCGCGGCGGCGGCGTCGCCCGTGCCCGGCAGGATGCTCGGGGCGTGGCTCGGCAGGGCCGCCGGGTGCGTGCTCGGCAAACCGGTGGAGAAGATCCCGCGCGAGGGTGTCAGGGCCATCGCCGAGGCGACGGGCAACTGGCCGATCCGCGGCTGGTTCACCGCCGCCGGGCTGCCCGCCGAGATCAACCGGCGCTGGCCGTGGAACCGGCGCAGCGCGGTCAACTCGCTGGCCGAGAACGTCGACGGCGTCCCCGAGGACGACGACCTCAACTATCCGCTGCTGGCCCTGGCGGTGCTGGAACGGCACGGCCGCGGCTTCACCACCGACGACGTGGCCACGCTGTGGCTGGACGAGCTGCCCGCCGGGCGGACGTTCACCGCCGAGCGCGTCGCCTACCGCAACCTGCTGGCGGGCATGGAACCGCCGACCACCGCGACCTACCGCAACCCGTTCCGGGAATGGATCGGCGCGCTGATCAGGACCGACCTGTACGGCTGGGTCAACCCGGGCGACCCCGCCATGGCGGCCGAGTACGCCTGGCGCGACGCCAGGCTCACCCACACCGCCAACGGCGTCTACGGCGCGATGTTCGTGGCCGCCATGTGCGCCCAGTCGATGGTGGCCGGCTCGGTCGAGGAGGTCGTCGAGGCGGGCCTGTCCGTGGTCCCGCCCCGCTCCAGGCTGGCCGAGGCCGTACGGCAGGCCGTCGCGGACGCCACCCGCCTGGACGACTTCGAGCAGGTCGTCGACCGCCTGTACGAGCGGCACGGGCACCTGCACTGGGTGCACACGATCAACAACGCCGCCCTGGTCGCGGCCACGCTCGTGCACGCCGACGGCGACTTCACCGCCACGATCGCGGGGGCCGTGGCGGGCGGCTGGGACACCGACTCGGCCGGCGCCACGGCCGGCTCGATCGCCGGCGCGCTCAACGGGGGCGTGCCGGACCGGTGGCGGCTGCGCGACAGCCTGGCCAGCAGCCTGACCGGCTTCGACGGCATCGCCCTGAGCGAGCTGGCGCGGCGCACGGAGAGGATGATGGTGTCATGATCTCGGTTTTCGGCAGCGTGAACATGGACCTGGTCGCCTACGTGCCCACGGCGCCCAGACTCGGAGAAACGGTCACCGGGCGCTCCTTCCGCACCATCCCCGGCGGGAAGGGCGCCAACCAGGCGATCGCCGCCTCCCGCGCGGGCGCGGACGTCGCCTTCCTCGGTGCGGTCGGCGACGACCCCTTCGGCGTGGTGCTGCGCTCGACGCTCGTCGAGTCGGGCGTCGACGTCAGCGTGCTCCGGCACGTGTCGGGGCCGAGCGGCATCGCGCACATCGTGGTGGAGGACTCCGGCGGCAACTCGATCATCGTGGTGCCCGGCGCCAACGGCACCGTGACCGGGCCGTCCGACGACGACCTGGAGCTCATCGCGGGCTCGACCGCGGTGCTGCTGCAGCTCGAGCTGCCGATGGCGGCCGTCGTCGCCGCGGCGAAGGCGGCGCGGGCCGCCGACGCGCCGGTGATCCTCACCCCCGCGCCCGCCCAGCCGCTGCCTGACGAGCTGCTGGCGGCGGTGACGCTGATCGTGCCGAACGAGCACGAGGCGGCGGCGATCACCGGGGTCGAGGACCCAGGCAAGGCGCTGGACGCGCTGCTCGACCGCGTGCCGGAGGCGGTGATCACCCTGGGCGCCGAGGGCGCGCTGTACGGCTCGCGCGACGGCGCGCGGCTGCGGGTCCCCGCCGAGCCGGTGAAGGCGGTCGACACCACGGCGGCCGGCGACACCTTCGTCGGCGCGCTGGCGGTGGCCAGGTCCGAGGGACGGACGCCGGAGGAGGCGCTCCGCTTCGCCTCGGTGGCGGCCTCGCTCTCGGTCCAGCGCGAGGGTGCCAGCACCTCGATGCCGACCCGCGCGGAGATCGACGCCGCCCTGGGCTGACCTGGATGGACTTGGGCCGGCCTGGGCCGGTGGGTCCCGCGCGAACGCCGGGGCGCCGCGACGCGGTCGCCGAGGGCCTCGGCGACCGCGCGGCGCCCCCGGCGCTACTGGACGGCGCCTTCGGGCAGGTCGTCCTCGACGCCGTCGGACGCCTTGACCAGCACGCCCAGCGCCCGCGCCACCGTGGAGGTGTCCATGCTGGGCCCGTCGGCGCCGGTGACCTGGTGCGGCGCGTACGGCACGTGCACGAACCCGCCGCGCAGGCCGGGCCGCTCGGTCGCGATCAGGTGCGCGAGCTCGTAGGCCACCTGGTTGCACACGAACGTGCCCGCCGTGTAGGAGACGGCGGCCGGGATCCCCTCCGCCCTGACCGCCCGCACCATGGCCTTGACCGGCAGCCTGGACAGGTAGGCGTCGGGGCCGCCCGGCACCACCGGCACGCCGCTCGGCCGGGCGCCCGCGTTGTCGGGGATGCGTGCCTCGATGAGGTTGATCGCCACCTTCTCCATCGTGATCCCGGCCCGGCCGCCGGCCTGTCCCGTGCACAGGACCACGTCGGGGTCGTACCGTTCGATCGCCTCCCGCAGCGCCGCCGGCGCGTCGGCGAACACGCACGGCAGCTCGACCGCGGTCGCCCCTGGAACCAGCACGGCGGCGTCGTAGGAGGGGTTGGTCGTCTCCCCGCCGAACGGCTCGAACCCTGTCACCAGCACACGCGACATCTCATTCAGTCCTTCGATACGGCCCGTAGCGTCAAGGCAAGAGTCTCGACCATGAGGGCCGGCGCGTGGACAGGAGCATGGTCGTGAAGACCCGTGTGATCACTTTCGCGGTACGCGCGACTGGGTAGATCGCTTGGTATGTACGAGATCGCCCAGCGTGTCCTCACGCTGCTGACCGAGCCGCCCGGCGAGGTCACGGTGACGATCGGCCTGCCGTACGAGGAGCCGACGGGGGAGTGGTCCTGCCCCTACCGGATCGACGGCCTCGGCGGCTGGGAGCGGGAGCGGAAGGTCACGGGCGCCGACTCGATGCAGGCGCTGGAGATCGTGCTGACCGTGGTGCGCAGCGCCCTCGAGGAGTCGGCGGAGGCGCGGGAGGGCCTGCTGGTGTGGGACGAGTTCAGCTGAGCAGGCGGCGCCAGCGCGGCAGCTCGGTCACCACGGTCGCGGCGGCCAGCACCGTCACGACCACCGCCACCGGGCGCGCCCATGTCGCCCACGCCGCGGTCACGGCGGCGACCAGCTGCAGGATCACCAGCAGGATCGTCACGATCCCCGGAACCGCGACGATCACCTGGCGCTTGTCGCCGGGGGTGGCGAAGACCGTCGGCAGCCCGATGAGCGCGATGACCGACAGTACGGCCAGCGTCACGGAGTGCGATGCCAGTGCCCATGGCGTCGCGATCCAGGCGACCAACTCGGTGGTGAATCGCAGCACGGAGCTGATTCCGGCTTTTTCAGGCATCCGGAAACCCTACTATGTGCCGTTATGTCTGACATAAGACTGGTGGAGCTCAGGACGCGCGCCCCGCAGCGCCCTCCCGGGCCCGATATTGCCCGGGTCGTCGACCTGACCAGTCCGTCGGGGCTGCGCCTGCGCCGCTACCATCCGGCCGACCGGCCGCGGCCGCTGATGGTGTACCTGCACGGCGGCGGCTGGGTCTTCGGCGACCTGGAAACCCACGACAGGACCTGCCGGAGGATCGCCCGCGAGTGCGACGTCGAGGTGCTGGCCGTCGACTACCGGCTCGCCCCCGAGCACCCCTGCCCCGCCGCGCTCGACGACGCGGTCGAGGTGCTGCGCTGGACCAGGCCGGTGGCGGTCGCCGGCGACAGCTCGGGCGGCTACCTGGCCACGATGGCGTGCATGCGGCTGCGCGACGAGGGCTGCGCGATGCCGGCGCTGCAGGTGCTGCTGTGCCCGAACACCGACCTCACGCTCTCCTCGCCGAGCATCGTCTCCAAGGGCTCCGGCTACGGGCTGGACGCCGACACTCTGGCCTGGTTCGTCGCCCAGTGGGTGCCCGACCCCGCGCAGCGCCCCGGCGCCAGCCCCCTGCTGTCCCCCAACCTGTACGGCCTGCCGACCACGCTGCTGGTGACCGCGGAGAACGACGCCCTGCGCGACGAGGGCGACGCCTACGCCGCCAAGCTCGCCGAGGCCGGCGTGAAGGTCGTGCACCGGCAGGAGCCCGGCCTGGCGCACGGGTTCATCCAGGACTCGGGCGACGCGGTCGGGCCCGCCTGCGAGCGGGTCTTCTCCGACATCAAGGCCCTGATCCCGCGCTGAGGCGGGGTGCCGGATAATCCCCGGCATGAGCCTCCCCCGCCTGATCGCCACCGACCTCGACGGCACGCTCCTCGACCCCGCCGGTGCCGTCACCCCCCGCACCCGCCGCGCCCTCGAGGCGGCCAGGACGGCGGGCGCGGAGGTGGTCTTCGTCACCGCGAGACCGCCGCGCTCCATCGCCCGCATCGCCGCGGAGACCGGCGTCGACGGCACGGCGATCTGCAGCAACGGCGCGATCGTCTACGACGTCGCCGCGGGCCGCGCCCTCACCACCCGGACGCTCGACCGGGACGAGGCCCGCGCGGTCACGCGGTCCCTCGCCGAAGCGTTGCCGGGCCTCACCTTCGCGATCGAGACGGGCACCGGTGTGCTGTTCGAGCCCGGGTACGGCAAGCACGTCCCCCATGACGCCGCCTACCGCCGGGAGGTGGCGTCGGTGTGGGCCGACCCCGCGCCGGTCGTCAAGCTGCTGGCCTGGTCGCCGGCCCACCACGCGGACGAGATGTTCACCGCGGCGACCGCCGCCGTGGACGGCCGGGCCGAGGTCACCTATTCGGGCAGCGGCGGGCTGCTGGAGATCAGCGCGGCCGGGGTGACCAAGGCGGGCGCGCTGGCCGAGCTCTGCCGGGAGCGCGGCATCGACCCCGCCGGCGTGGTGGCCTTCGGCGACATGCCCAACGACCTGGCCGTACTCGCCTACGCGGGCACCGGCTACGCGATGGCCAACTCGCACCACACCGTGCTGGCCGCCGTCGAGCGCCACACGCTGTCGAACGCCGAGGACGGCGTGGCCGTGGTGCTGGAGCGCTACTTCAGCCCGTGAGCGCAGGGGCCTTCCGGCGGTGAGCGGCGTGGGCCTTCAGGCCGTGAACGGAGGGGCCTTCTGGCGGTGAACGGCGTGGCCCTTCTGGCCGTGAGCGCAGGGGCCTTCTGGCGGTGAACGGCGCGGGCCCGCAGGTCGCGGGACGAGGGCCGCGTGCCGTTGGGCGAGGGCCGCGTGCCGTTCGGCGAGGGCCGCGTGCCGTACGACGAGGGCGGGCCGGGCCGAGTACACCCGTCGGCGTAGTCGCGATGACGACGCGTGGCGGATGCCGTCGCCGGCCGTGGGCGTGACCCTTGCTCACATGGTCAGATTCCTCACCCCCTTCAAGATCCTCGCCCTGCTCAACGTCGCCGCCGTGCTCGCCCAGGCCGTCACGGCGGGGCAACTGCTCAGCGGCGGCGGCAGCGCGCTCCACGGCATGGGCGCCGGTGCCGTGCATACCGTGGGGCTGCTCCTGCTGATCGTCGGCGTCCTGGTGTGGCGTCCAGGACGCGGCCCGGGCCGGCCGGCGCTGGCCGGCCTGGCGATCCTGCTGCTGGGCTTCGTCCAGTCGGCCACGGGAGGCTCGGGCGTGACGTCGCTGCACGTGCCGCTCGGCATGACGATCATGGGTCTCAGCGTGTGGCTGGCCGTCTGGGCGTTCACACCCGCGCGTTCGGCACGCAGTGCTTCGTCCTGAGACCGGTGACGTCGCGCGGGCCGTTCTCGCCGAGTTGTGACAGCCGCCCGGTGTCCTCCTCCGCCCCTCCCTCGTGGTGGCCGGTCTTTGGCTCCTTATCCCGAAGAAAGGTCGATAAAAGTCCATATGGGCTTTGACTCCTGCGGGACGATCAGCATGCTTGCCTCATGACGGACGTACGGGTGATCGTCGGGCCGGGGCTGGCTGCCGACTGGGCGTTGCTGGGGGAGGTGGCCGAGCGGGAGTTCTCGGCGCTCGGAGTGAGCGGGGCGCTGCGGCACGCCCGTGACGCCGGTGAGGCGCGTGCCCTCCTTGCGGGTACGGCGGGCGGCCCCGTCGTGGCGATCCCCGGGCCCTCGCCGGAACTGCGCGAACTCATGGGGACGGCGGACGGCGTCGTCTGGTGCGACTTCAGCCGGGTGCGCCAGCTCGAGGGAACCGCGCACATCCAGGGCAGGGGGATCGACGGGCTGGTGTGGGCCATCAGGCACGCCGTCCACCGGCACCGGCACCGGCCGCGGCGCTTCACCTACGGCACGCACCCCGAGCAGTGGGGCGACCTGTACCTGCCCGCCAGGGCCACCGCCGACCTGCCCCTACCGGTCGTGGCCCTCGTGCACGGCGGCTACTGGCGCTCGGTGTGGGCGGCCGACCTGATGGACGCGCTCTGCGCCGACCTGGCGGCGCGCGGGCTCGCGGCGTGGAACCTGGAATACCGCCGCCCCGACCTGCACGGCTGGGAGGCCACGACCGCCGACGTCGCCGCCGGGCTCGACGCCCTGCCCACCGTGGCGGCCGCGCTGACCGGCACGCGGCTCGACCTGGACAGGGTCGCGGTCGTCGGCCACTCTGCGGGCGCCCAGCTCGCCCTGCGGGCGGCGGCCGACAACGCCAAGGTGGCGCTGGCGGTGTCGCTCGCGGGCGTGCTCGACCTGGTGGAAGGCGACCGGCGGCACCTCAGCTCCGGCGCGGTGGCGGCGGCGCTGGGCGGGCACGCGCGTTTCGACAGCGGCTCGCCGCAGGCGACGTACGCGGCGTCGAGCCCGCTGCTGCGGCTGCCGCTCGGGGTGCCGCAGCTCATCGTCCAGGGGTCGGGCGACGACCTCGACCTGATCGACTTCAGCCGCAGGTACGCCAGGGCGGCCGAGGCGGTCGGGGACGAGGTGACCTACATGGAGATGTCGGGCGACCACTTCGCGGTGATCTCGCCGCGCGCCCCCATCTGGCGCACCACCGCCCTCGCCATCGCCGAACGCCTGGCCAAGGCCACGCCGCCGAAGCCCGCCTGACCGGCCCGCCCGCTTCCCGCCCTCTCCCGGAGGTGCTCGCCTCTCCAGGAGAGGCGCTCGCCTTACCCGGAGGGGTGCCCGCCCTCTGGGAGGGGTGCCCGCCCTCCGGGAGGGGTGCCCCTCCTCCGGGAGGGGTGCCCGCCCTCCCGGAGGAGCGCACGCGGGGCCGGGCCCGGCTTCGGGGTTCCGCCGAGGGAAAGGCGTGCCGGCCGGAGTGCGTGGTGCCGTGTCGTGGAACCGGTCCTGGTGTTTCGCGCCGCCGCGCCGTACCAAGGAGGGGAGGGAAGGGAGCGACCGTGGAGGTCTCGATCGTCGGAGCCGGCCTGGTGGGCTGCTTGCTGGCTTGTTTTCTCGCCAGGAGAGGCCACGAGGTGACGCTGTACGAGCGTCGCCCCGACCCCAGGCTGACGGGCGCAGAGCGCGGCAGGTCGATCAACCTGGCGATCTCCGAGCGCGGCATCGACGCGCTGCGCAGGCTCGGCCTGGCGGAGGAGGCGCTGGCGGAGGCCATCCCGATGCCGGGCCGGATGATGCACGCCGTCGACGGCTCCCTCACCTTCCAGCCCTACAGCTCCGACCAGCGGCACGCGATCAACTCCATCAGCCGGGGCGCGCTCAACGGCAAGCTGCTCGACGCGGCGGAGGCGCACAAGGGCGTGCGGGTCAGGTTCGGGCACCGGCTGACCGGCATCGGGGACGGCACGCTGGAGTTCGAGGGCGGCATCGTCGAGAAGGGCCAGCAGGTCGTCATCGGCGCCGACGGCGCCTACAGCGCGGTCAGGGCCAGGCTTCAGCAGCTGCCGGGCACCGACTTCAGCCAGCAGTACCTCGACTACGGCTACAAGGAGCTGACGATTCCCCCCAAACTGGGGGAGTTCGCCTTCGACCCGGGGGCGTTGCACATCTGGCCGCGCGGCCGGTCGATGATGATCGCCCTGCCGAACCCCGACAAGTCCTTCACATGCACGCTGTTCTGGCCGCACGAGGCGCTGGCGGCGCTCGACACGCCGGAGAAGGTACGCGCCTTCTTCGGCAAGGAGTATCCCGACGCCGCCGAGGTGATGCCGCACCTGGCCTCCGACTACGCCCGCAACCCGGTCGGGCACCTGGTCACGATGCGCTGCGACCCCTGGCACGGGACTGTCAACGGCACCCTGGTCGGGCTGATCGGCGACGCGGCCCACGCCATCGTCCCCTTCTACGGCCAGGGCGCCAACTGCGGCTTCCAGGACTGCGTCGAGCTCGACCGGTGCCTCGACGAGACGGGCGACGACTTCGCCAGGGCGCTGGAGCTGTTCCAGCGCCGCAAGGCCGACACCGACGTCATCGCCCGCCTCGCGCTGGACAACTTCGTCGAGATGCGCGACAAGGTCGGCTCCCGGGTCTTCCTCGCCCAGAAGCGTGTCGAGCACGCCCTGGAGCGGGCGCTGCCGGGCCGCTACGTGTCCCGCTACGAGCTGGTCTCCTTCTCGACCACCCCGTACGCCGAGGTGGAGCGGCGCGTGGCCCGCCAGCGCCGGTGGGCCGCGGCCGGGGCGGCCGGGCTGCTGATCGCCGGGGCCGTCGCGTGGAGAAGGTCCCGCTAGGCCGGGACCGGTCAGGCCTGCTTGCCCATCGCCTTCCTGATGGCGTCGACCGTCCTGTCCTTGACCGCCGCCAGCGGACCCATCAGCAGGTTCTCGGTGGCCGTCTCGACGCCGGGGTGCGGGTGCGTGGGCGCCAGCGCCTCGGCCGCCTTCACTCCCACGGCCATCGTCCTGCGCTCGGCCTCGCTGGTCTCGGCGCGCAGCTGGGGGAACTCCTCGCGTTCCTCGGCCGCGGCGTGTTCCAGCACCGACGCGCGCAGCGTGGCGAGGTTGGCCGTGAACTGCGGGTCGTCGACGCCCGCCTTCTCCATCTCGGCGAGCATGTCCTTGGCCGCGTTCTCCTCGGCCAGCCGCTCGTCCACGACCGCCTCCCCGCCCGGGAGCTTGCGCCGGGCGTAGGGGTGGACGATCTGCTCCTCGGCCGTCTCGTGGACGGCGAGCAGCCGTACCAGTCGCTGGAACGGCTCGCCGCGGGCGTCGGGCGGCGCGCCCTCCACCTCCGCGAACAGCTCCTTGATCAGGTCGTGCTGGTGGAGCAACAGGTCGACGACGTCGTTCTCGTTCATCCGCTCGGGTACCGTCTGATCCGCCATGGGAGCCTCCTTCCTGGTCACCCCTGCGCCTACCCTCAGGGGAGCGGGAACACCTCCGTCGGCTGGTGGGCGTGGATGTCCTAGTCGACGCGGGAGAGGACGAGCGGATCCTCCTCACCGGAGACGGCGGTGAGCGTCTCCTCGTCATCGGACAGGGTGAGGGTCCCGCTGCTCTTGCTGAAGCCGCAGTCCAGGAAGAACTTGTAGCCGTCGTCGGCGGGTTTGACGGTGCCCTCGCAGGCGCCACCGTCCGCGCTGGTGGTGATCGCGCCGTCCTCGGTGATCTCGACCGTCACCTGAGAGTCGTCGGTTTCCCCCTCCCATGCGCCCTCCAGCGCGCCCAGCCCGCTTCCGCAGGCGGTGAGCAGGAGTGCGGCGCAGAGCAGGCCGGCCATCGCGCTCAGTTTGGAGAACATGTATCTGACTCCTTCGTTCGAAGATTGCTGATGTCTTGCGCCCGGTGACGAGATCGGGGCTGGTGACCGGAATCCGCGCGGGTAGTGGTGGCGGCCGGCCGTATCGGCGACCGGCCCGTCAGGGGCCGGCCGGCGGGGTGGTCTTGGGGTGCACCACGATGGGCGCGCTGGACTTGACGACGCCCGAGCCCTTGATGGCATGGCCGTCGTGCGCCTTCCAGATGTCGAGCTGGTAGGTGCCCGGCGGGACGTCGGTCCACTTGTGGTACTGCCAGGCGTTGCAGGCGAACTGCACGGCCTCGCGGCTGGGCCGGACGGCCACCCAGTAGACGGTCGTCCCCTGGGGACAGCTCTCGTACGACCAGAACTCGACATCCCCGTCGGCCGTCTGCGTCCACCACGGAGAGAAGATCCGGAACGCCATCCGGTCGATCCGGACCGGGAACCCATACCCCTTGACCACCTGCGGCGCCCCGGACACCGGCACGGCCGCCGGGCCCGTCCCACGGGGTGAAGAGGTGCCGGCCGGAGCCGCGGGCCCGTTCCCGCCGGCGTCCCCCGGGGAGAACGCCGGCGGGTACACCAGGAGCAGCGCGGAGATCACGACGGCGACGGGGATCACGGAGAGGGGTGTCTTCCACCACGGACGGGCGGTGCCGGGCGGGCGGGTGACCGAGGCCCGGACGGCCGGGTCCGGGGGAGCGGCAGTGCCTTGTGGCGCTCCGAGGCCGTCCAGGACAGGACCGCGCGAGAGGCGGACGTCGGCGGTCGACAGGCCGGGGTTGTCGTGGAGGAGCCGGGACAGCAGGGCGGCGGCCGTGGGACGGGCGGCGGGGTCCTTGGCGAGGCAGTCGCGAAGCAGGGGGAGCAGCCCGGAGGGGACGCCGGTCAGGTCGGGTTCGGTGGTCAGGACGGCGTGCATGAGCGCCGGCACGGTGTCACCGGAGAACGCCTGCCGTCCCGTGCTCGCGAAGATCATGGTGAGGGCCCAGCTGAACAGGTCGGTGGCCGGGGTCGGCTCGCGCTGCTCGAACTGCTCGGGGGACATATACGCCGGAGTGCCCATGGCGTTGCGGGTGAGCAGGTGGCCGGTGGCGCTGGCGATCCCGAAGTCGATCACGACGGGGCCCTCGGGGCCCATGATGACGTTGGACGGCTTGAGGTCGCGATGGACGACCCCGGCGCGGTGGATGGCCACGAGAGCCGCCAGGGTCGCGACGGCCAGGCGGTCGAGGCCGCTGCCGGTGCGCGGGCCGTCCGTCCTGACCAGCGAGTGCAGGGAGGGGCCGGGGACGTACTCGCTGACGAGGTAGGGCCGGCCGCCGTCCACCCCGGTGTGCAGCACCCTGGCCGTGCAGAACGGCGCCACCCGGCGCGCGGCGGCGGCTTCGCGTTCGAAGCGCCGCAGCGCGTCGGGGTCCCCGGCCATCGAGTCGAGCAGCACCTTGATGGCCACCCGCCCGCCGTCCGCTCCCACGCCCAGGTGGACGACGGCCTGGCCGCCCGAGCCGAGCGTGCCGGCCACCACGTACTCGCCGTACTTCTCCGTCACTGTCCTTGTCCTTACGTGGCCGCGCGGCGGGGGGTGGGGGGCTGGGCTCGGCCTCAGCAGTAGATCGCGCTGTTCGCGTTCCCGGCGAACTGCCTGCGGCTCGAGTCGGTGAACACCACGCGCCCCCAGGCCCGGATGCACTGGCTGCCGGCGATGAGGGTGGCGCCGTCGGTCCGGACGAAGCCCCGCTTCACGTGGCTCTCGGCGTTGGCCCGGTAGTGGTAGCCGCCGGTGTCGAGGTGGTCCTGGTAGTCACGGCACTCGGCGACGGAGCGCCCGCACACCCAGATCGAGACCGACATGAACTTGGCGTAGTCCTCGGCCGCGAGGCTGGTGTTGGTGAAGGCGCACACGCGGCTGCCGTTGCGGTGGACGTGCAGGAACGCGCCCTTCATCCGCGCGCTCCCGTTCGTGGCGGTGATCTCGGTGCGGCCGATGCGCTCACCGGCGCAGGGCAGACCCTGCGTGGCGGCCTGGGTCGTGCCCTGGGTCGTGGCCTGGGTCGTGGCCTGGGCGGTGGGGGCGTGGACGACAGACCCGGTCAGAGCGAGCCCGGAGGTCAGAGCCACCGTCGCGGCAAGGCGTGCAGAAGCAGACATCGTGGACATGAGGGTCCTTCCTGAGGGGGAGCGGATGAGATGATGGCGATCATGGATGGTGATCGTCCCGGACCGATGCTGCCCTAGGCGGTAGGCCTTCGACACCCCCTGCAAGCTGCGGAAACAAAGCAGCAACAACCGCAACAACTGCACAGCGACAGCGGAGGAGAGCATGGCGCGAGGTGGACGCAAGGATCACCCGATCGATCGGGAAGAGGGTCCGGTCGCGGAGTTCGTCGACGATCTGCGGCGGTTACGTGGCACGCTGACTCTGGAGGAGTTGGGGCGCCGGATGCGGTACCACCCCAGCACGCTCTCGCGGCGGCTCACGCCGAAGGAGTTGCCCCCGCAGGAGTTCGTGGACGCCTACGTGCGGGCCTGCGGGCACGACCCGCAGCCGTGGCTCGAACGCCGGCGGGAACTCGGCGAACAGCCCGCCGAGACCCAGCCGGACAACCCCGCCGATATCCAGCCGGACAATCCCGCCGATATCCAGCCGGACAATCCCGCCGCGACTCAGCCGGACGACTCCGCCGTGGCGCCGCCGGACGCGCCCGCCGTGGCGCCGCCGGACGCGCCCGCCGTGGCGTCGCCGCCGCCGGTCGCCCCCTGGTGGAGGCGGCCCCGTTACCTGGCTCCCGCCGCTGCCGTGATCGCCGCTCTGTTGCTCGGCTACTCGCTGTTGACGCCGTCGGAGAGCGGGACCGGCCCGGCGGCCGCGCTGCTGGCCGTGCCGGTGTCCGGGGCGCCGCAGGTGGTCAAGGGGTACGGGTTCCCGACCCGGATCGACCGGATGGCGTTCCGGATCTTCTCTCCGTGGTGGACGCAGACCGCCAAGGGGGATGTCGAGTTCTGGTCGTACGAGAGCTGCCCCCAGGGGACCACCGTCTACTGGGTGGCCGTACGGCCCAGCCGCGAGGCCGTGCAGTTCGCCTGCAACACCTGGCAGTACCACAAGTGGACCGACGTCCCGCCGGGCACCTACCAACTCGAGACCTGGAAGCTGCACGACGGCCAGGCGATCAAGGGCTCGGGCGTCGTCAGGTCCAGCGTGCCCATCGTGGTGCACCCCAAGGAGACGCCGAGCCCCACCCCCAGCACGACGTGACGGGACCGGCCGCCGCCGTCCGGCGATGGCCGCCGACCCCCCTCGGATGTGACCGGGCCTACGGCATCAGCCCCAGCCGCCGGGCGGCCACCACCGTCTCGTGCCGGTTGTGCGTGCCGAGCTTGCGCATCGCCCCGCGCAGGTAGCTCTTGACGGTCTCCGGCAGCAACCCCAGGCGCCTGGCGATCTCGGCGTTGCCGCAGCCGAGCCCGACCCAGGCCAGCACGTCGAGCTCGCGCGGCGACAGCCGTACCGGGGGCGCGGGGTCGCGCCGGACCTCACCGGACAGCCGCGCGCAGACCGTCAGCAGCCGCTCGCGCAGCTCGGGCGCGTCGACCTCCTGCGCGATGGCACGCAGTTCGGCGTTGGCCTCGCGCAGATCCTCCTGTCCGGGTGCGCGGCCCGGCGTCGCGCCCGCGCGTTCGGCCAGCGCGAGCCGCCGGGACACCTCGTCGCGGACGGCCAGCTCGGTGGCCAGCTCGCCGCTCACCCGCATGGCGGCCAGCAGCACCCGGTCGCCGAAGGCCAGCGGCTCCCTGATCGCGCCGTAGATCACCGCCCGCACCACGGAGTCGACGACGACCGGCACGGCCAGCACCGAGCGCAGCGACTCGGCGAGCACGGGGCGGTCGTACTCGTGGGTGATGTCGGTGGCCGTGGCGTAGTCGCCCACCGCCGCGGGCCGCGCCAGCGCGAGCACCTTGCCGCCGAGGCCTGCCCCCGCGGTCACGGCGATCCCGTGCAGCGCGTTCGTGCGGGTGCCGCGCAGCTGCGACATCCTGATGTGGCGCCGCTCGCCGACCATCCCGCCGAAGGCCACGTGCACGCCCGCCGTGCGCTGCAGCCTGCTGAGCGCCTGCTGGAGCGCGTCCACCTGCTCGAGCATGCCCTGATCCAACCACTGGCGGCCGGGCGGCACCACCCCTGTTCGGGGGTGGTACGGCGCGCGGCCCGGTCGCAGACTGTGAGCATGCAGTCCTACTCCAGCATCGCCGCGCACGCGCCGCTGCTCGGCGAGACGATCGGGCAGAACCTCGAGCGCACGGTCAGCCGCTTCGGCGGCAGGGAGGCCCTCGTGGAGGTGCCCACGGGCCGGCGGTGGACCTACGCCGAACTCAACGCCGAGGTGGACGGCCTGGCCAGGTCCCTGCTCGCCCGGGGGATCGGCAAGGGCGACCGGGTCGGCATCTGGGCGCCCAACTGCGCCGAATGGGTCTTCGTCCAGTACGCCACGGCGAAGATCGGCGCCATCCTCGTCAACGTCAACCCCGCCTACCGCGGCCACGAGCTGGAGTACGTGGTCCGGCAGTCGGGCATGCGGCTGCTGATCAGCGCCGTGTCGCACAAGGGCAGCGACTACCGGAAGATGATCGAGGAGATCGGTTTCGCCGACGTCGTCTATCTCGGCGAGGACAGCTGGGAGCGGCTGCTGGCCGCGCGGGTGCCCGCCGAGCGGCTGGCGGCGATCGAGCTGTCGCCCGACGAGCCCATCAACATCCAGTACACCTCCGGCACGACGGGCTTCCCCAAGGGCGCGACGCTGTCGCACCACAACATCCTCAACAACGGCTACTTCGTCGGCGAGCTGATCCACTACACCGAGCGCGACAGGGTCTGCCTTCCGGTGCCCTTCTACCACTGCTTCGGCATGGTGATGGGCAACCTCGGCGCCGTCTCCCACGGCGCGTGCGTGGTCATCCCAGCCGCCGGCTTCGACCCCGAGGCCACGCTGCGCGCGGTCGAGCAGGAGCGCTGCACCAGCCTGTACGGCGTGCCGACGATGTTCATCGCCGAGCTGGCCCTGGCCGGCGGGTTCGACCTGTCCAGCCTGCGTACCGGGATCATGGCGGGCTCGCCCTGCCCGGTCGAGGTGATGAAGCGGGTCGTCATCGAGATGCACATGACCGAGGTCGCCATCTGCTACGGCATGACCGAGACCTCCCCGGTCTCCACCATGACCAGGACCGACGACACCCTGGAGCGCCGCACCGAGACGGTCGGCCGGGTGATGCCGCACGTCGAGGTCAAGATCGTGCACCCGGAGACCGGGCTGACGGTGCCGAGGGGCGAGCCGGGCGAGCTGTGCACCCGCGGCTACTCGGTGATGCTCGGCTACTGGGACGAGCCCGGCAAGACGGCCGAGGCCATCGACGCCGCCCGGTGGATGCACACCGGCGACCTGGCGGTCATGGACGCCGACGGCTACGTCAGCGTGGTCGGCCGCATCAAGGACATGGTGATCAGGGGCGGGGAGAACGTCTACCCGCGCGAGATCGAGGAGTACCTCCACCGCCACCCCGACATCGCCGACGTCCAGGTCATCGGCGTCCCCGACGAGAAGTACGGCGAGGAGCTGATGGCCTGGGTCGTCATGCGCGAGGGCGCGCCGCCGCTGACGGCCGAGGCGGTCAGGGAGTTCTGCGCGGGGGAGATCGCCCACTACAAGATCCCGCGCTACGTCCACGTGGTCGAGGGCTTCCCGATGACGGTCACCGGCAAGATCAGGAAGGTGGAGATGCGCGAGCGCGCGATCGACGTGCTCGGTCTGCGGTGAACGGAACCCGGCGCCCTGGGGAGGGTGTGGTCACCATCACGTTGCCTTATTAGAAAACTGTCCAAAAAATGAGGGCATGGCCCACCTTCCCCGTCTGGCGGTGACGCGCACCGCCAAGCTCGCCACGCTTCCCCTCGGCTACGCCGGCCGTACCGCGCTGGGGCTCGGCAAGCGCGCGTTCGGCAGACCCGCCGAGCTGATCGCGGCCGAGGTGCAGGCGCGCACCGCCGAGCAGATCTTCACGGTGCTGGGCGAGCTCAAGGGCGGCGCCATGAAGCTGGGCCAGCTGCTGTCGGTGCTGGAGTCGGCGCTGCCGCCCGCGATCGTCGAGCCGTACCGGGGGGCGCTGACCCGGCTGCAGGACTCGGCGCCGGCCATGCCCTCCGCCACGGTGCACCGGGTGCTGGCGCAGGACTTCGGGGACGGCTGGCGCGAGCACTTCGCCGCCTTCGACGACACCCCCGCCGCCTCGGCCTCCATCGGACAGGTGCACCGGGCGGTGTGGGCCGACGGCAGGCCGGTCGCGGTCAAGGTGCAGTACCCGGGCGCGGCCAGGGCGCTGCGCACCGATCTGCGCCAGGTCGGCAGGGTCGCCAAGCTGTTCGGCGTGCTGCTGCCCGGCCTCGATGTGAAGGCGTTCGTCCAGGAGCTGCAGGAGCGGGTCGAGGAGGAGCTCGACTACGGCCTCGAGGCCGAGGCGTGGCACGCCTTCGCCGAGGCGTACGAGGGCGATCCCGACTTCGCGATCCCGCCTGTCGTGGCCGCCTCCGAGCATGTGATCGTCACCGAGTGGCTGGACGGCGTGCCGCTGTCCAGGGTGATCGAGGAGGGCACCCAGGAGGAGCGTGACAGGGCCGCGCTGCAGCTGGTGCGCTTCTCCTTCTCCGCGCCCACCCGCTGCGGCCTGCTGCACGGCGACCCGCATCCGGGCAACTTCAAGATCACCCAGGACGGGCGGCTGGGCGTGCTCGACTTCGGCGCCGTCAAGCGGCTGCCCGGCGGGCACCCGGCCGCGATCGGGCCGCTGCTGCGCCACGGAGCCGCCGGCGACATCGAGGGCGTGGCCGAGGTGTTCCGGCGGGAAGGCGTGATCCGTGAGGGCGTGGAGGTCGATCTTGCCGCCCTTGCCTCGTTCGTCGGGCCGTACGCCGAGCCGATCGCCGTGCCGGAGTTCGCCTTCACCCGCGACTGGATGCGCGAGCGCGGCCTGTACATGTTCAGCGACGGGTCGAGCATCTTCCGCATGCTCAACGTGCCGCCCGACTACGTCGTGAGCTTCCGCGTGCTCACGGCGGGCTACGGCATCCTGTCGCAGCTGGCGGCGAAGGCGCCCTTCCGGGCCGAGGCCGAGCGCTGGATTCCCGGGTTCGCCGACCAGGATTAACTGACATTTCGGGCAGGCCGTAGCATGTCGTGGTGCTCGAAGTGCTCGGCCTGCTCGCGGTCGGTGTCGTGGCCGGAGTGGTCAGCACCGTGGTCAGCCTGGCCTCGATCGTCTCCTACCCGGCGCTGCTGGCCTTCGGACTGCAACCGCTGGCCGCCAACGTCACCAACACCGTCGCCCTGGTCTTCACCGCCGTCGGGGCGGCGGCGGGTTCCCGGCCCGAGCTCCACGGGCAGGGCTCCCTCGTGCTGCGGCTGGGCTGGATCACCGCGCTGGGCGGCGCCACCGGCGCGGCGCTGTTGCTGCTCACGCCCTCGCGGACGTTCGAGATGATCGCGCCCTTCCTCATCGCGCTCGCCTCCGTGCTGCTGGTCCGCCCGCCGGGGACGCGGCCGGACGGCGACCACGGCCTGCTCACCCGGGTCGCGCTGTTCGCGGTCGCCGGATACATCGGCTACTTCGGGGCCGCGGGCGGGATCCTCATGTTCGCCGTGCTCACCGCCATCATGGATCAGGCGCCCGCCAGGGTGAACGCGGTCAAGAACGTCGTCTCGGGGCTGGCCAACTGCGTGGCCGCCGTCGGGTTCGCGCTGTTCGGCCCGGTGGAGTGGTGGGCGGTGGCGCCGCTGGCCGCCGGGTTCCTCGTCGGCGGCTGGCTCGGCCCCGCCATCGCCCGCCGCCTGCCCGGCAGGTCGCTGCGCTACCTGGCGGCGGCCTGCGGGCTGGCGGTGGCCGTCAAGCTGGGGATCGACGCGTTCGCCTAGCGTGCGGGCTGCAGCGTGTCGAGCACCCTGAGGGCCTGGTGGTCGGCGCCGCGCCGGTTCGGGTGCAGGGGGATGGCCGGTCCGAGCGGGTCGGTCGACAGCGGCAGGTAGCCCTCGACCCACTTGACGCCGGGACGCCGGCACACGTCGTGCCCGACGCTGGTGCTGTAGGTGTCGACGAACTCGATCCCCTTGGCGGCCGCCACCCGCGCCAGCATGGCGTTCAGCTCCTCCAACTTGTCGCCCAGCCATTCGAGGTCGTCGTCGGCGGCCTGGACGTAGGGGTAGCAGCCGCCCTCCTGCGGCAGCCCCGCCAGGTAGTCGACGAGCAGGATCCGGGCGCGTGGCGAACGCTGCCTGATCCCGTCGACGACCGCCGCCACCTTGGGCTCGGCCGCGACGATGGCCCGCGACATACGGTCGACGCCGCCCCGCACCCACGCCGGCTTGCACGGCCGGCCGAACGGGGCGGGCAGCAGGTTGAGGCACCCGGCCGCCGCCGTGGCCAGCTTGGCGTCGTTGCCGCCGATGCCCAGCGTCACCAGGTCAGTCGTCGGAGTCAGCCGGTCGAACTGCGGCGGGTTCACCCCGTCGAACAGGTGCCTGACGTGGTTGACGTCCTGCTCGGCCGTCATGTGGCGGGTCGTCGCGCCGCCGCAGGTCGCGTCGCGGAAGACCGGGACCCCCAGCGCCGCGGCGACCTGCTTGGGATAGTTGTAGGTGCTCTGCGCGCAGCCGCGGGGCGCGTGCGCACCCGTGACGTGCAGGACGGAGACGTCGGCGCTCCACGAGTCGCCGAGCGCGACGTACTCCTGGTAGGCCTGGACGGGCGCGGTCAGCAGCCCGGCGAAGAGGATCAAGGAAGCCAGCACGCCGACATTGTGGAGAGCGTCACGCGGCGTGCGCAGCCGATTTCACCAAGTCATGGGAGCCGGTACGGCATGCGCATGCCGTACCGGCTCCGCGGGGTCACGGCTTGCGGTGCTTCAGCAGCTCGTGCACCTTCTCGATCTTGGCGATGGACGCCGGCGCGACCGCGGCCGACTTGGCGGCGGCCGTGGGCGTGGCGCCGGTCGGCGAGGTGGCCGGCTTGCCGGGCGTGAACAGCCAGGTGTCGAACAGCGCGTCCAGCTGCTTGCCCGAGATCCGCTCGGCCAGCGCGATGAACTCGGCGGTCTCGGCATTGCCGTGCGCCTTGGCGCGCGCCCACGTCCTGATGATCGACCAGAAGGCCGCGTCGCCGACCTCGGTGCGCAGCGCCTGCAACGTCATGCCGCCGCGGTAGTAGGTGGCGTTGTGGAACAGGTCGGCCGCGCCCGGGTCGCCCGGCTTGACCTGCCAGAACGGGTCACCGGCCGGGTACTGGTCGTAGAAGAAGTCGGCGACCTCGGCGGCCGTGCCCTCACCCAGCTTCTCCGACCAGATCCACTCGGCGTAGGTGGCGAAGCCCTCGTTGAGCCAGATGTGCTTCCAGTCCTTCACCGCGACGCTGTCGCCGAACCACTGGTGGGCGTTCTCGTGCACGACCACGTAGGTGTCGGGGCCGCCGGAGAAGAAGCGCGGGTCGTAGACCGGCTGCGTCTGCGTCTCCAGCGCGAAGCCCGGCAGCGCGCTGGTGACCGAGCCGCCCATCGAGTGGAACGGGTAGCGGCCGAACCGGTCCGCCAGCCAGTCGACGATCTCCGGCGTCCGCTCCACCGACTCCTTGGCCGCCGCCTCGTAGCGGCCCAGGTTCTTGCTGTAGGCGGTGGTGACGGGCAGCCCGCCCGACGAGCGTCCCTGCCGCACGTCGAGCTGCCCGACGAACAGCGTGGCCAGGTAGGTGGCCATCGGCTTGTCCATCCGCCAGGTGGAGGTCGTCCGATCGCCTCGCGTGCGTTCCCCGACCTTGACACCGTTGCTGATGGCCTGCGTGCCCTTGGGCACGGTGATCGTGATGTCGTAGGTGGCCTTGTCGAGCGGGTGGTCGTTGCTCGGGAACCACCACCAGGCCACCTGCGGCTGGCCCAGCGCGAGCGCGCCGTCGGCGGTGGCGATCCACGGCGTGAAGCCGCCCGTCTCGTCGGGCACCGGCACCTTCGACGGGGTGTCGGCGTAGGTCACCTCGACGATGAACGGCGTGCCCCTGACCAGCGTGCGCGGCGGCGTGATCTCCAGCTCGTGCAGGCCGGACCTGGCGAACGTGGCGGTCCTGCCGTTGACCTTGACGCTGTCGACCTTGAGCAGGAAGTCGAGGTTGAAGCGGGTCAGGTGCTGGGTCGCCGTGGCCACGATCGTGGTCTTCCCGCGCAGCAGGTCGGTGCCGGGCTGGTAGTCCAGGGTCAGGCTGTAGTGCCTGGCGTCGTAGCCGCCGTTGCCGTGTTCGGGAAAGTAGGAGTCTCCGATGCCCGGTGCGCCCGGGCCCTTGTCGGTGGCGGCCGCCGGTGTGGCGAGGAAGAGCCCCGCGGCCGCGCTCATGGCGATAAGGGTGCGTGATCGGATTGATCGCATCACCGCAACGTAACCGAGGGCCGTCGCCTCGTCTACGACATCCGCGCCACCCCGGCGAAGCGCCTGGTCACCTCCCGCCAGACGGCGACGGCGGCGGGCTCGTCGAGCAGCGCCCTGCGATGCAGGTCGGCCAGGTCGAAGCCGCGGTCGTCCCACTCCAGGATCCGTTCGGGCGCCACCTCGGGGTGGAACTGCACGCCCCACGCCGCCGAGCCGACCCTGAACGCCTGGTAGGGACAGGCCTCCGTGCGCGCCAGCCACACGGCTCCCTCCGGCAGCTCGACGACCGCGTCCTTGTGGTGCTCGATCGCGGTGACGACCCCGGGCAGGTCGTGGAAGAGCGGGTCGGCGGCGGCCTCCGGGCGCAGCGTGATCGGCGTGCTGCCGTTCTCCGGCTCGCCCGCGTCGGCCTTCACCAGCCCGCCGGCCACCTCGGCGAGCATCTGCCCGCCCAGGCAGATCCCCAGGTACGGCCTGCCGTCGTCGATCGCCTCCCGGACCAGCTCCCTGGTGGCCGGCAGCCACGGCGCCCTGGCGTCGTCGGAGGGCAGGTAGCCGCCGCCCAGCACCACCAGCGCCCGCCCGCCCAGCCGCGCCGGCAGCTCGTCGCCGTCGAAGGGCCGCACGACCTCCAGGTCGAGACCGTCCTCGGCCAGCCAGTCGCCGACCCTTCTCGGGCCGCCGCTGGCGGCGTTCTGCACGATCAGGACTTCACGCATCGTGGGCCTTTCTGAGCCGGGTGGAGGATCGGCTCGGCGGGGTGGTCGAGCTCGGAGCGGGCATCGTCGAACGCCGCCCGGCAGGGACGGCGCGCCGGGAGGTCAGTGGACGGTCTCGGCGATCGGGGGTCTCCCGGTCAGCGCGGCAGCGGCCTGGTCTGGTCGTCGTCGCCGCGGTCGGGCCGCTGGAAGGGGGTGAAGGCGGAGGGGTAGGCCGGCTGCTGGGGCGGCGGGCCGTACGGGGCGGGCGGCGGGGGAAGCTCGGGCCTGGCCGAGCGCCAGCGCGAGGGGAAGGCGGAGACGGTCACCAGCATCACGCCGAGGGCGAGCAGCATGCCGGTCGGGCCGAGCACGTCGAAGCCGTACTTGAGCGTGTCAGGCAGCAGGAGCAGCAGGTCCGACGGATACAGCCAGGGCATGACCAGCACCACGCCCATCAGGGTGTAGGTGAGGCCGGCCAGCAGCGAGGCCACGGGGGACAGCCGCGAGCCGGCGACGAATCCGAGCACGATCGCGGTTCCGGCGAGCGCGAGTGCTCCCCACCACGGCCCGGTGTAGGTCCTGAACGCGAACAGGATCTGGCCCGCGCCGAAGGCGAGGCCGACGGCCAGCAGGGGAGTCAGGAGCAGCCCAGCGACCACTCCGAGGACATGGCGGACAGCGTTGGACATGCTGGGAAGTCTAGACGTCACCGCGTCGATTCCCTGATCACCAGTTCGGGTTGGAACATGATCTGCTGGTGGGCGTGTGTGTTGGGATTGTCACACTCGTCCAGCAGCAACTCGGTGGCCACCCTGCCGAGCTGGTAGGTCGGCTGCCTGACCGAGCTGAGCGAGACCGCCGACGCGGCGGCGAAGTCGATGTCGTCGTAGCCGATCAGCGACACCTGCTCGGGCACCCGCACGCCCGCCTGCAGCAGGCCGCGCAGCAGGCCGAGCGCCAGCAGGTCGTTGGCGCAGAAGACGGCGTCCGGCAGGTCGGCCACGAGCATCTCCGCGGCCTGCTGGCCCGCCTTGGCGGTCATCGACGGCATCTCCAGCACGCGCAGCTCGGCGGGGTCGCGGCCGGCCGCGGCCAGCGCCCGCTCGGCCCCCTCGCGCCGCTCGCCGCACTGCCGCATCGAGGCGGGTCCGGCGACGTAGACGAGCCGCTCGGCCCCGCCCGCCAGCAGGTGGGAGACCGCCATCGTGCCGCCCATCACGTCGTTGACCGACACCGCGCACTGGTCGGGCCGCTCGGCGGGATGGTCGACGAGCACCACGCTGATGCCGCGCGAGCGCAGCCGCTCCAGGCGACGCGAGTCGTCGTCGGACGGGGTGATCAGCACGCCGCGCACCCGCTGCTCGGCGAAGACCAGCAGGTTGCGCTCCTCCTTGGCCCTGCTGCCTGAGCTGTTGCCGAGGATCACCGCGTAGCCGCGGTCGCTGGCCAGATCCTCCACGCCGGCGGCGACGTCGGTGAAGAACGGGTTGCCGATGTCGATCACCGACAGGCCGATCGTCCGGCTGTGGCCCGCCCGCAGCGTCGAGGCCGACCCGTGGCGGACGAAGCCCAGCTCGCGGATCGCCTGCTCGACCCGGCTGCGCGTGGAGCCGGCGACCTTCTCGGGGCGGTTGAGGACGTTCGACACCGTGCCGGGCGACACGCCCGCCCTGGCCGCGACCTCCTTGATGCTGACCGGTTCAGCCACGCCCGCCCCCCGGATGGTAGGTGCGCAGCGGCTGGCTGCGCCGTACCAGCTCGCGCGGGTCGGCCACCAGCCCCAGGGCACGCGCCTGCACCAGCACGTTGCCCAGCGCCGCCGCCTCCACCGGCCCCGCGACCACGGGCAGGCCCGTGGCGTCGGCCGTCAGCTGGCACAGCAGCGCGTTGCGAGCGCCGCCTCCGACGATGTGCACGACCTCGACCTCCCGTCCGCTCAGCCGCGCGGCGTCGCTGACGGCTCTCCGATAGGCGAGGGCGAGGCTTTCCAGGATGCATCGTACGGCCTGCGGCCTGCTCGACGGTGCGGGCTGCCCGGTGCGCGCGCAGTAGGCCGCGATGCGGGCCGGCATGTCGCCCGGCGGCAGGAAGCTCGGATCGTCAGGATCGATCACCGCCGTGGACCGTTCGTCCGCGGCCGCCCGCAGCAGGCCCTCCAGGTCGCTCTCGCCCCATGCCCGCATGCACTCCTGCAAAATCCACAGGCCCATGACGTTGCGCAGGTAGCGGATGGTGCCGTCGGCGCCCGCCTCGTTGGTGAAGTTGGCGGCCACGCTGCCGTCGGTCAGCACCGGTTCGTCGAGCTCGACGCCGACCAGCGACCAGGTGCCGCAGGAGACGTAGGCGAAGCGCGGTGTCCGCGCGGGCACGGCGACCACGGCGGAGGCGGTGTCGTGGGAGGCGACCCGCGTGACGACCGCGCGGTGCCCGACGTCGGCCGTCAGCGGGCCCACCACGCTCCCCGGAGGGGAGATCCGCGGGAAGATGCGCGCCGGCAGGCCGAGGTCGGCGATCATCGGCCGTGCCCAGTCCCTTCCCCTGACGTCGAACAGGCCGGTGGTGGAGGCGTTGGTGAGCTCGGCCCCCTTGACGCCGGTCAGCCAGTAGGTGAGCAGGTCGGGGATGAGGAGCAGCGTCTCGGCGTGGTCGAGCCGGCTCTCCAGCAGCTGGTAGAGCGTGTTGAACGGCAGGAACTGCAGGCCGTTGACCTGGTAGCGGTCGAGGTCGAGCCGCTCGGTGTAGCGGGCGGTGCGCGCGTCCCGGTAGTGGACCGGGTTGCCGATGAGCGCGCCCTCGCCGTCCAGCAGGCCGTAGTCGACCGCCCACGAGTCGACGCCGATCGAGTCGGTCTCGCCGGCCCTCCGCAGGCCGTCGAGGGTGTCCTGGTAGAGGGCCAGGATGTCCCAGTGGAGGGTGCCCGCGACGGTGACGGGACGGTTGGGGAAGCGGTGCACCTCGACGAGGTCGACCCGGTCGGCCGTGACCTCGGCGCGCATGACCCGGCCGCTGGACGCGCCGAGGTCGACAGCTGTGATTCGCATGCGCTGATTAAAACGTATTTCCCAGCTTGGCATTGACCTTCAGCGGAGGTGAGTCTAGTTTTCGTTAAAACGTTTCAGGCACCCAGGCGGGGAGTCGCATGATCAAGGACCTGCTCAGGCGGCAGCACATCGAGACGCCCTCCTGGGCGTACGGCAACTCGGGCACGAGGTTCAAGGTGTTCGCCCAGCCGGGCGTGCCCCGCGACCCCTACGAGAAGCTGGCCGACGCCGCCCAGGTGCACGCCTTCACCGGCATCGCGCCCACTGTGGCGCTGCACATCCCGTGGGACCGGGTCGACTCCTACGAGGACCTCGCCGGCCACGCCGCCTCGCTCGGCCTCGGCATCGGCGCGATCAACTCCAACGTCTTCCAGGACGACGACTACAAGCTCGGCAGCGTCACCCACCCCGACCCAGCGATCCGCCGCAAGGCCCTCGACCACCTGCTCGCCTGCGTCGACATCATGGACGCCACCGGCTCGGCCACCCTCAAGCTGTGGTTCTCCGACGGCACCAACTACCCCGGCCAGGACGACATCAGGGCGCGCCAGGACCGGCTGGCCTCCGCGCTGGAGCAGGTCCACGAGCGGCTGGGGGAGGGGCAGCGGCTCCTGCTGGAGTACAAGCTGTTCGAGCCCGCCTTCTACGTCACCGACGTGCCCGACTGGGGGACCGCCTACGCCCACTGCCGCGCCCTCGGCGACAAGGCGCAGGTCGTCGTCGACACCGGCCACCACGCGCCCGGCACCAACATCGAGTTCATCGTGGCGTTCCTGCTGCGCGAGGGGAAGCTGGGCGGGTTCGACTTCAACTCCCGCTTCTACGCCGACGACGACCTCATGGTCGGCGCGGCCGACCCGTTCCAGCTGTTCCGGATCATGTTCGAGGTGATCGGCGGGGGCGGGTACGGCCCGCACGTGTCCTTCATGCTCGACCAGTGCCACAACATCGAGCCGAAGATCCCCGGGCAGATCAGGTCGGTCATGAACGTCCAGGAAGCCACGGCCAAGGCGCTGCTCGTCGACCGTGAGGCGCTGGCCGCGGCGCAGGCCGAGGGTGACGTGCTGGGGGCCAACGCCGTGCTGATGGACGCCTACAACACCGACGTGCGGGCCATGCTGGGGGAGTTGCGGGCCGAGATGGGCCTGGACCCCGACCCGATGGCGGCGTACGCGAGGTCCGGGTACTTCGAGAAGATCGCGGCCGAGCGGGTGGGCGGCTCCCAGGCGGGATGGGGCGCATGAACCGGCAGGTCCTGCCCCGCGACCCACCGGCGCGGTCTGACGATCCAGCTCCATCACCGACACCACACGCAAAGGGAGACACCTGATGACGGTTACCGAGCTGCTCGACCGGGCCCATGCCCTCGGCTCGGACCCGCGCAACACCAACTTCGCGGGCGGCAACGCCTCGGCCAAGGGCGTCCGGCGCGACCCCGTGACCGGCGGCGACGTCGAGCTCATGTGGGTCAAGGGCTCCGGCGGCGACCTCGGAACCCTCACCGAGGACGGCCTGGCCGTCCTGCGCCTGGACCGGCTGCGCGCCCTCGCCGGCGTCTACCCGGGGGTCGAGCGCGAGGACGAGATGGTCGCCGCCTTCGACTTCTGCCTGCACGGCAAGGGCGGCGCCGCGCCGTCCATCGACACCGCCATGCACGGCCTGCTCGACGCGCCCCACGTCGACCATCTCCACCCCGACTCCGGCATCGCCCTGGCCACCGCCGCCGACGGGCCCGAGCTGACCGCCCGCATCTTCGGCGACCGGGTGCTGTGGGTGCCGTGGCGGCGGCCCGGCTTCCAGCTCGGTCTCGACATCGCCGCGCTGCAGGCCGCCAACCCGCAGGCCATCGGCTGCGTCCTCGGCGGCCACGGCATCACCGCGTGGGGCGCGACGAGCCAGGAGTGCCAGGCGAACTCCCTCGAGATCATCCGCACCGCCCAGCGCTACATCGACGAGCACGGCAAGCCGGAACCCTTCGGCCCGGTGATCCACCCCTCGCCACCGGCCGCCGAGCGGAGGGCGCGCGCCGCCGCGCTCTTCCCGCTGGTCCGCGGCCTGTGCTCCACCGACGCTCGCCAGGTCGGCCACTACACCGACAGCCCGGAGGTCCTCGACTTCCTCGCCCGTGCCGAGCACCCGCGCCTGGCCGCCCTGGGCACCTCCTGCCCCGACCACTTCCTGCGGACGAAGGTGGCTCCCCTCGTCCTCGACCTTCCCCCCACCGCCTCGCTGGACGAGGCGATGGCGCGGCTGCGCGTCCTGCATGCCGAATACCGTGACCGGTACGCGGCGTACTACCGGCGGCATGCCGTACCGGACTCGCCCGCGATGCGCGGCGCCGACCCGGCGATCGTGCTGGTTCCCGGCGTCGGCATGTTCTCCTTCGGCAAGGACAAGCAGACCGCGCGGGTCGCCGGCGAGTTCTACGTCAACGCCGTCAACGTGATGCGCGGCGCCGAGGCCGTCTCCACCTACGCGCCGATCCCCGAGTCGGAGAAGTTCCGCATCGAGTACTGGGAGCTCGAGGAGGCCAAGCTGCGCCGCCTCCCCAAGGCCAAGCCGCTGGCCGGACGGGTGGCGCTGGTCACCGGCGGCGGCTCGGGAATCGGCGCCGCCACCGCCCGCCGCCTGGCCGCCGAGGGCGCCTGCGTCGTCGTGGCCGACCGCGACCTCGCCGCCGCCGAGAAGGTCGCCGCCGAACTCAACGGCCACCCCCACCTGCCGCCCGCCGCCGGCGTTCCCGGCGCGGCCGGACCGAGCGCCGTGGAACCCGCCGGCAGGCGGGGGGCGGACACGGCCGTCGCCGTCGCGGTGGACGTCACGTCCGAGGAGCAGGTCGTCGCGTGCGTACGGCAGGCCGTCCTCGCCTTCGGCGGCGTCGACCTGATCGTGAACAACGCCGGCCTGTCCCTGTCGCGGTCGCTCCTCGACACCACCCTCGACGACTGGAACCTCCAGCACGACGTCATGGCCAGGGGCTCCTTCCTCGTCTCGCGGGAGACCGCCCGAGTGCTCCTCCTCCAGGACATCGGCGGCGACATCGTCTACATCTCCTCCAAGAACGCCGTCTTCGCCGGGCCGAACAACCTCGCCTACGGAGCCGCCAAGGCGGACCAGGCCCACCAGGTACGCCTGCTGGCCGCCGAGCTGGGCGCCCACGGCATCCGGGTCAACGGCGTCAACCCCGACGGCGTGGTGAGAGGGTCGGGCATCTTCGCGTCAGGGTGGGGGGCGAACCGGGCAGCCGTCTACGGAGTGGAGGAGGAGAAGCTGGGCGAGTTCTACGCCCAGCGGACGCTGCTGAAGCGCGAGGTCCTGCCCGAGCACATCGCGGCGGCGGTGTTCGCGCTGACCGGCGGCGACCTGTCGCTCACCACGGGGCTGCACATCCCCGTCGACGCGGGGGTCGCCGCGGCCTTCCTCCGCTGAGCCGGAACGGTCGCCGGCGAGCCGTCCTTGTCGACACGCCGGTGCTCGGCGGCGGTCGTGCGCGGCCGGGGTTCACCGGCCGCGCCTAGCATGGGCCGGTGAACGAGATCGATCTGCGGCATCTGCGCCGCTGCCTGGAACTGGCCGCCGAGGCGCTGGAGTCGGGCGACGACCCGTTCGGCTCGGTGCTGATGGCCGCCGACGGCACCGTCCTGGCCGAGGACCGCAACCGCGAGACCTCCGAGTCGGACCCCACCCGCCACCCCGAGATCGACCTGGCCAGGTGGGCGGCCGCGAACCTGCCGGTGGAGGAGCGGGCCGGCACGACCCTCTACACCTCCGGCGAGCACTGCCCGATGTGTTCGGCCGCGCACGGCTGGGTGGGGCTCGGCCGGATCGTCTACGCCGCCTCCGCCGCCCAGTTCGTCGCCTGGCGGGCCGAGCTCGGCCTGCCCGCCTCGCCCGTCAACGCGCTGCCGATCCAGCAGGTGGTGCCCGGCGTCACGGTGGAGGGCCCCGTCGCGGACCTGGCCGAGGAGGTGCGCGCCCTCGTGCGTCGCTCGGCCGGGGGATGATATGCCGGAGGTATGGCGGACAAGGATCCCGAGACGACGCTCGACCGCCGCTTCAGCAGCGACAACGCCACCCCCACCAGCTGGGCGGAGGCGCGCGACATCCTGTCGGTGGCGGAGATCTACTGGCTGTCCACCGTACGGCCGGACGGCGGCCCGCACGTCACCCCGCTGATCGCCGTCTGGCACGACGGCGCGCTGTACTTCTGCACGGGGGCGACCGAGCGCAAGGCCAAGAACCTGGAGAGCAACACGCGCTGCGTGCTCACCACCGGCTCCAGCTCCATGAGCGGCGGCCCGGACGTGGTGGTCGAGGGACGCGCGGAGCCGGTGACCGACGAGGCCGAGCTGCGCCGGCTGGCCGAGGCGTACACGACCAAGTACGGCCCCGACTGGCGCTTCGACGTCGCCGACGGGGCGTTCGTCGGACGGGGTGGCCGGGTGCCGGTGTTCAGGGTCACGCCCGAGCGGGCCTTCGGCTTCGCGAGGGACGGCGAGTACGGCCAGACCCGCTGGCTGTTCTGACCGCCCCGCGACAGGCCACGCACCGCGCCACACGAGGCGGGACGCGCCCCGCGACGGCCCGGCGCCGCGCGTGGCGACCCGGGATCTGACGCGGTCAGGCTGTGGCGGTGAGGGCGGGGAAGCCGGTTCGCCAGGAGGGCCAGGCGGGGGTCCAGCCGAGGGCACGGGCCTTCGCGTTGGAGGCGCCGCGCTCCCAGCCCTCCCGTCCCGCCGTGCTCTGCCCTGTGCTGTCGGGCGTGCTCTCCGGCACTGGCTCCTGCACTGGCTCCGGAGCGGGCTCGCCGAGGGCGGCCGCCAGCACCGGCACCCACTCCCGGGCCGGAGCCGGCTCGTCGTCGACGACGTTGACGACGCCGTCGGGCCAGTCGAGTGCCAGGAGCGCCGCCAGCGCGGCGTCCGCCACGTGCACGAACGAGCTGACCGCGGCGCCCGCCGCCAGCTGTCCTTCGCGGAGCTGGTCCGCGACCCACTCGCCTGGGGAGTACCAGGTGCCGGGGCCGTACAGCAGGCCGTACCTGAGCACGACATGCCGTTCCACCTCGGCCGCGGCCGACTCCAGCGCGATCACCGGGCCGACCATGCCCTCGCGCGCCGGATCCAGCGGCTCCTCCTCCGTGGCGGGGGCGTCACCGGCGGCGTAGACCCACGAGATCGACTGGGCGACGATGCGGCCCGCGCCCGCCTTCAGTGCCCCGTCCACCAGGTTGCGGGTGCCCTCGCGGCGGATCCGGGCGTTCTGGTCGAAGCGCCGCTCGCCCAGCGCGGTCAACTGGTGGATCACCGCGTCGGGCCGGGCGGCGGCGAGCGTGGCGAGCGTGGATTCGCGGTCGAGGACGTCCAGCCGTACGGCGTCGGCGCCGGCGGCCCTGATCGCGGCGACCCCCGCGTCGGACCGCGAGGTGCCGACCACCTCGTGTCCCGCCTCGAGCAGCAGCGGCACCAGCTGACGGCCGACGGCCCCGTTGGCCCCCGCCAGGACGATCTTCATTCGGGTCGGACCTCCTTCGCCGGAACACCGTGGCGGTGACGGCGTCAGAGATCGTAGCCAGGGGCGCGCGGTCGGGTCCGGGGCGGGGCCGGCCTGACCGCGACCGGGTCCCCGGGAAGTACGGAGATCATCTTTTCGCAGGTCGCGGCCACGATCATTACCTTCAGTAACATCTGGACCGCGCTGGCGACAGTGGATACGTTTTTGACCCTCTTCCGACTGAAGGCGATGATGAACGACGAATCCCCTGGCCGGCTGCCGATGCGTGAGGACGCCGAACGCTGTCCCAGCACCGACCGCGGCCGCCGCTGCGTCCTGCCGCCCGGCCACCGTGGCGACCACGTCTACCCGCCGCTCACCTGACCCGCTCTCACCTGGCGCAGCCGCGAGGAGTGCCCGCCCCCACGGGCGGGCGCGGGTCTGCGTAAACACGAAACCCCAGGCCGGGACGGCCTGGGGTGTCGATGTGGTGGACGATACTGGGATTGAACCAGTGACCTCTTCCGTGTCAGGGAAGCGCTCTCCCGCTGAGCTAATCGTCCTCGGTACTTCCGAGCGGAAGACGGGATTCGAACCCGCGACCCTCACCTTGGCAAGGTGATGCTCTACCACTGAGCCACTTCCGCGTTGCCGCTCGTTCGCGACGACGAAGAGAACTGTACCGAATCCTTGCCGAGTCCCCAAACCGAAAGCGGCGCGCACGGAGTGATCCCGGCCGCCGCGGCGGAGCCCGGCGGGCCGGACAGCGTCGCGGGCCCCGTCCGACGCGGTGGCGGTCAGGTCTTGGCGCGGGCGCGGAACGCGGCGGTCTTCACCCGGTTCTGGCAGGCCGTGGAGCAGAAGCGGCGGGTGCCGTTGCGGGAGACGTCCACGTAGACCCGGTCGCAGTGCGGCGCCGTGCAGACGCCGAGCCGGTCGTGGAACTCGCTGCCCAGCACGATCGCCAGCGACGTCGCGCAGCTGGCCGCCCAGTCGCCCGCCATCGTGCCGCCGGGGCCGTGGAAGTGCAGGTGCCAGGGTTCCCCGTCGTGCCGGTCGAGGCGAGGCCGCGCGTTGGTCTCCTCGAGCAACCGGTTGATCTGCCCGGCCGCCGCGTCGATGTCGCCCGAGGAGACGGCCTCGAAGACGGCGCGCAGCCGCCGCGCGACGGCGGCCAGCTCCGTCGCCTCCGTCGGGCTCGCCTCCTGGTGGCGCGGGTAGCCGGCGCGCAGCCCGTCGGTTGCCGCCGGCGCCAGGTCGGCGGGGAGGGCGTAGGGACGGCCCCGCCGCTCGCCCGGGGTCAGGGAGTTGATCAGTCCTACGGCGACCCGCACGACGCCATCATTGTGACTGTTGAATTCCACTTGACCAGTTACTCCCTCGCGCTCTACGTTGTGACTGCCGAAATTGTAAACGACGGTCACAAGGAGATCTTCGTGCTCACCAACGCTGCCGCCAAGGAGTGGATCGCACGCTGGGACCGCCAGCAGGAGGGCTACCTGCCCGACCGTGAGGAGCGTTTCACCGCGTTGATCGACGCTGTGGAGGCTCTGGGTCGCCCCGACCCGCTCGTGATCGACCTCGGATGTGGCCCCGGCTCGCTGTCGGCCAGGCTGGTCGAGCGCCTGCCCGAGGCCACCGTGATCTCCGTCGACGCCGACCCGCTGCTGCTCGGGCTCGGTCGCGCCGCCTATCCGCACCTCCGTTTCCTCTCGCTCGACCTGCGCACTCCCGGATGGACCCGGCAGCTCGGCCTTGACCGGCAGGCGGACGCGGCGGTGAGCACCACCGCGCTGCACTGGATCGCCGGTCCCGACCTGGCCACCCTGTACGGCGAGCTGGCGGCGGTCCTGCGGCCCGGCGGGCTGCTGCTCAACGGCGACCACCTCGACTCCGACGACGCCACGCCGTCCCTCGCCAGGCTGGAGCGTGCCGTACACGAGAGGGAGACCGAGCGCTACTTCGGCGGCGACCTGCCCGAGGGCTGGAAGCAGTGGTGGGAGGCGGTGGCGGCCGACCCCGACCTGGCGGCGCTCAACACCGCCCGCACCACGGCGGGCAGCAGCCACAGCGGCGCGGAGTCCAACCTGCTCTCCACGCACGTCGACGCCCTTCGCGGCGCCGGCTTCGCCGAGATCGGCACGCTGTGGCAGCGCGGCAACAACCGCTTGCTGTGCGCGGTGGCGGGTGCCTAGGCCGGCCCCGTGGGTGTCGGTCGAGGCGTGGCCGCGCAAGCCGTCGCTTGTGCGGCCCGTCCCGCACCGCTCTCCGCGCTCCACGCCGACCAGGCCGAGCCCGACGGCCCCCCGTGGTGATTCCTCCCATGCCGGGGCAGGAGAGACGGTGCGGTCGGTTGCCCTGTAAGGAGCTAACATCACATACGCCGGTTACCTGAGCGAGAGAGTGCAACATGCGCGACAACGAAGTCGTGAACGTCGGTCCTGAGCCGCTGACCTTCGACGACGTCATCCGAGTGGCCCGCCACGGCGCCCCCGTCCACCTCACGGACGACGCGATCGCCGCCATCTCCGCCGCCCGCCAGCGGGTGGACGAACTGGCCGAGAGCCCGACCCCCGCCTACGGCGTCTCCACCGGGTTCGGCGCGCTGGCCACCAGGCACATCGACCCCTCGCTGCGCGCCCAGCTGCAGCGTTCGCTGGTGCGCTCCCATGCGGCCGGCAGCGGGCCCGAGGTCGAGACCGAGGTGGTGCGCGCGCTGATGCTGCTGCGCCTGCACACCCTCGCCACGGGTCACACCGGCATCCGCCCGACGACCGCCAAGACCATGGCGGCTCTCCTCAACGCGCACATCACCCCGGTCGTCCACGAGTACGGCAGCCTGGGTTGCTCGGGAGACCTCGCCCCCCTCGCCCATGTCGCCCTCACCTTGATGGGCGAAGGCGTCGTGAGGGACAAGTCCGGAAAGGTCGGGCCGAGTGCCGAGGCGCTCAAGCAGGCAGGCATCGAGCCCGTCGAGCTGGCCGCCAAGGAGGGCCTGGCTCTCATCAACGGCACCGACGGCATGCTCGGCATGCTCATCCTCGCCATCCACGACCTCACCAGGCTGCTCAAGACCGCCGACATCAGCGCCGCCATGAGCGTGGAGGCGCTGCTCGGCACCGACCGCGTGTTCGCGCCCGAGCTGCAGGCGCTGCGCCCGCAGCCGGGCCAGGCGCTGGCGGCGGCGAACATGGTCCGCGTCCTGAAGGACTCCGGGATCATGGAGAGCCACCGCGACCCCAACGCCTGCACCCGCGTCCAGGACGCCTACTCCCTGCGCTGCGCCCCGCAGGTGGCCGGCGCCGCCCGTGACACCGTCGCCCACGCCGCCAACGTCGCCACCTGGGAGCTGGCCTCGGCCGTCGACAACCCCGCCGTCCTGGCCGACGGCCGGGTGGAGTCCAACGGCAACTTCCACGGCGCGCCCGTCGCCTACGTCCTCGACTTCCTGGCCATCGTCGCCGCCGACGTCGCCTCCATGTCCGAGCGCAGGACCGACCGGTTCCTCGACGTGGCCCGCAACCACGGCCTGCCCGCTTTCCTGGCCGACGACCCGGGCGTCGACTCCGGCCACATGATCGCTCAGTACACCCAGGCGGCCATCGTGTCGGAGATGAAGCGCCTGGCCGCTCCCGCGAGCGTCGACTCGATCCCGAGCTCGGCCATGCAGGAGGACCACGTCTCCATGGGCTGGTCGGCGGCGCGCAAGCTGCGCCGTTCGGTCGACGGGCTGACGCGGGTGCTGGCCGTGGAGGTGCTCACCGCCGCGCGGGCCATCGACCTGCGCGCTCCGCTCCAGCCCGCCCCCGCCACCGGGGTCGTGGTCGGGGCGCTGCGCGACAGCGTGCCGGGGCCCGGCACCGACAGGTTCCTGGCGCCCGAGATCGAGTCCGTCGTCCGCCTGGTCGCCGACGGCACGGTCGTGTCCGCCGTCGAGTCCGTCACCGGCCCGCTGGCCTAGCCGCTCGCCCCGAGATGGGCCGCCGCCCACCGGCGGCCCATCTCGCACGGCCCGCCTCGCGCGGCGCGGACGGCGGCCCGCCGCCTTCGTGCCTCTACGGCAGGGCGACGATCAGGTCGATCTCCAGCAGCAGCCCCGGCATGAACAGCTTGGACACCTCCACGGTCGTGCTCGCCGGCGGCGTTCCCGTGATGTACTTCCGGCGCACCTGCCCGTAGGCGAACCTCTGCTCCATGTCCGTCAGGTAGGTCCTGATGAACGCGATGTCCTCGAACCCGGCCCCCTGGTCGGCGAGGATCTTGCCGATGTTCTGGAAGACGGCCTCGGCCTGCGCCGCCATGTCGCCCTCGCCGACCACCTGGCCGCGCTCGTCGAAGGCGGCCTGGCCGGAGACGTAGAGCATGCCGCCCACGCGGACCGCGTGCGAGTAGAACCCGTTGGTGGCCGGCACGCTGCCCGGGGTGACGGGCACCGCGCGCGACGGCGCAGCGACTCCGGCCGCGACGTGCGTGGCGATCGCGGTCACGTCCCGCTCGCCGTGGCCGGCGGCCTCCGCCGCCTCCAGCCGGGCCTGCGCCGCGCGTGCCATCGTCGTTCCCTCCCACGCCCCCAGCCGCACGTCCTTGGCCGCCAGCCCCAGCGCGTACCTGGTCTCCTGCGCCGGAGCCGCGACCCGCGCCGCCAGCGCGCCCAGCGGCGTGCCCGACAGCACCTGGGCCAGCGCCTCACGGGAGACCCCGTGCGCCTCGCCGTACGCGAAGGTCTCCGCCAGCAGGACCTGCGCCGGCACCAGCGCGCCCATCACGGCCACCTTCATCGCCGCGCCCGCGCCGAGCGGGCCGAGTTCGAGCACGGTCCCGAACTCCGCCAGCACCGTCCTGCAGGCCGACACGTCACCGCCGGCCAGCACCGTCAGCGTGCCGTCCGCGGCGGGGCCGACGCTGCCCAGGACGGGCGCGTCCACGAGCGCCACCGACGGGGGCAGCAGGTCGCGCAGCCGCCGCACCGCATCGGGGCCGATCGTGGACATCTCCACCACCGTCGTCCCCGGCCGCAGCCCTTCGAGGGCGCCGGTCAGCACCTCCTCGACGGCGGGGCCGTCGCGCAGCATGGTGATGACCAGGTCGGCGCCCTCCACTGCCGCCGTCACCGGGCCGAGCCCGCGCTTCCACACCGTCACCTGGTGCCCGGCCGCCTGCAGCCGCCGGGCCATGGGGACGCCCATGCGTCCCTGTCCGAGAAAGGCAATCACGTCCGCATTCAATAGTGATACGAGCCATTCCACCACCGACTAGGCTGCATGCCAGCCATGCTTGAAACGAATGACTTGCGGCTGTTCACCGAGGTCGCCCGCGAGGGCTCCTTCACCGGCGCGGCCGAGTTGCTCGGCTACACCCAGTCGGCGGTCTCGCGCCGCATCGCCGCGCTGGAGCGCGCGGCGGGCGGCCCGCTGTTCGTCCGCCTGGCCAGGGGCGTCCGGCTCACCCCGGCGGGCGTCGCGCTGCAGCGGCACGCCGTGGCCGTCCTCGACCGTCTGGAACGGGCCGGGGAGGAACTGGCCGCGATCCACCGGGGCGAGGGCGGCACGCTGCGCGTCGGCGCCTTCGCCACCGCGAACGTGTGGCTGGTCCCGCAGGCGCTCAAGACCTTCGGCGAGCGCTTCCCCGGCGTCGAGGTGCGCCTGACCGAGGGGCTGACCGGGCTGCTGCTCGACCAGCTCAACGGCGGCGCCCTCGACGTGGCCGTGGTCAGCGACTACCCGGCCGGCCTGCCCGCGGCCGCCGAGACCGTGCTGCTGCTGGAGGAGCGGCTGCTCGTGGCGCTGCCCGCGCATCACCGGCTGGCCGATCGTGAGGTGGTCGACCTGCGCGACCTGGCCGAGGAGACCTGGATCGAGGCGGCGCCGCCGGGCCGGCCGACGATCCTGACCGCGGCCTGCGCCCGGGCGGGTTTCACGCCGCGGGGCGGGCTGCGGGTGGCCGAATGGACGGGCAAGTTCGGCTACGTCGCGGCGGGCCTCGGCGTCACGCTGGTGCCGGAGCTGGCGGCGCGGGCCGTACCCGACGATCTGGTGGTGCGGCCGATCTCCGAGGAGGGGCCGCGCAGGAAGGTTTACGCGGCGCTGCCGGACGTGCCGCTGCCGTCCGCGCTGGCGCTCGTCGGAATACTGGGACAATAGGGGCGTGCAAGACAGTTTCGCCCATGTCGGCGGCCTCCTGGCGACCAGGCTCAGGGACCTCACCACCGACCTGGCCGCGCTCGACAGCGCGGGCTGGTGGGCGGTCGTGGTCGACTACGAGGGCAAGGTCACCTGCGCTGGCTTCGACGACGTACGGCCGGCCCCGCTGCCCGCCGCCGGAGCATGGCGCGGCCCCGCGCCCGAGGAATGGCGCAGCTCGCTCGACCAGGCCGCCTACGAACGCGGTGTGCAGCGCATCCGCGACTACATCGAGCAGGGCGAGGTCTACCAGGCCAACCTGTGCCGCGTCCTGTCCGCGCCGCTCGACCCCGCGGCCGACCCCCTCGCGCTCGCCGCCCGCCTCCAGGAGGGCAACCCCGCGCCCTACGCCGCCGTGGTCAGCGTGCCGGGGCTGAGCGTGGTGTCGGCCTCGCCCGAGCTGTACCTCTCCCGCGCCGGCTCCACCATCGAGTCCAGGCCCATCAAGGGCACCGGCGTCACCGCCGCCGACCTGCTCGACAAGGACTACGCCGAGAACGTCATGATCGTCGACCTGGTCCGCAACGACCTCGGCAGGGTGGCCGAGGTCGGCTCGGTGAGCGTGCCGGCGCTGTGCGCGGTCGAGGAGCACCCCGGACTGGTCCACCTGGTGTCGACCGTGCGCGCCACGCTGGCCGAGGGCGCCGGATGGGCCGAGCTGTTCGCCGCCACCTTCCCGCCCGGCTCGGTCACCGGAGCGCCGAAATCTTCGGCCCTGCGCATCATCAATGAGCTCGAAACCGAGCCTCGCGGGCCGTACTGTGGGGCGGTGGGCTGGGTCGACGCCGACCGGCGCACGGCCGCGCTGGCCGTCGGCATCCGCACGTTCTGGATCACCGAAGGGGAGATCCGCTTCGGCACGGGGGCAGGCATCACCTGGGGGAGCGACCCCCGCGGGGAATGGCGCGAGACCGAGCTCAAGGCGTCGAGGCTCATCCAACTGGCGTCCTCAGGAGGAAATCGATGAACGTTCCCGTCTGGGTCAACGGGGAACTACTGGATCCGGCGCAGGCCACCGTCTCGGTGTTCGACCACGGGCTGATGGTGGGCGACGGCGTGTTCGAGACCGTCAAGTGCGTCAACGGGGAGTCGTTCGCGCTCACCAGGCACCTCGACCGGCTGAAGCTGTCGGCCCAGCGCATGGACCTGCCCGAGCCGGACCTCGAGGCGATCGCCGACGGCGTACGGCGCTGCCTGGCCGAGGCGCCCGCCTGGCCGCTCGGCCGCATCCGCATCACCTACACCAGCGGGCCTGGCCCCCTCGGCTCCGACCGCGGCGACCAGGGCACGACCGCGATCGTCATCGTGGGCGAGCAGGCCGCCTTCCCGCTCACCGCCGACGTGACCGTGGTCCCGTGGCCGCGCAACGAGCGCGGCGCCCTGGCCGGGGTGAAGTCGACCTCCTACGGCGACAACGCCAAGGCGCTGGCCTACGCCAAGGCCCGCGGCGGCGGCGAGGCCATCTTCGGCAACCTGGTCGGCAACCTGTGCGAGGGCACCGGATCCAACATCTTCCTCGTCCAGGACGGCCGCCTCATCACTCCCACGCTCGCCTCCGGCTGCCTGGCGGGTGTCACCCGCGCGCTGACCCTGGAGTGGTGCGGCGGGGAGGAGGCCGACGTGCCGCTCTCGGCGCTCTACGAGGCGGAGGAGGCGTTCCTGACCTCGACGACGCGCGACATCCAGCCGATCAGGCTGGTCGACGGCACCGTCCTGCCGTCCGCGCCGGGCCCGGTCACGGCCAAGGCCCAGGAGGTCTTCGCGGTCCGCTCGGCGGCCGACACCGACCCGCGCTGACCTCTCGGGCTCCGGTCCCCGCCATGTCACCCGGCGGTCGCGTGACTGTACGCGGCGGGGGCCCGGCTCGCCCCCGCCGCCGGCCAGGACTCAGTAGGTCTTCTGGGTCTGCACGTTGAAGTCGGCCATCTTCACCGACTTGGCGGGATCGGTCAGCGGGTCGTCGATCGCGATGACGTCCAGGCCGCGCAGTATGTCGCTGGAGTAGATGTAGCCGTTGTAGTAGTACGCCGACCACGATCCCGCGATCATCTGCGAGTGCTCGGCCGGCCGGTCGAAGAAACCGATCTCCTTCGGCGCGTTCGAGTCGGTGAAGTCCCAGATGGACACCCCGCCCTGGTACCAGCCCTGGACCATGATGTCCTTGCCCTTGACCGGGATCAGCGACCCGTTGTGCGCGACGCAGTTCTCCTTGGGGGCCTGCTCGCGCGGCATCTTGAAGTAGCCGCGCCGCTCCAGCTTGCCGTTCACGATGTCGTAGATCGCGTTCGCGCCCTTGGTCCTGGGCGTCCTGGAGTCGCAGGTCGCCATCCCGCCGCCGCCGAGCTCGTCGCCGAAGACCACCTTCGTGGCGTCGTTGTTGAAGGTCGCCGAGTGCCAGATCTGGAAGTTCTCCTTGTCCTTGATCTGCTGCAGCACCTTCGGCTTCACCCGGTCGGTGATGTCGAGGAGCACCCCGTCGCCGAAGCAGGCGGCGGCGGCCAGGTTCTTCTCAGGATAGGCGGTGATGTCGTGGCAGCCCGCCATGAACGAGTCGCTGCCCTGCCCCTCGGGGAAGATGTTGGGCGAGGCGACCACCTTGGCCTGCTTCGGGTCCTTCACCGGCACCTCGACGATCTGGATCAGCTCGTGCGGCGCGGGGCAGGTCTTGGAGCTGGGCTCGGGCCCCGGCGAGGAGACGTAGATGTAGAGGGTGTCGGGGTCCTTGCCGGGCACCATGGTGTGCGTGTGCGAGCCGCAGTCGGTCGCCACCGAGCTCACGTACTTGGGCGCCGTCTTGTCGGTGATGTCGAAGATCCGGATGCCCTCCCACGGCGTGCCGCCGTCCGAGGAGCCCAGGCCGGCCGGCTTCGAGGCGCACGTCGGGTCGGAGCGGACCTCGTCCACCGACAGGAACAGCAGGTTCCCGTGGACGGACACGTCGTTCTGCTGCGACTCGCAGGCGACCTTGCTGACCGTCTTCGGCTTGGTGGGGTCGCTGATGTCGTAGATCGTGAAGCCGCCGAAGTTGCCGACGAAGGCGTAGTCGCCCTGGAAGGCCAGGTCGGAGTTCCAGTTCGTGCTGCCGTTGAGCGGGGCCTCGCGCGGCACGTTGGCGACCAGCCTGACGTTGGCGCTCGTCGTCACCTCGTCGCCGCCGGAGCCCTGGGTGGAGGCCGCCGGGGCGGAGGCCGGAGCCGACGACGAGGAGGCGGCGCGTGGGGGTTGCACGGGCGGTGGCGCCGACGCGCACGCCGACACCACCAGCATCATCGTCACCACAGCACCCAGCCTGGTCACCTTCACACGCGCCCCCTTCGGAATCGTGGCCCAGTATGGAAGCTATGCCAGCCAGGTTCCGAACGTGCGGACTTATCGTCACGGTATTGGTGACATCGGCGCTGACGGGTTGCGCCGCGGCGGAGCACGACGGGCCCTCGGCGGTCGGTTCAGGCGCTCCGGTGATCGTGCCTGACACGCCGGGCGGGGCCGGCCGTACGGCCGCGCCGGGAGAGTTGCTCCCCTCCCGCGACTGGTCGGCCGTGGCGGCGGACGTGCGGTTCGCCGAAGGCATGATCCCGCACCACCGGCAGGCGCTCGAGATGGCCGACCTGGCCGGGTCGCGCACGACGACCACGGGTGTGCTCGGCATGGCGCGGCAGATCGCGCTCACCCAGCAGCCGGAGATCGACGTCATGCGCGACTGGCTGCGCGCGCTCGGCAGGGCCGTACCCGATCACGGCTCGCACGCCGCCGGCGCCTACGGGATGGCG
Source organism: Nonomuraea sp. NPDC004354 (assembly GCF_053602555.1). Taxonomy (NCBI): domain Bacteria; kingdom Bacillati; phylum Actinomycetota; class Actinomycetes; order Streptosporangiales; family Streptosporangiaceae; genus Nonomuraea; species Nonomuraea sp. NPDC004354. The sequence goes on along the minus strand of NZ_JBSGDV010000010.1, from coordinate 104,358 downwards.
TCGCTGGAGGAGATGAACAGGCTGCGAGCCGCGCGCGGCCCGGCCTTCGACCGGCTGTTCCTCGAGCTGATGATCAGGCATCACGAGGGCGCGATGCGGATGGCAGGCGAGGAGCTGTCCGGCGGCCAGGACCAGCGCATGCGGCTGATGGCCAAGGACGTCTACTCGGGCCAGGGCATCGAGGTGGCACGGATGAAGGAGGCCCTCGCCAGGCTCTGAGACGCGAAACGGCCCGCACCAGGAACGGTGCGGGCCGAGCGCCGCGGGAGGCGCGCCGACGGGTCGTCCGACGACGAGGTGGCCGGCGGGGGAGGAGGGACAGGTCAGGACGGCCAGAGCATGTTGGTCAGCTCGGAGTCCAGGTCCATGAAATCGGTCTCCCTGCCCGCGGGTACGAGCTCGTACGTGCGGTGCAGGAACTCGGTCAGGGGTGCCAGGGGGACTTCGAAGAGCGCCTGTCCGAACGGCGACGTCAGGCTGATGTGAAGCGTGCGCTCGCCGTCGGCGCGTGCGGGCCACACCTGCACGTCGCCGTCGCCGACACGTCTCACGATGCCTACAGTCAGCAGTTCACGGGCGAAGATCCACTCGACCGGTTCGTCGTTCCCTACGTGGAAGGCCATGCGGATGGCGTACGGGTCGTCGGCTGTATAGCTCAGCCCGGCGAGCAGGGGGACGGTGGTACGGTCGGGGACCACAAGCCGAAGGCCAAGCTCGGCGGAGACGGTGGTGCTGTTCATCGTCAGCCAAACCTTTTCGTCGTACGGTCCCCTCTTCGGGGCTTTCACTGCTCTGACGGACTTCGTCCTGAGCTATGACGCCGAACGAAGAAACCTGTAGGAAAGATTCCGCCTCCAGGCCCTTCTGTAACGCAACTCACAGCTGGACATTTGGGCATCTACCTGGCTAAACATCATTAACTTGGATGATGTTTGCGAGGGTTTTGCGGTTGCCGGCGTCGATCCGGCGCGCCCCGCGCGACCTTTCGGGCGATCGGGGCCTTCCGGAACAGCTCGATGGTATGCCACAGAGCCACCATGCTGATGGGCAACCGCCGCGTTTGGCCCGAATCCCCTGCCGATCGGCGCCGCTTCGCGCGTGGTCGGGAAGTGCGGTATGGTTTTCCACGTCGGCGCCGCGAGGGGCCGGACAGGGCGGGCGATTAGCTCAGCGGGAGAGCGCTTCGTTCACACCGAAGAGGTCACTGGTTCGATCCCAGTATCGCCCACCAGCTCAAAGGCCGCTTCCCAGACAGGGAGGCGGCCTTTTTGATCTTCTGAGTGACCAGCTGAGTGACTATGCCTCAGAGGGGAAGATCCGGTCCATCGCCTGCGCTCCCTCCAGCATCACCGGTCTGAGCTGCTTGCGGTAGACGGTCTCCGTGACGGTCGTGTTGAAGTGGCCGACCAGGCGGGAGATGCTCTCCAGCGGCACCCCCTCGTCGGAGAGCAGCCGCTGAGCCGATGGGCTCCGGCGCCCGGCGTCCGGTGGCTTCCCCTGACCGGCGCCGAGCCCTACGAGCTGGCCGTCGTGTGGACGCCGCGGGCACCGGAACCCCCCCGTGGCCAGACTGGTCGCCGAGATCAGAAAGATCATCGCCTGAGCGACGGCGACGCCGCGCTGTCGTGCGCGGTGCGGTGGCGCAGATCCACCAGGTCGAGCAGACCCGGGCCGAGACCGGCGCCCTGACCGGACGACCGCGCGACCCCGGACAAGCGGGCCGAGCACTGGCGGGTCACCCGTAGCCCGGGCGCCGGAGGCGTGTCAGGGGCGCGGGGCGATGCCTTCGATCTCCACCAGCAGGTCCGACCGGCAGATGTCGACGGTGAAGTAGGCGATCTCCGCCCTGTCGGAGAAGGCCTGCTCGCACTTGGCGGCGACGAGCGGGACGTCCTCCTCGTGACGGACGTAGACCTTGACGAAGCGGAGGTCCTTCAGGGTCCGGCCGTCATCGATCCCGTGGGCCAGCAGGTTCTCCCGGCCGATGACCGTCGCGATGTTGCCGAGGGTCACGTCGCACTGCTTCTCGACGTCGCCCGCGTGAACCGTCCGGTGGCCGAGGATGCCGGCCGTACCGGCGACGAAGAGGTCACCGGCGCCCCCGAGGCCGCTCGGAGTGAAGCAGGTGGCGCGGGCGAACTTCGGCGGGCGAGGACCGTACCGGTGCGGATAGGACGGGGCGGGCACCTGCAGCGGGTTTTCGATGTTGCGCGCCCGCCCGCTCCGCGACGCCAACAGGTACCAGCTGATGCCGCCGCCCAGCGCGCCGACCCCGGTCGCGGCCGGCATGTCGTCGGCTCGCCCGAGAAGGCGATCCACCGCCTCTGCCCGGCCGAGGCAGAAGTCCCGGTAGACCTCCAGGCCGTCCGGGTTGGCGCGGTTGATGTCGGTGATGAACTGCCAGATCCGCATGACGGCGGGGTAGTCGAGTTTGGCGAGCAGATCGAAGGCCGTCCGGTAGGCGTCGCGGACCGGCTCCCGGTACGACCTGGTGGCCGGGACCTGGCCGGCGCAGAAGAGGTACTCGCCGTCGTGGGCGTAGACCAGGTCCTGGTACATGCCTGACGTGACGGGAGCATCCGTCTCCCACACCTCGGTGACGCGGCTGTTCCCGTCCTTGGCCAGGTGGACACCCATGTCGGCCACGCCTGCGCGGATCGCGGGAGCACGGTGGTGGTCCATGAACGCGATCCGGCCGAGGACGTGACGTCCGGAGGGCGCCGGTTCGCCGGAAGGGAGTAATCGGCAGTGGAGTCCGTTCGGGTGTGTCGTCATGTGTGCCGCCTCCCGCCGGTCAGCGTGCCGCCTGAGCCCGTAGTCGCCGCCGGCTGAGCTTGCCCGTGGAGGTTCGCGGCAGCTCGGTCACGAAGACGATCTCCGATGGGACCTTGTACCAGGACAGCCGCTCCTTGGCCGAGTCGGACAAGTCGCTGCGTATCGCGGCGTGATCGCTCTCGTCGCCCTTGGCGATGACGTAGGCCAGCAGCCTCGACGTGCCGTCCTCGGCCCGTGTCGAGCAGACCGCCGCCTCGATCACCAGCGGATGCTGCGCCAGGACGTCCTCGATCTCCGCGGGGTGCACGTTCTGCCCGCCGACGATCTCGATGTCGTCGGCTCTGCCGTGGATCCGGATGTAGCCGTCGTCGTCCATGGTCGCCGTGTCACCCGTGGGCCACCACGTGCCCTCGCCGTGCCGGGGCACGTCCGACGGGGAGCCGATGCCGGGAGCGATGGTGGGCCCGGCGACCTCCAGGTTGCCTTCCGCCCCGGCGGGCACGGGTTCGCCCGCGTCGTCGACCAGCCGTACCCGGAACGGGGGCAGGCAGCGGCCGACCGTGCCTTCCCTGGCCTCCGCGAGGCTGTTCGCGGCGAACACCTGCCCCACCTCCGTGGTGCCGAGGACATTGAGCAGCCGTCCCCCCAGCACCTCCCGCAGGCCGGCCGCCAGGCCCGGGGCGAGCACCTCGCCGGCGGTGACGGCCAGCCGGAGGCCGGCCAGTGGCGACAGGTCCGGCTCGGCGAGCAGCCTGGCGTAGAAGCTCGGCTGGGCGTAGAACACGGTGACGCCGAGGTCGCGCATCGCGGCGAGCGCGGCGGCGGGCGCAGGCCGTTCCGCCGCGAGTACGGCGGCGCTCCCGCTGAGCAGCGGGTAGAGGAGCGTGTTTCCGAGCCCGTACGAGAAGTACATGCGGGACACGGACAGGCTCACGTCGTCGGGCCGCAGGTCCAGGACCCGGCCGAACGCGGAGGCGAAGACGTGGGGGTCGCCGTGCGTGTGGAAGCACAGACGGGGGCGTCCGGTGGTCGTTCCCGAGGTGAGGAGGGCGATGCCGGGGGTGTCCGGGCCGCATGCGGCCGCGGCGGGCGCCGGAACCTGTCCGGGCTCGGCCGGGATCAGGGCCGGTGTGACCGTGGCGCCGTCGAAGACGTCGGCGATGCGCGGGTCGGCGATGGTGAGCTTCGGCCGCGCGAGCTCGGCCGTCTGCCGCAGCTCGTCGGGGTGGAGGTCGGCGTTGACCAGCGCGACGATCGCGCCGATACGGAGCGTGCCGAGAATGGTCCAGATCAGGTCGATGCCGTCGGGCAGCGACGCCAGCACCCGGTCTCCCCTGCGGACGCCGGAGGCGGACAGGAACCCGGCCACCCGCTCGGCCCCGGCGAAGACGTCGGCGTACCGGTGGACGGTGCTTGCGGTGAGATATGCCGGGCGGTCGAGCCATCCCTGATCATGAGCGGTTCGCGCGAGATGTTCGGTGAGATTGCGGTCGTCCGTCATCAGACATCTCCTGTGATCGTCAGAACACGTTCGCTGTCCCACCCCTGTTTGTGATCTTCGCGAGCTTTCTACATCGCCTGACTCGGCAGCGTCAAGGGTGTGGAGTCGACGGTAACGGGACGGCGACGGCACGTGCCGGCCGGGGACGCCCCGGGTGGGACGATCGGTGCCGGGCAGGACGAATATGGCGAGCCCCCGTCAGGGTGGGACGAGTGCCGGGCAGGGCGAAAATGGCGAGCCCCCGTCAGGGTGGGACGAGTGCCGGGCAGGGCGAAAACGGCGAGCCCCCGCCAGGACGCGTCGGATACATTGCGGCGCTATGGACATCACCCCGCGCAACCCGACCGAAGGCGTCTACCCCGCCACCGCCGACTACGTGCACGCCATCGAGGTCAGCGGGGCCCAACGGCTGCTGTTCGTCGCGGGCACGATGGGCCTTGACCCTCAGGGCGTCCCCGGCGCCACCCTGGAGGACCAGCTGGAGCTCATCTGGTCCAACATCCGCGCCATCCTCGCCTCCGCCGGGATGACCGTCGACAACATCGTGCGGCTCACCAGCTACCTGCGCGACCCCTCCTATGCCGAGGCCAACGCCAAGGCGAGGGTAGCGGCGCTCGGCGGCCGTCCCGTGCCGACGACCGCGATCGTGGCGCAGACCCTCGTCACCGAGTGGCTGGTCGAGATCGAGATCATCGCCGCCGCCTGAGCGGGGGGAGCGGGTACCGCGGCCTGAGCGGAGGAGCGGGAAGCAGCCGGTACGGCAGGCCGGGGTAAGGGGAAGCGACGGGTACGGCAGGCCCGGGTACGGCAGGCCAGCCCCGGATACGGCAGGCTCGGGTACGGCAGGCCCGGGAAGGGCAGGGCCCGGGAAGGGCCAGCCCCGGGTACGGCAGGCCGGAAGTGGGGGAGTCGGTGGGCCCTCAGCGGTCGAACCAGGCCCTTCCCGACGGCGGGCCCAGCAGGAGGCCGACCACCACGACGGGCACGACCAGCTGCGGGTTGACAAGCGTGAACACCTCGACGCCGGACTCCGCGAGCGTCTTGGCCAGCCCCGCGGCGAAGACCGCGGCCTCCAGCGCCACGACCGCGAGAAGGACACGCCGCCTGCGGGAGGAGACCCGGTCGGCCAGGATCCAGCCGCAGACCCCGGCCGCGAGCGCCGCGGACACCAGCGTCCAGGCGATCCACGGCGCGTCGGACGTCCCCACGAGCAGCCCACCCATGAACACCGCGCCTACGGCGGCCAGCGCCGACTGGATCGTCAGAAGCAGGCAGGCGATGTCCACGGGTCTCGGCATCCGCTGTTTCCGGTCCACGGGCAGATCATCCGCGCCGCGGCCGCGTGAGGGCAACATCCCCGCGACCGTCCTGTGACGGCGGAGAGCAAGAGGCCCTCGCGGATGGGGCCGGCAGGATCCATCGGCGCCCTCGGTCGCGAGCCCACCCATCCGAGCCGCAGGCGCGCGCCCACCCCCAGCGCGCCCCACCCCAGCCGTAAGCGCACGCGAGGGGGCGCTGATCGAGGGGGCGGTGCGACTCTGCCGGCGGGCGTCGAACCGCAGGAGAAGGCCGCCTGACCCCTACTGCCCGCCCGCGGCGGCCCGCCTCTCGGCCATCGCCTCGCGGCGCTCCTGCGCCCTGGCCGCCTTTTCGTGCTTGAGCAGGGCGCGGACGCCGAGCAGGAAGGCGGTGGCCACGATCGCGGGCGGCGCGAGGGCCGAGAAGACCTCGAACATACAGATCACCGTTTGGGGTCGGCGGACAAGGGTTCATCCAGGATATGACGCCTGCCCGTCGGTGCCTCCCCCCGCCCGGTCCGTAACGCGGCTTCCGGACGGCCGGAGCCGCCGCCGCTAGCGCGCGGCGTCCGGCTCGCCCGCCGTGAGCTCGCCGAAGAGCTCCAGGGCGGCCCGCCGGACGTCGACGGGATCGAGGCCGTCGAGCACGTTCCTGGCGTGCTCGGCGTCCCTGGTGGTCGCCAGCGTGATGGCGACGGAGTGGGCGGCGGTACGGCTGAGCGACCCGGCGGGCGCGCGGTCGGCGAGCTCCTGGGCGCGCGCGGCGAGGTCGAGGTTGTCCGTCATAACCGCACGTTATAGAGGAACACGGCCGGTGACGTCCAGCTCCGCGAGATCCGTGATGACCACGTGGGCGCCAAGTTCCTTGAAGGCCAGCCCGGCCCGGTCGATCGCCACGACCTGCCCGAAACCGGCGCGGGCCGCCGCCTCGATCCCCGGCAGCGTGTCGCCGACCACGGCGGCCCGCTCCGGCGGGACGTCCAGCAGCCTGGCGGCCTCCTCGAAGGAGGCGGGGCCCGGCTGGTCGTGCCGGCCGTCGATGACGACGTCGAATAGGTGCATGAGCCCCGCCGCGGTGATCACCTTGCGGCAGTGCGCGCTCGCCGAGACGCCGGCCGTACGGCAGCCGCGGTGGCGCAGCTCGTGCAGCAGGCCGACGGCCGACGGGAAGGCCGCCACGCCGTACCGCTCGATCTGTTCGACGAAGATCCGGTCCTTGGCGCTCCCGAGCGCGGCCACCTCCTCCTCGCCGGGCCTGATCCCGCGCGAGGCGAGGAAGGTGCGGACCCCGTCGAGACGGGTGCGCCCGTCGACGTGACAGAGGTAGTCCTCGCGCACGTCGAACGGCGTAGACGAGAGGGCGCGCAGGTAGGGGTCGAAGACGCTCTTCCACGCCGCGGCGTGCACCCGGGCCGTGTCGGTGACCACCCCGTCGGTGTCGAACACCACGGCCCTGATACCGCTCAGATCGATCGCTGCCACATCTGTGACGCTACGCCTTGACACGCTCCCAGGGGAGAGCCATCTCTGGTAGGTGCGCGTGCTGCTGATCACGGTCGTGGTGATGACGCTCGGCGTGCTCGCCGCTGCCGTCTCGCTCCTGATCCTCTTCCGGCCACCCGACTTCCGGCCACCCGACTTCCGGCCACCCGACTTCCGGCCACCCGACTTCCGGCCTCCCGGAGGAGGAGCCGGCCGGTGAGCCGCCCGGAGGAGGAACCGACCCATGAGTCGCCGGGACGAGGAGCGGGCTCGTGAGCCGCCAGGACGAGGAGCCCGCGGAGGAGCCCCTGACGAGGAACCGGCCGGTGCGGTCGGGCGCGGCGACCACACCGGCCGGAGACCGGCCGCGCTCAGAAGGCGACGGGCAGCCGCTTCAGCCCGTAGACGATGGCCATCTCCCTGAAGGGCACCTCGTCGTACGGCACCGCGAGCCGCAGCTCAGGGAAGCGACGCAGCAGTGCCGGGTAGGCGATGCGCATCTCCATCTGCGCCAGCGGGGCGCCGATGCAGCGGTGGATGCCGTGCCCGAAGGCCAGGTGGGAGGGCGCCTCCCGCATCGGCTTGACGGTGTCGATGTCGGCGCCGAGCGCCGGGTCGCGGTTGGCCGCGGCCAGCGAGCACAGCACCATCTCGCCCTTGGCGATCGGCTGCCCGGCCAGCTCCAGGTCCTCGCGGGCGAAGCGGGGGAAGGCGACCTGGACCACGCTCATGTACCGCAGCAGTTCCTCCACCACCCTGGTGACGTGCTCGCCGCCCTCGCGCACCCTGGCCAGCTCGTCGGGGTTCTGCAGCAGCCACAGCGTGCCCAGCGCGAGCATGCTGGTGCTGGTGTCGTGCCCGCCGGTCAGCAGGCCGTCGGCGAACCCCGCCAGCTCCTTGTCGGAGATCTCGTCGCCGTGGTCGCGCACCAGCTGCCCGAGCAGCCCGTCGCCGGGGTTCTTGCGCTCCCTCTTGGCCAGCTCGGTGAGGAAGGCCATCGACTCGTTGACCGCCGCGAGCGAGGCCTCCGGGCCCGCGGAGAAGTCGAACCGGTCCGTGCTCAGGCGCAGGAAGTCGGACCGCTCCTCGTACGGCACGCCGAGCAGCTCGCACACCACCAGCGACGGGATCGGCAGCGCGAACTCCTCCACCAGGTCCACGGGCGAGCCCTTGCGCTCCATGGTGTCGAGGCAGCCGGTCACGATCTCCTCGATCCGCGGCTCCAGGCGGCGCAGGCGGCGCATCGTGAACTCGGGGGTCAGGTAGCGGCGCAGCCTGGTGTGCTCGGGCGGGTCGCGGAAGCCGAGACCGCCGGGATCCTCCTGGGTGGCCCCCATGCCGATCACGTTGCCGAAGTCGTTGCTGAACTTTCCCGCGTCGCCCAGGACGGCTTTCACGTCCTCGTAGCGGGTGACCAGCCACACGGTCTGCCCGCCGGGGATCCGCATGGGGTAGGCGGCTTGCTCCGTGCGGATGCGGGCCAGCTCGGCGACCGGATCGAAACCTTCGCGCATGAACTGCACGAGCGGGAACTCATTATCAGACACGTGTGACAGCGTAGGGGGGCAGGTCGTCGGTTATGTGATCCCCTGGTAGGAATTGCGGCTCATCCCGGGGGCGGAAGATCGGTCGGCCGCTCGTAACCCTCGTCCCCGCCGTACACCTCCTGGTCCGGGTCCTGCTCCGGCTGGTTGGCCGGGTCGCTGGGCGAGGGGCTGTGCTCGTCGGCGAAGTCCGGCTCGTCTTCTGGTGCGAGGTTCGACATGCCCGCTTCCTACCCCCGGGCGAGGGCGGAAGTCCCGATGTGGTGGCGAAACCGCCGGCCGCACACCCCCAACACCTCGGTTTCGCATACAAGAAGCCGACATTCTGCGATGATCTCGTCGATATACAGTCGGACATCGAGACTGACGGAAAGTGACTGATGCCTCTCATCGAGCAAGCCGCCACTTTCGCGTCGGAGCACCCGGTCAGCGCGGCGCTGGTCTGCCTGCTGGCCCTGATCGCCCTGGCGCTCGCCTTCCTGGCCCTTCGCGTCGTCCTCCGGGTGGGGGCGCGCTTCTACCTTCAGGTGATAGCTCCCCGCCCGATCGAGGACATCCTCACCGTCGTCGCCGCCTCCATCGCCACGGGCGTGTCCGCCCAGGGCATGTGGCGCTTCTCCGGCGACGTGCTCGGCCTCGACGGGCCGCTCAGGCTGCTGCTGTTCGCCTTCATCGAGGTGGCGATCGTCACCTCGGCCGTGCGCGCCCGGCGCAACATGAGGGAGAACTTCTCGGCGGGCATCGACGGCATCGCCGTGTGGGCGCTGACCTGCCTGACCGCGGTGCTGTCCAGCATGGACGCGCGCAGCCTGGCCGAGGCGGTCTTCCGCCTGGCCGCGCCGCTGGTGGCCGCGTGGCTGTGGGAGCGCGGCATGGCCATCGAACGGCACCGCATCCGCGGCACCGGCCGCATCAACTGGCGCTTCACGCCGGAGCGGGTGCTGGTGCGCATGGGGCTGGCCGAGGTGTCCGACCGTACGGCCAGCGAGGTCGACGCCCACCGCAGGCTCACCCGCGTCGCGCTGGCCGCCAAGAAGGCCCGCAGCCTGCGCGAGCAGGGCGCCTCCGAGCGCAAGCTGCGCGTGGCGATGGCCCGCCTCGACCGGGCGATGGACCAGGCGGTCGAGCACACCGGGCTGGCTGTCGACCCGGCCCGCCAGGAGGCGCTGCTGCAGCAGATCGCCGCCCTCTACAACACCGCCAAGCTCATCGACGCCGACCCCCGCGTGCCGTGGGCCGCCGAGACCGACCACCAGCCGGTGCCCGCCAGGCCCGCGCTGCCCCCGGCGCTGGCCCGCCTGGTCGAGGACGAGGACGAGGACGTCGCGGTCCTCGACACCACCCCGCAGGTCATGGACACCGCCCAGCGCGCCGCCCTGATGCGGGCCGCCCGCGAGTACTGGGACCGGCAGATCGCCAAGCGGATCGTGCCGCGCACGGTCGACATCGCCCAGGAGATCGGCATCTCGCTGGCGACCGCCAGGGAGTACCGGGCGCTGTGGAAGCTCGAACCGCAGGCGCACGCGCTGATCGAGGCCCTCTACCACGAGCACGGCATCGTGGACACCGGCACCTTCCCCGTCATCGCGCAGGAGGACCGTATCCTCGCCGGGTGAGCGATCCCGCGATGAGCCGCACCCTCGACCGGGTGCGGAAGCTGCTGGCCAAGGCCGAGGGCACCGACAACGAGCACGAGCGCGAGACGTTCATGGCCGCGGCGACGGCGTTGATGGCCAAGTACGGCATCGAGCGGGCGGCGCCGTCGGCGCCCTCGTCGGCCCGCGGCGTGCCCGCCGGCCGGGTCGTCACGCTCGGCGATCCGTGGGCGCGGGAGAAGGCCAGGCTGGTGTACCTGGTGTCGGAGGCGGTGCGCTGCCGTCCGGTGCTGATCGGCAAGGGGGACGGCGGGCAGCGGGTGCACGTGTTCGGGTTCGCGTCGGACCTGGAGCGGGCCGACCTGCTGGCCACCTCGTTGCTGCTGCAGATGGCCTCGGGGCTGGCCAGGGTGCCGGTGCCGGCCGACCGGGTGCGGGCCTACCGGCGCTCGTGGATGCTGGGGTTCACCGACGAGGTGTACCGGCTGCTGGTGGCGGCCGAGTCGCGGGCGGCCGCGTCCGGCGCGCCGGGCACCGAGCTGGTGCTGGCCGATCGAAGGGCCGAGGTGGAGCGGGCGGTGGCGGAGGTGTACCCGCGCATCAGGCGCAGCGTGCCGCGGATGAGCGGCACCGGCTACCGCGACGGGGTGGCCGCGGGGCGCCGCGCCGACCTGGCCCGCACTGCCGTACGGCCGGAGCCGGCGGTCCCGCTGGACCGGTGACCGGTGACCGGTGATGGGAGTCGGCGCGACGCGGTGGACCGGTGACCGGTGACCGGAGCCGGCGTGAGGCGCCGGGCGGGTGGGCCGTCCGGCGCGCCGACGCGGCCGGCGGTCAGCCGAGCGCGGCCGAGACGACCGCGCGGGCCTCCTCCTGCACCCGGGCCAGGTGCTCGGGCCCCTTGAACGACTCCGCGTAGATCTTGTAGACGTCCTCGGTGCCCGAGGGCCTGGCCGCGAACCAGGCGTTCTCGGTGGTCACCTTCACCCCGCCCAGCGGTGCCCCGTTGCCCGGCGCGTTGGTCAGCACCCCGGTGATCGGCTCGCCGGCCAGCGTGCCGGCGGTGATCTGCGACGCCGACAGCTTGGCCAGCACCGCCTTCTCCTCGCGGGTCGCCGGGGCGTCCACCCGCGCGTAGGCGGGCGAGCCGAACCGCGACGTCAGCGAGGAGTAGTGCTCGCTCGGCGACGACCCGGTCACCGCGAGGATCTCCGAGGCCAGCAGCGCCAGGATGATCCCGTCCTTGTCGGTGCTCCACGGCGACCCGTCGCGTCGCAGGAACGAGGCCCCGGCGCTCTCCTCGCCGCCGAACCCGAGCGAGCCGTCCAGCAGCCCGGCGACGAACCACTTGAACCCGACGGGCACCTCGTACAGCTTGCGCCCGACGGACGCCGCCACCCTGTCGATCATGCTGCTGCTGACGAGGGTCTTGCCGACGCCCGCGTCGCCCGGCCACGAGGGACGGTGACCGTACAGGTAGGAGATGGCCACGGCCAGGTAGTGGTTGGGGTTGAGCAGGCCGGCGTCGGGGGTGACGACGCCGTGCCGGTCGGCGTCGGCGTCGTTGCCCGTGGCGATGTCGTAGGTGGAGCGGTTGGCGATCAGCGACGCCATGGCGTGAGGGGAGGAGCAGTCCATGCGGATCTTGCCGTCCCAGTCGAGCGTCATGAACCGCCACGTCGGGTCGGTGAGCGGGTTGACGACCGTGAGGTCGAGGCCGTGCCTGGCGGCGATCTCGCCCCAGTAGGCCACGCTCGCCCCGCCGAGCGGGTCGGCACCGATGCGCACGCCGGCCGACCTGATCGCGTCGATGTCGATCACGCTGGGCAGGTCGTCGACGTAGGCGCCGAGGAAGTCGTAGCGCTCGCCGAGCGCGGGGGAGTACGGCACCCGCCGTACCTCCTTCAGGCCGCCCGCGATGAGCGCGTTGGCGCGGTCCTGGATCCAGGAGGTGGCGTCGGTGTCGGCCGGCCCGCCGTTCGGCGGGTTGTACTTGAACCCGCCGTCGCGCGGCGGGTTGTGCGACGGGGTGACCACGACGCCGTCGGAGCCTGGATGGGTCAGGATCGCGTGGGAGACGGCGGGGGTGGGCGTGTAGCCGTCGCGGCTGTCGACGAGCACGGTCACGTCGTTGGCGGCGAACACCTCCAGCGCCGAGACCTTGGCCGGCTCCGACAGCGCGTGGGTGTCGGCGCCGAGGAACAGCGGCCCGGTGATGCCCTGCGCGGCACGGTACTCCACGATCGCCTGGCTGGTCGCCAGGATGTGGTCCTCGTTGAAGGCGGTGTCCAGGGACGAGCCCCGGTGACCCGAGGTGCCGAACGCCACGCGCTGCGACACCTCGGCGGGGTCGGGGTGCAGCGTGTAGTACGCGGTCACCAGGCGGGCCACGTCGACCAGGTCGGATGGCCGGGCGGGCTGTCCGGCGCGCTCATGCGTCATGAGATCCACCCTACAGACCAGGCTTGACGCAGACTAAACCTACCTGAATTATAGGGAATATGAGTCCTCGTCTGGCGAGCCTCGCGGTCGCGACGCTCCTCGCCGTGTCCGCCTGTGCCTCCCCCGCCGCGAAAGCGCAGGAGGGAGCCGTGCTCAAGCTGAAGGACCCGGGCAACGCCGGCCCGCTGGCCTACGCCAAGAAGCACGGGATCCTGGAGAAGCGCCTGGCCGCCGTCGGCGCCAGGGTCGAGTGGGGCGGCACCTACGCCTCCTTCACCGCCACCGTCGACGCCGTCCGCTCCGGCTCGGTCAACGTCCTGGAAGGCGCGATCTCACCCGCCCTCGGCTACCTCGCCAACGGCAAGGACATCAAGATCTTCTCGATCACCGACCGGGTCACCGACCCCGCCGCGCCGAAGACGGACGGCCTCGTGGTGCCCGCCGGCAGCCCGGTCAAGGACGTCAAGGAGCTCGCCGGCAGGAAGGTCGCGGTCAACAAGGGCGGGCGGGGGGAGTACCTGCTGCTGCTCGCGCTGGAGCGGGCGGGCCTGCGCCCCGAGCAGGTGACCCGCGTCTACCTCAACCCCGACCAGGCCGCCTCCGCCTTCGCCACCGGCAAGGTCGACGCCTGGTGGGCGATCGTGCGCGCCTACCCGGAGGTCGTGGCCAAGGGCGCCAAGGTGCTGGTGCACAGCGATGACCTGCCCGACCGGGACCTGTCCATCCAGGCCGCGCGGGTGGAGCTGCTCCAGCGGCACCCCGAGGCGGTGCGGGTCTATCTCGACGTGCTGCGCGAGCTGACCACACAGGCCCAGACGGAGCCGGAGAGGTTCCAGAACGTCTTCCTCACCCAGGGCCCCACCGCCCTGTCCGGCGCGCGCCTCCAGGAGGAGCTGGCCAAGGCCAGGTACGCACTCCCTCCGCGCCCGGCCACCGCCGCCGACGGCGCCTACGTCAAGGACGTGGCGGCCGTCTTCCACAAGTACGGCGTGCTGCCCGCCGCGCCGAACCCGGCCGACGTCATCTTCGAGCGGAAGGCGAGCCGATGACGACGACGCTGACCGGCGCCGAACCGGTCACGGCGCTGGAGGAGCCGCGCTTCCTCGGCACGAGGCGGCGCCCGCCTGCCCTCAGCGCGGCCGTCAGGGGGTCGGTGCCGCTGCTCCTGCTGGCCGCCTGGTGGTACGGCTCGGCCGGCGGCGCCATCCCCTCCGACGTGCTGGCGGCTCCCGAGCAGGTCGCCGGCGCGCTCGGCGAGCTGGCGGGAACCGGCCAGCTGGGCGACTACCTGCTCGCCTCGGCCCACCGAGCAGGTCTCGGGGTCCTGCTCGGCGGCGGGCTCGGCCTGCTCCTCGGCGTGGTCGCGGGACTGTCCGCGCTCGGCGAGGAGCTGGTCGACCCCACCATGCAGATGAAGCGCGCCGTGCCCTTCCTCGCGCTGGTGCCGCTGTTCATCTCCTGGTTCGGGGTGGAGGAGACGTTCAAGGTCGTCCTCATCGCCGTGGCGGCGGCCGGCCCCATGTACGCCTACACCTACCTCGGCGTGCGCGGCGTCGACCGCAAGCTGGTCGAGGCGGCCAGGGGCTTCGGCCTGAAGGGGCCGGCGCTGGCCCTCGGCGTGGTCGTCCCGACCGCCCTGCCGAACATCCTCATGGCCCTGCGCGTGTCGCTGTCGGTCGCGCTCACCGGCCTCATCGCGGCCGAGCAGATCGGCGCCACCGAGGGCATCGGCTACCTCGTCACGCTCTCCCAGCAGTACTACCGCAACGACTACATGATCCTCTGCGTGGTGATTTACGCGGTGCTCGGGCTGGCCATCGACCTGGCCGTCCGCGGCGTCGAGAGGGTGAGCATGCCGTGGCGGCGGTGATCGTCAAGGAGCTAGGCAAGTCCTTCGGCGGCAGGACCGTCCTGAAGGACGTCAGCCTGGAGCTCGCGCGCGGGGAGTTCTTCGCCCTGCTCGGCCCGAGCGGCACGGGCAAGACGACGCTCCTGCGCGTCCTGGCGGGGCTGGAGCGGCCCGACGCGGGCACGGTGCTGGCGCCGCGCCGCCGTACGACGGTCTACCAGGAGCCCAGGCTGGTGCAGGCGCGCAGGGCGCTGGCCAACGTCACGCTGGGGCTGCCGCGCTCGGCCCGCGAGGCGGGACTGGCGGCGCTGGCGGAGGTGGGCCTGTCCGGGCACGCCGACGCGTGGCCCGCCACCCTGTCCGGTGGGGAGGCCCAGCGGGTCGCCCTGGCCAGAGCCCTGGTCAGGGAGCCGGAGCTGCTCCTGCTCGACGAGCCGTTCGCCGCCCTCGACGCGCTCACCCGGCTGCAGATGCAGGACCTCGTCGCCGAGCTGTGCGCCCGCCACCGGCCCGCCGTCGTGCTGGTCACCCACGACGTGGACGAGGCGGTACGGCTGGCCGACCGCGTCGCCGTCCTGCGCGACGGCGAGCTGGCCGTCGACCGCCGCATCGACCTGCCCCACCCGCGAGAGCGCGACGACCCCCGCTTCCTCGCCCATCGCGGCCTGTTCCTCTCCCACCTTGGAGTGCACGCATGAACATCTGGTACACCCGCTGCCCGGTGCCGACGGCCTCCGGCCTGGCGCACAACCTGGGCTGGCTGGAGCAGGAGCTCGGCGAGATCGGCATCCTGCAGGACGCCCCGCCCGAGATCGCCAGGCACCACTTCGACCACGACCTGCTCGGCCTGTTCCGCGAGGGCGGGAACGTTCCCGCGCTGGCCGCCCGCGCGGAGGGCGCCCGCACCCGGCTGATCGGCCTGACCTGGATCGAGGAGTGGCAGTCGATCCTGGTCCGGCCCGGGTCGGGGATCGAGGACGCGGCCGGCCTGCGCGGCGCCCGCTTCGCGCTGCCCGCGTGGGCCGCCACCAGGGCCGAGAGCTTTCCCCGCGCGATGGCGCTGCACGGCGCCAAGGGCGCACTGTCGCAGGCGGGTCTGACGCTCGACGACGTGACGTTCGTGGACGTGGAGATCGCCGGGCCCGGCGTCGGGCGCGGGGCGGGGGCCGGCCCGTGGTCATGGCCGGGCATCGAGGAGCTGGCCAGGGGCGAGGTGGACGCGGTGTACGTCAAGGGCGCCCGCGCCGCCGAGCAGGCCGCCGGGATCGGCGCGGTCGTGGCCGTGGACCTGGACGCCCACCCCGATCCGCGCACCCGCGTCAACAACGGCACGCCCAGGCCCATCACCGTGCACGAGGACCTGCTGGCCGAGCGCCCCGAGGTCGTCACCGGGTTCCTGGTGCAGACGCTGCGCGCCGCCGAGTGGGCGGCCACCAGCCTGGAGGAGGTGCGCGCCATCCTCGGCAGGGAGACCCGGTCGGGCCCGCGCGGCGTGACCACCGCCTACCGCGACGACTTCCACACCACGCTGCACCCCGACCTGTCGCCGGAGCGCCTGGACCTGCTGGGCGTGCAGAAGGACTTCCTGCGCCTGCACGGGTTCCTGGCCGCCGACGTCGACATCGACGCCTGGGCCGCCCACGAGCCGCTGGCCGCGGCGCGCGAGATCCTGGGGGGTGCGTGATGGCCGAGTTCTTCATCACGCTGCCCAGCAAGGGCCAGCGGCGCGGCGGCGACCACCTGCTGCAGGTGGGCAGGGCGGCCGAGCTGGCCGGCTACACCGGCGCCTACGCGCCCTTCGACCCCGAGGGGGAGGAGTCGCTGGTCATCGCCGCGGGGCTGCTCAGGCAGACCAGGTACCTGCGGCTGCTGGCCGGCTTCCATCCCGGCATCGCCACCCCCGTCTACGCCGCCAAGGTCGCCGCCTCCCTGCAGCGATTCTCCGGTGACAGGCTCGACTGGCGCATCGACGTCGACCTCGACCCGGCCGTGGCCAGGGCGCACGGCGACTTCACCGAGGGCGCCGACCGCTACGCCCGCGCCGAGGAGTTCCTGACCATCGCCAAGGGCGTCTGGCACCAGCGCGACTACACCCACGAGGGCCGCTACTACCAGGTGCTGTCCGGCGGCTTCGCGGCGCCGCTGTCGGGGCGGGCCTTCCCGCGCGTCCACCTGTCGGGCACCTCGCCCGACGCACTGGCCCTGTCGCTGCGGCACGCCGACGTCCACGTCTTCGACCACGGCGACGACCTGTCCCTCACCGCCGAGCTGCCGGGCCTCGCCTACGGCCTGCGCCTGGCCGTCCACGCGAGGGAGACCGAGAGGGAGGCCGCGCTGGACGGCTTCGACGGCCTCGCCGGCTCCTATGAGAGCATCGCCCGCCGGCTGCGGGACTACATCGACCAGGGCGTCGAGGTCTTCTACCTGGAGGCCACGCCGTACCTGGAGGAGACCTACCGTCTGGGCGAGCACCTGCTGCCGCTGCTGGCCAGGGAGGACGTCCATGCCGGTTGACATCTACTGGCGCATCGGCACCCACGGCGACCAGCCCTCGCTGCGCCGCCGCACGCCCTCCAGGGGAGACTGGGCGCCGCTCGCGCCCGGCAACCTCGCGCCCGGGGTGCGTGACGACTACAGCTACCTCGAGCACATGGCCGACGTGGCGCGGGCCGGCGAGGGGGCGGGCTTCGCAGGCGGGCTGCTGCCGTCCTTCCCCAACACCGACGATCCGTGGGCGACGGCCGCGAGCCTGGGCCGCGAGACCTCCACCTACCGGTTCATGATCGCTTTTCAGCCGGGGTTCCTGCACCCGGTGCAGGCGGCGCGGATGACCGCGACGCTGCAGCGGGCCACCGGCGGCCGGGTCGTCTACAACGTGATCTCCGGTGGCGGCGGGCCCGACCAGCTGTGGTGGGGCGACAAGGTCGGTCACGACGACCGCTACGCGCGCACCTCGGAGTTCCTCGACGTCCTGCGCGGCGTGTGGGGCGGCGCCCCGTACTCCTTCGACGGGCGGTTCTACCGCGTCGAAGGTGCGCGGCTGCCCGAACCGCTGCGGGGCCAGCCGTTCCCCGAGATCTACTTCTCCGGCTCCTCGCCGGCGGCCATCGAGGCCGCGGGACGGCACGCCGACTACTGCCTGTCGTGGCTGGAGCCGTTCCACGCCCTGGAGGAGAAGTTCGCCCGGGTGCGCGAGCGCAGCCCCACCCCGCCGAAGTTCGCCGTGCGGATCGACGTGCTGGCCCGCGAGAGCGAGCGGGAGGCGTGGGCGGAGATCGAGCAGGGCTGGGACAACATCGACCCCTCGGTGCTGCGCGGCGCCACCGGCGACTCGATCGGCTGGCAGCGCAGCCAGTCGTTCGTCACCGGCCCGGTCACCGGCCACCGGGACCTGGAGGTCACGCCCAACGTGTGGGGCGGCTTCCACCTGCTGCGCGGCGGGCCCGCCTTCGGCCTGGTCGGCAGCTACGCGCAGGTCGCCGCGCGGCTCGACGAGCTGATCGCGCTCGGCGTCGGCGCCTTCATCCTGGCCAGCGTGCCTCACCTGGAAGAGGCCTACCGCGTCGGCGAGAACGTGCTCCCCCTCGTGAAAGGAATCTCCTGATGACCGTCCGTGTCGGCTACTTCCCTTCCAACAACTCCCTCTGGGTGCTGCGTCACCGCGGCGTCCTGGAGCGGACCCTGCCCGAGGTCGAGTGGGTGGACCTGCGCGACCAGCCCGCCGGGGAGCGCCCCTCGCCGGCCGAGGGGCTGCCCTCCCTGCACGGCGACCACCTCTTCGACGGCGGCTACGACTTCATCGGCACCGGCTCGACGCCGCCGGTCACCGCCCAGGCCAAGGGGCACGACATCGTCTACGTGGGCATCTCGGGCTCGCGGCACGAGAACGGCCGCCTGGTGACCAGGGCCGACTCCGGCATCGCCTCAGTCGCCGACCTCAAGGGCAGGAAGGTGGCGCTCGGGCACGGCTCGTGGCAGACGACGCTGCTGCTGTTCGCCCTGGACGAGGCCGGCCTGGCCTGGAGCGACATCGTCCCCGTCGACGCGGGCGTCGACGCCGCCCGGCTGCTGCTCGACGGCGAGGTGGACGCCTGGGTCGGCTCCTACCCGGCGCTCAGCCGGGTCGAGGACCGGACCAGGACGCTCGTGCGGACCGACGGCCTGTTCAGCCACCGCTCGCTCTGGTTCACCCGCCGTGACTTCGCCACCGAGCGCCCGGACGCGGTGAAGGCCATCGTCGCCGCGCTCCAGGAGTCCGACGACTGGATCACCCGCAACCACCGCGCCGCCGCCGAACTGTTCGCGGCCGACGACGGCGGCAGCGTCGACGACTGGGAGAACGCGCTGCGCAGGCGGCCGTTCGGGGTGGAGAAGGTCACGCCCGAGTTCGTCGCCGAGCAGCAGCGTGCCGCCGACCTGTTCCACGCCGCGGGCCTCATCGACAGGCGGATCCGCGTGGCCGACGCGGTGATCGACATCTAGCGGGTTAGACTCGCCGCATCCAGAACAGAATGGAGTTCGGTTGCGATGCGAGTCGGACTGTTCCTCAACGAGCCCCAGGGCCAGGACCCCATCGCCGAGCTGCGGGAGTCGATGGCCCGAGCCGCGGACGACGGGTTCGCCTCCGCCTGGATGTCCAACATCTTCGGGCTCGACGCGATCACCGCGCTGGCCGTGGCGGGCAGCCAGGTGCCCGGCATCGAGCTCGGCACCGCGGTCGTGCCGACCTACCCGCGCCACCCGGCGGCGCTGGCCCAGCAGGCGCTGACGGCCAACGCCGCCCTCGGCGGCAGGCTCGCGCTCGGCATCGGCCTGTCGCACAGGATCGTCATCGAGGACATGTTCGGCTACAGCTACGAGCGGCCCGCCCGGCACATGAAGGAGTACCTGGACATCCTGCTGCCGCTGACGCGCGGCGAGAAGGCCCAGGTCAACGGCGAGACGCTGCGGGCGAACATCCGGCTCGGCGCCGCCGGCACCGGCCTGCCGGTGCTGATCGCCGCGCTCGCGCCCCGCATGCTGGAGCTGGCCGGCTCCATGACCGACGGCACCGCGCTCTGGATGACCGGCCCCAGGACGGTCGAGGAGCACGTCGTGCCCGCCATCACGCGGGCCGCCGAGCGCGCCGGCAGGCCCGCGCCCCGCGTGGTGTGCGCGCTGCCGGTCTGCGTCACCGACGACCCCGCCACGGCCAGGACCCGTGCCGCCGAGGTCTTCTCGGTGTACGGCCGGCTGCCCTCCTACCGGGCGACGCTCGACAGGGAGGGCGCGGCGGGACCCGGCGACGTGGCGATCGTCGGGGACGAGGCCGAGGTGCGCGCCCAGATCGAGGCGCTCGGCCGGATCGGGGTCACCGACTTCGTGGCCGCCGAGTTCTCCGCGCGCGAGCGCACCAGGGAACTCCTCAAGAGCCTCCGCTGACCGGCCGGTCTGGCGGGCACGGCCCGGCGACCAGGGCCCGCTTCGGCCGCCACGACACGGCCGGGACCCCGGCTCGGCGCCCTCGCCGGGGAGGCGGGCCTGGGGTCAGCGCCTGCGCTGGGTCAGGCTGAACCAGTTGCCCGAGTTGTCGCGGAAGAGAGCCTCGATCCCGTAGGGCCGGTCGGCCGGCTCCTGAACGAACTCGACCCCCTTGGCCGACAACTCCTCGAAGGTCTTGTGGCAGTCGTCGGTGGTCAAGACGCCCGGCCCCATCGCCCCCTTGGCGATCACGGACCGCAGCTGGGCCGCTGTCTCCTCGTCGAAGTGCGGCGCGCCGATCGCCGACAGGACGATCGTGATGTCCTGCCGGTCCTTCGGCCCCACCGTCAGCCAGCGGTAGTCGCCGAGCGTGATGTCCTCGCGGACCACCAGCCCCAGCTTCTCGGTGTAGAAGGCCTTCGCCTCGTCCTGGTCGAGCACGTAGACACAGGTGTGGGAGAGCCCGTTGATCATGATGTTCCTCCTCCTAGGCGGTCTCGTCCGACGCTAGGGGAGGTCCCGCCGGGGCCGCTTCTCCCAGATTGCTCGAACGGCGGGCGGGTGCACATCAGCACGAAGCAGCCGGGGATCGGGGGAGGGCCGCCCTGCCGTACGGACTCCTCCCTGAAGGCGCTCGGCGAGCGGCCGACCATGGCGGTGAACCGGGAGCTGAACGAGCCGAGGCTGGAGAAGCCGACCAGGACGCAGATCTCGGTGACGTCGAGGTTGGTGGCGCGCAGCAGGTCCTTGGCCCGTTCGATGCGCCGCGAGGTCAGGTAGCGTGCCGGCGTCTCGCCGTAGGCCTGCTTGAAGGAGCGGGCGAAGTGGAAGCGGGAGCAGCCCGCGGCGCCGGCCAGCGCGTCGAGGTCGAGCGGCTCGGCGTAGCGTCGGTCGGCCAGATCACGCGCGCGCCGCAGATGCGGCAGCAGGTCAGGGGCCGTCATGGGGGAAGCCTACGTAGTTCTCCGCCAGCGTGGTGGCCGCCGCCCTGGAGGAGACCACGTACTCCAGGTGCGACAGCTGCAGCCGCCGGGCGAAGGCGTCGGCCGAGTGGTCGGTGTGCAGGAGCGTGGTCATCCAGTACGAGAAGTGCTCGGCCCGCCACACGCCCCTGAGCCTGGAGGCGGAGTAGCCGTCGAGCAGCGCGGTGGAGCCCTCCTCGTAGCGGGCGGCGATCGCCGCGGCCAGCGCCGTCACGTCGGACACCGCCAGGTTGAGCCCCTTGGCGCCGGTCGGCGGCACGATGTGCGCGGCGTCACCGGCCAGGAAGAGCTTGTCGTGCCGCATCGGCTCGGTGACGAAGCTGCGCATCGGCGTGATCGCCTTCTCCCTGATCGGGCCGTCCTTGAGCGTCCAGCCGTCACGGGTGGCGAACCTGGTGCGCAGCTCGCTCCAGACGCGCTCGTCCGGCCAGGCGGCAACCTGCTCGTCGGGGGGGACCTGGAGGTAGAGGCGGCTGACCTGGGGCGAGCGCAGGCTGTGCAGGGCGAAGCCGCGCTCGTGGTGGCAGTAGATGAGCTCCTCGGTCGAGGGCGCGACGTCGGCCAGCACGCCCAGCCAGGCGAACGGGTAGTCACGCTCGAACACCCGCGCGTCAGGCACGGCGGCGCGCGAGACCCCGTGGAAGCCGTCGCACCCGGCGATCAGGTCGCAATCGAGGGTCCTGAGCACGCCGTTCTCGCGGTAGGTGACGCGCGGCGCGGCCGGATCGACCGCCACGACCTCCGCCTCGAACCTGATCCGGCCCTCGGGCGACAGCGCGATGAGATCCTTCACGATCTCGGTCTGCGCGTAGATCGTGACCGCCTTGCCCCCGGTCAGCTCGCTCAGCGGGATCCGGTGGCCGGCCCCGTCGAAGCGCAGCTCCAGCCCGTGGTGGGTGAGCCCCTCGCGATCCAGCCGGGCACCCGCCCCCGAGGCCTGCAGCACGTCGACCGTGCCCTGCTCCAGCATCCCGGCCCGCTGCCGGTGCTCGCAGTAGGCGCGGTCGCGGCTCTCGAGCACCACCGCGTCGATGCCGCGCCGTTCGAGCAGGCGGGACAGCACCAGTCCCGCCGGCCCCGCTCCGATGATCGCTACCTGGGTACGCATGCCCTGATCCTCATGGTCGGCCCCCTGTGCTCGTCCGCCGCTCTTCCGGTCAGCGGAACCTCCCTCGCCGGCGCCCGTGTCAGTAGTGGCCGCTGACGTCGCGCGACAGCGCCTTGGCGCTGGTGACCAGCGTGGGCACGACCGCGCGCAGGTCGGCGCGCGGCCGGGTGACGATCGACAGGGCCGCGACCACCTCACCGTCCGCCCCGCGCACCGGAGCAGCCACCGAGCAGGTGCCCAGGGTCATCTCCTCGCGCGTCACCGCCACGCCGATCCTGCGCACCTCGGCCAGGGCGGCGCGCAGCCGGTCGGGATCGGTCACCGTGTGCCTGGTCAGCGCGGGCAGGCCGGCGGCGACGACCGCCTCGGTCACCTGGTCGGGCGCGAACGCCAGCAGCACCCTGCCCACCCCCGTGGCGTGCAGCGGCAGCTCGCCGCCGACCCTGCTGACGGTCGGGACCGAGGCGGGGCCGCGCAGCCGTTCGAGATACAGCGCCTTCAGCCCGCGCCGCACGGCCAGCTGCACGTTGGCGTGCGTGATCTCGTACAGGTCCTCCATGTACGGCAGCGCCAGCTCCCGCAGGTCGGCCGCGGCCGCCGCCTGGGCGCCGATCCGCCACAGCCTGATGCCCACCCGGTAGGCGCCGTCGGGCAGCCGCTCGACGAAGCCGCCCCTGGCCAGCTCGCCCACCAGCCGGTGCCCGGTGGTCAGCGGCAGGCCCGCCCTCCGGCAGATCTCGGTCAGCGTCAGCCGTACGTCGCCGTGGGCGAAGGCGTCGAGGATCGCCATCACTTTTCCGGCGACGCTAACGGGCGGCATGACCGGATATTAACGCTCCGTCACAACCTCGGGCTCGGTGGCCGCCCGCACCTGCTCGACGCTCACCCCCGGCGCGGTCTCGACCAGCCTGAGCCCCTCGGGCGTCACGTCGAGCACGGCCAGGTCGGTGATGATCCGGTCGACGCACCCCGCCCCCGTGAGCGGCAGCGAGCACTCCTTGACGATCTTCGGGACGCCGTCGCGGGTCAGGTGCTCCATGACCACGATCACCCTGCGCGCGCCGTGGACCAGGTCCATCGCGCCGCCCATCCCCTTGATCATCTTGCCCGGCACCGACCAGTTGGCCAGGTCGCCCCGGGCCGACACCTGCATGGCGCCGAGCACCGCCACGTCGATGTGACCGCCGCGGATCATCCCGAACGACAGGGCGGAGTCGAAGAACGCCGCCCCCGGCAGCACGGTGACCGTCTCCTTGCCGGCGTTGATCAGGTCGGGGTCCACCTCGTCCTCGAGCGGGTAGGGCCCCACGCCCAGCACGCCGTTCTCCGAGTGGACCACGACGTCCACGCCGGGCGGGATGAAGGCGGGGATCATCGTCGGCAGCCCGATGCCGAGGTTGACGTAGGTGCCGTCGGCGAGCTCGGCCGCCGCTCTGGCCGCGATCTGCTCCCTTGACCAGGCCATCAGCCGCGCACCGTCCTCTTCTCCACGTGCTTGACCGCCGCCTGCTCGGGCGTCAGCACGACCACCTTCTGCACGAACACCCCCGGCAGGTGCACCTCGTCGGGGTCGAGCTCGCACAGCTCCTCCACCTCCGCGATCGTCACCCGGCCCGCCATCGCCGCCAGCGGGTTGAAGTTGCGCGCGCTCTTGTCGAAGACCAGATTGCCGTGGGCGTCCCCCTTCGCCGCCCTGACCAGCGCGAAATCCGTCCTGATCGACTCCTCCAGCACGTACGGCACGCCGCCGAACTCCCGCACCTCCTTGGCCGGCGAGGCCACGGCCACGCTCCCGTCGGCGGCGTAGCGCCACGGCAGCCCGCCCTCGGCCACCAGCGTGCCGACCCCCGCGGGCGTGTAGAAGGCGGGTATCCCGCTGCCGCCCGCCCTGAGCCGCTCGGCCAGCGTGCCCTGCGGCACCAGCTCCACCTCGATCTCGCCGCCCAGATAGCGCCTGGCCAGCTCCCTGTTCTCGC
This sequence comes from Nonomuraea sp. NPDC004354, assembly GCF_053602555.1. NCBI lineage: Bacteria > Bacillati > Actinomycetota > Actinomycetes > Streptosporangiales > Streptosporangiaceae > Nonomuraea > Nonomuraea sp. NPDC004354. The sequence continues at coordinate 80,345 of NZ_JBSGDV010000010.1, read as the reverse complement.
CGATGTAGGAGCCCGTCGCCCGCGCGATCCGGCCCGCCGCCAGCAGCACCCCGAGCCCGCGCCCGTCGAGGCCGCAGTTGTTCGACACCACGTGCAGCCCGCTCGCGCCCTGCTCGTGCAGCGCCGCGATCAGCACCGCCGGCACGCCGCACAGCCCGAACCCGCCCACGGCCAGCGACGCGCCGTCACCGATGCCGGCGACCGCCTCGGCCGCCGACCCGACCACCTTCCCGACACTCATAGCGCTCACCGTTCCAGCCGGCACCGACAACACCACAGTGTCCTTCCGCAGAGCGGAAGCGGAACTCCCCGGCTTCGCCGGTTGACGTCCGTTCACATGGAACGGTCACGCGCAGTGAGCGAAACCCGGAGGGGCGTGACGGACCGTGCGGGCCCGTTCGACCGAAGCGGTTGCCCCCATGGGGCTGGAACTGTTCAATGACCTGCAGGCGGCGCGGTGGGAAGCCGGCCCCGGCCCGCCTTCGTAGACTCCGGCAGGGTGAAGCGCGTGCTGCACGGCATAGACGTGTCCGACTGGCAGGAAACGGTCGACTGGGCCGCTCACGCCGGCAGCGGCGTCGCCTTCGCCTTCGCCAGGGCGAGCGAGGGCGCCACCGGGCTCGACACGTCGTTCGACCGCAACTGGCGGCTCATGCGCGAGCACCGGCTGGTGTGCGGCGCCTACCACGTGGCCAGGCCCCAGGACGACCCGGTCGAGCAGGCCGGCCACTTCCTGCGCACCGTCGAGCGGGCAGGCGGGCTGCACGAGGGCGACCTGCTGGCGCTCGACCTGGAGTCGGCCGACGGGCTGCCGCCCGAGCGGGTGGCCAGGTTCGCCCGGCGCTGGTGCCGGCAGATCGACAAGCAGGTGGGCCTGCGGCCCCTCATCCACACCTTCCAGTGGTTCGCCGACGAGGGCAACTGCGCCGGCCTGGGCGACCATCCCCTCTGGATCGCCGCGCCGGGGAAGGCGATGGGGGAGCCCGTCGTGCCCCGGCCGTGGCGTGAGTGGGCCATCCACCAGTACGCCAACGTCCCCGTGGACCGCGACGTCTTCCACGGCAGCCGCCAGGACCTGACCAGGCTGGGGTATCACCCGCGATAGCATCGGTGTTCACCGTCGAAACCGTGCTATTCAAGGAGTCACCGTGTCAGCCGAGCTGCATATCACCCTCGCCGGAGCCGAGCGTGTGGTCGCGGCCGGCACGACGTACGGCGAGGCGCTCGAGGCCGACGGCCGCACCGTCATCGCCGCCCGCGTCGGCGGCGAGCTTCGCGACCTGGCCGCACCCGTCCGTGACGGCGACGTGATCGAGCCGGTCCAGATCGGCAGCGACGACGGCCGCGCCATCCTGCGCCACTCCACCGCCCACGTCATGGCGCAGGCGGTGCAGGAGCTGTTCCCCGAGGCCAGGCTGGGCATCGGCCCGCCGGTCGAGAACGGCTTCTACTACGACTTCGACGTCGAGCAGGCCTTCCACCCCGACGACCTCAAGCGCATCGAGAAGCGGATGCGCGAGATCGTCAAGCAGGGGCAGCTGTTCGCGCGGCGCGAGGTGTCCGACGACGCCGCGCGCGCCGAGCTGGCGGCCGAGCCGTACAAGCTGGAGCTGATCGGGCTCAAGGGCGGCGCCGCGGCCGCCGAGGACGGCGCCGGCGTCGAGGTCGGCGAGGGCCAGCTGAGCATCTACGACAACCTCGACCCGAAGACCGGCGAGCTGTGCTGGAAGGACCTGTGCAGGGGTCCCCACCTGCCCTCGACCAGGGTCATCCCGGCCTTCAAGCTGATGCGCTCGGGCGGCGCCTACTGGCGGGGCAGCGAGAAGAACCCGCAGCTGCAGCGCATCTACGGCACCGCGTGGGAGAGCCGCGAGAAGCAGGAGGAGTACCTCCACCTGCTGGAGGAGGCCGAGAAGCGCGACCACCGCAAGCTGGGCGCCGAGCTCGACCTGTTCTCCTTCCCCGAAGAGCTCGGCTCGGGCCTGCCGGTCTTCCACCCCAAGGGCGGCATCATCCGCAGGGAGATGGAGACCTACTCCAGGCGCAGGCACGAGGAGGCTGGCTACTCCTTCGTCAACTCCCCGCACATCACCAAGGGCCACCTGTACGAGGTCTCCGGTCACCTCGACTGGTACCGCGACGGCATGTTCCCGCCCATGGAGGTCGAGGGCGCCGACTACTACCTCAAGCCGATGAACTGCCCCATGCACAACCTGATCTTCGGGGCGCGCGGCAGGTCCTACCGCGAGCTGCCGCTGCGGCTGTTCGAGTTCGGCACCGTCTACCGCTACGAGAAGTCGGGCGTGGTCCACGGCCTGACCAGGGTGCGCGGCCTCACCCAGGACGACGCCCACATCTACTGCACCCGCGAGCAGATGAAGGACGAGCTGGCCTCGGCGCTGCGCTTCACGCTGAGCCTGCTGCGCGACTACGGCCTCGAGGACTTCTACCTCGAGCTGTCGACCAAGGACCCGGACAAGTTCGTCGGCTCCGACGAGGTCTGGGAGGAGGCGACCCGCACGCTGCGCGAGGTCGCCGAGGGCGAGAAGCTCGAGCTGGTGCTCGACCCCGGCGGCGCCGCCTTCTACGGCCCGAAGATCTCCGTGCAGGCCCGCGACGCGATCGGCCGCTCGTGGCAGATGTCGACCATCCAGCTCGACTTCAACCTGCCCGAGCGCTTCCAGCTGGAGTACCAGGCGGCCGACGGCAGCCGCCAGCGGCCCGTCATGATCCACCGGGCGCTGTTCGGCTCCATCGAGCGCTTCTTCGGCGTGCTGGTCGAGCACTACGCCGGCGCCTTCCCGCCCTGGCTGGCCCCGGTGCAGGTGGTCGGCATCCCGATCGCCGACGCCCACGCCCCCTACCTGCTCGACGTCGCCAAGAGGCTGCGCGAGCGGGGGATCAGGGTGGAGGTCGACACCGCCGACGACCGCATGCAGAAGAAGATCCGCAACGCGCAGAAGGCGAAGGTGCCCTTCATGCTGCTGGCCGGCGACGACGACATCGCCAACGGCGCGGTGTCCTTCCGCTACCGCAACGGCGAGCAGAAGAACGGCGTCCCGATCGACGAGGCCGTCGCCGAGATCGTCAACGCCGTGGAGCGCCGCGTCCAGGTCTGAGCGGTCCAGGTCTGAGTAGGGGTCTACTCATGCACGGCCGCCCGCGCCGGGAGACCCTCCTCGGGAAGCGATTCCTGGGGAGGGAACATCCATGCGACTCACGCGCATCCTGGTGGCGGGCGGGCTCGGCCTCGCCGTCCTCACGGCGGTGACCGGCGCCGCGCAGGCGTCGAGCACGGCGGCACCCAAGTGGAAGTGCTCGAACGGCAACGTCTGCCTGTACGACAAGGCCAACGGGGCGACGCTGTTCTGGCAGGAGAGCGAGTGCGGCGTCCACGGCCTGGGCACCGGCTATCTCGGCAGGGCCAGCTCGGTCAGGAACAGGACCGGCTCGACCGTGACGCTCTTCTCGGTCTTCCAGCCCAACGGCGCACCGAACACACTCGCCGAGGAGATCGTCTCCGTCGACGACAGTGACCGGGTCAACCTCGAGGACGACGAGGACAACGCGACCGCGCTCGTCTACATCCCGTGCGACTGACGCGTCCAAGACCGCCCCTGCCGCCACCCGCGGCAGGGGCGGTCCCGTGCCGGCGACCGCTCAGCGGGCGAACAGCTGGAAGGTGACGGCGGGCCGGCCGCCGAACCGCTCGGCGGCCTGGCGGGCGACGCCTTCCAGGAAGGCCCTGCAGTACTCCTCGGGGTTCTCGTCGGTCAGGGCCTCGATGTAGGCGCGGTGCTCCAGCAGCGAGCGCACGCCCACCTCCAGCGTGTCGGTGACGTCCACCGCGTGGGTGGGCTCGTCGGCACCCGCCACGGCCACCCAGCGCACGCCGTCCCACGGCTCGGGGCCGGCGTCAGGGAAGATCCACCGGTTGCCGGCGTCGCCCGCGGCGTCGAGCACCGCCCTGCCCACCGCCCGGTGGTCGGGGGTGTTCCAGTACCTCCCGCCCCACGTGTCGCCGAAGTTCAGGGTGATCAGCAGCTCGGGCCGGTGCCTGCGGATGGCGGCGGCCAGGTCGCGGCGCAGCGGCAGGCCGTACTCGATGACACCGTCCGGGTGGTCGAGGAACTCCACCTGGTCCACCCCGACGACGGCCGCCGACGCGCGCTGCTCCCGCTCGCGCAGCGGACCCGCCTTGGCCGGGTCGACGGTGTCGATGCCCGCCTCGCCGCGCGTCACGAGCAGGTAGGCCACCTCCCGCCCCTCGGCGGTCCACGAGGCGACGGCCGAGGCGCAGCCGTACTCCAGGTCGTCGGGATGCGCGACGATCGCCAGCGCGCGTCGCCAGTCCTGGGGCATGGGTGCCAGCTGCTCGGCCATCGGCTCCTCCATGATTGTTCTCGGGGTACGGCAAGCGTAACGATCCCGACCAGGTTCTCCGCACCGCAGGAGGACGGTGCTCCCCGCCGACCCTGCCCGCCATGGTCATATGCTGCAGAACATGCAGGAGAGCGAACCGATGGAGCAGGCTGGGGCGGGGTCGCCGGACAACTTCCAGCGGCTGTGGACCCCGCACCGGATGGCCTACATCAAGGGGGAGAACAAGCCGAGCGGCGAGGGGGCGGGCGACGGCTGCCCGTTCTGCGAGATCCCCAAGATGAGCGACGAGGACGGCCTGGTCGTCGCCAGGGGCGAGACGGTGTTCGCGGTGCTCAACCTCTACCCCTACAACTCCGGCCACCTGATGGTCTGCCCCTACCGGCACGTCTCCGACTACGACGAGCTGAAGGACGAGGAGATGACCGAGCTGGGCGACTTCACCAGGCGGGCGCTGCGCGCGTTGCGCCGGGCCGGCGGCGCCCAGGGTTTCAACGTCGGCATGAACCTCGGCCACGTCGCGGGCGCGGGCATCGCCGCCCACCTGCACCAGCACGTCGTGCCCCGGTGGGGCGGCGACACCAACTTCATGCCCGTGGTCGCCAGGACCAAGGTGCTGCCGCAACTGCTGCGCGACACCCGCACGATGCTCGCCGACGCCTGGCACGCCCCCGCCTGAGCCGGGATGGCCGCGCGCTCCCCTGGCGGTGCCCGGGGAGCGCGTGGCCGCCTACACCTTGGCGAGCGGGCGCTCCTCGGCGGCCGCCGCCCCCGGCAGCGCCGCGATGCCCGCGGACAGCACCAGCGGGATCGCCAGCGCCAGCGCCATGGACAGCACCGCCGCGCCCGAGTCGTTGACCAGGGTGCCGACCACGCCGCTGATGAGCGTGCCGATCAGCCCGGCCTTGAGCGCGGGGGAGTAGTCGAAGGCCGCCGGGAGCACGCCCGCGGTGGCCTGGTCCGGCCGCATGATCGCGTAGACGAGGAAGGCGACCGCGGCGATCACCACCGGCATCAGGGTGGGGCTGAGCAGCGTGCCGAGCATCGCCATCAGCTTGCGGACGATCACGTCGAGCGCCTCGCCGCTGATCACCTGCCCGACGAACCTGCCCAGATGCGACTGCTCGGCCGCCGGGCGCAGGTAGTTGGCCACCGCGAAACCCATCACGGTCACGCCGCCCGCCACGCAGAACGCGCCCAGCTTCCACAGCGAGATCCGCTTGCCGAGGATCAGCAGCGCGGTCACCGCGATGCCGGGCACGAACGCGATCACCCCGCCGAAGTCGCTGCCCATGCCCGAGCCGCCCAGCACCATCGCGAACGTGCCGAGGACAGCCACCACCGCCGCCCCCCACGGCCGTGACAGCCGGTGCGCGATCACCGTGGAGGTCAGCAACGTGCCGGTGGCCAGCAGCGCGAACGGGATGTTGCCCAGGCCGTAGTAGCGGGCGCCCTGCTCGGCGCTGAAGCCCATGAAGCTGTTGAGCTGCAGGGTGGTGCCGGTCAGCAGGTCCCCGGCCAGGGTGACCGCCGTGACGCCCGCGACCACCGCCAGCGGGCCGAGCGGGCTGCGCCGCCACGGCCCGGCGAAGGCCGCGACCGTGATCACCACCAGCCAGGCCAGCATGCCGCCGAACAGCTCCAGATGGGTCGACCACGGCAGCAGGTTGACCAGGATCGAGGTGATGGGGATCGCCGCCAGCGTCACCGCCGCCAGCCGTACCCAGGACAGGCCCTTACGGCGGCGCAGCAGCACGAACGCCACCGCGTAGAACAGCACCTGCAGCACCGCGAGGGCGATGAAGTAGTAGCCCTTCACCGAGCGCATCGTCTGGGCCGTCTGGTCGGACTCGGCCATCCGCTCGAACGTGGCGCCCGGCCCGTTGACCCGCATGACCTGGCCGACGACGCTGTCGGGCACGGGGACGCCCAGCCTGGTCAGCACGGTGGTGGTCAGGTCGGGCAGGATCGAGATGTCCTCGCGCCGGGTCGAGGCCGCGCCGAGCGCGTGCCCCTGCGCGCCCGGCTGCCGGAGGGCGGCGACCCGCAGGTGCGGCACGGAGCCGTGGTCGGACATCCCCACCAGCAGGATCGTGGTGTCCTGGGGCAGGACGGCCAGCAGCGCGCCCGCCTTGGCGTCGGCCAGGCGCAGCGCCGCGCGCCGCTCCTGGGCCGACAGCTTGTCCGGGACGGTCGGCAGCTTGCCGTCGTCGGAGATGTAGGGCCTGATGAGGTCGTCGACGTCCATGGCGACCAGGCGGCAGCGCTCCAGATCGGCCGCCTTCACCGCGAGGGGCGAGGCGTAGTAGGTGGCCACGGCGCCCTTGCCGTCGGCCAGCCCCAGGGCCGCGCCGGGACCGACGGCGATCGCGCACCGGCCCGCCTTGGCCAGCGTGTCGCCCAGCAGTCCCGCGTAGCGCTGCCCGGCCACCTCGTGCAGGTAGTCGTAGTCGGGGATGACCGCGCCGCTGCCCTGCTGCTCGGGCATGGGCGGCGGTCCGCACCGGTAGCCGGAGGCCGAGCGGATGCCCGCCGACACCGTCAGCCAGCCGTCGTAGGGGCAGGTGATGTTGCCGACCGTGCGCACCGACATCGAGCCGATGGCGCTGCCGCGGGCCAGCTCCCACAGGTTGGGCGTGTCGGCCTGGGACAGGTCGTTCCAGTGCAGGCCGGACACGCCGATGAGGGCGACCCGCTCGCCGTCCGGAGCCTGCGCGCGGTCCGACGCGTGCGCGGGGGCCCACCCCAGCAGCATCTGGCTGACCAGCACGGCCAGCATCAGCAGGGTCCGCCTCACGCACGACCTCCCGAGACTCGACTTCGTCGGAGGGCACGCTACACCGGCTCGTCGCTGTCAGGTGACGAGCTCGGCACACCGCCACCCTATGCGGGCGCGCACGCGCACCGGGGTGTCGCCCCCGCGCACGGCTCGGGCGCCGGGCCGCGCGGGGCCAGCCCGCGCGTCCGGGGAGCCTCTCGTGGCGGGGTTCCCGCGCCACGCGGGCGCGTGGCGCGGCCTGCCGGCCGTACCGGCGGATCCGGGGACGGATCAGGCCGGGGAGACCGCCGCCTCGGCGGGCTTGCTCTCACGGGTCAGCGGGTCCAGGGCCGTGACCTGGTAGGTGCCGGGCTTCTGGGCCGTGTAGGAGGTGCCGGTGACGATGGCGACCAGGTTGCGCGAGTCGGTCGACTGGCAGCTCTGCCCCGAGGCGGGCACCCGGTAGACGGCGTAGGAACGGGCGCCCTCCACCGGGCTCCAGGTCAGCGCCGCACCCGACGCCTTCAGCCCCGACGGCTTGGCCGGCGCGTCACCGCCCTTGGGCGCTGGCAGCAGGGCCGGACGGGCGTAGTGCTCCTTGGACAGGCGGTCCATGGCCTTCAGCGGGTTGGCCAGGACGTTCTTGGCGCTGAAGTAGACGTCGCCGTCGATCTCGGGGTACTTGCGGTTGAACGCCAGGTGCGCGGGCATCTCACCCGGCTTGGTCCAGGTCGCGACGTCTCGCGCGCCGACCCGGTAGAGGCCCTGGCCGATGTACAGGCGCACGTCGGTGCCCTTGACCTCGTTGGCCCACCAGGCGGCCAGCACGTTGTAGTCGGCCGCCTTGAACCCGCGCGGCCAGTAGAGCTGCGGCATGACGTAGTCGACGGTGCCGGACTTGATCCACGCCCTGGCGTCGGCGTAGATCGAGTCGTAGGCGGACATGCCGGAGGTGGCCGAGCCCGTCGGGTCCTGCGCCTTGTTGCGCCAGATGCCGAACGGGCTGATGCCGAACTTCACGTCCTTCTTGGTGTCGTGGACGGCCTTGTGCACCTGGGCGACGAGCGTGTTGACGTTGTCGCGGCGCCAGTCGGCGAGCTTGGCGCCCTTGCCGTACTTCCGGAACGCGGCGGTGTCGTTGAACATGGGGGCCGCGCCCGGGTAGGGGTAGAAGTAGTCGTCGAAGTGGACTCCGTCGACGTCGTAGCGCTTGACCACGTCGGTGACGACCTTGACGACGTGCTCGCGGACCTGGGGCAGGCCCGGGTTGTAGTAGTACTGCTCGCCGTACTTCACCAGCCAGTCGGGGTGCTGCCGGGCGGGGTGGGCGGCGGGCAGCCGGCCCAGGTTGGCGTCGTAGGCGGCGCGGTACGGGTTGAACCACGCGTGGAACTCCAGGCCGCGCTTGTGCGCCTCGGCGGTCAGGAACGGCAGCGGGTCCCAGCCGGGGTTCTTGCCCGGCGTGCCGGTGAGGTACTGCGACCACGGCTCGTGCGGCGACTGGTACAGCGCGTCGGAGGCGGGCCGCACCTGCACGAACACCGCGTTGAGGTTGCGCTTGACCGCGTTGTCGAGGATCTTGACGTACTCGGCCTGCTGCCGGGCGGGGCTGAGGCCGGTCGCGGAGGGCCAGTCGATGTTCTTGACCGTGGCGATCCAGACGCCGCGCAGCTGGCGCTTGGGGTATCTGACGTCGGCGACGCACTTCTTGACCGCCTTGGTGGCGGGCTTGGCCTTCGTCTGGGGAGCAGCGGCCTCGGCTCCTGGTCCGCCGAAGGAGTAGGCGGCGGCGGTGGCGGCGATCGCGACAGCGGCGGCGGCGAGAAGAGGTCGTCCGGTACGCATAGTCCCCCAGTGTGACATCGCCACCGGGGTGCTTCGACCAAAAATCGCAATGGATTTGTGATCCTAGTGTGACTCAGGGGGAGGGCGTTACCCTCCCCCCGTCGAGGGGCGTCAGTCCTGAGCCGTCACCTTCTCGGTCAGATGCGAGGGCAGGGGCTCGTAGCGCAGGAACGTGCGCTGGAAGGTGCCCGTCCCGTGCGACATGGACCGCAGGTCGATCGCGTAGCGGGTGATCTCCAGTTGCGGCACCTCGGCCTTCACCAGCGTCCGCCCCGTGCCGACGGGCTCGGTGCCCAGCACCCGGCCACGCCGCGAGGACAGGTCGGACATCACCGAGCCGACGTGCTCGTCGGCCACCAGCACCGCGATCTCGTCGACCGGTTCGAGCAGCAGCGTCGGCACCTTGGCGGCGGCCTCCTTCAGCGCCAGCGAGCCGGCGATCTGGAAGGCCATGTCGGAGGAGTCGACCGAGTGCGCCTTGCCGTCGTAGAGCGTGACCCGCAGATCCACCATTGGATACCCGGCCAGCACCCCCCGCTCCATCTGCGTGCGCACGCCCTTCTCCACCGACGGGATGAACTGGCGGGGGACCACGCCGCCGACGATCTTGTCCACGAACTCGAAACCCCCGCCGGAGGGCAGGGGCTCGACCTCGAGGTGGCAGATCGCGTACTGGCCGTGGCCGCCGGTCTGCTTGACGTTGCGGCCCATGGCCTGGCACCTGCCGCCGAACGTCTCGCGCAGCGGCACCCGCAGGTCGACCCGTTCGACCTCGACGCCGTGGCGCTTGGCGAGCCGGTCGAGCAGGACGTCGGCGTGCGCCTCGCCCATGCACCACAGCACCAGCTGCCGGGTCTCGGCGTTGTTCTCCAGCCGCAACGTCGGGTCCTCGGCCACCAGCCGGGCCAGGCCCTGCGACAGCTTGTCCTCGTCGGCCTTCGACCTGGCCCTGATCGCCACCGGCAGCAGCGGGTCGGGCATGCTCCACGCCGTCATGAGCAGCGGCCGCTCCGGTTCCGACAGCGTGTCGCCGGTCTCGGCCCGCGACAGCTTGGCCACCGCGACGATGTCGCCCGCCATGCCCTTGGCGATGGTGCGCTGCTGCTTGCCCAGGGGGCCCGTCAGCGTGCCGATGCGCTCGTCGACGTCGTGGTCCTCATGCCCCCTGTCGGCCAGGCCGTGCCCGGAGACGTGCACGGTCATGTCGGGGCGCAGCGTCCCCGAGAAGACGCGCACCAGGCTGATGCGTCCCACGTAGGGGTCGCTGGTCGTCTTGACCACCTCGGCCACCAGCGGCCCGTCCGGGTCGCACGCCCTGACCTGGACGGGCTTGCCGTCCGGGGTGGTGATCTCGGGAAGCGGGTGCTCGAGCGGCGAGGGGAAGCCCTGGGTGATCACCTCGAGCAGTTCCTGCGCGCCGATGCCGGCGCCGCTGGCGAGCACGGGATAGAACGTGCCGCGGGCGACCGCCTTCTCCAGGTCGTCGATGAGCACCTTGGAGTCGATGGCCTCGCCCGACAGGTACCTCTCCATGAGCGACTCGTCCTCGCTCTCCTGGATGATCCCCTCGATCAGGCTGCCGCGGTACTCCTCGATCCGTGCCTCGTACTCCGCGCCCGGCTCCTTCTCGGCCCGCTCGCCGGTGGCGTAGTTGTAGAACTTCTGCGACAGCAGCCCGATCAGCCCCGCCACCTTCCCGTTGGTCACCACGGGCAGGTAAAGCGGCGCGACCCCGTCACCGAAGATCTCCTGACACTCGCCCAGGACCTGGTCGAAGTCGGCGCGGTGGTGGTCGATCTTGGTGATCACCACGGCCCTGGGCATGCCGACCTGCGCGCACTCCTCCCACAGCATCTGCGTCAGCCCGTCGATGCCGTCGGTCGCCGCGACCACGAACAGCGCGGCGTCCGCGGCGCGCAGCCCGGCCCGCAGGTCGCCCACGAAGTCGGCGTAGCCCGGCGTGTCCAGAAGATTGATCTTGATCCCGTTGTGGACGATCGGCGCGACGGACAGGTTCACCGAGCGCTGCTGGCGCACCTCCACCTCGTCGAAGTCGCTGACCGTGCTGCCGTCCTCCACACGGCCCATCCGCGGGATGGTGCCCGTGGCCGCGAGCAACTGCTCGACCAGCGTGGTCTTGCCCGCTCCCGAATGGCCGACCAGGACGACGTTGCGTATCGCGTCCGCCCTCTCGGCCGCTGGTGCCCTGCCCGCGGCTCCCATGGCCGCGCCGTGGTGCTTGTCAGCCACATCGCCTCCGCTTCCGTGGGACGGAGCCCGCAGGGTACGGCGCGCGCCGCCCAAATCGTCGTTCGATTCAGTGCCGCCGCCCAGCGGAATTACCGCAAAGGACGCGGTTAGTTCACCAAATACCCGTGTGGCGAATATCACAAGGGGGGCGAGGCAAAGAAGTGGTGGCGGCCTGCATGGCCTACGATCGGAGCGCGATGCTCAAACTCCTGCGCCCGGCCATGACCCGGATACTCACCCCGCTGGGCAGGGCACTCGTCCGCCGCGGGATAGGCCCGAACGCCGTCACCGCGATCGGCACCACCGGCACCGTGGTGTGCGCCCTGGTCCTCTACCCCATGGGCCAGCTGTGGTGGGGCTCGCTGGCGATCACCGTGTTCGTGCTGTTCGACCTGCTCGACGGCGTCGTGGCGCGGATGGGCGGGGGCGGCGGCAGCACGTGGGGCGCCTTCCTCGACTCCACGCTCGACCGGGTGGCCGACGCGGCCGTCTTCTCCGGCCTGATCATCCACTTCTTCCTCCAGCGCGACCTGCTCATGGCGGGGGTCACGCTGTTCTGCCTGGTCGCCGGCGCGCTGGTGTCCTACGTCAAGGCCAGGGCAGAGGGGCTGGGAGTCGGCTGCGACGTGGGCCTGGCCGAGCGGCCCGAGCGGCTGGTCGTGGGGCTCGTGTCCGCGGGCCTGTCCGGCCTCGGCGTGCCGTACATCCTGGCCTTCGGCATGTGGCTGCTGGCGGCCGCCAGCGCCGTCACCGTCGTCCAGCGGATCGTCCACGTCCGTCGCCAGATTGGAGCCCGATGACCTCCCTCCAGGACCGTGCGGTCGCCGCGGGCTTCGCGGCGGGCTGGACGCTGCTGCCGTACCTGCCGGAGCGGCTGACCGCGGCCGCCTTCACCCTCGTGGCCGACCGGGCCTGGCGCCGGCGGGGCAAGAGCGTGCGCCGCCTCGAGCACAACCTGGCCAGGGTGACCGGGCTGGCCGAGGACAGCCCCGAACTGCGGGCGCTCAGCCGCGCGGGCATGCGTTCCTACCTGCGCTACTTCCACGAGGTCTTCAGGCTGCCGAAGATGCCCGTCGACGAGGTCGTGCGGCGCACCCACGTCACCGGCGACGAGCACATCTGGAACACCGTGGCCGAGGGGCGCGGCGTGGTGCTCGCGCTGCCGCACATGGGCAACTGGGACCAGTCGGGCGCATGGCTGGTCGGCTGCGGGCACCCCTTCACCACGGTGGCCGAGCGGCTCAAGCCCGAGTCGCTGTTCCGCCGCTACGTCGCCTTCCGCGAGGGCCTCGGGATGGAGGTGCTGCCGCTGACCGGCGGCGACGGGCACACCTTCGGCGTCCTCGCGCAGCGGGTGCGCAAGGGCGGCATCGTCTGCCTGCCCGCCGAGCGCGACCTGACCAAGGGCGGCGTCGAGGTGGAGTTCTTCGGCGCCACCACCAAGGTGCCGGTGGGCCCCGCGCTGCTGGCCGTCAAGACGGGCGCCGCGCTGCTGCCGGCGACCATGTGGTTCGAGGGCCCCGACTGGGGTCTGCGCATCCACGAGGAGGTCGAGGTGCCCGACTCCGGCACCCTCCAGGAGCGCACGGCCGCCGTGGCGCAGAGCCTGGTGACGGTGTTCGAGAAGGGCATCGCCGAACACCCCGAAGACTGGCACATGCTGCAGCGCCTGTGGCTGGAGGACCTGAAGTGAACGTCGGCATCGTCTGCCCTTACTCCTGGGACGTGCCGGGCGGTGTCAAACAGCACATCGACGACCTGGCGCAGGCGCTGACGGCCCAGGGGCACCAGGTCTCGGTGATCGCCCCGGCCGAGGAGGACGCCGAGCTGCCGCCGTACGTGACCGGTACCGGCAGGGCGGTGCCGGTGCCGTACAACGGCTCGGTGGCGCGGATGTCGTTCGGCTTCCTGTCGGCGGCCAGGGTGCGGCGCTGGATCCGCGAGAACGACTTCGACGTGCTCCACATCCACGAGCCGCTGGTGCCCAGCCTGGGCGTGCTGGCCTGCTGGGCGGCCAAGGGGCCGATCGTGGCCACCTTCCACGCCTCCTTCAACCGCTCGCGGGCCATCGCGATCGCCGAGCCGATGCTGCGCAGCGCGCTGGAGAAGCTCAGCGGCCGCATCGCCGTCTCCGACGCCGCCCGCAAGAGCCTGGTCGAGCAGTTCGGCGGCGACAGCGTGCTGATCCCCAACGGCGTGACCGTCAGCCGCTACACCCAGGCCGAGCCGCTGCCCGGCTGGGGCCCCGACGGGCGCACGCTCGGCTTCCTCGGCAGGATGGACGAGCCGCGCAAGGGCCTGCCCGTCCTGCTCGAGGCGCTGGAGCAGGTGCCCGACGCGAGGCTGCTCGTCGCGGGCCCCGGCGAGGTGAAGATCCCCAAGTCGATCCGCGACCGCGTCACGCTGCTCGGCATGGTCAGCGAGCAGGACAAGATCCGCGCCTACCACTCCGTCGACGTCTTCGTCGCGCCCAACACCGGCGGCGAGAGCTTCGGCATCGTGCTGGCCGAGGCCATGTCGGCCGGAGCCACCGTGCTGGCCAGCGACATCCCGGCCTTCCGCCGGGTGCTGGGCGACGGGCAGGCCGGCGCGCTGTTCCCCAACGGCGACGCGGCCGCCCTGGCCCGCGAGGCGCGCGCCCTCCTCGACGACCCCGAGCGCAGGGCCAAGCTGGCCGACGAGGCGCTGCTCGCCGTGCGCAAGTACGACTGGTCCACGGTCGCCCGCGACGTCGTGCGCGTCTACGAGACCGTCACGGCCGCGGCGGGACGAGTGGAGGAAGACACCGTCGCATGAGCACCACGATCATCGTCCTGCTCGTGGGCATCCTCATGGTGCTCACCGCCGTCTACGTCTCCTGGCGGGCCGGGCGTCTCGACCGGCTGCACATCAGGCTGGAACTGGCCCGCGAGGCGCTCGACGTCGCGCTGGTCCGGCGCGCCGCCGTCGTGCTCGAACTGGCCGGATCCCGCCTGCTCGACCCCGCCACCTCCCTGGTCCTGGCCGCGGCCGCCCACGAGGCCCGTACGGCCGGCCCCGAGGAGCGCGAGCACGCCGAGAGCGACCTGTCCAGGGCGCTGCGCGCGGCCGTCGACCAGGACAGGTTCAGGGAACGCATCAGCGAGTCGCCGGGCGGCCTGTCGCTGCTGGAGGAGCTCGACGCCGCCGTCGCCAAGGTCGTCTACGCCCGCCGCTTCTACAACAACGCGGTCGCCGTCACCCGCACCGCCCAGCGCCGCTGGCTCGCCCGCAGCCTGCGCCTGGCCGGACGCACCGAGTATCCCGAATTCTTTGAGATCGATGACAATCCGCCCGAGACCATGGCAACCGAATGACCCGTTTTAGGGGAGCCCGGTAAGCTTCCTTCCGTTTTCGTGGCCGAGCGGAGGAGTTGAGCAGGTGCGGGTAGCCCGAACGATCGCGGTGACGCTGGCGGTGCTCGCTCCTGTCGCGGCCTGCTCGAGCGGGGGCGGAGCGGCCTCGCCGTCGAAGGCTCCGCAGGCGGCCCCCGTCTCCGCCACGCCGACGCCCGAGGTGAGCAAGCACCCCTTCACGGGCCTGCCGTACGAGGAGCTCGAACCGGTCCTGGCGGTGAAGATCGAGAACACCGCGGCGGGCAAGCCCCAGATGGGGCTGAAGAGCGCGGACATCGTCTACGTCGAGCAGGTCGAGGCCGGCCTCACCCGGCTGATGGCGGTCTTCTCCTCCAAGCTGCCGCCCAAGGTCGGCCCGGTCCGCAGCGCCCGCATCTCCGACCTGCACATCACGCCGCAGTTCGGCAAGCCGGCCTTCGCCTACTCCGGCGTCCAGTCCAAGATGCTGCCGTTCATGGCGGAGGCGTCGCTGTTCGACGTCGGCGACACCCGCAACCCCGGCGCGTTCTTCCGCCAGCCGGGCCGCTTCGCCCCCTACAACCTGTTCGCCAACACCAAGCAGCTGCTGGCCAAGGCGCCCAAGGCGAGCCAGGCCAAGGACATCGGCTTCACCTTCGGCGAGGCCCCCGCCGAGGGCGGCGTGCCGAAGAAGTCGTGGACGGTCAGATGGCCCGCCGCCCGCTTCACCTTCGCCTGGTCGGAGGCCAAGAAGCAGTGGCTCGTCTGGCAGGACGGCAAGAAGGACATGGCGGCCGAGGGCGGCCAGCTCGGCGCCCCCACGATCGTCGTGCAGTACACCAAGACCGAGCGCTCGCAGTTCCACGACAAGAACCAGAGCTACACCCCGCTGGTCCACTCCGTCGGCAAGGGATCGGCCATCGTGCTCCGCGACGGCAAGGCCTACAAGGCCAAGTGGTCGCGGGAATCGGAGGAAGAGGGGACGACGTTCACCACTGAGAGCGGTGAGCCGATGAACTTCGCGCCTGGCCAGGTGTGGATCGCTCTCGCCAGCCGCAAGCCCGTCATTCCTTAACGTACAAAATCCCGCCTCGACCCTGACATGGTGGTGTGTCCGGTCGTGGGGTGTTAAGGACCTACGATGGGCTTGAGAACTTACCGACCTGCCGTTGTGAGGAAGACCGTGTCTACCAGCCCCGTCACCGGAACCGCGCGCGTCAAGCGCGGCATGGCCGAGATGCTCAAGGGCGGCGTCATCATGGACGTCGTCACCCCCGAGCAGGCGAAGATCGCCGAGGACGCCGGGGCGGTCGCCGTCATGGCTCTGGAGCGCGTGCCCGCCGACATCCGCGCGCAGGGCGGCGTCTCCAGGATGAGCGACCCCGACATGATCGACGGCATCATCAACGCCGTCTCCATCCCCGTCATGGCCAAGGCCCGCATCGGCCACTTCGTCGAGGCGCAGATCCTGCAGTCGCTGGGCGTCGACTACATCGACGAGTCGGAGGTGCTGACCCCCGCCGACTACGCCAACCACATCGACAAGTACCAGTTCACCGTGCCGTTCGTGTGCGGCGCGACGAACCTGGGCGAGGCGCTGCGCCGCATCACCGAGGGCGCCGCCATGATCCGCTCCAAGGGCGAGGCGGGCACGGGCGACGTCTCCAACGCCGTCACCCACATGCGCACCATCAGGGGCGAGATCAAGCGCCTCACCTCGCTGCCCGAGGACGAGCTGTACGTGGCGGCCAAGGAGCTGCAGGCGCCGTACGACCTGGTCGTCGAGGTGGCCAAGACCGGCAAGCTGCCCGTGGTGCTGTTCACCGCCGGCGGCATCGCCACGCCCGCCGACGCCGCGATGATGATGCAGCTGGGCGCCGAGGGCGTGTTCGTCGGCTCCGGCATCTTCAAGTCGGGCGACCCCGCCAAGCGGGCGGCGGCGATCGTCAAGGCCACCACCTTCCACGACGACCCCGACGTCGTCGCCAAGGTGTCGCGCGGCCTCGGCGAGGCGATGGTCGGCATCAACGTCGACGAGATCCCGCAGCCGCACCGCCTGGCCGAGCGCGGCTGGTAGGCCCGCCCTCCCGCGACTGAGCGGCATCCCCTCGGGGGTGCCGCTTTTTCGTGCCGCCTCCTCGCCGCGACCTTTTCGCGTCGCGCCTACTTCGTGCCGCCCTCTCCTTGCCCCGCCCCCTCTTCCCGTCGCGCCTACTTCGTGCCGCTCCCTCTTCGCTCCGCCCCTCTGCTGGGTTCGCGCCGCGCCCTCTGCGCGCCGCGCCCTCTTCCTGTTCGTGGTGCGGCCTCTTCGTGCCGCTTCTCGCGCGACCCGGCCGCCCGGCACCCCGGATCCTCGGTGCCCGTCGAGGGCCCTCCACGCCCCGCTCAAGGCCCGGTGACGGCTGGCCCTTTCCGCGTACTGGCTGGTGGCTGGTCATGCGCCTCGCTGAAAGGACCAGCAAGGGCCCGGCCCACCCCAGACCCCCGCTCCAAGCTCCCGGCCCCCGGCTCTCTGCCTCCGCCCTCTGCCTCCGCCCTCTGCCTCCGCCCTCTGCCTCCGCCCCCGGCCCTCGGCCTCGGCCCGGCGCCGCCCCACGTCCCCCGTCCCTTGGCCTCTTGCCACCGGCCCCCCTTGCCCTTGAGCCCAGGGGCCCGGGCTCCCTGCTCCCCGACTCCCGGCCCTTGCCCCCGGCCCGGCCCCAGACCACACCGGCCCGAGCCGGGCACCAGCCCGGGCCGACCCCGGCATCGGCCCCCGACTCCCGCCCTGCCGCCCTTACCCCCGTCCCGCGGCTCGTGTCCCTTGCTCCCGGCCCGGTCCCGGTCCTGGAACCGGCCCGGACCCCGCCTGGCCTTGGGCGCGGGGCGTGGGCCAGGAGTCCGCTTGGCGGGCGTCAGGGGCGCCGCCGTGCGGGAGCCGCTCCATCGGTCGCGCGTGCCACCGGTGCGACAGGGGTGGACGGAGGAAATTTCCGTGAATCGCGGCACCCTTGGTAAAAATCGCCTTTTGTGTGACAGATGGCGTTAACCAGGGGGTCATGATCTTGGGCCAGGCTACGGGCGTCCCACCCTAGATCGCCTCGGGAGCACCCGTGTCCAAGCTCAACCGCCGCTCCTTCCTCGTCACCGGGTTAGCTGCGGGCGCCACCGCCGCGCTCCCCGCCGCCGCCTCCGCCACTCCGGCCGACCCGGCCCCCGCCCCAGCCGCCGACCCCGCCACCGAGAGCGCCGCCACCCTGGCCTCGCGCGGTCTCAGGTCGGACCCCTTCACGCTGGGCGTCGCCTCCGGTGACCCCGACCACAGCGGCTTCGTCATCTGGACCCGCCTGGCCCAGCAGCCGCTCGCCGAGGACGGCATGGGCGGCATGCCCCAGCGTCCCTTCCTCGTCCTGTGGCAGGTATACGCCGACGAGCGCTGCCGCCGCGTCGTCCGCGCCGGTGTCGCGACGGCCGCCCCCGAGTGGGGCCACAGCGTCCACGTCGAGGTGGACGGCCTGTCGTCAGGGCGGGAGTACTGGTACCGCTTCCGCGTGGGCCCCTACGTCTCGCCCGTCGGCCGCGCCCTCACCGCCCCGCACCCCCTGGCGTACGGCGGAGCGCTGTCCATGGCGTTCGTCTCCTGCGCGCAGTACGAGCACGGCTACTTCACCAGCTACCGCCGCCTGGCCGAGGAGCACCCCGACCTGATCCTGCACCTGGGCGACTACCAGTACGAGTACACCAAGAACACCTACACCATCCCCGGCGGCAACGTCCGCCACCACGAGGGTCCCGAGACCGAGACGCTCGCCAACTACCGGCAGCGCCACGCGCAGTACAAGGCCGACCCCGACCTGCAGGCCGCCCACGCCGCCGCGCCGTGGCTGGTCGTGTGGGACGACCACGAGCTCGACAACAACTGGGCCGACGAGGTGGCGGAGAAGCCCGAGGTGCCGCAGCCGAACTTCCTGCAGCGCCGCGAGGCGGCCTTCCGTGCCTACTACGAGAACATGCCGCTGCGCCGTACCTCCATCCCGCAGGGCATCGACATGCAGCTCTACCGGCGGATCCGGTGGGGACAGATGGCCACCTTCCACATGCTCGACACCCGGCAGTACCGCGACGACCAGGGGTGCGGCGACGGCTACCGGGACTGCCCGGCGGCGGTGGACCCGGCCCGGTCCATCACCGGCGCGGCGCAGGAGGAGTGGCTGATCAACGGCTTCCACCACTCGCGCGCCCAGTGGGACATCATCGGCCAGCAGGTCTTCTTCGCCCAGCGCGACAACAACGCGGGACCGGCGAAGGTCACCAGCCAGGACGCGTGGGACGGCTACGTGGCCTCCCGGCGGCGCATCGCCCAGGGCTGGATCGACGCGAAGGTGCGCAACCCGGTCGTGCTCACCGGTGACGTCCACGCTCACTGGGCCAGCGACCTGAAGCTGGACTACGACGACCCGACGGGGCCGTCCGTGGGCGCGGAGCTGGTGGCCACCTCCATCAGCACCGGCGGTGACGGGAAGGACTCCGACCCGGCCACGCATCCGTTCCTGAAGATCAACCCGCACCTCAAGTTCTACAACAACCAGCGCGGATACGTGCTGACGAAGATCGAGCGGGAGCAGATGTCGGCCGACTTCAAGGTCGTGCCCCAGGTGCGGACGCCCGGGTCGGAGGTCTACACCAGGGCGACGTTCGTGGTGGAGGACCGGGTGCCCGGCGTGCAGCAGACGTACCTGCGCCCGATGGACCCGTCGCTGCGCGCGGCGTCCGAGATGACGATCGAGGAGACGGTCCGCCTCGAGACCGAGCGCCCGTAGACCACGCGGGGACGGCCTCGACGTCCGGAACCCCTGCCGCCTGCCCTCGGGCCCGGTGGCGGGGGTTCTTGCGTGGTTCCCCGCCGCGGCGACCGGGCCGTGCTCCTCCTCCAGGACGACGCCCGCGGAGGCCGCCCGGTAGGAAGAGCACGGCCCGTCGTGGTGTTGAATCAGGGGAACCCGGACCACGAAGGAAGGACGACCGTGCCCAAGATCGGTGTACTCGCACTCCAGGGAGACGTGCGCGAACACGTCCGCATGCTGGAGGAGGCGGGGGCGGAGGCGACGGCCGTGCGCAGGATCGCCGAGCTCGAGGCCGTCGACGGGCTGGTCATCCCCGGCGGGGAGTCCACCACGATGTGGAAGCTCGCCGAGATCTTCGAGCTGCTGGAACCGCTGCGCCTGCGCGTCAAGGAGGGCATGCCCGCCTACGGCTCGTGCGCCGGCATGATCATGCTGGCCGACCGCATCCAGGACGGCATCGAGGGCCAGCAGACGATCGGCGGCATCGACATGGTGGTCAGGCGTAACGCCTTCGGCCGCCAGGTCGACTCCTTCGAGGCCGACCTGTCCTTCGCGGGGGGCACCGTACACGCTGTCTTCATCCGCGCCCCATGGGTGGAATCGGTGGGTTCCGACGTCGAGGTGCTGGCGACCGCGCCCCCTGGGGATAGGATCGTCGCGGTCCGACAGGGACCGCTGCTCGCGACATCGTTCCATCCGGAGCTGACCGGAGACACTCGCGTGCATGAATATTTCGTCAACATGGTGAGGGAGCTCTAGGTCATGTCCGGCCACTCCAAATGGGCTACGACGAAGCACAAGAAGGCCGCGCTCGACGCCAAGCGCGGCAAGCTGTTCGCGAAGCTCATCAAGAACATCGAGGTGGCGGCCAGGACCGGTGGCCCTGACCCGGATGCCAACCCCACCCTCTTCGACGCCATCTTCAAGGCGAAGAAGAACTCGGTGCCCAACGACAACATCGAGCGCGCCCGCAAGCGTGGCGGCGGCCTCGAGGCGGGCGGCGCCGACTGGCAGACCATCATGTACGAGGGCTACGCCCCCGGCGGTGTCGCGGTCCTCATCGAGTGCCTGACCGACAACCGCAACCGCGCCGCCTCCGAGGTCCGTGTCGCGCTCACCCGCAACGGCGGCTCGCTGGCCGACCCCGGTTCGGTGGCCTACATGTTCAACCGCAAGGGTGTCGTGATCGTCCCCAAGGACGGGCTGTCCGAGGACGACGTGCTGACCGCGGTGCTCGAGGCGGGCGCCGAGGAGGTCAACGACCTGGGCGAGTCGTTCGAGGTCGTCTCCGAGGCCGGTGACCTGGTGCCGGTGCGCAAGGCGCTGCAGGAGGCCGGCATCGACTACGACTCGGCCGAGTCGAGCTTCCTGCCGACGCTCAACGTCCCGCTCGACGAGGACGGCGCGCGCAAGGTCTTCCGCCTCATCGACGCGCTCGAGGACAGCGACGACGTCCAGAACGTCTACGCGAACTTCGACGTCAGCGACGACATCATGGAGAAGCTCGACGCCTGAAAACGGCTCGCGGCGGATGTCCCGCAGTGCGTAGGTTGACCTGCTGTGGAAATTCGTGATCTGAGCCCGGACGACCTCGACGCCGTCCTCGACACCCGCAAGCGCTCCTTCGGCCCGTTGCCCGCCGACCTCGCCGACAACTGGCGCGCAATGGCGCTGGCCACCCTGGAGCAGGGACGCTTCCTCGGCGTCTTCGACGGCTCGAGGGTGGCCGCCGCCGCGCGCCTGCCCGGTTTCACCCAGTGGTGGCACGGCAGGCCGCAGCCGATGGCCGGGGTGGCGGGTGTGGTCGTCAACCCCGAGGACCGCGGACGCGGCGTGGGCAGGCGGCTCATGCGGGCCGTCCTCGGCAGGGCGGCCGAGCTGGGCGAGGCCGTCTCGGCCCTCTACCCGGCCACCACGCCGATCTACCGTTCGCTCGGCTGGGAGCACGCGGGCGCCGAGAACGCGGTGACCCTCGCTCCCGAGGCGCTGCGCACCATCGGCCCGGCCGAGCAGGTCAAGCTACGCAGGATGGAGCCCGACGACGTCGCCGAGGTGATCGCCATCCTCGGCCGCGTCCACGCCGCCAACCGCGCCAGCGGGCCCATCTGCTGGGACGAGGCCGCCTGGCGACGCTACCTCGACGAGGATGACGACTTCCGCTACCTGGCCGACGACGGGTTCGTCGCCTACCGATGGGACGGGGGCGACATCGCCGTCGACAACCTCGTCGCCGGCTCGGAGGCGACCGCCCGCGCGCTGTGGGCCATGGTCGGCACCTCCTCCTCGATCGCCAAGAAGGTCACCGCCGTGGTCGCGCCGAACGACCCCGTGCTGTGGCTGGTGCGCGAGCGGGCCAAGGAGCAGGTCAAGCAGACGAGGTGGATGTTCCGGGTCGTGGACGTGGCCGAGGCGATCGCCAGGCGAGGCTTCCCGTCGGTGGTCTCGGCGCACGCCGTGATCACGGTCGACGACCCCGAGCGCCCGGCCAACAGCGGCACGTGGCGGCTGGAGATCTCCGGCGGCTCCGGTACGGCCGGCGCCGCCACGGGGCAGGGGCCGCGCTTCACCGTCAACGGCCTGTCGGCGCTGTACGCCGGGATCCCGACCTCGACGCTGCGCCCGGCCGGCCTGCTGTCCGGCCCGGAGGAGTTCGACGAGGCGCTGGACGCGGCGTTCGCCGGCACGCCGTACATGATCGACTACTTCTGATCGTCCGGCTCGGGCCCGCGCCCGCCGGGCGGCGCCGTGGAGCGAGGCGCGTTCGCCGTGCGCCGCCCGCCCAACCAGGGTAGAGTTCGCTGCCGAACAGATGTTCGGCAGCGAACGGAGGGCGGGCCGTGCGGGTGATGGGCGTCGACCCAGGGCTGACCAGATGCGGCCTCGGGGCCGTCGAGGGCCGCCCGGGCGCGCAGCTCAAGCTCGTCGCCGTCGGCGTGGTGCGCACCTCCGCCGACGACGAGCTCGGCGCCAGGCTCGTCGGCATCGAGCGCGGCATCGAGCGGTGGCTCGACGACGTGCGGCCCGACGCGGTGGCCGTCGAGCGCGTCTTCGCCCAGCACAACGTCCGCACCGTGATGGGCACCGCGCAGGCGGCGGGCATCGCCGTGCTGTGCGCCGCCAGGCGCGGCCTGCCGGTGGCGCTGCACACGCCCTCGGAGGTCAAGGCCGCCATCACCGGCAGCGGCACCGCCGACAAGAAGCAGATCGGCACCATGGTCACCAGGCTGCTGCGGCTGGCGGAGATGCCCAAGCCCGCCGACGCGGCCGACGCCCTCGCCCTGGCCATCTGCCACGTGTGGCGCGGCGGCACCCAGAACAGACTGGCCGAGGCGCTGGCCAAGGCATCGAGAGGACGTGCGCTGTGATCGCGTCGGTTTCCGGGGTCGTGGCGGCCGTCGCGCCCGACTCGGCGGTGATCGAGGTCGGCGGGGTGGGTGTGCTGGTGCACTGCACACCCGGCACGCTGGCCACCCTGCGGGTCGGCGAGCCCGGCCGGCTGGCCACCTCGCTGGTCGTCAGGGAGGAGTCGCTCACCCTGTACGGCTTCGCCACCGACGACGAGCGCACGGTCTTCGAGCTCGTCCAGACGGCCAGTGGCGTGGGCCCGAAGCTGGCCCTGGCCATGCTGGCCGTCCACACGCCCAACTCGCTGCGCGTCGCGGTCGCCTCGGCCGACCTCAAGGCGCTGACCAGGATCCCCGGCATCGGCCAGAAGGGCGCCCAGCGCATCGTGCTGGAGTTGAAGGACAAGCTCGGCACGCCCGAGGAGGCGGTCAACGCCGCGCTCAACGGCGACGCCGCCCTGCCGCTGTGGCGCGAGCAGGTCCACTCGGGTCTGGTCGGCCTCGGCTACTCCACCAGGGACGCCGACGAGGCGATCGCGCTGGTGGGGCCGCAGGCCGACGCCGAGGTGGCCGCGGGCCGGCAGCCGCAGGTGGCGGTGCTGCTCAAGGCGGCGCTCAGGGCGCTGAGCGTCCGATGAGGCCGGCGGTGGCGGGAAGCGGGCGCCCCGGCGGCGGGGAGATGGCATGAGCATCGAACGTGACCTGGTCTCGCCCGACGCCGAGGGCGACGAGCTGCAGATCGAGGCGGCGCTGCGGCCCAAGCGCCTGGCCGACTTCATCGGCCAGGCGCGCGTGCGCGAGCAGCTCTCGCTGGTGCTGGAGAGCGCGCTCAAGCGGAACCGGCCGCCCGACCACGTGCTGATGAGCGGCTCGCCGGGGCTGGGCAAGACCACCCTGGCCATGATCATCGCAGCCGAGCTCGGCGCCCCGCTGCGGATCACCTCGGGCCCGGCCCTGGAGCGCGCCGGCGACCTGGCGGCGATCCTGTCGACGCTGACCGAGGGCGAGGTGCTGTTCATCGACGAGATCCACCGGATGGCCCGCCCCGCCGAGGAGATGCTCTACCTCGCGATGGAGGACTTCAGGGTCGACATCATCGTCGGCAAGGGCCCCGGCGCCACCGCCATCCCGCTGGAGATCGCGCCCTTCACCCTCGTCGGCGCCACGACCAGAGCGGGCCTGCTGCCGGCGCCGCTGCGCGACCGGTTCGGCTTCACCGCCCACATGGACTTCTACGAGGTCGCCGAGCTCGAGCAGGTGCTGCGCCGCTCGGCCGGGCTGCTCGGGGTGACGCTGCCCGAGGAGGGCGCCCACGAGATCGCCAGGCGCTCGCGCGGCACGCCCCGCATCGCCAACCGGCTGCTGCGCCGGGTGCGCGACTTCTCCGAGATCCGCTCCGACGGCGTCATCACCCGCGACGTCGCCTCGGCCGCGCTCAACCTCTACGAGGTCGACGCCGAGGGCCTCGACCGGCTCGACCGGGCGGTGCTCGGCGCGCTGCTGCGCAAGTTCGGCGGCGGCCCCGTCGGGCTGTCGACGCTCGCCGTGGCCGTGGGGGAGGAGCCGGAGACGGTCGAGGTGGTGGCCGAGCCGTTCCTGGTGCGCCAGGGGCTGCTGGCCCGCACGCCGCGCGGGCGGGTCGCCACCACCGCCGCCTGGCTTCACCTGGGCCTCACCCCTCCGCCGGAGGCGCCCTTCTGACCGAGACGCCCGCCGCCGGGCCGGGACGGCAGGACCCGGCCGCCGGAAACGCCACGAAACGGCGCGGTCACAGAACGGTTGCAAGCATTGCGAATTGGGAACTTCCCCGCGCGCCGAATCGCTGCCTCGTTGCCGGGTTTCGCAACAACCGCCTACACTCCGTGGCTTGGCTGGCTGTGTAAGCTGATGGGCTGAGCGGCGCGGCCCCTCGACGCAACGCATGGAATTTCCGGCTCGACGCCGGTGTCATCATCTTGACAGACGATGGAAGGTCGCCCTCGTGGACTCAGCAACGCTTATGAACATCCTGCCGCTTGTGCTTCTGGTGGTGGTGTTCTACTTCCTGCTCATCAGGCCGCAGCGCAAGCGGCAGCAGGAAGCCGTTCAGATGCAGAACTCGCTCGCGCCCGGCGCCCGTGTGATGACCACCACCGGCCTGTTCGCCACCGTGGTGGCTGTCGACAACGAGGACGTCATCCTGGAGGTCGCTCCCGGCGTCGAGACCCGCTGGGTGAAGGCCGCCATCGGTCGGGTCGTCACCCCCGTCGCCGATGACAAGCTCGCCGCGACGGAGCCTGAGACGACCGAGACGAAGGAATCCGCCGTAGCCGACGAGCCGGTCGACCGCAACGACGACGAGGACACCAACAGCAAGAAGTCCTGACCAGCTTGCGGCCGACCCCTACCTGAAAGAACAGACGACCAGTGGCCCGACCGACCAGCGGCCAGAGCAAGCCGGGGCGCACGCTCCTGGTGCTTCTGGCGCTCATCTTCGCCATGGGCGGGGCGATGTTCCTGCAGCCGGCGTTCACGCCGAAGCTCGGACTCGACCTCGCAGGTGGCACGACGGCGACACTGTCGCCGATCACTCCGAACGGCTCTCCCCCCTCTGAAGAGAGCCTCAACCTCGCCGTCAACATCATCCGTGACCGGGTGAACGGCACCGGAATCTCCGACGCGGAGGTCGCCAAGTCGGGCGACAACATCGTCATCTCGGTTCCCGGCGCAGGCAAGGACGAGGTCATCAAGCTGGTCGGCACCACGGCGGAGCTGCGCTTCCGCCAGGTCCTGGCCGCCGAGGCGGCCCAGCCGCAGCCGAGCACCATGCCCACCCAGGCGCCGACGCCCTCGGGCTCAGGACAGCCTTCCACGCAGCCGAACGGGCAGTCGTCCGACCGGCCTTCCACGCAGCCGAGCGCCCGCACCTCGGCCAACGCGCCCACACCCAGCGCCTCCCCGACGGGCAAGGCCCTGTCGTCCGCGCTGACCTCGCCCAACCCCTCGCCCTCCGCCGCTGCGACCGGCGAGCGGAAGAGCCAGAACCAGGACCAGAACAAGGGCCAGGACAAGGGCCGGAACGCCAAGGCGACCCCGTCCGCGACGCCGAGCGCCCAGCCCAGCGCGCCGACCCAGGACTCCGCGCTGGCCGGCATCGACCCCGCGCTGGTCAAGCAGTACAACGAGCTCGACTGCGCCAAGAACAAGCAGCAGGGCGTCCAGGACGACCCGAGCAAGCCGTACGTCACCTGTGACGCCGACGGCACCGCCAAGTACATCCTCGACAAGGCCAGGGTCGTCGGCACCGACATCGACACGGCCAGCGCCGGCGTGCAGCAGACCACCGGCCAGTGGGTCGTGCAGCTCAACTTCAAGAGCAAGGGCGCCACGGCGTGGTCGACCCTGACCACCGAGGCCTACCAGGCCCAGCCGCCGCGCAACATGGTCGCCGTGGTCCTCGACGGCGTGGTCATCACCGCGCCGAACATCAACGAGCCCATCCCCGGCGGCCGGGCGGAGATCTCCGGCGGCTTCACCCAGCAGACCGCGACCGCGCTGGCCGACCAGCTGAAGTACGGCGCGCTGCCGCTGAAGTTCGTGCGCAGCTCCATCGACACGATCTCCTCCACCCTCGGCCAGGACCAGCTGCGCGGCGGCCTCATCGCCGGCGCCATCGGTCTCGGCCTGGTGGTCATCTACTCGCTGCTGTACTACCGCGGCCTCGGCGTGGTCGCGGTGCTGAGCCTCCTGATGGCCTCGGTCATCACCTACGAGGCGGTGGTGCTCCTCGGCACCTACGCGGGCTTCAGCCTGTCGCTGCCGCACATCATCGGTCTGGTGGTCTCGATCGGCATCACAGCCGACTCCTTCATCGTCTACTTCGAACGCATCAGAGACGAGATGAAGGAGGGCAGACGCTCGCTGCGCGCCGCCGTCGAGGTGGCGTGGGTGCGCGCGCGCCGGACGATCCTGATCGCCGACGCGGTCATGTTCATCGCCGCCGTGGTGCTCTACTTCCTGGCCGTCGGCGGCGTCGCCGGCTTCGCGTTCGCGATGGGTCTGACCACGCTGATCGACGTGGTCGTGGTGTTCCTGTTCACCAAGCCGTTCATCGCGCTGCTGGCGAGGTTGAAGTTCTTCGCCAAGGGGCACAAGCTCTCCGGTCTCGACGCCGAGCGCATGGGCCCGGAGACTGTTCGTACGACCACTCCGCAGGAGGCCTGACATGGGACTCGGGCGTCGCCTCTACCGTGGCGAGATCGACGTCGACTTCGTCGGCCGCCGGAAGCTGTGGTACAGCCTTTCGGCCTTCCTGCTGCTGTTCTCCGTCGCCGGCCTGATCTTCAGCGCCGTCACCCATGGCAGCGCGCTCAACCTGGGCGTGGAGTTCAAGGGCGGCTCGGTGTTCTCCTTCGCCGCGCCGCAGGCCGGCATCGAGAAGGTCCGCGAGACCATGACCGAGGCGGGCGTCCACCAGCCGATCGTCCAGCAGGCCGGCGGTAGCTGGCGGGTGACCACCGAGACCCTCGACGAGGCCAACCTGTCCAGGGTGCAGCAGTCCGTCGCCAAGGACCTCGGCGTCGACCCCGCGCAGATCTCCATCACCTCGATCGGCGCCTCCTGGGGCGGTGAGGTGGCCACCAAGGCCTGGCTCGGCCTCGTGGTGTTCATGTTCGCGATCATCCTGTATCTGAGCATGGCCTTCGAGCCGAAGATGGCCTTGGCGGCGATCGTCGCGCTGCTGCACGACCTGGTCATCACGGCCGGCATCTACGCGTGGTCGGGCTTCGAGGTCACCCCTGCGACCCTGCTGGGCTTCCTCACCATCCTCGGCTACTCGCTGTACGACGCGGTCGTCGTCTTCGACATGATCAAGGAGGTCACCGCCAAGCTCGGCACGACCTCCAAGAAGACCTACACGATGGCCGCGAACGACGCGCTCAACCACACGCTGATCAGGTCGCTGAACACCTCGCTGGTGGCCATCCTGCCGGTGGCGGCGATCCTGTTCATCGGCACCACGCTGCTGGGCGCAGGCACGCTGAAGGACCTGTCGCTCGCCCTGTTCGTCGGCATGCTGGTCGGCACGTACTCCTCGCTGTGCGTGGCCACGCCGCTGCTGGTGACGCTGAAGGAGCGCGAGCCGAAGTACCAGGCGATCGCCAAGCGGCTGGCGTCCACCGGCGGGGGCAAGAGCGGCGGCGCCAAGCGGCCCGCCACCGCCAAGAACTGACCGCTCGACGCTGGGCGCCGCCCCCGTCCCTTCTCACGGGACGGGGGCGGCGTCGTGCCGGGCGGCCGGGGTGTGGGATGGTGGTGCGTCCGACAGGCGGACGCACCGGACGGAGAGGAAAGAGAGCCCGACGTGAGCGAGCTGACCCAGCTGATCCTCGAGCGGATCAGGGACGTCAACGACTACCCGAAGCACGGGGTCGTGTTCAAGGACATCACCCCTCTGCTCGCCGACCCGCAGGCGTTCACCGCGGTGGTCGACGCGCTCGCCGGCTGCTTCCCCGGGGTGGACAAGGTCGTCGGCATCGAGGCGCGCGGCTTCATCCTGGCCGCTCCCGCCGCCTGCCGGGCCGGGGCGGGGTTCGTGCCGGTCCGCAAGAAGGGCAAGCTGCCCTCCACCACCCTCGAGGCCTCCTACGAGCTGGAGTACGGCTCGGCCACCATCGAGGTCCACCAGGACGCCTTCGGCCCCGGCGACAGGGTCGTCATCGTCGACGACGTGCTGGCCACCGGCGGCACCGCCGAGGCGACGGTGGAGCTGGTCAGGAGGGCGGGAGCCGAGGTCGTCGGCGTCGCCGTCCTGATGGAGCTGGCCTTCCTGAAGGGGCGCGAGCGGCTGGAGGGTGTCGACCTGAGGGCGCTCGTGATCGTGTGATGGGCGACCGGCCGACGCGCGGGTGACATGGCTGGATACACTGAGGGATCTGGACTCGAACGTGAGGAGTCTGTGTGCCCCGTGAGGTAGTCGTGCCCGACGCCACCGACGCCGGTAGTTCCGAAGGGATGTCCGGCGCTCCAGCGGCGCGTCGCCGACGGTTTGGGGGTGGGGCCATGAATCCGGTGCTGGAGCCGTTGTTCCGGACGGTCCGCGCCACCCATCCCAAGGCGGACCTGCGCCTGATCGAGCGTGCCTACGACGTGGCCGCCTACCACCACCGCGACCAGAAGCGGAAGAGTGGCGACCCCTACATCACGCACCCGCTGGCCGTGGCGACGATCCTGGCCGAGCTCGGCACCGACGACGAGACGCTGTGCGCCGCCCTGCTGCACGACACGGTCGAGGACACCGCCTACAGCCTGGACGAGCTGCGCGCCGACTTCGGCGACAAGATCGGCCTGCTGGTCGACGGCGTCACCAAGCTGGACAAGGTCAAGTTCGGTGACGCCGCGCAGGCCGAGACCGTGCGCAAGATGGTCGTGGCGATGTCGCGCGACATCAGGGTGCTGGTCATCAAGCTCGCCGACCGCCTCCACAACATGCGCACGATGCGCTACCTGCCGGAGCACAAGAGGCAGCAGAAGTCGCGCGAGACGCTGGAGATCTTCGCCCCGCTGGCCCACCGCCTGGGCATGAACACGATCAAGTGGGAGCTCGAGGATCTCGCGTTCGCGATGCTCTACCCCAAACGCTACGACGAGATCGCCCGCATGGTCTCCGAGCGGGCCCCGCGCCGCGACCTGTTCCTGCAGGAGGTCATCGAGAAGGTCTCGGCCGACCTGCGCGACGCCAGGATCCGCGCGGTGGTCAAGGGCAGGCCGAAGCACTACTACTCGGTCTACCAGAAGATGATCGCCCGCGACGTGGCCTTCGACGACATCTACGACCTGGTGGGCATCCGGGTCCTGGTCGACTCGGTCCGCGACTGCTATGCGGCGCTCGGAACGATCCACGCGCGATGGAACCCGGTGCCCGGCCGGTTCAAGGACTACATCGCGATGCCCAAGTTCAACATGTACCAGTCGCTGCACACCACGGTGATCGGTCCCGAGGGCAAGCCGGTCGAGCTGCAGATCCGCACGCACGCGATGCACCACAGGGCCGAGTACGGCGTGGCCGCCCACTGGAAGTACAAGGAGGAGGCGGGCAGCCCCGGTCCTGCGGGCAAGGTCAAGCCGGGCGGCGACATGGCCTGGCTGCGCCAGCTGCTCGACTGGCAGAAGGAGACCTCCGATCCGGGGGAGTTCCTGGAGTCGCTGCGCTTCGACCTGTCGGTGTCGGAGGTGTACGTCTTCACCCCGCGCGGCCAGGTGGTGGCGCTGCCCGAGGGCGCGACGCCGGTCGACTTCGCCTACGCCGTCCACACCGAGGTGGGTCACCGGTGCATCGGGGCGCGCGTCAACGGCCGCCTGGTGCCGCTGGAGTCGCGCCTGGGCAACGGCGACACCGTGGAGATCTTCACCTCCAAGTCGCCCGACGCGGGTCCCTCGCGTGACTGGCTGAAGTTCGTCAAGTCGGGCCGTGCCCGCAACAAGATCAGGCAGTGGTTCTCCAAGGAGCGCCGCGAGACCGCGATCGAGGCGGGCAAGGAGGCCATCGGCAGGGCCATGCGCAAGCAGGGGCTGCCGCTGCAGCGGCTCATGTCGGGCGAGGCGCTGCTGGCGCTCGCCCGCGACCTGCGCTACCCCGACGTCTCGGCCCTCTACGCGGCCGTCGGCGAGGGCCACGTCGCGGCGCAGACGGTCGTGCAGAAGCTCGTGACGTCCATCGGCGGCGTCGACAGCGCCGAGGAGGACATCGCCGAGGTCTCGCTGCCGACCAGGCTCAGCCGCCGTCCCAGGGGCGGCGGCGGTGCGGGCGTCGTCGTGGCGGGCGACTCCGACGTGTGGGTACGGCTCTCGCGCTGCTGCACCCCCGTGCCGGGCGACGACATCGTCGGGTTCGTCACCCGCGGCCACGGCGTGTCGGTGCACCGCTCCGACTGCACCAACGTGCAGCAGCTCAAGGAGCAGCCCGACCGCCTCGTGGAGGTGACGTGGGCGCCCAACGAGGACTCGGTGTTCCTGGTGGCGATCCAGGTGGAGGCGCTCGACCGGCCCCGCCTGCTGTCCGACGTCACCCGCACGCTGTCCGACCAGCACGTCAACATCCTGTCGGCGTCGGTGACCACCTCCCGCGACCGGGTGGCGGTCAGCAAGTTCACCTTCGAGATGGGCGACCCCAAGCACCTGGGTCACGTGCTGAAGGCGGTGCGCAGCATCCAGGGCGTCTACGACGTCTACCGGGTCAGCGGAGCCTCTGGCGGATGAGCACCCACAGGTAGAGCCCCCAGCCGAAGGCGACGATCGCCAGCGTGAGCAGCGGCTGCACGGACGTGCCGAGTTCGGCCACGGCCTGCCAGCACACCGCGATCGTGATGGGCACGGTGTAGCCGAGCAGGAAGGCCAGGCCGAGCACCCGGCCGGCGATGACGAACCAGGCGTAGATCCGCACCGAGCGCGGCGCCTGCCGGTGCCGCCGCCGCAGGTAGGCCTGGGCGTCGGCCATGAGGTTCTTGTTGCCGGTGGCGTTGGCGAAGGCGTAGTAGACGTCGGTGCGCATGAAGAACAGGAACTGCCAGACGATCTGCGAGGCGCAGATGACCATCACGAGGCGGGCCACGGCGTTCTCGGTGACGTACAGCGCGCAGGCGGCTGCGGAGACCAGGAACAGGTCGGTCCGCATGCCCGCCAGGTGCGCGCGGTAGCGGGCCCGGCGGGGCAGCCGCCAGACGCCGGTCACGTTGGTCTGGACGACGAGGAACTGCAGGCGGGTGCCGAGCGACAGCTCGGCCCGCACGCCCAGTGAGCGGGCGGCCAGGATGTGGCTGAGCTCGTGGACGAAGACGAGCACCCACGAGCCCACGGCGAACGACAGGGTGAACGCGAGGCTGTTCGACCACACCAGGCCCGACATGCCGGACACGATGCGCGGTTCGGCGACGACGGCCGCGACGGCGCACAGCGCCAGCAGCCCGACGAGGGCGTCGGCGACGGGGGAGAAGAGCAGGCGCACGTGCTCCGGCCGGACGCGGTCCCAGGGGCTGGGCGGCAGCTCGGGTTCCTCGAGCAGCCCCATGCTCTCCAGGCCGCCGACGAAGGCCGCCACGTCGACGTCCGTGCCGTGCCGCTCCAGCACCTCCTTCCTGACCTCCTCGACCGTCCTGGAGCCGTCCAGCAGCGCCAGCACCTTGGCGGCGATGCCCGGCACGTTGACGAACCGCGCGCCGTTGCCGACCACGTAGTCGTCGGGACCGTCCTCGACCACGCTCAGGAAGCTCAGGTCGGGCCTCATCCGCAGACCTCGCACCCGGGCAGGCGTTCGAACGGGTGCGCGGTGGTGCTCAGGTCGAGCAGGTCGAGGTGCACGGTCCTGCCCTCCAGGGCGGGCGCTCCCGTGCCGGTCAGGTGGCGGACGATCTCGGCGGCCAGCAGGCCGGAGACCGCCGCGCAGAGCGGGCCGAAGGCGGGGACGGTCCGGCCGGCGTTGTCGGCGGTGGGCAGCTCGGCCGTGCCGTACGGCTCGGCCAGCCGGCGTTCCCTGCAGGTCAGGCAGCCGGTCCTGCCCGGTACCACGAGGGGGCCGACCAGGCCGACGTGCTGGTTGAACCCGCCGGTCACGAACGGCACGCCCGCCTGCACGCAGGCCTGGTTGACCCAGCGGCGGATGTGCGGCTGCGGGGTGTCGACGGTGTTGACCACGAAGTCCTCGCCCGCGGCGGGGACGTCGGCCGCCCCCTGGATGCGGCGCCGGATCTCGACGATCTCGGCGTCGGGCTGGTGGGCGCGCAGCCGGTCGGCGGCCGCGGCGACCTTGGGCCTGCCGACGTCGGCGGGGGTGTAGAGGTGCTGGCGGTGCAGGTTGGACGGCTCGACCTGGTCGTCGTCGACGAGCGTCAGCCGCCGCACGCCCGCGGTGACCAGCTGGACGGCGACCGCGCCGCCGATGGCGCCGGCGCCCAGCACGGTGACCCGCCGGGCGGCCAGGTCCCGCAGGGCGGTGACCGCCTGGCCGGCGGGATGGAACATCGACAGGAACAGCGCCTGCCGGGACAGCCGGTCGTCGGCGGTCAGCGCCGCCAGGTCGGTCTCGGTGACCAGGAGGCGGGCGGCGAGCAGCCGGTCGATCGCGGCGTCTATTTCGCCGGGAGTGACGCCGTCGAGCAGCGGGTAAAGTTCTTGTCTCGATCGTGGACGCCGGGCGCAGAGCCGGAACAGCTCGCGTAGCGGTTTTTCCGCCGGTGACAGGATGCGGCCCGTGGGCGGAAAGTCGCCGAGCCTGACCTGTTCCCGTGAATCGTCGACGAACAGAGGGAAAGCCGGATTCACCTGAATCCGTTCGCGCATGGGCGGGGCTCCGTGAGAGGTGGTGTGGGGCCTCCACCGAGGCCCCACGGACGGGTTTCAGCAGCTGTTGCTGTTACCGGTGGTCTCTACCTCTTCGACGGGCTTGATCTCGATTGTCATCTTGACCCCTTTCGCCGATATCTGCGAGTCCCATGATCGTAGGAACCTGCGGCGAAATATGGGGAGGCCCAATGACCCTGCGTGACCGCTTTTCACGGAAAAAGCGCCGACTCCATTCGGGGACGGAGAACGGGAATGCCGGCTTGTCAGAAAAGAGCCGATAAAAAGGCTCCGGGTGGCGCACCACCCGGAGCCTCCGGCAGGGATCAGCTGAACTCGGCGAGCGTGCGCTCGGCCTCCTCCAGCCACGAACGGCGGGCCGCCAGCGCCTCCTCGGCGTCCTTGACCTCCTTGGCGCGCCCGGCGGCCTGGGCCTTGCCGAGCTTCTTCTCCAGCTGCTCGATCGAGGTGCGCAACTGGTCGACCGTGCTCTGGGCGCGAGCCCTGGCCTCGGGGTTGGAGCGCTTCCACTCCGCCTCCTCGGCCTTGCGGACCGCCTCGTCGACGCGCCGCAGCCCGCCCTCCAGCCGGTCACGCTGCTCGCGCGGCACGGGACCGACGGCCTCCCAGCGCTCGAGCAGCGTGCGCAGCGCGGCCCGGGCGTGGCGGTGGTCGGTCACCGGCAGGATCTTCTCCGCCTCGACCAGCAGCGCCTCCTTGGCCTCCGCGTTGGCCGCCAGCGAGGCGTCACGCTCGGCGAAGACCGCGGAACGGGCCTGGAAGAACTGGTCCTGGGCCGCCTTGAACCTGGCCCACAGCTCGTCCTCGGCCTCGCGCGAGGCCCGGCCGGCCGACTTCCACTGCTGCATGAGCTCGCGGTAGACGGCGGCCGTCTGGCCCCAGTCGGTGGAGTCGGCCAGCGCCTCGGCCTCGACCACGATCCGCTCCTTGTAGGCGCGGATGCCCTCGCGCTGCTCGTCCAGCCCCGCGAAGTAGGCCTTGCGCCGCTTGGCGAAGGCCGTCCGGGCCGCCGACAGCCGCTTCCACAGGGCCGCCTCGGTGACGCGGTCGATGCGCTCGGCGGCCTTCCACTCCTCCACCAGCTGGCGCAGCCGCTCACCGCCCGACTTCCAGTGGGTGGTCTCGTCGGCGATGCGCTCGGCCTCGCCGACGATGCGCTCCTTGACCGCCTTGGCCTCGGCCCTGGCCAGGTCACGCGCGGCCTTGACCTCTTCGCGGCGCTTGGCGACCAGCTCGCTGAGCGCGTCGAGACGCGTGACCAGCGCGCCCAGGTCGCCTATGGCGTGGGCGTCGGCGACGGCCTCGCGCAGCTTGACGATGCTCGCCTCGGCCTGCGCAGGAGCCAGGTCGGTGCCCTTGACGCGCTGTTCGAGCAGCTGGACCTGACCGGCCAGCTCGTCGTACTTGCGGTGGAAGTAGGCCAGCGCTTCTTCGGGCTCACCGGCCTGCCAGGACCCGACGGCCCGCTCTCCCTCGGCCGTACGCACGTAGACGGTGCCGTCGTCGTCTACCCGGCCCCACGGGTCGGTGCTCACCGTGTCCTCCCGCACTCTCATCAGACCCTTCGGGACTACTGCCCCTAGTTGTATTACGTCAGCTCTTGGCAGAGATTGTCACGTCTTTGATTTCGACCGTCTCCTTGGGTGCGCCCGTGCCGTCCGGACCAGGAGTGATGACGCCCGCCTTGTTGACCTTGTCGAGAATGTCGAGACCCTTGGTGATGGTACCGACAGGCGTGTAGTCGGGGGTCAGCCCGATGTCGCCGTAGACCAGGAAGAACTGGCTGCCCGTCGTGCCGGGCTCGCTGGTCTTGGCCATGGCCATGACACCGCGCTTGTAGGTGGCGCCTTCGAGGTTCTCCTCGGCCAGCCGGTAGCCGGGGCCGCCCTGGCCGTCGCCCTGCGCCTTGCCGTCGGCCTTGGCCGTCGGGTCGCCGCACTGCAGCATGGGGAACTGCGCGCTGCCCAGGCGGTGGCACTTGCTGCCGTTGTAGTACTTCTTGGCGGCCAGGTGCTTGAGCGAGTTGACGGTGCACGGGGCCTTGACGCCGTTGAGCTCGACGACGATGTCGCCCTGGCTCGTCTTGAGCGTCATGACCGCGTCCTTGGCCTCGGCCTTGGCCGGCGGCAGCCCGACGTCCTTGACCGTGCCGCTGGTGTCGGGCAGGTAGCCGCACTCGCCCGTCGCCGGGTCGAAGGGCTTGGGGCCGGCCGCGGCCGACGTGGAGGTGGAGGGCGCGGCCGACGGCGAGTCGGAGGCGGCGCTGTCGCCGCTGCCGCCGAGCAGGGCCACGGCGGCGATGACGCCGCCCACGACCACGAGGACGCCCACGGTGGATCCGATCACGGCGGTGCGCTTGGCCTTGGCTTCGCGTTCGGTGCGGCGCTGCATCTGCCGCTCGTAGTGCTCACGTGCCAGCTGACGCTGGCGGTCCTTGCCCGTGGACACCGCTTTTGCCTCCCTATCGAATCAACTGAGGTGGGCGAATCGTATCGGCCAACCGGTTATGGTTCGCAGCCCAGCGGCCAGCACCGGTACGCTTCGGTTACATTCTCATCCGCTTTCTTGACGAGACTCAGCCGAGGCAGATGCTCATCGCAGGCTTCCCCGCAGGGGCGTTCCAGACCAACTGCTACCTCGTGGCGCCGGCCGCCGGCGAGGAGTGCGTGATCGTCGATCCTGGCCAGGACGCCGTCGACGCCGTCGACGACCTGCTCCGCGAGCACCGGCTGAAGCCCGTCGCGGTCCTTCTCACCCACGGCCACCTCGACCACGTCTGGTCGGTCGCCCCCGTCTGCGGCGCGCGCGACATCCCCGCGTGGATCCACCCCGAGGACCGCCACCTGCTGAGCGACCCGGCCGCGGGCTGGTCGCCCACCTCCGGCCAGCTGTTCGGGGGCATCACGCTGAGCGAACCCGACGACGTGCGGGAGCTGTCCGACGGCGCCGTCGTCGAGCTGGCGGGGATGGAGTTCGTGGTCGACCACACCCCGGGCCATACCAGGGGGTCGGTGAGTTTCAGGCTGCCTCCAGAGGAGATCATGTTCTCGGGCGACCTGCTGTTCGCCGGCTCCATCGGCCGCTCTGACCTGCCGGGCGGCGACTACCCGACGATCCTGCGCAGCCTGGCCGCCAAGTGCCTGCCGCTGCCGGACGAGACGGTCGTCCTGCCGGGCCACGGACCGCAGACCACGATCGGCCGCGAGCGCGCGACCAACCCTTATCTCAAGGAAGCCGCGCCGCACGCCGGTCCCACACGAGGGATCTGATGACTTTCCAAGCACCCAAGGGCACCTTCGACTGGCTGCCGCCCCGCTCCGAGCGGGTCCTCGCCGTCCGGGAGACGCTCGTCGCCCCCGTACGGCAGGCGGGCTACGGCTACGTCGAGACGCCCGTGTTCGAGGACACCGAGCTGTTCAAACGCGGTGTCGGCGAGTCGACCGACGTCGTGTCGAAGGAGATGTACACCTTCCCCGACAAGGCGGGCAGGTCGCTGACCCTGCGCCCGGAGGGCACCGCCTCGGTCGTGCGCGCCGTCCTGCAGCACAACCTGCACACCGGCCAGCTCCCGGTGAAGCTGTGGTACTCCGGCAGCCAGTTCCGCTACGAACGCGCCCAGAAGGGCCGCTACCGCCACTTCTGGCAGGTCGGCGCGGAGGCGCTCGGCGCCGAGGACCCGGCGCTCGACGCCGAGCTGATCGTGCTGGCCTGGCGCGGTTTCCGCGACCTCGGCCTGCGCGAGGTCACGCTGCTGCTCAACTCGCTCGGCGACCAGGGCTGCCGCCCCGCCTACCGGGCCGCGCTGCAGGACTTCCTGCGCGCCCTCGACCTCGACGAGGACACCAGGGCCAGGATCGAGATCAACCCGCTGCGCGTGCTCGACGACAAGCGCCCCGAGGTGCAGGAGCAGCTCAAGGGGGCGCCGCTGGTCGTCGACCACCTGTGCGAGGCGTGCAAGGCCTACCACGAGGAGGTCCGCGCCCTGCTGACCGCCTGCGAGGTGCCCTTCACCGACGACCCGCGCCTGGTGCGCGGCCTCGACTACTACACCCGCACCACCTTCGAGTTCGTCCACGGCGGGCTCGGCTCGCAGTCGGCCGTCGGCGGCGGCGGGCGCTACGACGGGCTCAGCGAGATGCTCGGCGGCCCGTCGCTGCCCAGCGTCGGCTGGGCGCTCGGCGTCGACCGCACGCTGCTGGCGATGGAGGCCGAGGGCCTGCTCGGCGACGAGGCCGGCGGCCGCGTCCAGGTGTACGGTGTCCCGCTGGGCGACGAGGCGCGCCGCCGGATGTTCCTGCTCGTCGAGGAGCTTCGAGGGGCGGGCCTGTCGGCTGACATGGCCTTCGGCGGCAAGGGGCTCAAGGGCGCGATGAAGGGCGCCGACCGCTCGGGCGCCCGCTTCGCGCTGATCCTCGGAGAGCGTGACCTGGCGGCGCAGGCCGTCCAGGTGAAGGACCTGACCACCGCAGAGCAGACCGAGGTGCCGCTGGCCCAGGTCGCCGATGTTTTGAAGGGAAAGCTGCAGTGATTCGCACGCACAAGGCCGGCGAGCTCCGCAAGGAGCACGCGGGCCAGCAGGTGACGCTCGCGGGCTGGGTGGCCCGCCGTCGTGACCACGGCGGGGTCGTCTTCATCGACCTGCGTGACGCCTCGGGCTCCGCGCAGGTGGTCTTCCGCGAGGAGGACGACGCCCACGGCCTGCGCAGCGAGTACTGCGTGAGGGTGGTCGGCGAGGTCAGGATCCGCCCCGAGGGCAACGCCAACCCCGACCTGCCCACCGGCGAGATCGAGGTCGTGGCCGACTCGGTCGAGGTGCTCAGCGAGGCCGCGCCGCTGCCGTTCCCGATCGAGGGCGGCACGGGGGTGGCCGAGGAGGTCCGCCTGCGCTACCGCTACCTCGACATCCGCCGCCAGCAGGTCGCCAACGCGATGCGGATCCGCTCCAAGGCCACCTACCTGGCCAACGAGGTGATGAACGAGCACGGCTTCGTCTACGTCGAGACGCCGACGCTGACCCGCTCGACGCCCGAGGGCGCCCGCGACTTCCTGGTGCCGGTGCGCCTGCAGCCGGGCAACTGGTACGCCCTGCCCCAGTCGCCCCAGCTGTTCAAGCAGCTGCTGCAGGTGTCGGGCCTGGAGCGCTACTACCAGCTGGCCAAGTGCTACCGCGACGAGGACCTGCGCGCCGACCGGCAGCCCGAGTTCACCCAGATCGACATCGAGATGTCCTTCGTGGACCAGGACGATGTGATCGCGGTGGGCGAGGCGCTGATCGCGCGGGTCTGGAAGGAGATCCTCGGCTACGAGATCCCCATGCCGCTGCCGCGCATGCCCTACGCCGAGGCGATGGCCCGCTACGGCTCCGACAAGCCTGACCTGCGCTTCGGTCAGGAGCTCGTCGACATGACGGAGTACTTCGCGAACACCACCTTCCGCGTCTTCCAGGCCCACTACGTCGGCGCCGTGGTCATGCCCGGTGGTGCGTCGCAGACCCGCAAGGAGCTCGACGCCTGGCAGGAGTGGGCCAAGTCCCGCGGCGCCCGCGGCCTGGCCTACGTGCTGGTCCAGGAGGACGGCACGCTCGGCGGCCCCGTCGCCAAGAACCTGTCGCCCAACGAGGCCGCGGGCCTGGCGGACAAGGTGGGCGCCAAGCCGGGTGACGCGATCTTCTTCGCCGCCGGTCCCCGCAACTCCTCGCGCGACCTGCTCGGCGCGGCCCGGCTCGAGATCGGCCGCCGCTGCGGCCTGATCGACGAGTCGCAGTGGTCGTTCCTGTGGGTCGTCGACGCGCCCATGTTCGAGGAGGACGGCGAGGGCGGCTGGACCGCGGTCCACCACCCCTTCACCGGGCCCAAGCCCGAGTGGGCCGACAACTTCCAGGAACACCCGGGCGAGGCGCTGGCCTACGCCTACGACATGGTCTGCAACGGCATGGAGATCGGCGGCGGCTCCATCCGTATCCACCGGGCCGAGATGCAGCAGCGCGTCTTCGACGTGCTCGGCATCAGCAAGCAGGAGGCCGAGTCGAAGTTCGGCTTCCTGCTGGAGGCGTTCAAGTACGGCCCGCCGCCGCACGGCGGCATCGCCTACGGCTGGGACAGGATCTGCATGCTCCTGGCGGGCGGCGAGTCGATCCGCGACGTGATCGCCTTCCCGAAGACCGCCTCCGGCTTCGACCCGCTGACCGGCGCGCCCACGCCGATCACCGTCGAACAGCGCAAGGAGGCGGGCGTCGACGCCAAGCCGAAGGACGAGGCGTAGGAACCGGGCGACCGCCCGCGGAACGAGCCGGTGGCGTGGCCGAGGCCGCGCCACCGGCTCGTCGGCGTCAGAACCGGACGGGCAGCGCGGCGAGGCCGCGCACGACCGAGCCGGTCAGCCGCCAGCTCAGCTCCTCCTCGGCGCAGCCCATCGCGAGGCCGGGCAGCCGGTCGAGCAGGGTGCCGATGGCGATCTGGCCCTCCATGCGGGCCAGTGGCGCGCCGAGGCAGAAGTGGATGCCGTGGCCGAAGGCCAGGTGCCTGGTGTCGGCGCGGGTGATGTCGAGCGTGTCGGGCGCCGCCACGACCGCGGGGTCGCGGCCCACCGCGCCGAGCGAGATGTGCACCATGGCGCCGCGAGGGATGCGGGTGCCGGCGATCTCGAGGTCCTCGGCCGCGAAGCGCGGGGTCGAGCGCTCGACGGGCCCGTCGTAGCGCAGGAACTCCTCGACCGCGTTCGGCAGCAGCTCCGGCCTGGCGCGTAGCAGCTCGAGCTGGCCGGGGTTGCGCAGCAGCGCGAGCACGCCGTTGCCGATCAGGTTGACCGTGGTCTCGTGGCCGGCGATCAGCAGCAGGCTGAGCGTGGAGAGGAGCTCCTTTTCGGTCAGCTCGTCCAGGGCCACCAGCGCGCTGATCAGGTCGTCGCGCGGCGCGGCCCTGCGCTGCTCGGTCAGGTCGCGGAAGTAGCCGGTGGTCGCCCTGGCCGCCGCCCTGCGCCGTTCGACCTCGTCGGGCTCGAAGGTGGGGTTGACCAGCAGGGCCGACCATTCGCGGAACAGGTCGCGGTCCTCCGGCGGCACGCCGAGCAGCTCGCAGATCACGATGATCGGCAGCGGGAAGGCGAACGCGTCC
The DNA here is from genome assembly GCF_053602555.1 of Nonomuraea sp. NPDC004354. NCBI lineage: Bacteria > Bacillati > Actinomycetota > Actinomycetes > Streptosporangiales > Streptosporangiaceae > Nonomuraea > Nonomuraea sp. NPDC004354. The sequence continues at coordinate 40,166 of NZ_JBSGDV010000010.1, read as the reverse complement.
AGCAGCTCGGCCCTGCCGCCGGCGAAGGCGTCGATCAGCTCGTCGGTGATCTGCTGGACGCGCGGGCGCAGCTCCTCCACCCGGCGCGGGGTGAAGGCCTTGGAGACGATCCTGCGCAGCCGCGTGTGGTCGGGCGGGTCGGAGGAGAGCATGTTGGCGTCGAAGAGGAGGTCGTCCTCGGTGGCGATCGCCTTGAAGTAGTCGCCGAACCGCTGCATGTCCTTCGACAGGCGCGGGTCGTTCAGCGCGGCCCTGCCGTGCTCGTGATCGATGATCAGATAGGCCTCGAAGCCCGGCGGGAAGTCGATCGGGAAGACCGGTCCCTCGCCTCGTAAGGGGGCGTAGACGGCGTAGGGGTTCCTGCTGAACTCTGGGGTGAACAGGAACTCGAAGGGCAGCTTGTCAGGCACGCGGGCCACCCTGGATCGTGACCGGGAGGGCGGTCAGCGAGCGCAGGATGGAGCCGCTGAAGCGCCAGCTCAGCTCCTTCTCCTCGCAGCCGAGCGCGAGGCCGGGCAGCCGGGTGAGCAGCGAGCCGAAGGCGATCTGGGCCTCCATGCGGGCCAGTGGCGCGCCGAGGCAGAAGTGGATGCCGTGCCCGAAGGCGACGTGCCGGTTGTCTTCGCGCGTGACGTCCAGCGCGTCGGCGCGCTCGAAAGCCTGGGGATCGCGGCCCGCCGCGCCGATCGAGACGTGCACGAAGCTGCCCTTCGGGATCTGCGTCCCGGCGATCTCCATGTCCTCGAGCGCGATGCGGAAGGTGCCGCGCTCCACGGGCGCGTCGAAGCGCAGGAACTCCTCGACCGCGTTCGGCAGCAGGTCGGGCCTGGCGCGCAGCAGCTCGAGCTGGTCGGGGTTGCGCAGCAGGGCCAGCATGCCGTTGCCGATGAGGTTGACGGTCGTCTCGTGGCCGGCGATCAGCAGCAGCGCCAGCGTCGACAGCAGCTCCTGCTCGCTCAGCTCGGTGCTGGTGACCAGCGCCCCGACCAGGTCGTCGGTGGGGGTGGCGCGCCGCTGGGCGATCAGCTCCCTGAAGTAGGCGCGCAAGGCGTCGCCGGCCTCGTCGCGCTGCCTGGCCAGCTCCTCGTCGAAGGCCGGGCGGACCAGCGCGCCCGACCAGTGGCGGAAGTCGGCCCGATCGCTGTCAGGGATGCCCAGCAGCTCGCAGATCACGATGATCGGCAGCGGGAAGGCGAAGGCGTCGATCAGCTCGATCGTGTCGCCCTCGAAGGCGTCGATCAGCTCGTCGGTGATCTGCTGGACGCGCGGGCGCAGCTCCTCGATCCTGCGCGGGGTGAACGCCTTCGACACCAGGCGCCGCAGCCGCGTGTGGTCGGGCGGGTCCGACATCAGCATGTTGTCGGCCAGCACGGGATTTTCCTGCGCGATCGCCTCGCGGAACCAGTCAGGGCCGTTGGTCAGGCTCTTGGACAGGCGCGGATCGTTCAGCGCGGGCCTGACGTGCTCGTGGTCGATGATCACGAACGAGGGCGCGCCGGGCGGGAAGTCGATCGCGTGGACGGGCCCCTTCGCCCGGAGCTCGGCGTAGACCGCGTACGGGTCGGTGCTGAACTCCGGGGAGAGGAAGAACTCGAACGGAAGTTTGTCGGTCACAGCCTCCAGCGTGCCCCTGCGTGGCGGGGCGGCGGCGGGGTTGTGACCTGAATCACTAGGAGAAGCGCACGTCCTTGATCACGACCGGCTTCTTCGGCGCGGTGGTGCCGCCGTCGCCGGTGATGTCGTTGGGGTTGACGATCAGGTCCTTCTCGGTCTTGGCGAGGCCCAGCATCATCTCCATGCCCTTGCTGACCGTGCCCAGCACGCCGTACTCGGGGGAGACCTGCGTGTTCTCGTTGGACAGGGAGATGGCGAACTGGCTGCCGTTCTGGCCCGCGGCGCCCGACGGCTGGGTGACGAACACGACGCCCTGGTTGTACGGGATGCCGACGTTCTCGTCGCCGTAGGTGAAGCCGGACGAGCCCTGACCGTCGGTGGGGTTGATCCCGTCGGCCTTGGCCAGCGGGTCGCCGCACTGCAGGAGGTGCACGCCCGCGGCGTCGGGCGTGACCAGGCGCTGGCACCTGGTGTTGTCGTAGAAGTTCTTCTTGGCCAGGAAGGCCAGCGCGTTGACCGTGCACGGCGCCTGCTCGGTCATGAGGTCGATGACGATCTCGCCGCGGTTGGTGACGATCGTCATCTGCTTGAGCTTCTTGTTGGGCCGCTTGCCCGGCAGGCCGACGAACTTGGTCGGGACGGCCGGGTCGTTCTGCCTCTTGTACTCGCAGGTCACCGGCCCCGCCGACGCCGTCGGGCTGGCCGAGGGCACCGCGGGGACCGAGGTGCTGGCCTTGGGGGAGGCGGAGGCCTCGGCCACGGGCGTGGCGTCGCTCTTGCCGATCATCGTGGTGGCCGCGACGATGCCGCCCGCCACGAGCACCACGGCGACGCCCGCGCCGATGAAGGTGTTGCGCCTGGCCTTGGCCGCCTGCTCGGCTGCACGCTGCGCCTGCCGCTCCTTGTGCTCCCGCGCCAGCTCGCTCTGGCGGTCGTCGCCGCTCACCGGTATTTCCTCCACGTTTGCCGACACATGACCAAACTGCTCCGCGCATGCTATCGGGGTTGGGAATGTGCTGGACGTAAGTAGCTGGTGGGAGAGATGGGGCTTATGTCCTGAGAAGTAGATGAGAAACCGGTCTCAGCGAACCTCGGCGTGGTGGGATCCGTAGTCATATGAGAACGGAGTCGTGAAATGTTCAACGAGATCCTGGGCCTCCCCGCGCACCCACTGATCATCCACTTCGCGGTGGTGCTCACCCCGCTCCTGGTCGCCGCCTCCGTGGCGTACGCCCTCGTGCCCCGCTTCCGGCCGTCCCTCGGATGGGCGGTGGTGGCGCTCGCGCTCGCCGCGCCCGCTGCCGTCTTCGCCGCCCGCCAGAGCGGCGGCGCCCTGAAGGCGGCCCGGTTCTCGCAGGTGGAGGGGGAGCTCGGGCAGCGCATCGCCGAGCACCAGAGTTTCGCCCTGCCGCTGCTGCTGGCCACGGCCGGCCTCGGCCTGGCCGCCCTGCTGATGGTCTTCCTGTGGCGCGCCGAGCGGCGCGTGCCCGCCTGGGCGGCGTCGGCGGTGACGGTGGCGCTGGCCGTCGCGGCGGGCTACTACGTGTTCCGAGCAGGGGATTCGGGCGCCAGGGCGGTGTGGGCCCTGTAGGCTCGATTTGTGGAGAGTCTGTTCGATTCGGCCGCAGAGGAGGCCACCCCCCAGCCCCTGGCGGTGCGGATGCGCCCCCGCGCCCTCGACGAAGTGCTCGGCCAGCGCCACCTGCTCGGCCAGGGCACCCCGCTGCGCCGGCTGGTCGAGAGCGACGCGCCGATGTCGCTGTTCCTGTGGGGGCCGCCGGGCACCGGCAAGACCACGCTCGCCTACGTGGTCGCCGGCGTCACCAAGCGCCGCTTCGTCGAGATCTCCGCCGTGTCGGCCGGCGTCAAGGACGTCCGCGCGGCCATCGACAACGCGCGCCGCGAGCTCGGCATGACGGGCAGGCAGACCGTGCTGTTCGTCGATGAGGTCCACCGCTTCAACAAGGCCCAGCAGGACGCCCTGCTGCCCGCGGTGGAGAACAGGTGGGTCACCTTCATCGGCGCCACCACCGAGAACCCGTTCTTCTCGGTGATCTCGCCGTTGCTGTCACGCTCGCTGCTGCTGACCCTCGAGTCGCTGTCCGACGACGACATCCGCGCCGTGCTGCGGCGGGCCGTCACCGACGAGCGCGGCCTGTCCGGCCGCGCCACGCTCGCCCCCGAGGCGCTGGAGCACCTGGTACGGCTGGCGGGCGGCGACGCCCGCCGCTCGCTGACCTACCTCGAGGCCGCCGCCCTGCTGGCCGACGACATCACGGTCGAGGTCGTGGAGAAGGCGGTCGACAAGGCGGCCGTCCGCTACGACCGGCAGGGCGACCAGCACTACGACGTCATCAGCGCGTTCATCAAGTCGATGCGCGGCTCCGACGCCGACGCCGCGCTCCACTACCTGGCCCGCATGATCGAGGCCGGGGAGGACCCCCGGTTCATCGCCCGCAGGATCGTCATCTTCGCCTCCGAGGACGTCGGCCTGGCCGACAACACCTGCCTGCAGACCGCGGTCGCCGCCGCGCAGGCCGTCCAGCTCATCGGCCTGCCCGAGGCGGGCATCAACCTGGCCCACGCGGTCATCCACTGCGCGCTGGCCCCCAAGTCCAACGCCGTGGTCAAGGCCATCGGGGCGGCCGCCGACGACGTGCGGCGCGGCCTGATGGGCCAGGTGCCCGGCCACCTGCGCGACGCCCACTACCCGGGCGCGGCCAAGCTCGGCCACGGCAAGGGCTACAAGTATCCCCACGACTTCGAGCACGGTCTGGTCCGCCAGGACTACGCTCCCGAGGAGGTGCGCGAGCGCCGCTACTACGCGCCGACCAGGCACGGCGCCGAGGCCGGCGTCGCCGACCGGTGGGCCAGGATCCGCGACTTCCTGCGCGGATCCTCGTGAGCCTGCACCACGTGGAGCTGTGGGTCGACTCGCTGGAGGCGGTCCTGCCCGGCTTCACCTGGCTGTTCACCAGACTCGGCTACGAGCCTCACCAGGAGTGGGAGGGGGGAAGGTCGTGGCGGCACGGAGCCACCTACATCGTCGTGGAGGAGTCGCCGGCGCGGGTGCGGGAGCCGTACGACAGGATGCGCCCTGGCCTCAACCACCTGGCCTTCCACGCCGACGACGTCGACGCCATGGTGGCCGAGGCGCCGGCGCACGGATGGCGGCTGATGTTCGCCGACCGGCACCCCCACGCGGGCGGCCCCGGCCACTACGCGGCCTACCTGGAGAACGCGCAGGGCTTCGAGGTGGAGCTGGTGGCCGGAGCGCGTCGGGCGGCGGAGTGACTCGCTCGGCGCGACATACACCCAGCAGGCAGTCGAGTGGTATCCGGCACGATAGGGTCTTTCCCATTCCACGACGCCAACGGGGACGGATCCGCTGATGCTGACCGCAGGAGAACTGGCCGGGCTGATCGTCGCCATGGCCTGGGCGATCCTCGTCTGCTTTCTCGCCATGGTGCTCGTCAAGCTCGCGCGGCTGCTCAGGGAGACCACCAAGATGGTCTCCGACCTCAACGACCGGGTCGTGCCCCTGCTGGAGGACATGAGCATGACCGTCAACGAGGCCAACCGGCAGCTCGTCGCCGTCGAGGCCATCACCCGCGACGTCAAGCAGGTCAGCGGGCACGCCGCCAAACTCAGCGCCGTCACCCAGACGATCTTCACCGGGCCGCTCATCAGGGTCTCCGCCCTCAGTCACGGCGTGCGCAGGGCCATCGAGGTCCGCAAGCAGCCGCGCAGGAGGCGGCGGTGATCAGGCGGCTGTTCTACATGGCGCTCGGCGCGTTCGGCGCCGTGTGGGTGATGCGCAAGCTGCAGACCCTCAAGCCCGACCACGTCGCCCGCAGGGCCGCCGACGGTGCCAGCGGGCTGCTGCTGCAGGTGAGAGACTTTACCTCCGAGGCGCTCGGCGAGGCCGCCGACCGCGAAATCGAGTTGCGATCCCGCTTCGGGCTCGACAACCCTGACACAACCCACTAACGCAAAGGATGGCCGCTGATATGGAGTCGGCAGAGATCGCCCGCCGCTTCCTGCGCTTCTTCGAGGAGCGTGGGCACAAGGTCGTGCCCTCGGCCAGCCTGATCGCTGAGGACCCGACGCTGCTCCTGGTGCCTGCGGGCATGGTGCCCTTCAAGCCGTACTTCCTGGGGCAGCGCAAGCCTCCGGCGGCACGGCTGGCCAGCGTGCAGAAGTGTGTGCGCACCCCCGACATCGACGAGGTCGGCAAGACCACCAGGCACGCCACCTTCTTCCAGATGCTCGGCAACTTCTCCCTCGGCGACTACTTCAAGGAACTGGCGATCCCGTACGCCTGGGAGCTGCTGACCAAGCCCGAGTCGGAGGGCGGCTTCGGCTTCCCCGAGGACCGGCTCTGGGCGACGGTCTACCTCGACGACGACGAGGCCTTCGACATCTGGCACAACAAGGTCGGCGTGCCGGTCGAGCGCATCCAGCGCCGCGGCCTGGCCGACAACTACTGGCACATGGGCGTGGCCGGCCCCGGCGGCCCCTGCTCGGAGATCTACTACGACCGCGGTCCCGAGTACGGCCGCGAGGGCGGGCCCATCGCCGACGAGAACCGCTACCTCGAGGTCTGGAACAACGTCTTCATGCAGGACCAGCTGAGCGCGGTCCGCAACAAGACCGACTTCGACATCTCCGGCGAGCTGCCCAACAAGAACATCGACACCGGCATGGGCCTCGAGCGCATGGCGGCGATCCTGCAGGGCGTCGACAACATCTACGAGATCGACACCACCTACAAGATCCTCGACAAGGCCGCCGAGCTCACCAACTCGCGCTACGGCCGCGACCCGCGCGCCGACGTCAGCCTGCGCGTGGTCGCCGACCACGTCCGCACCGGCACCATGCTGGTCGCCGACGGCGTCGGCCCGAGCAACGAGGGCCGCGGCTACGTGCTGCGCCGCATCCTGCGCCGCTCCATCCGCAACCTGCGCCTGCTCGGCTCGGGCGAGGAGCGCTACATGCACGAGCTCACCGCGGTCGCCATCGACGTGATGGGCGAGCAGTACCCCGAGCTGAAGAACGACGCGCCGCAGATCCACGCGGTCATCGACGCCGAGGAGACCTCCTTCCTCGGCACGCTGCGCACCGGCACGGCGATCTTCGACGTCGCCGTCGAGGAGACCAAGCGCAAGTCCGGCACCACGCTCTCCGGCGACCAGGCCTTCCAGCTCCACGACACCTACGGCTTCCCCATCGACCTCACCCTGGAGATGGCGGCCGAGCAGGGGCTCAAGGTCGACGAAGAGGGCTTCCGCCGCCTGATGAAGGAGCAGCGCGAGCGCGCCAAGGCCGACGCGGCGGCCAAGAAGACCGGCAACGCCGACATCTCCGTCTTCGGTGAGCTGCTGGAGAAGGCGGGCACGGTCGAGTTCCTCGGCTACGACCTGACCACCGCGGAGTCCAGCGTGGTCGGCATCCTCGTCGACGGCGTCCCGGTTCCCGTGGCCGGCGCGGGCTCGACCGTCGAGGTCGTGCTGGGCCGTACCCCCTTCTACGCCGAGGGCGGCGGTCAGCTCGCCGACCAGGGCGTGCTGCGCACCTCGGGCGCGCAGGTCGACGTGCTCGACGTGCAGTCGCCGATCAAGGGCCTGGTCGTCCACCGCGGCAAGGTCCGCACCGGCGAGCTGCGCCTGGGCGACGAGGTGCAGGCCGAGGTCGACGTGGAGCGCCGCAAGGCGATCTCGCGCAGCCACAGTGCCACCCACCTGGTGCACCGCGGCTTCAAGAACGCCCTGGGCGAGTCGGCGGCGCAGGCGGGCTCGGAGAACTCGCCCGGCCGCTTCCGCTTCGACTTCACCTCCGCCGGCGCCGTGCCGCCCAGCGTGCTGCGCGACGTCGAGGACGAGGTCAACGCCGTCCTCATCAACGACCTCAGGGTCAACGCCTTCTACACCTCCCAGGCCGAGGCCAGGGCGATGGGCGCGCTGGCCATGTTCGGCGAGAAGTACGGCGACGAGGTCCGCGTCGTGGAGATCGGCGACTACTCCCGCGAGCTGTGCGGCGGCACCCACGTCCACTCCTCGGGCCAGCTCGGCCTGGTCAAGGTGCTGGGCGAGCAGTCGGTCGGCGCGGGCGTGCGCCGCGTGGAGGCGCTGGTCGGCATCGACGCCTTCCGCTTCCTGGCCCGCGAGTCGCTGCTGGTCGCCCAGGTGACCGAGCAGCTGAAGGCGCGCCGCGAGGAGCTGCCCGAGCGCATCGAGGGCATCGTCTCCCGGCTGCGCACCGCCGAGAAGGAGCTGGAGAAGCTGCGCTCCGCGCAGGTGCTCCAGATCGCCGGCGATCTGGCCGCGCAGGCCCGTGAGCTGCACGGAGTCTCTGTCGTGACCCACCGCGCGCCTGATGGAACCGGGCCCGATGATCTGCGTAAGCTCGCGCTTGACGTGCGCGGCAGGTTCGCCGGCGACCGTCCGGCGGTCGTCGTGCTCGCCGGGGTCCCCGCTGACCGTCCGGTGGTGGTTGCCGCGGTCAACGAGGCGGGGCGCGAGCGGGGGCTCAAGGCCGGGAGACTGGTCGGCGTCGCCGCCAAGGCGCTTGGGGGTGGCGGTGGCGGCAAGGACGATGTCGCGCAGGGCGGGGGCACCCGTCCTGAGGCGATCGACGAGGCGTTGCGCGTGGTCGGCGAGACCATCGCGGAGCAGCTCGCCTGACATGAGATTCGGCGCACGACTCGGCGTCGACGTCGGGTCCGTACGCATCGGAGTGGCCCGCAGCGACCCCTCGGGACTGCTGGCCACTCCGGTGGAGACCGTCAGACGCGGTGCGGGCGACCTCGACCGCATCGCCGTCCTGGTCGAGGAGCACGCGGCGATCGAGGTGATCGTCGGGCTGCCCACCTCGCTGTCGGGACGTGAGGGCCAGGCCGCGGCGCTGGCCCGCACCTTCGCCGTCGACCTCGCCGTACGGCTGGCACCCGTGCCGGTGCGGCTGTTCGACGAGCGGCTGACCACGGTCGCCGCCCAGCAGGGGCTGCGGGCCAGCGGCGTCAAGGCCAAGAAGCAGCGCTCCGTCGTCGACCAGGCGGCCGCCGTCGTGCTGCTGCAGGACGCGCTCGACGCGGAGCGAGCCACAGACCGGCCACCAGGCAGACCTGTCGATCCGCCCGAAGCGGCGGACGACGGGTCTGCCCGGTGAGCGGGCCGGACGACGAGGGACCCCGCACGACGCCGGGACGTCCCCTGGAGGACACGGCTCCGCTGCCGGTGGCCGAGCTGCCGTCGAGCCGGCGGCCCGGCGACGACGACGGTGACTCGCTGGCCGAGGTGATCCCCTTCAGCAGACCGGCGGAGGACGAGGGAGAGGCCGGCGGCGACGGGCCCGACCTGCCGGCCGCCGGTTGGGCGGCCTCGCCGGCAGCCGATCGGGCGGCCTCGGGCCGGCGCCGGGCCAGGCGCAAGGCGGCCACGCTGGCGGGTGGCGCCGCCGCCTCCGTGCTGGCGCTCGGCACCGCGGGGCTCGTGGTGCTGAAGCCGTACGTCATGCCCGCGGACTTCGACGGGGCGGGCACGGGAGCGGTCACCGTGCACATCCACCCGGGAGCCAGCGCGGGCGACATCGGGGCACTCCTGACCGAGGCCGGCGTGGTGGCCAGTGCCCGCTCGTTCGCCAACGTGGCGCAGGAACGTTCCAAGGCGGCGAGCCTGTATCCCGGGCACTACCTGCTGCGCAAGGGGATGGCCGCCGCCGCGGCGCTCGACCTGCTGCTGACGCCGAGTGCCAGGGTGGTCAAGCGGGTCACGCTGCCCGACGGCATGCGGCTGTCGGAGGCGCTGCCGTACCTGGCCAAGCAGTCGGGCATCCCGCTCCAGGACTTCCGGACGGCCAGGGTCGCCACGCTGGGCCTGCCCCGCTACGCCCGCGGCCTGGAGGGCTTCCTCTTCCCGGCGACCTACGAGGTCGAGCCGGGCGGCACGGCGGCCGACCTGCTCAGGCGGATGGTCACCCGGTTCAGAGAGGCGGCCGCGAGCATCGGCCTCGAGTCACGTGCCGCGGGGGTCGCGCTCACGCCGCTGGAGGCGGTCACCGTGGCGAGCCTGGTGCAGGCCGAGGGCGGCAGGGACGGCGACTATCCGAAGATCGCTAGAGTGATCTACAACCGGCTCAGGAGCGGCACCCCGCTCCAGCTCGACGCCACCGTCACCTATGCGCTCAACCGGCGCACGCTGAAGCTGTCGCAGGACGATCTCAGGGTGCGCTCCCGGTACAACACCTACCGGCACAAGGGCCTGCCTCCGGGGCCGATCGCCAATCCGGGGGAGAAGGCGCTGCTGGCCGCGTTGCACCCGGCCAGGGGCGATTGGAACTGGTTTGTGACAACCAACCCGGAGCATAGAATCACGAAATTCACCGACAAAGAGAGTGAGTTCGTGAGATACCGGGAAGAGTTGAACGACTACCTCGGGACCCATTGATGCTGCTCGGGGCCTGCTTAGTCCCGCCGAGGACCGGGGCCGGGGCGGAGGCGCGCACGCCTGCCGCATCCCCTAGCATTGCTACACATCGTGATAACCGCTGGTCACCGGCTCAAGGCCGGCGGATCCCCTCGTTCGGCTCGGTAACCCCCACCGGTTTGGTGTTCCCCCTTGACGCCAGGCCGTCCATACCGGGAGATTGGCCACCGCATCTATGAACGATCTCGACATGGACTTTTTGCTAGGCTCCGAGGACGACGAAGGTCGGGCCAGGGGCCGCTCTCGCGGTTCCGGCAAGGTGGGCCGTGGCCGCCGCAGGCGCAGGCGCCGCAACCGCGGCGGATTCCTCGCCCCGCTGCTCGCTGTGATCGTCCTCGTGGGCATCATCGGCGGTGGCGGCTACTACGGCTACCTGTGGCTCAGCGACGCGCTGGTGCCCGACGACTTCAAGGGACCCGGCACCACCGAGGTGGTCATCCAGGTCAAGGACGGCCAGACCGCCGCCGACGTCGCCAAGACCCTGCAGGCGCAGGGCGTGGTGGCCAGCGAGCGCGCCTTCACCAACGCCATCGCCGCCGCCGGCAAGAGCTCCGAGCTGCGACCCGGCCAGTTCACCCTGAAGAAGGGCATGTCGGCCGCCGCCGCCGTCGAGGCGCTGGTGTCGGGCAAGAAGCTGCAGAACACCGTCCTGATCAAGGAGGGGGAGCGGCTCACCAAGGTGTTCGACATCCTGGCCAAGCAGACCAAGAAGTCGCGCAAGGAGTTCGTCGCGGCGGCCAAGGACAAGGAGGCCATCGGCCTGCCGTCCTACGCCAAGAGCCTGGAGGGCTACGCCTTCCCCGCGACCTACGAGTTCGAGCCGAACGCCACTCCCACCCAGATGCTCACCCAGATGGTCGACCGCTACACGCAGGCGGCGTCGGCCACGAACCTGGAGGAGTCGGCCAAACAGCTCGGCCTCACCCCGGGGCAGATCATGACCGTCGCCAGCATCGTGCAGGCCGAGGCGGGCACGTACGAGGACATGCCGAAGATCGCCGAGGTGATCTACAACCGTCTGTCGCGCAAGCCGGCGATGAAGCTCCAGATGGACAGCACGGTCATGTACGCGCTCAACAAGTACGGCATCGCCGCCTCCCACGCCGACCTGGAGACCAAGTCGAAGTTCAACACCTACATGTACGAAGGACTGCCGCCGGGGCCGATCAGCAACCCGGGCGAGCACGCGATCGAGGCGGCGCTCAAGCCGAGCGACAGCGGCTACCTGTACTTCGTGACGACCGACCCCAAGAACAAGGTCACCAAGTTCACGGCCAGCGAGGCGGAGTTCTGGAAGCTGAAGGCGGAGTTCGAGCGCAACGGCGGCGGGTGACCCGTCCGGCCCGCGGGCTCGTCGCCGGCTCGGCGTGGGCTCGGTGCAGGCTGGGCTCGGCGCCGGCGTGGGCTCGGTGAGGCGTGGTCCCGTGCCGCCGGGTGGGGCTCGCGCGGGCCTGCCGTACCGGGCGATAGAGTCCTGGAGATCCAGGGCGCGGTGAAAGGAGCAGGTGTGCGGACCACAGGACGGGCGGCGGTGCTGGGCTCGCCGATCACGCACTCGCTCTCGCCGTTCCTGCACCGGGCCGCCTACCAGGCGATGGGCCTGACCGGCTGGACCTACGAGGCGCGCGAGTGCGACGAAGCCGGCCTGCCCGCCATGCTCGACGCCGAGGACTGGGCGGGGCTGTCGCTGACGATGCCGCTCAAGCGCGCCGTGCTCCCGCTGCTCGACACCGTCTCCGACCTGGCCGTCGCGGTGGGCGGCGCCAACACGGTGGTGTTCGCCCACGGCGCCAGACACGGCGACAACACCGACGTCCACGGCATCGAGCAGGCCCTGGCCGAGGCGGGCATCCCCGCCCCCGGCTCGGCGCTGGTGCTGGGCGGCGGCGCCACGGCCGCCTCCGCCCTGGCCGCGCTGCGCGGCCTCGGCACCGGCGCCGCGACACTCGTCGTGCGCGACCCCGCGCGGGCGGGGGAGACGGTCGAGGTGGCCGAGCGGCTCGGGATGGCACTGGCGGTCGAGACGTTCGACAAGCTCGACGCGTTGCTCGACGTCGACCTGGTGGTCTCCACGCTGCCCGGTGGCGCCGCCGATGCTTTCGCGGGCCAGGTGGCGCGGGTCCCCGCGCTGTTCGACGTCGTCTACGCCCCCTGGCCGACGCGCCTGGCCGCTGCGGTGCGGGCCGCCGGCGGACAGGTGGTCGGCGGGTTCCCGATGCTGCTGCACCAGGCGGTGCGGCAGGTGGAGCTGATGACGGGCCGGACGGACGTGCCGGTGGCGGCGATGCGCGCGGCGGGCGAGGCCGAGATCCTCAGGCGCGCCACTCGGGCGGGTTGATTCCCGGTCCCGCGAAGTCTTGACTTTACGGTGACCAGCCCCGGGCAGCCCGATGGGGCTGAGCCTGGCCGTTCTCCGGCCGTCTCGGCGAAGACGGGCCTGCTCCGCGGCCCGCTGTCGTGTGCCAGGCCGTCCAGGAAATGCGTCAGCCAGGCGGGATGATTCGGCGGGCGCTCGTGGTTGTGGTAATGTAGCTCCCTGATCGGTCCGGCATGCTTGCTGGACGCGCAAGCGGAGGTCTCCCTCCCACCTGAGTCACCGTGAGGTGTCCAGGTACAGGATCACGCCGGACTTACTCCGGGGAGCTTACGGCCATTCGAGCCGCCAAGCTCAGTGGCCCCGCATGCGCGATGTGCGGGGCATTTTCGCGTTTACATCCGCGTTGATGCCCGGCACGATCGAGCGCGTAGGGATCGCATACCTAGGAGGCCCCATCAGCACTGAGCCCCGCATCAACGAGCGCATCCGTGTGCCCGAGGTTCGCCTCGTCGGCCCTAACGGTGAGCAGGTCGGCATCGTGTCCATCCACGACGCCCTGAAGCTCGCCCAGGAGGCAGACCTCGACCTCGTCGAGGTCGCGGCCACGGCTCGTCCGCCCGTGTGCAAGCTCATGGACTACGGCAAGTTCAAGTACGAGTCCGCGATGAAGGCGCGCGAGGCGCGCAAGAATCAGGCGCACACGATCATCAAGGAGATCAAGCTCCGGCCGAAGATCGACCCGCACGACTACGAGACCAAGAAGGGTCACGTGGTGCGGTTCCTCAAGGCGGGAGACAAGGTCAAAGTCACGATCATGTTCCGCGGACGTGAGCAGTCGCGTCCCGAGCTGGGTTTCAGGCTCCTGCAGAGGCTGGCCGAGGACGTCACGGAGCTCGGCTTCGTCGAGTCCCAGCCCAAGCAGGACGGCCGTAACATGATCATGGTGATCGGTCCGCACAAGAAGAAGGCCGAGGCCAAGGCCGAAAAGGCAGCGGCCAAGGCGCAGCGTGGCAGCGAGGAGCCTTCCGAACCGGAAGAGTGACCCGCAGTTCGGGTTAGCCTTACAGGCGACCCAGCCAGCGCCAGTCGAACAAGCCGCAACCGGGCCGGCCCGCACCGGCCCGGGATTCGGCACGGACGAATTGAGGAGAGACGGCGAAATGCCGAAGATGAAGACGCACAGCGGTGCGAAGAAGCGGTTCCGGTTCACCGGAACCGGCAAGATCAAGCGCCGCCGCGCCAGCCGCGCGCACTACAACGAGTGGAAGTCGTCCACGCTGACGCGCCGTCTCAAGAATGAAGTCGTCATTTCCGACGCTGACTACAAGAAGACCAAGAAGCTGCTCGCCAAGTAGCGCAAGTCCCCGGGGAGATAGAACATGGCACGCGTGAAGCGGGCGCTCAACGCCAAGAAGAAGCGCAGGGTCGTCCTCGAGCGGGCGAGCGGCTACCGTGGCCAGCGGTCCAGGCTGTACCGCAAGGCCAAGGAGCAGATGCTCCACTCGATGACCTACGCCTACCGTGACCGTAAGGACCGCAAGGGCGCCTTCCGCCGCCTGTGGATCCAGCGGATCAACGCGGCGGCCCGTCAGAACGGCATCACCTACAACCGCCTGATCCAGGGTCTGCGGCTGGCCAACATCGAGGTCGACCGCAAGATCCTCGCCGACCTGGCGGTCAACGACAGCCAGACCTTCGCGACGCTGGTCGAGGCCGCCAAGAAGGCCCTGCCGGCGAACGTGAACGCGCCGGCCGCGGGCTGACCGTTCGGCACGGATTCGCACGGGCCCACCGCCACGTCGGTGGGCCCGTTTTGTTTGCCCGGCGCGGCCCGCTCGGGCGGACATGGGGCCGGACGGCACGCGGGTGATTCGCGTCGCCGTCCCGGCTCGTGCCCCTGCCCTCCCGGACAGGCGGGTGTCACGGCGCGGCACCTGGTGGCCGGGCCCAGGGGCTTCCAGGAGGAACCGCTCGATGGCCGGTGGGTTGCCGGTGCGCCGAGAGCGGCCTGGGGGTTCTCTCGTGGGCCACGGTCTCCTGGCTTTCTCGCGGGAGCGGCCTCTTGGCTTTGTCCGGGAGCGGTCTTCTGGCTTTCTCCCGGGAGTGGTCCGCCGGTGGCTGACGGCCGGCGGGAGTGACCGATCATCCGGCGGGTTTCGCGGCACGGGGCGACCGGCCTGGTGTGGCTCGTGTCGATCTGCGGTTCGCTGAGAGCTGCCTGACAGCCGCGCAACGGCCGTTCCTGCGGGTGATCGCCGGCAGCGGGCAGGCGCGATGGCCGGACCGGGTTCGGCCCGACCGTCGCCGGCGGGCCGGCAGGCGGTGAGCGGACCGGGTTCGGCCCGACCGTCGGCAGCGGGCAGACGGGCGGTGAGCGGATCGGGGTCGGTGAAGCGGGCCGTGAGCGGCGTCCGGCCTCCCGCAGCGGCCCGCGTGAGCGTCCCTCATGCTCTTCAGGGGTCCGGGAGGGTCGTGAGGGCTGGACAATGGCTCGTGCGGGCACGAGCGTTCGACGAGTGGGGGACTGGAGCATGGCGGGATCCGAGCTGACCAACGTGAAGTCGCCGCGCGTGAAAGCCGCGCGCCGGCTCACCAAGCGCGCCTTCAGGGAGCAGGACCGCAAGTTCCTCGCCGAAGGACCCCAGGCCGTGCGCGAGGCGCTCAAGCTGGACGGCGTGGTCCTCGAACTGTTCGCCACCGCCGAGGCCGAGGTGCGACACGGCGACCTCATCAGCGAGGCCACGCTCAAGGGCGTTCCGGTCCAGCGGGCCAGCGGCGAGGTCATGGCCGAACTGGCCCAGACGGTGACGCCGCAGGGCCTGGTGGCGATCTGCACGTTCGTGCACACGTCCCTGGAGCAGGCCGTCACCGAGCAGGCCCGGCTCGTGGCGGTGCTCGCGCACGTGCGCGACCCCGGCAACGCGGGCACCGTGATGCGTACGGCCGACGCGGCCGGCGCCGACTCCGTCGTGTTCACCGACGCCTCGGTCGACCCCTACAACGGCAAGTGCGTCAGGGCCAGCGCGGGCAGCCTGTTCCACCTGCCCGTGGCCATCGGCTCGCCGGTCGCGCAGGCCGTGCGGCGGCTGAAGGACAGCGGGCTGCGGGTGCTGGCGGCCGACGGGGCCGGCAAGCACACGCTGGACGACGTCGACCTGTCGGGGCCCACGGCCTGGGTGTTCGGCAACGAGGCGTGGGGGCTGCCCGAGGAGATCCTGGCGCTCACCGACGACGTGGTGCGGGTACCGATCTACGGGCAGGCCGAGAGCCTCAACCTGGCGACCGCGGCGGCGGTCTGCCTGTACGCCTCGGCCAGGGCCCAGCGGAACGGCTGAACCGACCCGGAACCGGCCGGGCAAGCGGGGTTTGCCCCGCAGGCGCGTGACGGCGGCGCGTGACGGCGGCCCGCCGGTGAGTTCGCGTGCCGTCTCCCTGGACGGGCCGGCATGCGTGCCCTGGGTGGGCCCGGCCCGGCGGTAGCCGTACGGGAGGGCAGGGCGACCCCAGCGCAAGGCGGCGCGCGCGGGTGCCCTCCGGTGTGGGAAACCCGCTATTGTCGGCCATGTAGGTCGAGGAGGCGGGGTTCGTGCGGGGCGAAGGTACCGGTTGGCGGGTGTCCGATCCGGCGTGCACGGTGCCCGTGGACGACCTGCCCGACGGGCTCATCGTGACCGACCGCTTCGGCGTGATCCTCACCGTCAACAGGGCCGCCGCCAGGCTCACCGGCGTCAGCCGCGAGCGCGCGGTCGGCGGTGACATCAACGAGGTGTTCCCGTTCCGCGACCACGACGGCCGCGAGTGGTGGAAGTGCCTCGACCCCGAGGGCGGGCTGCGCACCAGGACCAGGGTGCCCGAACGGCCGCTCCACCTGCCCGGCGGGCAGGAGCTGCACGTGGCGGCCAGGCTCGTGCGCGAGCCCGAGTGCGGCGGCGACGTCGCGCGGGTCACGATCACCCTGCGCGACGGCGGCGCCAGGGCGCGGCTCGAACGCAGCCGCGCCGACCTGGTCTCGACGGTCGCCCACGAGCTGCGCTCGCCGCTGACCAGCGTCAAGGGCTTCACCGCGACGCTGCTGGCCAAGTGGACGCGCTTCACCGAAGAGCAGAAGCTCGTGATGCTGGAGACCGTCAACAACGACGCCGACAGGGTCACCAGGCTGATCACCGAGCTGCTCGACGTCTCGCGGATCGAGTCGGGGCGGCTGGAGATCCACCGGGCGGTCGTCGACGTGCCCGCCCGGGCCCGCAAGATCATCGCTGGCAGGGTCGCGGCGGGCGAGCCCGAAAACCGCTTCCAGCTGCGAGTCTCCGGCGAGCTGCCCGAGATGTGGCTCGACGGCGACAAGATCGACCAGATTCTCGGTAACCTGGTGGAGAACGCGGTGCGCCACGGCAGGGGCACCGTCACGATCGACATCGAATCCGTCGGCTGGGGAGTTGCCGTGTCCGTGCGAGACCAGGGTGAGGGCATCGCGCCCGAGCTGGCCCCGCGCGTCTTCCAGCAGTTCTGGCGCGGCAACAGCCGCAGGCGCGGCGGCACGGGCCTTGGCCTGTTCATCGTCAAGGGCCTGGTGGAGGCCCACGGCGGCACCATCACCGTGCAGCGCGCGCCCGAGGGCGGGGCCGAGTTCCGATTTACCATGCCCGCCGGGGCACCCGACTTCGCCTGACCGTACGGCGAGCACGGACCCGACGGGCTTTTCCACAGGCGCGAGGCGCGGCCGGTCGTTTTCCACAGGCAGGCGTCGCCGCGCACGACCCTTTCTGCCGATCCGACTAGACTCGGGTCCGCTCAAGCCCTGGATACGGAGCTCTCTCTTGTCTGACTACGACCCCGTCGAGGTCACCCCTCTGCACGCCGACGAGGTGGCGCGCATGGAGGCCGAGGCCGTCGCCGCGATCAAGGCGGCGGGCGATCTCGACGCACTCAAGCAGGTGCGCCTCGCACACGCCGGAGACCGCTCGCCGATCGCGCTGGCCAACCGCGAGATCGGCGCCCTGCCGCCCGCGGCCCGCGCCGAGGCGGGCAAGCGCATCGGCGGCGCCCGCAAGGCGATCAACGAGGCCCTCGCCGCGCGCCAGGCCGAGCTGGAGGCCGAGCGCGACGCCCGCGTCCTCGTCGAGGAGACGGTTGACGTCACGCTGCCCTGGGACCGCGCGCCCCGAGGCGCCCGCCACCCGCTCACGACCATGCAGGAACGCATCGCCGACACCTTCGTCGCGATGGGCTACGAGGTCGCCGAGGGCCCCGAGCTCGAAGGCGAGTGGTTCAACTTCGACGCGCTCAACATCGCGACCGACCACCCGGCCCGCTCCGACCACGACACCTTCTTCGTCGAGTCCACCGACTCCGGCAAGGTGCTGCGCACCCAGACCTCCCCGGTGCAGATCAGGGCGCTGCTGCAGCGGGGCGTGCCGGTCTACGTCGTCTCGCCCGGCAAGGTCTTCCGCACCGACGAGCTCGACGCCACCCACACGCCGGTCTTCCACCAGGTCGAGGGGCTGGCGATCGACGAGGGCCTGACGATGGCCCACCTCAAGGGCACGCTCGACCGCTTCGCCGAGGTCATGTTCGGCGAGGGCATCACGACCAGGTTCAGGCCCAACTACTTCCCCTTCACCGAGCCTTCGGCCGAGATGGACCTCAAGTGCTTCGTGTGCAGGGGCGCCTCGGCCGTTCCCGGCAACCCGCCCTGCCGCACCTGCAAGTCGGAGGGCTGGATCGAGTGGGGCGGCTGCGGCATGGTCAACCCGCGCGTGCTCGTCGCCTGCGGCGTCGACCCGCGCAAGTACTCCGGCTTCGCCTTCGGCATGGGCATCGAGCGGACGCTGATGTTCCGCCACAACGCCGAAGACATGCGTGACATGGTCGAGGGCGATGTCCGCTTCACCCTCCCGTTCGGAATGGAGATCTGATGAAGGTCCCGCTTTCCTGGCTGCGGGAGCACGTCGACCTCCCCGCCGTCACCGCGCACGAGGTGGCGGACAAGCTCACCGCCGCCGGCCTCAAGCTCGAGAGCATCAGCTCCCACGGCCACGACGTGAAGAACGTCGTGGTGGGCGAGGTGCTCTCGATCGAGGAGCTGACCGGGTTCAAGAAGCCGATCCGCCACTGCATGGTCGAGGTCGGCGAGGCCGAGCCGCGCCAGATCGTCTGCGGCGCCACCAACTTCGTGGTGGGCGACAGGGTGCCCGTCGTGCTGCCCGGCGGGGTGCTGCCCGGCGGCTTCGAGGTCGGCGCGCGCAAGACCTACGGCCGCATGTCCGAGGGCATGATCTGCTCCGAGCGCGAGCTCGGCCTCGGCGACGACCACGACGGCATCATGGTGCTGCCCCAGGACACCCCGATCGGCACCGACGTGGTCGAGCTGCTCGGCCTGCGCGACGACGTGCTCGAGCTGGAGATCACCCCCGACATCGGCTACGCCCTGTCGATCAGGGGCGTGGCCCGCGAGGCGGCCACCGCCTTCGGCGTGCCGTTCCATGACCCGGCGGCGATCGAGCTGCCCGCCGACACCGAGCCGTCCCACCCCGCCTCCATCGGCGACCCGACGTCCTGCGACAGGTTCGTGCTGCGCGAGGTGCGCGGCTTCGACCCGTCCGCGCCGAGCCCGCTGTGGATGCGCACCAGGCTCACCAGGGCCGGCATGCGTCCGGTGTCGCTGGCCGTCGACATCACCAACTACGTGATGCTGGAGCTCGGCCAGCCGCTGCACGCCTTCGACCGCACGAAGCTGACCGGCGAGATCGTCGTACGGCGGGCCGTCCCCGGCGAGACGCTGGAGACGCTCGACCACGTCGTCCGCAAGCTCGACACCGACGACATCCTGATCACCGACGACTCGGGCGCGATCTCGATGGCGGGCACCATGGGCGGCCTGCACACCGAGATCTCCGACGACTCCACCGACATCGTGATCGAGGCGGCCCACTTCTCGGCCACCGGCACGGCGCGCATGTCCCGTCGGCACAACCTGGTGTCGGAGGCGTCCAAGCGTTTCGAGCGCGGCGTCGACCGCGAGCTGCCGCTGGCCGCCTCGTGGCGGGCGGTGCAGTTGCTCACCTCCCTGGGCGGTGCCACCGCCGTCCCGGGTGTCACCCACGCCCAGAGCGAGGTGTCGCCCGTGCGGATCGCCATCCCGACCTCCCACCCGGGGGCCGTGGCCGGCGTGCCGTACTCCCGTGAGACGGTCGTCACCCGCCTGGAGCAGGTGGGCTGCCAGGTCGTGCCGGGCGCCGACCCGGCGCCGCAGCGCGGCGGCGTCGACCCCACGGGCGTGGTCTCCGGCGGCGACACCGACGGGCTGCTGGCCGTGACGGGCGACGACATGATCACGGTCACGCCGCCGTCGTGGCGCCCCGACCTCACCGACCCCAACGACCTGGCCGAAGAGGTCATCCGCCTCGAGGGCTACGCCGACCTGCCCTCGATCCTGCCCAAGGCTCCGGCGGGCGCCGGGCTGACCGAGGCGCAGCGGCTGCGCCGGCGGGTCGGCCGCACGCTGGCCGCCGCCGGCTACGTCGAGGTGCTGGCCTACCCGTTCCTCGGCGAGCGCGACCTCGACCACCTGCAGCTGCCCGAGGGCGACGACCGCCGTCGTGCCGTACGGCTGGCCAACCCGCTGTCGGAGGACGAGCCGCTGCTGCGCACCACGCTGCTGCCCGGCCTGCTCAAGACCCTGGTGCGCAACGTGGGCCGCGGGTTCAACGACGTGGCGCTGTTCGAGACCGGCCTGGTCTACCGGCCCGGTGAGGGCACGCCCGCCAAGGCGCCCGTGCTCGGCGTCGACCGCCGGCCCTCTCCCGAGGAGCTCGAGTCGATCGAGTCGGCGCTGCCCAGGCAGCCGCAGCGGGTGGCCGTCGTGCTGGCCGGCGAGTTCGAGCGCTCCGGCTGGTGGGGCCAGGGCCGCCAGGCCGGCTGGGCCGACGCCGTACAGGCCGCTCGGCTCGTGGCGAGTGAGGCCCGCGTGGAGCTCGCCGTGGTCGCCGACCAGCACGAGCCGTGGCACCCCGGCCGGTGCGCCGCCCTCTACGTGGGCGACGTCCTCGTGGGCCACGCGGGAGAGCTGCACCCCCGGGTGGTCGAGGCCTACGGCCTGCCGCCGCGCACCTGCGCCATGGAGCTGGAGCTCACCCGCCTCGAGCAGGCCATGCCGGGGCCGGTCGAGACGCCCCCTGTCTCCTCCTACCCGATCGCCACGCAGGACGTCGCACTGATCGTCCCCGACTGGACCCCGGTCGCGGACGTGGCGGCGGCGCTGCGTGACGGCGCGGGCGAGCTGCTGGAGTCGGTGCGGCTGTTCGACGTCTACACCGGAGCGCAGGTGGGCGAGGGCAACAAGTCGCTGGCCTACACGCTGCGCTTCCGCGCCGCCGACCGCACGCTGACGGTGGAGGAGACCACCGCCGCCCGCGACGCGGCCGTCGCGATGGCCGCCGACCGGGTCGGCGCGCAACTGCGCGGGGCGTAGGAGAGACCGTGAAAGGGGGCCCCTCGGGGCCCCCTTTTTCGTGGCGACCTTCGTGCCGCCCGGCTCGCGGATTCGTCCAGATCTCAGAGCCGATTGATCTCAGAGCCGGTCGATCTCGGTGAGGTCGATGTCGAGGTCGAACGGGACGGTGAGCTTCAACCGGTCGTGGTGGATCCCGGTGAGCCCGTAGGCGCAGGTCGCGGGGTCGAGCTCGTAGACGTGGACGACGGGACCATGCGCGTCGTTCTCGACCCGCCAGTGGTGCCTGATGCCCGCCTCCGCGTACAGCTGCGGCTTGCGCTCGCGGTCGCGCACGAGAGAGTCCGGTGTCACCACTTCGGCGGCGAGCAGCACGTCGGCCGCCTGGTAGGAGGTCTCCTCGCCGTGCGTCGCCTCGGCGCGGACGATGCTCACGTCAGGCTCGGGCCGCTGGGCCGGGCCGAGGATGACGCTCATGTGCCTGCGCACCCTGAGCGTGCCCGGAGCCTGGCGTCGCAGCTCGAACTCCAGGAGCGAGACCGTGCGCATGTGGAGGGACGGCTGTGGGCTCACGAACACCAAGCTTGCGTCAATCAACTCCGTGCGCGCAGGCAGATCCGGAAGGTGATCGAGGTGCTCGGCGGCGAAGCCCTCGGCCGGAGGGAAGACCCAACCGGGTAGCGAGCGAGTCGTCTCCGGTGTCACCGCGTCGGACGCCATGGGCCCACGGTAGGTGATCTACGCCGCTCACGCCCGGAGAACGAGGAGGCAGGGCCGGGCTTTAGGCTTGCCGTCCATGAGGCAGTTGCTGGTGTTCTCCGAGCGTGACGACGCCGAAGAGGTGGCCGAGACGCTGGTCGAATGGTTCCCGCGGCTCGGCGGTGTGCCTGCCGTCGTCAGGGAGACGCTCGCGGGGGAGGACGACGCCGAGGACGCGCAGTGGCTCGTCGTCGTCGAAGGGCTCGACGAGGAGCACCTTGCGCGGGTCGACGCGCTGGTGGAGGAACGCGAGGGCTGGCGCGAAAGCGGCTGATCACCCGCGGTGGTGATGCCTGAGGGGACGCGGAGCGGCTGACCCGAGGGTGCGGGTGACCGGGCGGTCCGCCGCGGGCGAAAGCCCTTGAGGGGCGCGCGGGCGATCCGGCAGCGTGAACGGCATGCGTGTAGCCGTACTGTCCGACATCCACGGTGTCCTGCCCGCGCTGGAGGCCGTGCTGGCCGAACCCGACGTTGTGGCGGCCGACCTGCTCGTCCTCACCGGTGACATGGCCGCGGGCCCGCAACCCGTTGCGACGCTCGACCTGCTGGTCTCGCTGGGGGAGCGGGCGCTGTGGATGAACGGCAACGCGGACCGGGAGCTCGTGGAGGTCGCCCGCGGCAAGCCGAGCGCCTACCCGATCTCGCAGTGGGCCGGCCGGCAGTTGCGCGATGACCAGGTGGAGCTGCTGGCGGGCCTGCCGGACGCGCGCGAACTGGATCTCGGCGCTCTGGGCACGACGCTGTTCGTGCACGCCACGCCCCGGCGTGACGATGAGATGATCCTGGTCGACAGCACGATCGGGCGTTGGGCCGAGGTGCTCGACGGTGTCGGGGCGGACACGGTCGTGCTGGGCAACACGCACATGCCGTTCGTCAGGCTGGTCGACCGCAGGCTGGTGGTCAATCCCGGCTCGATCGGCATGCCGTACGGCACGGCGGGCGCCCACTGGGCCCTGCTCGACGCGGGAAGCGGCGCCGTCACGCTCCGCCGTACCCTGTTCGACGCACGAGCGGCGGGCGCACGGATCGTCGAGGAGAGCGGCTTCCCCGAGGTCGCCGGATGGGTGGCCGACTACGTCACCGGAATCCACTCCGACGTGGAGGCGCTGCGCGCGTTCGGGAAAGCCGAGGGCAGGCCCGCCTAGCGCCACGCCTTCGCGGCGCGTCCTTTCCGGGCGTGCCCGACGCCCCGGCGGCAGACCATCACCGGGCAGGCTGCGTCGGCGGTACCACCGGGTAGGCTCCGGGCGGCGGTATCAGCGGGCGTGCTCCAGCGGGGTGGCGTCGCCGGGGCGGCGCGGGCTCAGGTCCGGGCGGCCTGGGGCTGGCAGGGCCGCACGTCGGCGTCAGGCCTGGGAGGTGGCGGCCTCGCGGCGGGCCTTCTCGGCCAGCGCGTGTTCGCTGGTCCTGGCGTCGTAGGTGCGGAAGGACGGCAGCAGCCACGCCAGCAGCGCCACCGAGCCCACGCACAGCAACCCGCCCACCCCCAGGGAGAACCGGGCGCCTCCGGCCTGCGCCATGAGCCCGGCCCTGGCGTTGCCGAGCATCGGGCCGCTGGCGTAGGAGAGCAGCTCGATGCCCGCCAGGCGGCCGCGCAGTTCCTCCGGGATGGTCTGGTTCCACATGGTCATCCGGAAGATGCCGCTGACCATGTCGGCCGCGCCCGCCAGCGCCAGGCAGAGGAAGATCGCCCAGATGTTGGGGATCACCGCCGCGAGCGCGATCGCCGCCCCCCACAGCGCCGCCGCCAGGATCACGCCGAGTCCCTGTCGTTGCACGCGCGCCGCCCAGGCCCCCGTGAGCGAGGCGACGAGCGAGCCGACCGCGCCGGCCGAATACAGCAGGCCGAGCGCCTGGGGAGCGCCGTAGTGGTCGACGATGAACGGGAACAGCGCCGTCGACATGGCGAACACCATCGCGGCGATGTCGACCAGGTAGGTGCCCATCAGGTCGCGCCTGCCGACGGCGTAGCGGACGCCCTCGACCAGCGAGCTCAGCGAGGCCGGAGCGGCGTCCTCCTTCGGCGGGACGGCCGCGATCCGCCACAGCAGCAGCAGCGAGAGCACGAAGCTGATGGTGTCGACCGCGTAGGCGGTGGCGACGCTGAACGTGGTCACCAGCAGGCCGCCGAGGGCGGGCGCCGTGATGGCGCCGATGTTCCAGCGCAGGCTGGCCAGCACGGCCGCGGAACCCAGCTGGTCGTGCCTGACCACCTGCGGGATCAGCGCCTCCAGACTCGGCCGCTGTAGGCTGGCCAGGCCGGTGGACAGCGCGCCGACCACGTACAGCACCCACACCTGCGGCTCGGGCAGGATCGCGTTGACCATCAGGAGCGCCGAGGTCACCATGAGCCCGACCTCGCCCAGCAGGATGACCTTGCGCCGGTCGAGCGAGTCGGCGATCGCGCCGCCCCACAGCCCGCAGATCACCATGGGCACGAACTCCGCCAGGCTCACCAGGCCGACCGCGACGTAGGAGCCGGTAAGCTCCTTCATCTGGTACGGCACCGCGACCATCGTGATGAACGTGCCGAACATGGTGATGACGCCGGAGGCCATCAGCAGCCGGTAGTCGCGGGATTCGCGCAGCGGACCCAGGTCGATGGCGAAGTGGGCGAGCAGGCGCTTGAGTCGGTCGGACACGAGGGTTCATTGTCTTTCGGGGCCGCGGGTCGGCGCAAAGGATTTTCCACCGCCCGGCAGGACGAAGCGCCGGCGTGCCGGCCCCTCGCGTGATGGCCTCCCACGCGATGGCCCCTTCGCGTGATGACCCCTTCGCGTGACGGCTCCCTCGCGTGATGGCCTCCCAGCCGATGGCTCCTTCGCGTGATGGCCCCACATGATGGGCACCCGCCGGATGGCCCAGTGTGACGGCCTCCGCGTGAGGGCCCGAGCATGACGAAGGCCCCCGGGGTCCGGGGGCCTTCGAGCGGATCGCTCAGCCGGGCACTTTGTCGAGAAAGCCGAGCACCTGGCGGATCCTGCCGTCCTCGGCGAGCTTCACCACGTCGAACCCGACGGCCAGCGCCTCGCCGCCGGCGGGGCCGAGGTGCCAGGTGAAGCGGACCAGGTCGTGGTGGGCGTCGTAAAGCTCGCCAGGGGTGAAGACCAGGCCGGGGAACATCTCCTGGGCTCCGGCGATCACCGCGGCGATGCCCTCGTGGCCGGCCACGTCCGCCATGGGGTCGGTGTAGGTGGCGTCCTCGGTCCAGAGCTCGGCGACGGCCTTGGCGCGGGCCTCGGCGTCGGTCTCGTTCCAGGCGGCCAGGTAGCGCTCGACGATGGTCATGGTGTTCTCGTCCTTTCCTGCTGGTGAGAGGGGCGGGTCGGTGAGGGGGTCAGGCGGCCTTGCGCAGGCCCATGATCTGCAGTTCGGCGAAGCCTGCCACCACGAGGGCCTGGGCGATGGCCCAGATCGCGCCGATGGTGGTGAAGTCCATGAGGCCGGTGACGACGGTGGCGACGCTGCCGAGGGTCCACACGATGTTCAGGGCGATCACGGCCTGGGTGGCGGCCCTGCTGATGGTCGCCCGGCTGGCGAGGAAACCGACCGCCGCGCCGTAGACGAGGAGGAAGAGGCCGATCTCGCGCAGGACGCCTGCGTCGGCGCCGAGGAGCGCGCCGACGGGGGCGGCGGCCAGCAGGTAGATCAGCCCGTTGCCGCCGGTGATGATGGCGTCCGCGGCCAGGGCCAGGCGCAGGAACTTGGCGCGGTCGGCGGTGACGGGGATGGTGGTCATCGTGTGCTCCTTCGGAAGGGTGTTTCGTTCCGGTGGTGCAACCGTGTCATCAGGGACATCAAGGCTGCGATTACGCGGGAGGTAACGACGACCGCCTGTGGCGCGCTGACCTGCGACAAAGCAAAAGAAAAACGCTCTTCCACCCACCGAGGGGCGCGGATGAGCGCGCGTCAAGAGGGGTGGAAGAGCGCGGGTCGAGAGGGTGGAAGAGCGCGGGCCCGAGGGGATGAGCGCGCGTCAAGGGGGTCAAAGGGGGTGGAAGGGCGCGGGTCGAGAGGGTGGAAGAGCGCGGTTCCGAGGGGATGCGCGCGGGTCAAGGGGGTGGAAGGGTACGGACCGGAGGGATGAGCTCGCGGGGCAAGGGCGGCGGAAGAGCGGGCCTCGGGCCGCTCAGCAGGGCCGGTCAGCGCTCAGTAGGGCCGGTCAGCAGGGGCCGGGCATCAGGGTCGGTCGGGGCCCAGGACCTCCTGCCGCAGCCGGGTCTTGAGGATCTTGCCGCCCGGGTTGCGCGGCAGCTCGCTGTCCCTGAACCAGTAGTGGGCAGGCACCTTGAACCCGGCGATCCGTTCCTCCAGGAACGCCGTCAGCTCCTCGGCCGTGGCGGGGGCCGACAGCCGGACCACCGCGCCCACCTCCTCGCCGAGCTCGTCGTGCGGCACGCCGATCACCGCCGCGTCGTCCACGGACGGGTGCTCGAACAGCGCCGCCTCGACCTCCGCGCAGTACACGTTCTCGCCGCCGCGGATCACCATGTCCTTCGCCCGGTCGACGATGTACACGAAGCCTTCGTCGTCCACCCGCGCCAGGTCGCCGGTGTGCAGCCACCCGTCGACGAAGGTCTCGGCCGTCGCCGCGGGCTTGTTCCAGTAGCCGAGGATGACGTTGGGTCCCCGCAGGCACAGTTCGCCCACCTCGCCGGCGGGCAGCGGCGCGCCCGTGGGGTCGGTGACGCGCACGTCGACGACGGCGGAGGGCAGTCCGATGCTGTCCGGTCTGCGGGTGTAGTCGGCGCCCGCGTTGTTGATCGCCAGGGCCGTGGTCTCCGTCATGCCGTAACCGTTGCTCGGCGCGCGGCCCGGCAGTTCGGCGCTGATGCGCTCCATGAGCTTGGGCGGTGCGGGGGCGCCGCCGTACGAGATGCCGGTGAGGGACGACAGGTCGTACTTGCCCACGTCGGGGTGCGACAGCAGCTGCCAGGCGTTGGTGGGCACGCCGGTCATGCCGGTGATCTGCTCGCGTTCGATGAGCTGCAGCGCCCGCTCGGGGTCCCACTTGTACATGAGCACGAGAGCGCCTCCGGTGAACATGGTGCCCATGAGGACGGCGAAGCAGCCCGTCACGTGGAACAGCGGCACGGTCAGCAGCGTCACGCGCCGCTCACCCGTCAGGCCGGACGGGTCCTTGCCCGCCATGACGACCGCTCTGATCAGCGAGTAGGCGACGGTCATCGGGGCCTGGCCGAGGTTGCGGTGGCTGCCGAGCGCGCCCTTGGGCAGCCCCGTCGTGCCGGAGGTGTAGAAGATGGTGGCCGGGTCCTCGGGCGACAGCTCCACCTCGGGAAGCGTCACGTCCGGCCTGACCTCGCCCATGACCTCGTTCCACGGCCTGCCGTGTCCCGATCCTCTGGTGACGATCAGCGGCACGCCTGTGCCGGCCAGCCGCTCGGCGCGCTCGCCGTCGGCGATCAGCACCTTGGCGCCCGAGTCCGTGACCCCGTAGGCGAGCTCCTGCGCGGTCCACCACGCGTTCAGCGGTACGGCGATCGCCCCCGCGGCGAGCACGGCGGAGAAGGAGACGACCCATTCCGGGTAGTTGCGCATGGCGATCGCGACCCTGTCACCCTTGGCGACGCCGTACTCCTCGGCGAGCCTGCGCGCCAGGGTGGCCGCCTGCCGGTAGTGCTCCTCGTAGCTGATCCGCTCGTCCTCGTAGACGAGGAAGTCCTTCTCGCCCTGGAACCGACTGTTCTCGAGCATCGTGCGGAAGTGTCCGGGTGCGTGCTTCCACGTACGGATCCCGGAGTCGAGCGCCTCGGTTTCGAACAGCTGGCCCGCCGCCGTGAGCTGGGCCTGGACCTGGGTGTGCGTGATGCTCATGGGCAAGAACTCCCGCAGGGTCTGTGAACCGGAGTTTCACAGTACCGACCGGTAGGTACGTGACGCTAGATCCTCAATTCTGAGTGATTATGCACTCTTTGGGTGTTTAGTCCCATCTCACGATGCGGGCGCGCAGGCCGAGCTTGCTTGCATGTTCATCGACTCACATGCATAATCTTTCTAAGCAAGAGCATGAGTAAGGGTGAATGATTATGCAGCGTGTGGCGATCGCCGGAGCCAGCGGCTATGCCGGAGGTGAGCTCGCGCGCCTGCTGCTCATGCATCCTGAGCTGGAGATCGGCGCGCTGACCGCGGCCGCGAGCGCGGGCAGCCCGCTCGGCGCCCACCAGCCGCACCTGCCCCAGCTGGCCGGCCGGATCATTCAGGAAACCACCGCCGAGACCCTCGCCGGCCACGACGTGGTCTTCCTCGCCCTCCCGCACGGCCAGTCCGCCGCGGTCGCCGCCCAGCTCGACGACGACACGGTGGTCGTCGACTGCGGAGCCGACCACCGGCTCGCCGACCCCGCCGCGTGGGCGGAGTTCTACGGCGGAGCCCACGCGGGCACCTGGCCGTACGGCCTGCCCGAGCTTCCCGGCCAGCGCGACCTGCTCAAGGCCGCCCGGCGCATCGCCGTACCCGGCTGCTACCCGACGGCCGTCACCCTGGCCCTCTTCCCGGCCTTCGCGGAAGGGCTCGCCGAGCCCGACGTGGTCGTGGTGGCCGCCACCGGCACCAGCGGCGCCGGCAAGGCGCTCAAGCCGCACCTGCTCGGCAGCGAGGTCATGGGCTCGGTCAGCGCCTACGGCGTCGGCGGCGTCCACCGCCACACGCCCGAGATGGAGCAGAACCTGTCGGCCGTGGCGGGTGTCCCCGTCACCGTCGCCTTCACCCCGATGCTGGCCCCGATGAGCCGCGGCATCCTCGCGACCTGCACGGCCCCCGCCGCCCCCGGCCTCACCACCGCCACGCTGCGCGAGGCCTACGACAGCGCGCTGAAGGACGAGCCGTTCGTCACGCTGCTGCCCGAAGGCACCTGGCCCGCCACCGCGATGACCTACGGCGCCAACACCGCGGCCCTGCAGGTCACGCTGGACGAGCGAGCCGGCCGCGTGGTCGCCGTCATCGCCATCGACAACCTCACCAAGGGCACGGCGGGCGGCGCGATCCAGAGCGTCAACCTCGCCCTCGGCCTACCAGAAGAGCTCGGCCTTCCTCAGAACGGAGTCGCCCCGTGAGCGAGCGTGGCGAGGGAACCATCAAACACTGTGCGTTGACGCTCATGCGTCCGACGAAGGAGGACGCATGAGCGTCACAGCACCCCTCGGGTTCAAGGCCGCGGGCATCACCGCGGGCATCAAGGCCAGCGGTCACCGCGACCTGGCCCTCGTCGTCAACGAGGGGCCCCGCCGCGCCGCGGCGGGCGTCTTCACCGCCAACCGCGTGAAGGCCGCCCCTGTCCTGTGGTCACAGCAGGTCCTGGCCGGCGGCAGGGTGCGCGCGGTCGTCCTCAACTCCGGCGGCGCCAACGCCTGCACGGGTCCCGAGGGCTTCCAGGACACCCACGCCACGGCGGAGAAGGTCGCCGAGGTGCTGGCCGACTCGGCCGGCGAGATCGCGGTGTGCTCCACCGGCCTGATCGGCGAGCGGCTGCCCATGGACCGGCTGCTGGCCGGCGTCGACAGCGCCGCCACCCAGCTCTCCCGCGACGGCGGCCTGGCGGCGGCCGACGCGATCCGCACGACTGACACCGTCTCCAAGATCTCCTTCAAGCGCGGCGACGGCGGCTACATGGTCGGCGGCATGGCCAAGGGCGCCGGCATGCTCGCCCCCGCCCTGGCGACCATGCTGTGCGTCATCACCACCGACGCCGACCTGTCGGCCGAGCAGCTCGACACGGTGCTGCGCAAGGCCACGTCGAAGACCTTCGACCGGCTCGACGCCGACGGCTGCATGTCCACCAACGACACCGTGCTGCTGCTGGCCAGCGGCGCCTCCGGCATCATCCCCGACCTCGACGAGTTCGAGAAGAAGATCACCGAGGTCTGCGCCGACCTGGCGCGGCAGCTGCTGGTCGACGCCGAGGGCGCCTCCAAGGCGATCGCCATCGAGGTCGTCGGCGCGGCCAGCGAGGACGACGCGGTCACCGTCGGCCGTACGGTCTCCCGCTCCAACCTCCTCAAGTGCGCCATCCACGGCGAGGACCCCAACTGGGGCCGCGTCCTGTCGGCGGTCGGCACCACCGACGCGGTCTTCGAGCCCGACCGGATCAACGTGGCCATCAACGGCATCTGGATCTGCAGGGGCGGCGCCGTCGGCGACGACCGCGCCAAGGTCGACATGCGTCCCCGCGACGTCACCATCACCATCGACCTGTCGGCAGGACCGCACTCGGCGACCATCCACACGACGGACCTGACCGCCGCCTACGTCCACGAGAACTCGGCGTACAGCTCATGAGGGCCAACGGAGCGCTCGCCAAGGCGAGCACGCTGATCGAGGCGCTGCCCTGGCTGGCCAGGTTCAGCGGCGCCACCGTCGTCATCAAGTACGGCGGCAACGCCATGACCGAGGACTCCCTCAAGGAGGGCTTCGCCGAGGACATCGTCTTCCTGCGCTACGCGGGCCTCAAGCCCGTCGTCGTGCACGGCGGAGGGCCGCAGATCAACGCCCAGCTCGACCGGCTGGGCATCGAGTCGACGTTCACCGCGGGGCTTCGGGTCACCACGCCCGAGGCCATGCAGGTCGTCAGGATGGTCCTGGTCGGCCAGGTCAACCGCGACGTCGTCGGCCTGATCAACCGGCACGGCCCGTTCGCCGTCGGCATGTCAGGCGAGGACGCCCACCTGTTCACCGCCGAGCGCAAGCACGCCGTCGTCGACGGCGAGCCGGTCGACATCGGCCAGGTCGGCGAGATCGTCAGGGTCGAGCCAGGCGCGGTCCGGGCGATGCTCGACGACGGCCGCATCCCCGTCGTCTCCAGCGTCGCCCGCGGCGACGACGGGGAGATCTACAACGTCAACGCCGACACCGCCGCCGCCGCGCTGGCCGTCGCGCTCGACGCGCAGAAGCTGATCGTGCTCACCGACGTCGAGGGCCTGTACGCCAACTGGCCCGAGGACACCGACGTGATCGACCGGCTCAAGGCGGCCGAGCTGGCCGAGATGCTGCCGACGCTGTCCAGCGGCATGGTGCCCAAGATGGAGGCCTGCCTGACGGCCGTGCAGGGCGGCGTGCCGCAGGCGCACGTCCTCGACGGCCGCGTGCCCCACTCCCTGCTGCTCGAGATCTTCACCGACCACGGAATCGGAACCATGGTGATGCCCTGATGAACCTGTATCAGAGGTTCGAGAACGCCTTCATGCCGAACTACGGCGTCCCGCCGCTGGCTCTGGCCCGAGGCGAGGGTACCACCGTGTGGGACGTCGACGGCCGGCCGTACCTCGACTTCATCGGCGGGATCGCGGTCGACTCGCTCGGCCACGCCCACCCCGCGCTGGTGGAGGCGGTCTCCCGGCAGGTGGCCACCATCGCCCACACCAGCAACCTGTTCCTGCACGAGCCCGAGGTGCTGCTCGCCGAGAAGCTGCTGGAGCTGCTGAAGGAGCCCGCCAGGATCTTCTTCGCCAACTCCGGCACCGAGGCGAACGAGGCCGCCTACAAGCTGTCGGTCAAGTACGGCAAGGCCACCGGCCGCTCCTACTTCGTCGCCACCGAGAACGGCTTCCACGGCCGCACCATGGGCGCCCTGTCGCTGACCGGCAAGAAGGCCATCCGCGACCAGTTCGGCCCGTTCCCCGTCGAGGTCCGCTTCGTGCCGTACGGCGAGGCCGACGCGCTCGCCCAGGCCGTCACCGAGGACTGCATCGCCGTCTTCCTCGAGCCCACGCAGGGCGAGGCGGGCGTCGTGCCGCCGCCGGACGGCTACCTCAAGGCCGCCCGCGAGATCTGCACCGCGACGGGGGCACTGCTGGTCGCCGACGAGATCCAGTCGGCCATCGGCCGGACGGGACACTGGTTCGCCCACCAGGCCGACGGCGTCGTGCCCGACATCCTCACCCTGGCCAAGGGCCTGGGCGGCGGGCTGCCGATCGGCGCGTGCGTGGGCTTCGGCTTCGCCGGCACGCTGTTCGAGAAGGGCGATCACGGCTCGACGTTCGGCGGCAACCCGGTCTCCTGCGCCGCCGCGCTGGCCGTCCTGGACAACGTCGACCTCGACCACGTCAACCGGGCCGCCGACCTGCTGTGGTCGGGCCTGGAGGAGGTGCGGCACCCGCTGCTGAAGGGCGTGCGCGGCCGCGGCCTCTGGCTGGCGCTGGTGCTCCACCAGCCGCTCTCCGGCAAGGTGCAGCAGGCCGCCCAGAACGCCGGATTCCTGGTCAACGCCCTGCAGCCCGACGCGGTACGGCTCGCCCCTCCGCTGGTGGTGACGGCCGAGGAGATCCGCTCCTTCGTCACCGCCCTCCCCTCCATCCTCGAAGAGGCCTCCCGTGACTAGACCACCCGTCCGGCACTTCCTGAAGGACGACGACCTTTCGCCAGCCGAGCAGGCCGAGGTGCTCGACCTGGCCGCGGCGATGAAGAAGGACCCGTACGGCTACCGCCCCTTCGCGGGCCCCAGGACCGTCGCCGTCCTGTTCGACAAGCCGTCCACCAGGACGCGTGTCTCCTTCGCCGTCGGCATCGGCGAGCTGGGCGGCCTCCCCATGATCATCGACGGCGGCACGTCCCAGATGGGCCGCGGCGAGCCGATCGAGGACACCGCCAGGGTGCTGGAGCGCCAGGTGGCCGCCATCGTGTGGCGGACCGGCGCCCAGCAGCGCATCGACGCCATGGCCGCGGCCTCGGGCGTGCCCGTGGTCAACGCCCTGACCGACGAGTACCACCCCTGCCAGATCCTCGCCGACCTGCAGACCGTCAGGGAGCGTTTCGGCAGGACCGAGGGGCTGACGCTGGCCTACTTCGGCGACGGCGCCAACAACATGGCCCACTCCTACCTGCTCGGCGGCGCCACCGCCGGCATGCACGTGCGGATCGCCGCGCCGTCCGGCTTCCAGCCCGATCCCGCGATCCTGGCCAGGGCCGCGGAGATCGCGGAACAGACCGGCGGCACCGTCGCCGTCCACCAGGACCCGGTGGTCGCCGCGCACGGCGCCGACGTCGTCGCCACCGACACCTGGGTGTCCATGGGGCAGGACGGCAAGGAGGAGCGCGTCGCGGTGCTCATGCCGTACCAGGTGAACTCCGCGCTGCTGGCCCACGCCGCGCCCGAGGCCGTCGTGCTGCACTGCCTGCCCGCCTACCGCGGCTACGAGATCAGCGCCGAGGTGCTCGACGGCCCCCGCAGCGTGGTGTGGGACCAGGCGGAGAACCGCCGCCACGCGCAGAAGGCGCTCCTGCAGTGGCTGGTGACGGCACCGGCGAAGGAGTCCCGATGACCATCCCCATGACCAAGGTGGCGCGACAGGCCAAGATCACCGAGCTGCTGCAGCGCCAGGCCGTGCGCTCCCAGCCGGAGCTGGCCAAGCTGCTCGCCGAGAGCGGGGTCGAGGTCACCCAGGCCACGCTCTCCCGCGACCTGGACGAGCTCGGCGCCCTCAAGCTGCGCGCGGAGGACGGCTCGCTGGTCTACGCCCTTCCCGGCGAGGGCGGCGGGCGCATCCCGCTGGCCCGCCTCGGCACCGGCGAGTCGCCCGCCGCCAGGCTCAACCGCATCGCCGAGGAACTGCTCGTCTCCGCCGAGGCCTCGGCCAACCTCGTCATCGTCAGGACACCGCCCGGCGCCGC
This sequence comes from Nonomuraea sp. NPDC004354, assembly GCF_053602555.1. Lineage (NCBI taxonomy): Bacteria > Bacillati > Actinomycetota > Actinomycetes > Streptosporangiales > Streptosporangiaceae > Nonomuraea > Nonomuraea sp. NPDC004354. The sequence goes on along the minus strand of NZ_JBSGDV010000010.1, from coordinate 6,922 downwards.
CCAGTTCCTCGCCTCCGCCATCGACCACGCCGACTGGGAGTCCATCCTCGGCACCGTGGCAGGAGACGACACCATCCTGGTCATCAGCCGTGACCCGCAGGGGGGCCAGGCGCTCGCGGGCAGCCTGCTCAACATCGCCAACCGCAAAGGACCATGATCATGTCTGAGAGAGTCGTGCTCGCCTTCTCCGGAGGGCTGGACACCTCCGTCGCCATTCCGTTCCTGGCCGAGAAAATGGACGCCGAGGTCATCGCCGTGGCCGTCGACCTCGGTCAGGGCGGCGAGGACATGGACGTGATCCAGAAACGCGCCCTCGACTGCGGCGCCGTCGAGTCCGTGGTGATCGACGCCAAGGACGAGTTCGCGGCCGACTTCTGCGTCCCCGCGCTGCAGGCCAACGCGCTCTACATGGACCGCTACCCGCTGCTGTCGTCGCTGTCGCGCCCGCTGATCGTCAAGCACCTGGTGTCGGCGGCCAAGCAGTTCGGCGGCACCACGGTCTCCCACGGTTGCACCGGCAAGGGCAACGACCAGGTCCGCTTCGAGGCGGGCCTGGCCGCGCTGGCCCCCGACCTCAAGGTCGTCGCGCCCGCCCGCGACTTCGCCTGGACCCGTGACAAGGCCATCGCCTTCGCCGAGGAGAAGGGCCTGCCGATCGAGACCACCAAGAAGAACCCCTACTCGATCGACCAGAACCTGTGGGGCAGGGCCATCGAGACCGGCTACCTCGAGGACATCTGGAACGGTCCCACCGAGGACATCTACGCCTACACCGCCGACCCGGCCGAGCCGCGCGAGGCCGACGAGGTCGTCATCACCTTCGAGCGCGGCGTGCCGGTCGCCCTCGACGGGCGGCTGCTCACGCCGTTCCAGATCGTCGACGAGCTGAACAGGCGGGCCGGCGCGCAGGGCGTCGGCAGGATCGACATGGTCGAGGACCGGCTCGTCGGCATCAAGTCGCGCGAGGTCTACGAGGCGCCCGGCGCCATCGCGCTCATCACCGCGCACATGGAGCTGGAGAACGTCACCGTCGAACGCGACCTGGCCCGCTTCAAGCGCGGCGTCGACCAGCGCTGGAGCGAGCTCGTCTACGACGGCCTGTGGTTCTCGCCGCTCAAGCACGCCCTCGACGCGCTCATCGCCGAGGCGCAGAAGTACGTCAGCGGCGACGTCAGGATGACGTTGCACGGCGGCCGCGCGGTCGTCACGGGCCGGCGCTCGGAGCAGTCGCTGTACGACTTCTCGCTGGCCACCTACGACACCGGCGACACCTTCGACCAGTCGCTCGCCAAGGGATTCGTCCAGCTGTGGAGCCTGCCGTCCAAGATCGCTGCAGCCCGTGACGTGAAGCATGGCTAGGATCGCGTGGGACTTCGCGGAGAAGACGGAGGGTATGACGGTGAGTGATGGCAAGCCGATGAGGCTGTGGGGCGGGCGCTTCGAGTCGGGCCCCGCCGACGCGCTGGCTCGGCTGTCGGTGAGCGTGCACTTCGACTGGCGGCTGGTGCCGTACGACCTGATGGCCTCGCGGGCGCACGCCCGCGTGCTGAACAGGGCGGACCTGCTGACGGACGACGAGCTCGAGCGCATGATCGGCGCGCTCGACGACCTGGAGCGCGCCTGCAAGAACGGTGAGTTCCGGCCGACGGTCGCCGACGAGGACGTGCACACCGCGCTGGAGCGGGGGCTGCTGGAGCGGCTCGGCGCCCTCGGCGGCAAGCTGCGCGCCGGGCGCAGCCGCAACGACCAGATCGCCACCGACCTGCGGCTCTACCTCCGCGACCACGTCCGCACCATCGTCTCCAGGCTGGTGGAGCTGGAGACGGCGCTGCTGGCCCAGGCCGCCGACCACGCCGACACGGCGGCGCCCGGCATGACCCACCTGCAGCACGCCCAGCCGGTCTCCTTCGGCCACCAGCTGCTGGCGCACGTGCACGCCTTCGCACGCGACATCGACCGCCTGATCGACTGGGACAAGCGGGCCGCGGTCTCGCCGCTGGGCTCCGGCGCGCTGGCCGGCTCGTCGCTGCCGCTCGACCCCGTCGTCGTCGCCGCCGAGCTCGGCTTCGACGCCGCCGCGCCGAACTCGATGGACGCCGTCGCCGACCGCGACTTCGCCGCCGAGTTCCTGTTCGACGCCGCGATGATCGGCGTCCACCTGTCGCGGCTCGGCGAGGAGATCGTCCTGTGGGCCTCGCAGGAGTTCCGCTGGATCGAGATGGACGACGCCTACTCGACCGGCTCGTCGATCATGCCGCAGAAGAAGAACCCGGACGTGGCCGAGCTCGCCCGCGGCAAGTCCGGCCGTCTCATCGGCAACCTCATGACGCTGCTGACCGTGCTCAAGGGCCTGCCGCTCACCTACAACCGCGACCTGCAGGAGGACAAGGAGCCGGTCTTCGACACCGTCGACACGCTGCTCGTCGTGCTGCCCGCGGTGGCCGGGCTGGTCTCCACCATGCGCGTCAACACCGCCCGCATGTCGGCGACCGCCTCCGACGGCTTCGCCCTGGCCACCGACCTGGCCGAGCTGCTGGTCCGCAAGGGCGTGCCCTTCCGCGAGGCGCACGAGGCCGTCGGCCACCTGGTCGTCTACTGCCAGGTCAACGACGTCGACCTCGGCGACGTGAGCGACGAGGACCTGGCCAAGGTGTCGCCGCACCTGACGCCGGACGTCCGCGACGTCCTCAACGTGCCGGGCGCCCTGGCCGCGCGCAAGGCGCACGGCGGCACGGCCCCCGACAGGGTCCGCGACCAGATCGCCGCCCTGCGCGAGACCGTCGACGTGCAGGCGGCATGGGCGTCCAACGTCTGACCAGGGACTTCTTCGACCGCCCCGCCCACGAGGTCGCACCCGACCTGCTCGGGTGCGTCCTCGTGCACGGCGACGTCGGCGTCCGGCTGACCGAGGTCGAGGCGTACGGCCTGCCGGGGGAGGACCCCGCCTCCCACACCTACCGCGGGCAGACCCCGCGCAACGCGGTCATGTTCGGCCCGCCCGGCCACCTGTACGTCTACTTCACCTACGGCATGCACTACTGCGCCAACCTCGTCTGCCTGCCCGAGGGACACGGCTCGGCGGTGCTGCTGCGCGCCGGCGAGATCGTGGCCGGCCTGCCCCTGGCCCGCGCCCGCCGGCCCGCCGCCAAGGACCGCGACCTCGCGCGCGGCCCCGCCAGGCTGGCGACCGCGCTCGGCCTCGGCAGGGCCGACAACGGGCTTGACATGATCGGCCGGGTGCTCGAAGGAGAGCCGGCTCCGGCGATCCGCTCAGGACCCAGGACGGGAATCTCCAGCGCCGCCGACACGCCGTGGCGGTTCTGGATCGAGGGGGAGCCGACCGTCTCGCCGTACCGGGCTCACACGCCGCGGCGGCGCAACAACGCCGCGACCTCCGTGCAGGAGGCGCCGCCGAGCTCGTAGCCGCTCAGCAGGTGCAGGTGGTCGCCGGTGTCGATCTCGAGCATCTCGCTGCGCAGCCCGAACCTCGTGCGCACGTCGACGCGCACGTCCTCGATCTGGTCCCAGGGGACGTGCCGTCTGCCGGCGAAGCCGTGCACGACCGTGATGCCGCTCTCGTCGGCGGCCAGCCGTACGGGGGCGATCACGTCCCTGGCCGCCATCGCGCCGACCAGCAAGGTCGCGGGGACGGCCAGGACGACGCCGCGCACGTCGCCGCCGAGGTACCAGTAGACCCCGAGCCCGGCACAGGCCAGAGCCCCTAGGATCTTGAGAACGGTCAGCTCGCGACGGACCTTCCACATGGACACCGAGCGTATCCAAGTGGCGAGGATGCGTGTGTATCGGGCAGGCTAGTCCCCGTCAACCACTACATGTTGGGAAAGCCGGAATCGTGACCGACATCCTCGACGACCTCGCGTGGCGAGGCCTGATCGCGCAGTCCACCGACCTCGACGCCCTCAGGGCGTCCATGGCCAAGGGGCCGATCACGGTCTATTGCGGCTTCGACCCGACCGCGGCCTCGCTGCACGTCGGCCACTTCGTGCCGCTGCTGACGCTGCGCCGCTTCCAGCTGGCCGGCCACCGGCCCATCGGCCTGGTCGGTGGCGCCACCGGGCTGATCGGCGACCCCAGCGGACGCAACTCCGAGCGCGCGCTCAACTCCAGTGACGTCGTCGCCGGATGGGTGGAGCGGCTGCGCGGCCAGGTGGGGCGTTTCATCGACTTCGAGATCCAGCCCAACCCCGCGCTCATGGTCAGCAACCTCGACTGGACCGCCGAGCTGTCCGCGATCGACTTCCTGCGCGACATCGGCAAGCACTTCCCCGTCAACCGCATGCTGGCCCGCGAGTCGGTCTCGGCGCGCCTGGCCGGTGAGGGACTCAGCTACACCGAGTTCAGCTACCAGATCCTGCAGTCGAACGACTTCTTGGAGCTGTACCGCAGGCACGGCTGCACGCTGCAGATCGGCGGCAGCGACCAGTGGGGCAACATCACCGCGGGCGTCGACCTGGTTCGCCGCGTCGAGGGCGGGCACGTCCACGCGCTCACCCTGCCACTGATCACCAAGGCCGACGGCACCAAGTTCGGCAAGACGGCGGGCGGCGCGCTGTGGCTCGACCCGGCCATGACCTCGCCCTACGCCTTCTACCAGTACTTCCTCAACTCTGACGACCGCGACGTGATCCACTACCTCAAGGTGTTCACCTTCCGCAGCCGCGAGGAGATCGAGGAACTGGAGAAGGCCGTCGCCGAGCGGCCCTTCGCCCGCGAGGCGCAGCGAGCCCTGGCCGAGGAGCTCACCGAGCTGCTGCACGGCAAGGCCGAGCTCGACGCCGTGGTCGCCGCATCCAAGGCGTTGTTCGGGCAGGGCACGCTCGAGGACCTGCCGGCCGCGACGCTGGAGGCGGCGCTGGCGGAGGTCCCGCTGGCCAGGGTCGCCACGCTGGGCCCGACCCTCGCCGACCTCATGGCCGAAAGTGGCCTGGTCGAGTCGAAGTCGGCGGCCCGGCGTGCGATCAAGGAGGGCGGGGCGTACCTCAACAACGTCAAGATCACCGATGAGGCGTTCACGCCCGGCGCGGACGACCTGATCCAGGGACGGTTCCTCGTCCTGCGCCGCGGCAAGAAGTCGATCGGCGGCGTCATCGTCGGCTGACCCGCCCGACCGCCGGCGGGCCTGTCCTCAGGGCAGGCCCGCCTTTCGCGTGTAGAGGGAGACCGTCAGGCCGGGGATGTCGGCCGAGTGCCAGGCCTGGGCCCGGTCGAAGCCCGCCTGCCGTACCTTCTCGATCGCCGGCAGGTCGGCGTCCTTCGCGCCGCGCCACACCAGCCAGACCCTGTCGCGGCCCGCGAGTGCGGCGGCGACGTCCGCCTTCTCGGGGTAGGCGAAACTGTCGGCGGCCGGCGCCGTGCTCTCCCGCAGCACGTCGTCCGGCATGACAGCCGCGGCGTAGTAGTCGAAGCCGGTGCGCAGCGAGCTCTGGCCGTACACGATCGCGTCACCGGGCTCGAGCTTCATCCGCCGGATCGCCCACGGCACATCCTCGAAGCGGCCGTTCGGCTCCCTGATCTCCCCGTGCTGCGGTACGGCCAGCGCGCCCGCGGCGACCGTGAGGGCCACGGCGGCCGGTACGGCGAAGCGGGGCAGTTCGGCCACCGCGATCGCCGCCAGCAGCGCGAGCGCGGGAGCGGTGACGAAGAGATAGCGGTCCACGTACACGGGTGTCACCAGGTGGGAGACCGCCAGCAGCAGCACGGGCGGGAGCAGCAGCCAGCCGGACAGCGCCAGGCCCCACCGGGTGTCCCTCCTGATCATGAGGACGGCACCGGCGAGCGCGACCGCGAACAGCAGCAGGCCGATCCCGCTCGCCCCCGCCGCCATCTTGGGGAACTTCAGCAGCACCTCGGGGCCACGCTGGGGGATCCAGCTGATCGCGTGGCGCTCGCCGTACCCGATGAGACCCAGCACGGCCGCGGGGACGAACCCGGCCGCCATGGCCAGGACCATGCCCCAGGTGCCCTTGGCGCTCGCGGTGCCTCCGGCGTCCCTGGCGCTCGCGGTACCCCTGCGGAGCAGGGCGAGGTGCGCGGGGAGGACCAGGACGGCGAACAGGTGCGTGCAGCCGACGAAGGCCACGGACACCGCGTACCGCACCCATCGGGCACGGTGCAGGCACCAGAAGGAGATCGTGACCGCCGCGGCGGCGAAGGCGTAGGACCTGGCGAAGGCGCCGTAGTAGGAGACCGAGGGAAGCACGGCGAACAGCGCCGCGGCCGTCAGGCCCGCAGTCGTCCCGTGCAGGCGCCGGCCGAGGCAGACCAGGAAGGCGGCGGCCACGCCGATGGCCACGGCCGACGGCAGCCGCAGCCAGAGCTCCGCCTCGCCGAACGCCGTCCAGAAGTGCATGAACACGTAGTAGGGCAGGAAGTGGCCGTCGATGTGCTGCGCGAGCTCCCACATGCCGGAGATGCCGCGCCTGGCCGCGCTGAGGGTGGCCAGCTCGTCCCCGTTGAGGGTCGCGCCGCCCGACCCGGTGAGCGCGACGGCGCAGGCCACGACGCCCGCCACGACGGCGAGCCAGGGAGGGGTACGGGGGAGGGCGCGTGTCGGGCTCTCGGGTGCGGCGATCGTGGCGGTCACCTAGTGGAGGATAGGGGCAGAGATCGACATGCCGGACGCAGATTTGACGTGAGGGCGATCCCGACCTAATCTCGTCTGTGCCCCGGGAGCGAGCCGGACGCCGCATGACGGCGGACGGGCCCCGAGGGGCCACTCCTTCTCCAACACAGCCACCACTTGGTACGGCGTCGCATCATCCGAAAAACCGGGTGATTGGACAACGGCCAAATGTCACGGTAAGATGAGAGGGTTGCCCCGGAAGCGGGGTGGTCGAGATTGTAGCTGGTTCGCCCGGTTTGACAGCAAGTCGGACGAAACGGTAAAATTAAGACACAACGA